>SUXX01000059.1 GCA_015060735.1 Bacteroides sp.
AATTCGAACCGCAATACATGCTTGTGGTGGACCGTGTGAAGAACCTCGATACCCTCCAGGTACAGGTGGAAGTGCGCCGCGATTTCTTCAGCGACGACCTCGGACGTATGCTCGCCATGAAGAAGGCATTGGCCGACAAGCTGAAGAGTGTCCTCTCTATCAGTGCCGATGTGAAGCTGATGGAGCCGGGCAGCATCGAGCGTAGCCAGGGTAAGGGTAAGCACGTGATAGACAACCGTAAATTAGTGTAATAGATAATTCACCACAGAGTACACAGAGTTCCACGGAGTTTTTAATGGATTTATGGACGAAGAAAAAGAGACCTCTGTGTTACTCCGTGTCCTCTGTGGTGGAAAATTAAATCAAAAAAGATTATGACAATCAAACAACTCTCCGTTTTTCTGGAAAACAAGACCGGAAGAATCAATGAAGTGACTAAGATTTTGGGCAAGAGCGGTATCAATATGCACGCTTTCAGCATGGCAGAAACTACCGATTTCGGTATCCTTCGCCTGATTGTGTCGGAAGTGGACAAGGCCGTGGAAATCCTTCGTAACGAGAACTTTGCCGTGATGCTCACCGATGTGGTCTGCATCTCGTGCCCCAATGTGGCTGGTTCGCTTTCGGCTATCCTCGAAAAGTTGGCAAGCGAAGAAATCTTTATCGAATACATGTATGCTTTTGCTGATGGTGACAAGGCAAATGTGGTGATTCGTCCGAATGACATCGACAAGTGCGTGAACGTATTGAGCGGATGCGATTGCGAGATGAGAAAGTTTTAAATAATTCAACGAAAACAATTGTCACTAAAATTACATGTTATGAAGAAATTCTTTTTAATGGCTGCTTTCTTGCTTTCGCTTACAAATGTGAAGGCACAGCAAGTTTCTAAAGCCTATGAAGAGCTTCCGAATCCCGTGGCTACGGATGCTTCAAAGTGGGCTGGAGTGACTAATCCCATTATAGCATGGGGGAGTACCGATGTACGTTACAACAAAGAATTGCCGGCTAAAGTGGCACCGACAGGCATATTAAACCTAACGGCTTGGATGGGGGAGAAAGTATCTGCCCAATTCGTGATTTCCACTAATCGCGAATTGAAAAACGTAAGCGTAGAGGTGAGCGATATTTTGGCCAAGAATTATAAGATTTCGAAATGGAATGTCGAACGAGGTTTTGTACGCTATGTGATGACCGACGAACTGAACAAAGACGGTAAGGGTGGATGTGGACTTCGCCCGAATTCGGCAGAATTTGACTCTACCCTCGTGGCTGATGTCATCGATCATGTGACACCGACTTTGGACATAAAGGCTCGTACCACCCAACCGGTTTGGGTGAGCGTGAAGGTGCCTAGAGAATACATCATTCAAGGCATGTATCGCGGAACGGTGACCGTGAAGGAAGATGGTAAGATACTGGCCGAATTGCCACTGACCGTAACTGTTAAGAACCGTACGTTGCCGGCTCCGAAGGATTGGGCTTTTCACCTCGACTTATGGCAAAACCCGTATGCTATATCGCGATATTACAATGTGGAACCGTTCAGTGAAGAACATTTCGAGTTGATGCGACCGATTATGCAGCGGTATGCCGATGCTGGAGGCAAAGTGATTACGGCTAGCATCATGCACAAGCCTTGGAATGGACAGACTTACGATCCGTTTGAAAGTATGGTGACTTGGATGAAGAAGGCTGACGGTTCTTGGTGGTTTGACTATACCGTGTTCGACAAGTGGGTAGAATTTATGATGTCGCTTGGCATCAAGAAGGAAATAGGTTGTTACTCCATGGTGCCTTGGCGTTTGTCTTTCCAATATTTTGATCAAGCCAGCAACACCTTCAAGTATTTTAGCGGTAAGCCGGGAGAACCTGCTTACGAAGAGTTCTGGATTCGCATGTTGAAGTCGTTCGCCTTACATTTGAAGGAAAAGGGTTGGTTCGAGATTACTCACATTGCCATGGACGAGCGTTCGATGAAGGACATGCTGGCTACCATTGCGGTTATCAAGAAGGCTGACAAGGATTTTAAGATTTCCTTAGCCGGAAGCAACCACAAGGAATTGCTGGAGCCGCTAGACGATTATTGTGTGGGTTTGGCTCAGACGTTTTCAGCCGAAGACATTGCCAAGCGTAAGGCTCAGGGTAAGGTGACTACCTTCTACACTTGTTGTGCAGAAGCTCGTCCGAACACCTTTACCTTCAGTCCTCCAGCCGAAGCCGAATATTTGGGTTGGTATGCTGCCCGTGAGGGATTGGATGGTTACCTACGTTGGGCGTTGAACAGTTGGGTAGAGAAGCCGTTGCATGATAGCCGTTTCACTAATTGGGCTGCGGGCGATACGTATATCCTTTATCCGGATGGACGCTCCTCTGTGCGTTTTGAACGATTGATAGAGGGTATTCAGGCTTACGAAAAGATTCGTATTCTGCGTAATGACACCGATCGCCGGGGTCGCAAGCGGAATTATGGCAAGCAATTGGATAAGATTCTTGAAGCTTTCGACCCCCTGACATTGACCGAAACTTCAGCTACGGAGGTAGTCAATAAGGCCAAACAGGCGTTGAACCGTTTCTAATGACCTTTTGTTAAGGTGTAATAAAAGTATTAATTGAATGGAAAAGCAATTATGAAAGTTTTATTTTTAAAGATTACATGGTGTTGGATGCTGGTCTGTGCACTTGCATTTGCCGCTTGTTCGGAATCTGATAAGGAGGTGCCGGAGAATTCGGGTAGTCAAACAGAAGAGAATAAGCCTTCGGTAGATAATACCAAGACCGAAATGAATAAAAATATTGATAACTATCTGACGGGTTACTATTTGTGGAATGAGGAATACAAAGGGATGACCCGTGATTTGACCATTCCTTACGAAGACTCGTACGAGAATTTCTTGCAGACCACGTTGATGAAAATGACAGGAAACAAGTTGGACAAGAAAAAGAACTCGTCGGGCAAGTATTCATTATATTCATACATTGACCGCACGGAAAAGAAGGTTGGTAGCAAGGCACTCTCGGCAGGGGTCAATCATAACATCAAAAAGGATGATAAGGTAAAGAGTTATGGCTTTTCTAGTTTGTCCATTGTGAACTTTATAAACGAAGACGGTAGTGATACGGGTGATTACGGGTTTGTGGTACAATCTGTTTATCCGGCTTCGCCTGCCAGTACCTTTGATATTAACCGAGGCTTTTTTATTCTTGAGGTGGATGGGGAAGTAATTGATGGAAAGAATTACATGAATCTTTATCTGGAACTGATGCAACCTACCAGGACTGGTATTACTCTTTTGGTAAGCGATGGAAGCGGGGAGCCGGAAGAAATTTCGTTGGTGCCCACCGAGGTAGAACATACTCCTATCCTGATGAATAAAATTATCGAAGAAGGTGGTGCTAAAATCGGTTATATAGTTTATAATGCGTTCGATGCCGGTTACGATAATGACATGTTGGATGTGCTTGCCCAACTAAAATCGGCAAACATTACAGATTTAGTGCTCGATTTGCGATACAATGGCGGCGGTCATGTCATCTCGTCCATGATGCTTTCGGGCTGTCTAGCCGGTAGTGGTTGCAGCAGCAAAGTCTTCCAATACTATCGTTACAATGACGCACGAATGAAGGCTGTGGAAGTTACGAAGAAAGAGACAGGCAATGAATATGATGCTTCCGCAAAATACTTCTACGACCTATTTTACTACGACAATTATTACGGCGTGAATTTGTCATCGTATGATTTGAGCCATACCAATCTGTATGTGCTGACCACCGAGGGAACCGCTTCGGCCAGTGAAGTGTTGATTAGTTCGTTGCGAGGGATTGATGTGCCTATTACTATTATTGGCGAAAAGACTAACGGCAAGAATGTGGGCATGGAAGTGCTAGAGTTCGATAAGGGTAATTACAGTTATGAGTTGGCTCCCATCACTTTCCAGTACTACAACGCGAAGCAGGAGACTGTTCCCGAAACCGGCATGAATCCCGATTATCGGGTTGCTGACTGGAACGATGGCTATGTGAATTTCGGTGAAAAGGCAGAGCCGATGCTTGCTAAGGCTATTGAGTTGATAACTGGCAGTAAGGTTGCCAAGGCTGAATCGCGTGGCGTTTCGACCATGAAGGTGAAGCGGATCGATGCTCCCTTACCCGAGTTGAAGCTCAAGCGTCTGCAAGGAGCGATATATTTGAATAAATAATAAAAAAGAATCCAGTAATACTGGATTCTTTTTTATTTCCCATAAAGCTTGTCAATCAAATCGCTCCGTCCTATTCGTCTCAGCTCTTGGATGATAGCCCGTCGTTCCTCGGGCTTGTACCAGAAGAAGAACATGCGTTGTGCCAGCTTTTCATGTTGTTTCTTGGCACTGAAAATAGGTTGCAAGGTGTAAGGATGATAGCCTGTGTGCCAAGCTTCGGTGGCAACGGTCATCGGGGTAGGGGTAAAGTCCTGCACCTGCTCTAAGTGGAAGTCCAGTCGCTTGGTGATGACGGCTAGTTCGGCCATGTCCTCCTGTGTACATCCTGGATGGCTGCTGATGAAGTACGGAATGATTTGCTGACGAAGATTCAGTTCCTTATTCAGTTTGTCGAATATCTTCTTGAACTCGTAGAATTGGGCAAACGGAGGTTTTCGCATGATGCGAAGCACTGAGTCGCTGGTGTGTTCGGGAGCCACTTTCAGGCGTCCGCTCACGTGCTTGGCTATCAGTTCGCGAGTATATTCACGGGCAGCCTTGTTGATAGCTACGTCCTTGCTTTCATGAAGTAGGAGGTCGTACCGCACACCACTCCCGATGAAGCTTTTCTTAATGCCTGGAAGTGCATCTACGGCATGATAGATGTCGAGCAATGGCCGGTGGTCGGTGTTTAGATTAGGGCATACCTGAGGATGGATACACGAAGGGCGTTTGCACTTGCGACACTTCTCTTCGTTCGTTCCGTGCATGGCATACATATTGGCACTCGGTCCGCCGAGATCGGACAGATACCCCTTGAAGTCGGGCATTTCAGTGATGGCCCTCACCTCGCGGAGGATGCTTTCCTTGCTTCGGCTCACGATGAACTTGCCTTGGTGGGCACTGATGGTGCAGAAGGCACATCCCCCGAAACAGCCTCGATGAAGGTTGACGGAGAACTTGATCATATCGAAGGCAGGGATGCGTTTGCCTTTGTATTTGGGGTGTGGCAATCGGGTGTAGGGCAGATCGAAAGACATGTCCAATTCACCTTGCGTCATGGGCGGATAAGGTGGATTTACCACCACGGTACTGTTTCCCGCGTGTTGAAGGATGCGTGCCGCCTCGTACTTGTTCGATTCCTCCTCGATGAAGCGGAAATTCTCGGCCTCTTTCTTCTTGTCGCTCAGGCAGGCTTCGTGCGAGTGGAGCACGATGTCTTCTTTCTCACTGATGCTGGGTGGAATGGCTTGCTTGCCCTTCACTACATACACCGTCTGAGGGATATCCGTAGGCACGAAGGGCGATTCCTTCATCCGTCGGCAAATCTCGGTGATGGGTTTCTCGCCCATACCATAAACCAAAAGGTCGGCTCCCGATTCGATGAGGATACTCTTTCGTACACTGTCCTGCCAATAGTCGTAATGCGTAAGTCGACGTAGGGAAGCTTCGATACCACCGATGATGACGGGTACCTCCGGCCAGAGCTTCTTCAGAATTTGGGTATAGACGATAGTAGGATACTCGGGACGCATGTCGTGTCGTCCATCAGGGGTATAAGCATCTTCGCTACGCAGACGCTTGTTAGCGGTATATTTGTTTACCATGGAGTCCATGCACCCGGCACTCACACCGAAGAACAGGCGAGGTTTGCCTAATTTCTTGAAGTCGCGAAGGTCGTCTCGCCAGTTGGGCTGGGGTACAATTGCCACTCGTAGACCTTGTGCTTCGAGCAATCGTCCGATGACGGCTGCTCCAAACGAGGGATGATCCACATAAGCATCGCCACTGAATAGGATGACATCGAGTTCATCCCATCCGCGAAGCTCCATTTCCTTCTTGGTGGTGGGGAGCCAGTCGGTGAGTCGGTATTCTTTCAAGGCTTATGCTTCTTCGTGTTCTATACTTGCTTCTTTCTTCTGCTCACTCTCCCAACCGATATAAAGTAAAACGAGCTGGTGAAGTCCGAATGCTTTCATGTTGTTGTGATAAATCACATCGATGCAGAGGTCGAGTAGTTCTTTACAATTTCCCTCGGCCGAAGCAATGAGTGAACGGATATTCAGCTTCAGTTTGTCGAGTACGCTTTCATCAACGATGCCATGGCTATCGATAAGGTGCTGAAAAAGTGAATACTTTTGGATGGTTTGCAGATTCACTTCCGATATTTCTATGCTACGGGTACCCGAAGCATTTGTTTGTATGGTATACATGAGTGATTATTTTTTTGTTTCAAAGACAAAGGTAGAAGTTTTTATGAATAAACCTCTACCTTTATTTATTTTTTTATCGATTATATAATCTCAATGCCCTGTTGCTTGCAAAGTTCCAAACCAAGGTCTTTTAGCTTGTATTTCTGAATCTTGCCACTACCGGTCATCGGGAATTCCTTGATGAAGAAGATGTACTTCGGAATCTTGTAGCGTGCGATCTTGCCTTCGCAGAACTCACGTACATCGAATTCGTTCATTTCAGCTCCTTCGTGCAGAATGATGAAGGCTCCTACAGCCTCACCATATCGCTTGGACGGGATACCGGCTACTTGTACATCCTTAATACCTTCCATTTTATAGAGGAATTCTTCAATTTCGCGTGGATAGATGTTTTCGCCACCACGGATAATCATGTCCTTGATGCGTCCAGTGATGCGATAGTTGCCATCTTCGTCTTTCACACCAAGGTCGCCCGAATGCAGGAAACCATCCTTGTCGATGACTTCTGCCGTGGCTTCCGGATTCTTGTAGTAACCCTTCATGGTGTTGTAACCACGGTTACACATTTCGCCTTGTACGCCTACGGGACATTCCTCGCCCGTTTCCGGGTCGATGACACGCACTTCGGTGAACTCATAATCGCGGCCTACCGTGGTACAACGCACTTCGAACGGGTCATCTATACGAGTTTGCGTCATGCCCGGAGATGCTTCGGTCAAGCCATACACGCTAGTAACCTTCATGAACATCTTTTCTTCTACTTGACGCATCAGCTCGATTGGACACAAGGCACCGGCCATAATACCCACACGGAGGCTCGACATATCGAACATGTCGAACATCGGATGATTAAGTTCAGCGATGAACATGGTGGGTACGCCATAGAGGGACGTACATCTTTCCTTGTGCACGGAGGCCAACACCACCAACGGGTCGAAGCGTTCCACCATCACTTGCGTACATCCGTGGGTGAGGCAGTTCATAGTGGCAAGTACTACACCGAAGCAATGGAAGAGGGGTACGCACACGCAGAGTTTGTCTTCGCTTGTGAAGTGCATGTGCTCACCGGTGAGGAAACCATTGTTGGCTATATTATAATGTGTTAACATCACGCCTTTGGGAAAGCCAGTCGTACCTGAGGTATATTGCATGTTCACTACGTCGTGACAAGTTACTTTTTTCTTGGCTTCAATGAGTTCTTCATCCTCGATGTTGCTTCCCAGAAGAAGGATTTCGGCGGTGTTGTACATTCCACGATACTTTTCCTGACCGATGTAGACGACGTTCTTCATTTGTGGGAATCGTTCGCTCTTTAGGTATCCGCGTTGGCAAGTTTTCAATTCGGGGAGCATGGCATACACCATGTTCACGAAGTCATCACTTCCGCGGTCGCCATTTACGATGCAGAGTGTATGCATGTCCGAGTTTTGACACAGATATTCCAACTCGGCTTGTTTGTAGTTAGTGTTGACGGTTACGGCTACGGCTCCAATTTTGGCACAAGCATAAAGAAAGGTAAGCCAGTCGGGTACATTCCCTGCCCAAATACCCACGTGTGTGCCTCTCTCCACACCGATGGAGAGGAGTCCTTTCGCCATATTGTCGACACGTTCGTTGAACTTGCTCCAAGTGAAACGAAGATTTCGGTCGGAATAGACAATGTATTCTTTATCGGGGGTTACCTCTGCCCAGTGTTCGAGCCAATCCCCGAGGGTTCTATTGGATAATTCGAGATTCATTATTGATTTATGATTTTTGATATATGATTTATGATGTTTAATTTATTGCTTCTGATTCATGCTTTATGGTGTTTTATCCGAATGGAAAATCATAAATCATAAATCAGACATCATCAATCAAATCGGCGTATAAACTACAGCTAGAATCTTAGCTGCTTGTCCTTGATAACCATGTACGTGGTGAGGCACGATGCTGTCGTAATAGATGCTGTCTCCGGCCTCGATGACATGGCTTTTCTTTCCGTATGCAATTTCTACCGCCCCTTCCATTACGAAGATGAATTCTTCTCCTTCGTGTGAAGAAACTTCATAGTTGGTTTCATCAGTTTGTTCAATGTTGATGATGAATGGTTCCATATGGCGGTCGGCCTTCGATTTAGAGAGCGATTGATAGTGCATATGGGTGCGTGCATTCATTGCATTGTTTGAGAAACTGATAGTGCTCTGTGAGTCATCTTGCTTGCGAGTGATAACGGCTCCGACTTCTTCTTGGTCGTCAAGGAAAGTGCCGAGGCGTACGCCCAATGCACGGGCTATCTTGATGAGTGGAGCTAACGAGGGGATGTCCACATTGTTTTCGATGCGTTCGATTTGTTCTTCGGCCAAGCCTGTTCGTTCCGCCAGTTCTGTTATGCTGATTTGTTTTGTTTCGCGGAGTGACTTAATCTTTTCACCTACAATTTTTGTATTGTCCATATTGATTTAGTTATTATTTTCTCTTGAAAGTTGCAAAGATATAATAAAAAGGAAGAAAAAAAGAATAATCCGTAATAAAATTGTTGTTTTTCTCGGTTTGAAAAATAACGAAGGAGGTGAGTGTGTTCAAATTTCATTATTTTGGTAAGTATATAGTAAATAGGTGAAGGCGAAAATAAAAAGTGCCTTCACAAGATATAAATTAGCGAAGGCATATGTTGGCTATTATAACAATAAACCGATTAATTGTTGAGTGCCAATTAATCGGTTTGTTATTTAGTCAATCTTTCCAATCGAGAAGTTTTCCGGATATTTCCCTTTGAAATCCTTAAAGAACAGCTTGATTTCTCGCATGTCCTTATCAATGTCACCGGTTGGATGGAATTCTTTACCGATGGTGATGGTTTTCTTGGAATAATCGATGCCTACCAATAAAATAGGAATTCCTGCTCCTTTGGCTATGTGGTAAAACCCTTTCTTCCAGTTAGGGTTGGCTTTGCGAGTTCCTTCGGGAGTGATAGCCAGATGGAAAGTTTTGCTTTCGTTAGCGATTTGAATCATTTGGTCGACCAAAGATGTTTTTTTGCTACGGTCTACGGCAATGCCGCCCATCCAACGGAAGATAGGACCTAAAGGCCAAAAAAACCAGTCCTTCTTCATCATGAAGCCCGTTTCACGCCCAATGGCACCATAAAATAATTTACCGATGAACAAATCCCAATTGGTAGTGTGCGGAGCTGCACAAATAATGTACTTGTCATAATCAGGAACATGTACTTCAGCTTTCCAGCCTAATAGCTTGTGGTAAATGAAGCCACAGATTGCTTTCTTCATATTCCTGTCTTATTTTTCAACTTTTTGCAATTCGTCTGATACAATCTGGATTTCCTTGTTCAAGTCTTCATATAATTTCTTATAATAACCCTTGACGTTACCCGGTTGTGTATGGCTGATTCTTGGAATCAATGCCAACACGTTGTGTATGGCTTCGATAATGGTTTCGCGGTTTACACCTTCTACCAGACTTGCCAGGAACAAGTCACCGGCTATATAGGAAATCTGTTTCTTTAATTGTCTTCTGCTTGCCATAATTCAATGTTTTAAGTTAGTATGTGATTGATTTTCGGTGTAAAGATACGATTTTTATTTGTATACGTTTTCATATTTGCAAAAAAAGAACGAAATTTGCAGAACTGAACGTATGAATTCTAATTTTATTAAATAATAACATTATTATTATGACAAAAAGTGCATTGCAAATTGCTCGTGCTGCTTATCAGCCGAAACTTCCTCAGGCATTGAAAGGTGCCGTAGTTGCAAAGGAAGGTGAACCTACTCAGTCAGTTGCTGACCAGGAAGCTATCAAGGCTTTGTTCCCTAACACATACGGTATGCCGTTGATTCAGTTCGTGGAAGGCGAAGCTCCTGCATTCCCAGCTATCAATGTGGGCGTTATCCTCTCAGGCGGTCAGGCTCCTGGTGGTCACAACGTAATCTCAGGTCTTTTCGACGGTATCAAGAAGTTGAATGCTGATAGCAAGCTTTACGGTTTCATCCTTGGTCCTGGCGGTTTGGTAGACCACAACTACAAGGAATTGACAGCTGAAATCATTGATGAATATCGCAATACAGGTGGTTTCGATATCATCGGCTCGGGTCGTACAAAGCTCGAAAAGGAAGAACAATTTGAAAAGGGTTACGAAATCATCAAGGAACTCGGTATCAAGGCATTGGTAATCATCGGTGGTGACGACTCTAACACTAACGCTTGTGTATTGGCTGAATACTATGCAGCTAAGAACTATGGTGTTCAGGTAATCGGTTGTCCGAAGACTATCGACGGTGACTTGAAGAACGAAATGATTGAAAC
>SUXX01000060.1 GCA_015060735.1 Bacteroides sp.
TTCCGCAAAGATACTATTTTTTCGTTCTATATGTAGTGAAAAATTGAATTTGACGAAAATACCCGTCATCTTATGATGATATTAGCGCTTGGTCATGTAATATTTGAGGGATGGCGATGCCGTCATTTTGACCTCACTGGGTAAATGGACGGTATATGATGATAGTGGATACCCTCTCTCTTCCATTTTGTTTTATAGGGGAGTGTCCCGAAGGAGAGTCAGGATGCTTAATAATGTATCTGCTACAGAACTCAAAATAAAGTTCGAAAAACATGAATCAGATGAATCAGGATGTGCTAATCGGCTGATTCACAATATCAAACCCTGACACTTTTGGCTGATTTTTTGGTTTTGAAAGAATCAGCCTTCCAACAGGCGATGTCACCTCCCCAAAAGGTCATAAAACAATGAGCTATTCACTATAAACCAATGCTTTAGGATGTGTAAACCTATGCTTTACCATGCAAAAACCGACACTTTTCCTGACTTTTCTAAAACCTGAAAATCAGCCAAAAGTGTCAGGGATCAGCTCTGTAAATCAATACATTAAGCTATCCTGACACTTTTGACAGATGTTTTTGTAAGTTTGGTCAGAACCAAATACTTGTAGGGCTGGAAAGAGAACTATTTCCGCTTGCTGCCTGTATGCGAGAACACCGTTTCCTTCACCTTTTCCTTTCTGTCTAAGGCGATACGGCTTGATGTCGGGTATTCCAGCTTTTCCAGTTCGGCAATGGCATCACGCATATCGTTGAGCAGCATGTCTGCCATGTCGCGACTGAAGCCTTGACGCACCACGATACGCATCACCACACGGTCTTCGATGTTCTTCGGCATGGTGTAGGCAGGTACCATCCAGCCGTTTTGTTTCAGCTTGTCTTGAAGGTCGAACAAAGTCCACTTGGAGGTTTGCGCATATGTGGAGCACATCATCCAGATGAAAAGCGGATTTACTACCTCCTTGCCATAGTTCACGAACGGTTTCATCTTGCCGATTTCTTCGTGAAGGTATCGGGCGATAGCCATGGAGTTTTCTTGTACTTGCTTGTAACCTTCGAAACCGAGGCGGATGAACTGGTAGTATTGTCCCAACACCTGAGCCCCCGGACGGGAGAAGTTCAAGCCTACTTGGGTGATGTCGGCACCGAGGTAGTTGACGGAGAAGGACATCTTTCCCGGCAAGTATTTCTTGTCTTTCCATACCACCCAACCCAAGCCTGGATACACCAAACCGTACTTATGACCGGAGGTGCTGATGGAAAGTACCCACTTCAAGCGGAAGTCCCACTTCTTTTCGGGATGGATGAACGGGAGGATGAAACCACCCGAAGCGGCATCCACATGAATGGGGATGTCATGACCGGTGCGGGCATTGTATTCGTCGAGAGCGGCATCGAGAGCCTCCACATCATCGTTGAGGCCGGTCCATGTCACACCTTGGATAGGCACCACGCAGATAGTATTTTCATCGCAAAGATCGATGACGGCCTTCGGGTCTAAGGTAATCTTTTCGAGGGTGAGGGGAACGGTTCGCATCTCAATTTGCCACAAGTCGGCAAACTTTTCCCATACCACTTGATAACCGGTAGAGATGATGAAATTCGGCTTGTCGGTAGGTTTTCCTTGTGCTTCGCGACGTTCCTTCCAACGGAGCCAAGCCGCTACACCCCCAAGCATACACGCCTCGGACGAACCGATGGCCAAAGCACCAGTCTTCCACTTGTTCTGTTCGGGCGAATTCCATAAGTTGGCCATGATGTTGATACACTTGGCACACATCACCGCTACACGAGGGTATTCCGTTTCGTCGATGTAGTTGAGGGCGATGGCTTCGTTCATCAGCTTGGTGGCAAACTTGTCCATATACGTGGTGACGAAGGTCGCGAGGTTGAGGCGAGGCTGTGTTTGTGCGAAGGTTTCGTCCTTCACCATCTGATAGGCGATGTCCGGTCTGGTTCCTTTGGCAGGAATCTTGTCCACTGGTGCCGGTTGCAACATCTCTTTGGAGCCGAACACATCGGCATTGAAGTCTGATTTTTCCATAATTGAATACTTTTGGAGTTAGTTAATGTTTATTGTCATTCAGACGACCGAAGGGAGGAAGAATCTCGGAAACATTCACGTTTATGTACACGAGATTTTTCGCCTTTGGCTCAACAACTCGTCTTCACTTCGCTCTGAATGACATTTATTTTATTTAAAAATTATATTGAATCATCGCATTCAGTCGATGGGCATTTCCCGATTCGCCATCGTGATTATGGCGGTTCCCGTATAGGAACTCAACACCCACCTGACAATTATTAAACGGCGTGTAGAAGGCATTTGCCACTACATACTGCCCATATTTGTAAGCCGAATCGCTCAACGAAGCTTGGTCGTACAGACGGCATTGGCTATACGAAGCCGACACGAAGAAGTTCTTGCAGAGGTTGTATTGCAAGCCCCCCACGATGCCCAGGGCATAAGGAGCCTTCAGCTTCCCGCCGTCTCCATCGGGAATCAAGTCGTAGCCTAAACCGTCCAGATCGTTCAAATAGTCGGCATAGCCATGGCCGTATGCCGCCTGATAATAAAAGGTGATGCGAGAAGAGAAGGCAATCATCCCGCTGAGTTGGGAAGCCAAGCCGATGGCATATCGGTTCTTTCCTTCCATTAAGTTCCGATACGAAAGGAAACGAAGCAAGTTGGACCAGCGGATGTGGCTCTTTCCATCGTTCCATTCGTATTGAACGTACGACGGCAAGTCGGGAATCCGTTGCTTGATGCTTTCGGAAGCATGGGGGAGGGTGGTATAAGTGGCGGAAGGCATTTCGATGGCACTTGCCATGCTCCAATGCTCGTTGAACCGATGGTGGTATTGCAACATCACATTTCGGGCACAGACGGTTCCCGATGGCCCTTCGAAGTCGATGGTGGGAGGTGCAGAGGCTGGGTCGCAGAACGTACTCCATGCCTTGCCGACTTTCAATGCGCCTAATTGGATGTAGGCTTGTCGGAGACGCATATTGTAGCTTCCTTCTCCTTGTCCCCGGAAATCGCTTTCCACATAAACCGTGAAATCACCGACTGCCGTCCGCTTGCCTATCAACTTCAAGAAGAGGCGCGAGGTGGAAGCATCCATCTGGAATTGGTTCTGCATATCGGGCTGCTTCGGTACGGGGATGTCTGCCGTCACGAAGTCGGGATTGTTGGAGATGCCGTTCATGTCGACCGACATGGTTCCCTTGACATAGCCACCGATACCCAAGGCTACCCGTCCTTTCCGGTCGAGGAAGAGGAAACGGGGCGCACGTGGGTCTTGGAAATGAAGCCCGTTTGCTTCGTAGATGGCCTTGATGGTCTCGTTGTCACTCGAATATGGCTCGTCCGTAAGGATGATTGACGGGCGGACGGTATCCGGAAGAATGGTTTGTGCCTGGGTCGCTCCGCATCCGATAGCGAGTCCCAAGCCGATAAGGTATTTCCTTTTCATAGTTATAATTACATTTAGGCTCTTAAGTTGTCATTCAGAGCGAAACGAAGTGTAGCGAAGAATCTCGGGTACATCCACTTTGTGTAACCGAGATCCTTCCTCCCTTCGGTCGTCTGGATGACAAGGGGAGCGAAGATTTACAGCGGAACAATCCTCCGGCAAGGAATGTTCAGATAAACATTTCGGAGCATCGATTGTTATAGCCCTAAAACTTCAGAAATATGAAACAACTAAGTAAAACTGCTAAATTGAGTGTAGCTACACTCGCCATTATGAACGTGACGGCGGTGGTCTCCCTCCGCGGACTTCCTGCCGAAGCCGAATACGGATTAAGTTCGGCCTTCTATTATCTGTTTGCAGCTATTGTATTCCTTATCCCAACCGCTTTGGTGGCTGCCGAACTTGCGGCGATGTTTGCCGACAAGCAAGGCGGTGTCTTCCGTTGGGTAGGAGAGGCTTTCGGTAAGCGGATGGGCTTCTTGGCCATCTGGTTGCAATGGGTGGAAAGTACTATTTGGTATCCTACGGTGCTGACCTTCGGAGCCGTATCGCTCGCCTTTATCGGAATGAACGATGCCCACGATATGGCCTTGGCTTCCAATCGACTATATACCTTGGTCGTCGTGCTGGCCATTTATTGGTTGGCTACCTTTATATCCTTGAAGGGGATGTCGTGGGTAGGCAAGGTGTCGAAGATTGGCGGTTTGGTGGGTACGATTATTCCGGCAGGCTTGTTGGTGGTGTTGGCGATTGTTTATCTCGCCAGTGGCGGACATTCACAGCTTGACTTCAAGGGTAATTTCTTCCCCGATTTCAGTAATTTCAATAATTTGGTCTTGGCATCGAGTATCTTTCTTTTCTATGCCGGTATGGAGATGGGCGGTATCCATGTGAAGGATGTGGATAATCCGTCTGTCAACTATCCGAAGGCCGTGTTTATCGGTTCGTTCATTACGGTACTGATTTTCGTGTTGGGCACCTTCTCGCTCGGTATTATCATCCCGAAGAGCGAAATTAACTTGACGCAAAGTTTGTTGGTAGGCTTCGATAGATATTTCGACTTTATCCGTGCCTCGTGGCTCTCACCAATTATCGCCATCGCCTTGTCGTTCGGAGTCTTGGCGGGAGTGTTGACATGGGTAGCGGGTCCTTCAAAAGGTATCTTTGCCGTTGGTCGTGCCGGTTACTTGCCTCCGTTCTTCCAGAAGACCAATAGCATCGGTGTGCAAAAGAACATCTTGTTCATCCAAGGAGGCATCGTAACCTTGTTGGGACTTTTGTTCGTGGTGATGCCATCCGTCCAGAGCTTCTATCAAATCCTCTCACAGCTCACCGTCTTGCTTTACCTCATCATGTACCTGATGATGTTTGCGGCAGCCATCTATCTGCGTTACAATATGAAGAAGGCAGAACGTCCGTTCCGTATCGGTAGCAAGGGCAATGGGTTGATGTGGCTGATAGCCGGCGTAGGCTTCTTGGGTTCCTTGTTGGCTTTCGTCCTCAGCTTCATCCCTCCCGGACAGATTGCGGTGGGCAGCAATGCCATGTGGTATTCCGTCTTGGTCATCGGATGCATCGTGGTGGTAGCGGTTCCACTTGTCATATATGCTATGCGAAAGCCTTCGTGGAAGGACGAGTCGGCTACCTTTGAACCGTTCCATTGGGAAGAGAAGAAAAACTGAAAACGCGAAGGCGTTTTGCCTCAAACGTGAAGGCGTTTGCCGATGAATGCCGAAAAGCGAAAGTTGCAAAGTTGCAGGTTGCGAGTTGCGCCCGAAATCGACTCTACAGTATGCTATAGGATGGATTTTTAGCCAAAACGCAACCCGCAACTTTGATGCGTATCTGTTTTTTGCTTTGTATCTGTAGTATATTATATATTGTATATATATATTATTATATATGTATATATATTTATATATTATATATAATATAATAAAAATAAAAAAATAAGCCACCCATAGGGTTACACACATACAGAAGAAAAAACGGACTCACACTAAAAGTTGCGGGTTGCGTTTTTCGTGAGAATCGGCTCTACGGATTGCTGTAGATAGGATTTTGGACGCAACCTGTAACTTGCAACTTTGCAACTTGGTAGCGTTTTTGTTCTCGTTTCTTGCTGCATGTCTGCGTTTCATCTGCCATGTTTTTAGCGATTTGTTTGTTGCTTTTGATGATTTTTGCAATCTTTGCATATGTAAATATACTAACCTTAATAAATCAGTATCATGGGATTCTTTGATAACATATTAGGTAATGCTACCGAAGTAAAATTGAGTGAAATACAGAATGAGTTCGCATCAGTTCTAGTGGAAGGCGAAACGTTGGAAAGTGCATTTAAGATATTTCGCGACAAATGGGTGTTTACTAACAAGCGTCTGATTATGGAAAATGTTCAAGGGGTGACTGGTATAAAACGGGAGTATCACTCCATCCCATACAAATCAATCACCCATTTCTCCATCGAAACGGCAGGTACTTTTGATGATGATTGTGAAATGAAAATATGGATTTCTGGTAGTCCTACTCCCTATCAGAAGGAGTTCAAAAAGGATATCAATATTAAGGGGATTCAGCAGGCTTTAGCTTCTCATGTATTGAAATAGTTCCTGGTGTAAAAACGCAACTTGCAACCCGCAACTTTCATTGAAAATCACTTTGTTTATAATGTATATTGAAATTAATTTATACAGAAAAAGATTTACACTTTTTTATATATAGATACTTATTTAAAGGTATTAAAAAAGTGGTATTTTTTATATACTAAACATCAATATTAATTTTTACTATATGAATCGTATTTGTATTTTATTTTTTATGATATTTCTCTCAATGTATAGTATTGCTCAAGAGGTTATTACAATGAGAAATGATAATGGCGTTTATACCATTCCTTGCACAGTCAATGGTTTAAAATTGCGATTTATTTTTGATACAGGAGCTGCAGATGTTTCTATATCTGCTACGGAAGCGTTATTTATGCTAAAGAATGAATATCTTACTATTGACGATATTGTAGATTATCAGGATTATACTTTGGCTGATGGTACGATTCTTGAAAATACCATTATTAATATTAATGAAATAAAGATTGGTTCTAAGACTTTAAATAATGTTAGAGCTTGTGTTGTTAAAAATATTAATGCTCCTCTACTTTTAGGACAAAGTGCTATAAAACAATTGGGAGCATGGTATATTGAAGATGATAAACTTATTCTTGGTAAGCCTTCAGATTCAGTTCCAAATGCGTTAGTTGATGAAATACCTATAGAGAAATGTGTTGAAGAAGCTAAAAAATGTGAGTCATATGGTGATTATGGTACAGCCATAAAATTATTTCAAAAAGCATGTTCTGTAAAAGATTATAAAAGTTATTTTGATTTTACGGTTTTTTGTTTAAAAAACAGACATGATTACACAGATATAAATAAGATTTTTCCATTTGATTATATTTGTCAGGCAGCATTGGATGGATATAAACCTATGATAGATTTACTCAAGAGGGAATCGACATCACTTAATTTAAATAGTTTATTCAGATTAAACAAAGAAAAGGCTTTGCGTTATTATTCGGAACTTATAATAAATGGGAAATTGTGGTTTTTATGTAGAGACGCTTCATGGTTTTGTTTATTTGATTTAAATAATAGGACAAAAGGATTGGAATTTGTTATGCTCGGTGTAGAACACAATGATCCCGAAAGTCTTGCGTATTTAGCACACCTGTACAGTCATGACTATTTGCAAAAAAATGAACAGAACCTTGTAAGTCACAATAAAGAGAAAGGAATTGAATTATATAAAAAAGCTATTGATTTAGGTAAAACAATTTATATTTCAACTTATGCATCCTTACTATTAGAAAAAAGGGACAAGAAGGAAAATTATGAACAGGCGATTTTCTATTTGAAGAAAGCTGCAAATTCAGGAGAAGAAGATGCAATGACTATGCTTATGGAAGAATACTTTTTCGAAGAACCAAGGGATGAAGAAAAAGCTTTATATTGGGCACAGAAAATAGTAGAAAATGAAAAAGCGATAGGTTATAGGTATGCAATGAGTATAATAGGCACAATATACTTTTATAAAGAGCAAGAAGCCAAGGCTTTTACTTATCTTAAAACAGCACATGAAGACAAAAGACAAGGCTTATTTAAGGAAAATACGCATCATTCAACTATGCTTTTAGCGGAGTGCTATTTGATGGGCTATGGTACTTCGAAAGATTATTCTTTAGCATACAAATATTATAATGAATATATGGAAGACGAAAGTAATGTTAGCAAATTTAATTTAATATTTGTATGCAATAGAATAGCTTATCTATATGAAAATGGACTTGGTGTATCACAAAGTTCATCGAAAGCTTTTTCTTATTATATGAAGGCTGCACAAAACGATGATCCCGCAGCTGAATCTTTTGTAGCGGATGCTTATTTTTACGGTGAAGGCATTACTGAAGATATAAACAAAGCCATTTTTTGGTATGAAAAATCAGCCCAACAAGATCGTGCCTATTCATGTTTTATGTTAGGATTTATCTATGCACGGGAAGTATACGGTCATTATAATACAACAAAAGCTGTTGAGTGTTTAAACAAAGCTATAGAATGTGATAAAGAGAAAGACATTACAGCCTCCGCATTTTATGAACTAGGAAAGATATATGAAAATGGAGGAGGTAGTATTTCTAAAAGTTACGCAAAAGCAGGAACATACTATAAGAAAGCTGCTGAATTAGGACATGATAAAGCAAAAGAAAAAATGATAGAATTTGAATAAAACTGCAATAGAGTTTTGCATATGGAATTTTCGTATAGAGATTAATGTTGTTAATGTATTATACTATAATATGGAATTATTAACTCCACAGCAAATTGAAGAAATTAAAAAACAAAAGTGGTTTATAATGCAACATCGTGATAATTGCACCATATGTGGAAAGGAATTCAACAAGCACGAGAATTCTTATTTGGGACATTTGTATGATGGTTCTTATGCATATACATGTGAGGCATGTAGTAAAAAGTTGGTTGATGCAAGTTTCTATACTAACAGCCAAAAGAAAATCAACCGTATACCTATGCCTGATGCAAAGCTATGGAGGTATATGGATTTAGCAAAGTTTCTCTCGTTATTAGAAAGCAGTTCTTTGTTTTTTACAAGATTAGACCATTTCGAAGATCCATTTGAAGGTAGTCTAGGTATTCAAGAAAATGAAGGTATATGGGTAAAGAAAGAAAAGGAATGGCGTAAACAATGGTTGGGAATTGAGTACAAATCTAAACATGAAAATTTAAATGATCATGAATTAGAGACTATTTCCGAACGAAAAATTAAGGAATATAGAGAAAATATTAAGAATTTTCGCAGTAGTAACTATGTTAGTTGTTGGCATCAATCCGATTTTGAATCTGAGGCCATGTGGAAACTTTATACAAGAGATAACAAGCAAGGTATTGCTATCCAAACGACTTTTGAAAGTTTATATAAATCTTTATTAGATTCTAGCCTATATTCGGATTTTGGCATGGTTAATTATGTAGATTATAATGAATACAATAATGTAGATTCGAGTAAAATGTTTCATTTCTTTGAAGCCCCATGGTATAAAAGAAAGTCATTTGAGTATGAGAAAGAATTTCGGGTTATAATTGAAGACAATCGTAAGGTGCCGTTCAGGGATTGGGATAAAACTATCAAGGTTGATTTAGAATTGCTTATAGAAAATGTATACATCTCTCCGCAAGCTGATAAATGGTTTGCGGATTTAGTATGCGATATAATTAGAAATAGATATAAACTTTGTTTAAAAGTTTCTCAATCTGATTTAAATAAAATGCCATTTTATTAACTATTTATCAGCTATATGAATTCTTAAAAAGAAAGATTAAAAGATTTTCTTGGATAGGATTTTTTTGAAGATTATGATATAAAGATGGTAAAAAGTTTTAGATAAAGGTGCTAGACAAATTGAAGGCAGATATTCTGAGAATACTAGTAAACGATTAATCTTGCAAGCTCTAAAACGCAACCCGCAACTTGCAACTTTCATTGAAAATCACTTTTCACCCCATAAAGTAAAAAAGGCTACCCCACCATCGGGATAGCCTTTTCCATTATCAAGTGTTGAATAATCAGTCTTCCAACAAAATATCCATAATCTGACAAGCAGCCTTGTCGCTTATTCCCTTCAAAAAATGTATTTCTTTTGAATGATTCGCTCGAAAAAATGTATATTATTCTTGTTTTTCGCTTGAAAAAGTGTAAATTTGCCAATGGATAAATAATGAGAACGATGCTTAAAAGAAGAATTGAGTCAGTTTTGGTAGAGTGGAAGAACTCCGAATCTAAAAAGCCACTTGTGATAAAAGGTATTCGTCAATGTGGGAAAACATACATTGTCCAGAAGTTTGCGAAGGAGAATTACGAAAGTGTGGTTTATATGAACTTCATTCTTGAGCCGGACAAAAAGTCTGCTTTCACCGGCAATATTGATGTTGAAACCATTCTTCTTAACTTATCAGCTCTTATTCCGGGTAGTCGTTTCATTGAAGGAAAGACTTGTATTGTCCTTGATGAGATTCAAGAGTGCAGAGAGGCAAGGACTG
>SUXX01000061.1 GCA_015060735.1 Bacteroides sp.
GTGGTGACGACTCTAACACTAACGCTTGTGTATTGGCTGAATACTATGCAGCTAAGAACTATGGTGTTCAGGTAATCGGTTGTCCGAAGACTATCGACGGTGACTTGAAGAACGAAATGATTGAAACATCATTCGGTTTCGATACAGCTTGTAAGACTTATGCTGAAGTGATTGGTAACATCCAACGTGACTGTAACTCAGCTCGCAAGTATTGGCACTTCATCAAGTTGATGGGTCGTTCGGCTTCTCACATCGCTTTGGAATGTGCTTTGCAAGTTCAGCCTAACATCTGTATCGTATCGGAAGAAGTAGAACAGAAGGAAATGTCTTTGGACGATGTAGTGACTTACATTGCTCAGGTTGTAGCTGATCGTGCTGCTGCCGGTAACAATTTCGGTACTGTATTGATTCCGGAAGGTTTGATTGAATTCATTCCTGCCATGAAGAGATTGATTGCTGAATTGAATGACTTCCTCGCTCACAACGGTGAAGAATTCGCTATGATTAAGAAGTCACAACAACGCGAATACATCATCAACCACTTGTCTGAAGCAAATGCAGCAATCTATGCATCATTGCCAGAAGGAGTTGCTCGTCAGTTGTCACTCGACCGTGACCCACACGGAAACGTACAAGTTTCTTTGATTGAAACAGAAAAGCTGTTGTCTGAAATGGTAGCTACTAAGTTGGCTGCTTGGAAGGAAGAAGGTAAATATGTAGGCAAGTTCGCTCCTCAACACCACTTCTTCGGTTACGAAGGTCGTTGTGCAGCTCCTTCTAATTTCGATGCAGACTACTGCTATTCTTTGGGTTACACAGCCTCTATGTTGATTGCCAACGGTAAGACTGGTTACATGTCATCAGTTCGCAACACAACTGCTCCTGCTGCAGAATGGATTGCAGGTGGTGTGCCTATCACAATGATGATGAACATGGAACGTCGTCACGGTGAAATGAAGCCGGTTATCCAGAAGGCTCTCGTGAAGTTGGACGGTGCTCCGTTCAAGAAGTTCGCTGCTTGCCGTGAAGAATGGGCTAAGGAAACTGCTTACGTATATCCAGGTCCTATCCAATACTTCGGCCCAACAGAAGTTTGTGATGAACCAACCAAGACTTTGCAATTGGAACAAGCTAAGTAATTGAAGGTAACTATATCTTTATAAATGTCATTCTGAACGTAGTGGAAAATCTGTCAACATACATTGGCATGCTATCAAGTTTTTCACTTTGTTCAGAATGACAATTTTCTATGGCAAAAAAACAATCTACTCCTTTAAAGAAAAAGACCATAAAGCCTAAAAAGGCTCGGGTTGGAAAGAAAAAAAAGAAGATAGCCAAGAAGTGGGAAATCCCTACTTGGCTTTATTATGTATTGATGGGAGTGATTGTTGTGCTATTTTCTGCAGTCTTTTATTATTTCTTTATTCGTCCGTATGCTTACCGTTGGAAACCATGTTATGGAATGAAGGCTTATGGCATTTGTATGCCTTACGGTTATCAGGTACACGGTATTGATATTTCCCATTATCAAGGAAAGATTGATTGGAAGATGTTGACACAAACCCGTCAAGGTCAATTCCCGATTCACTTTGTTTTTATGAAGTCGACAGAAGGAGGAGATTTTTCCGACAAAAATTTTGTGACTAATTTTGACTCGGCTAAAGCTTATGGTTTTATTAGAGGAGCTTATCATTTCTATAATCCGAAAACAGACCCTATCAAGCAGGCCGATTTCTTTATTAATTCTGTTAAATTAGAGGCGGGTGACTTGCCACCGGTGTTGGACATTGAAAAGAAAAGTCGGGATATGAAGATACTTCAGAAGGATTTGAAGGTTTGGCTTCGGAAAGTAGAAAATCATTATGGAGTAAAGCCTATTATTTATGCTTCCTACAAGTTCAAGACTAGATATTTGAACGATTCTGTATTCAATTCCTATCCTTATTGGATCGCCCATTATTACGTTGATTCCGTTAAGTATGAAGGCGACTGGAAATTCTGGCAGCATACCGATGTTGGTACACTGCCGGGAATATCTGAACAAGTGGATTTGAATATCTTCAATGGAAGTTTGTCGGACTTGGACTCCTTGTTGATAAAATAATTATGTCATAACGAATTTTACCGCAGCCCAGTTATTTTTTTCGCGGTGATGTACAAATTCCATCTCCAAACTTTCTGCTTTTTCTCGGATAGCAGGGATGTCTTGTACATAAAATCCGCTCATGAACAATTCTGAACCTTTGTGCATACATGCGGCATATCTGTCCATATCAGCCAAAAGGATGTTTCGGTTGATATTGGCTATAATCACATCAAAAGGTTCACGTCCTTCTAATAATGCTGCATCTCCCCATTCTACCTTTATATTATGTATGTTGTTTAATTCGATGTTGTCACGTGAATTGTTCACACACCAATCGTCAATGTCAATGGCTGTTACTGTTTTAGCCCCTCTCATGGAAGCTAAAATAGCCAAAATGGAAGTACCACATCCCATGTCGAGTACGGACTTTCCTTCAAGTTCAGCATCCAATAGTTCACAAATAATGGAGCTGGTCGTTTCGTGATGTCCAGTGCCGAAAGCCATTTGAGGGTTAATCAATATTTCATATTCTGTTTGAGGAGTATCTTTGTGGAAAGTGCTATGGATGCAACAGCGGTCACCAATTACTATCGGTTGAAAGAAGTTCTTTTCCCATTCTTCGTTCCAGTCCTTGTCTTCTGCTTCTTGAATGGTATAAGTGATTTGGGTGTCAGGTAGCGGAAAGTTTGCTATCATAGCTTTCAACGCTTCTTCATCAAAAAGGCTTTGTTGTACATAAGCTTGCACTCCATTTTCCCATTCCACAAAACTTTCAAATCCTATTTCACCGGCAAGTGCAGAAACTACATCGTTCACCGTTTCGTTGCAAGGTTGAGTCGTAAAAGTCACTTCAAAGTATTTCATAAGCAATGTTTTTTCATCAGGTTTGGAGCAAAGATAAGAAGAAATAGGGAAATCCCTACTAAAGAATAGGGATTTCCTCTATTTTAGGTGAAACATCTTTTCTATTTTTGTTCCAGAAAAAGAAGATAAACAGTAAAACAGATATGAGTATGAAAAAAATGACTTTGATTTCGCTTCTGATGGTGTGCATGCCTTTCTGGGTTATGGCACAAAGCAGCAATGACGATCTTTATTTCATTCCTAAGAAAAAGACCGAAAAGAAGGTGGCTGTAGAAAAGAAGACTACAACCGTGGTGGTAGAAAATGAAGATAACTCAACTGCTGTGTATGCAACTCCGGGAACTACTGTTGTGGTGAAGGACGTGAAGGGGAATACTCGCGATGTAGATGAATACAACCGTCGTTATACTTCGCGTGACAATACGTTCACGATGGAAAATGACACCCTCTACATTGAGGAAAAGCCGTATAATGAACGAGGTGAATGGGTGAATGGTTTTGAGGGGTCGCAAGACGATTATGAATACGCTATGCGTATCGTCCGTTTTCGAAATCCTCGTTACGCTATCCCTGTGAGCAGTCCGCTTTATTGGGAAGTCGTTTATACCTTGCCTTCATGGGATTGGAACGTATTTGATGACGGTTACTATGCCTATGTATTTCCATCCTATACTAACCGTTTGTGGTGGGACTGGCGATTTGACTATCGTTGGGGATGGAACAGACCTTGGTACTATGGTAGTTGGCATTCACCTTATTGGTTCGGTGGTTATTGGGCCGGAGCCTATTGGGGACACCATCACCATTGGCATCATCACCACATGCCGCACTTTGCTTGGGGCGGTTATTGGGGTAAACCTCACGGATGGCATGGTTCTACGGCCTATCGTCCGGGTATTCATGCCGGCAGATACAATAGTGGTCTACGTCCGGGAAGTGGCGTAACTAATCATGCTACTCGTCGTTATGCAACCACTCAACGAAATAGTCGTGATAATTATATTGGAACGAAGCAAAGTAGCCGTAATTCTCGTAACAGTAGCACCGTACGAAATTCTTCCGGTAGAGTGGTTACTTCAAAGGACGCAACGAATTCTGTACGTCCACAACGCTCGGCTGTAAGAAACCGTACTGGAGAATCCACAGTAAACAGAAGTGCATCAGAAACTCGTTCTAGAAGTACATATACTCGTCCGGCACAAGGAAGAAGTTCTTCGTACAACCGTCCGAGCAGCACTCGTAGCAGTGTAACAAGGACTACTCCTTCTTATCAAAGAAAGAGTGATGCTACAAGCGGAAGCAATGTTCGTCGCAGTACTACTACCAGTCGTTCGAACGACAATTCTTCTTATCGTAGTAGTGGAAGTAGCCGTTCTTCTTCTCGAAGCAGCTATTCAAGTGGTGGCGGTTCATCCCGTTCTTCCATGGGAGGTGGCTCTTCGCGTAGCAGCGGTGGTGGTAGTCGTAGCGGTGGCGGCAGAAGATAATACAACCAACGAGATAAAACAAGGAATAGGATAACTAACAAAAACTAACCATTATGATAAAGAAAAGTATATTTGCAGTTTGTGGTTTCGCTTTAGCTATGACCGTTTCTGCACAGAATGCATACGATGCTGAACGTGTGGTAGGTAATGAATTAAACGGTACAGCTCGTTTTGTAGGTATGGGGGGAGCCATGAGTGCCCTGGGAGGTGATATTTCGGTGATGGGAACCAATCCTGCCGGTATCGGTATCTTCCGTAGCAACGATATTTCAGCTACTTTCGGCTTTAACAGTACCGGTACAGAAAGTGTTTTCAACGGCACTTCCATGCAAGAAGACCGTACACGGGCATCGTTCGACCAGTTGGGATTTGTCTATACTTATAAGGTTGGCAATACGACCTCGTTGCGATATATTAACTTTGGGTTCAATTATCACAAGAGCAAGAACTTCAATCGTTTGTTTGCTGCTGGAGGCATGTTGGACGGTTTGTCACAAAGTTGGCAGTTGGCCAATGCCATGGATGCATCGGGCATGACTACGCCGGGGGCATTCGATCAGATGTTGGATTCTAACAATCCTTATCAGTCTTATTGGAACCAATATCCGGTGCTTTCCATGATGGGAGCTACTACCGGTGTGGTAGATTGGCCGGTAGGTGTTGATTATCTTATGGGTTGGGACGGATATGGAAATAGTTTCTTCAGTCAGGAAACAGGGGGTATTAACCAATATGATTTGAATGTGGCCTTTAATATTGAAGACCGATTCTATATTGGTGCTACCTTAGGTATCTATGATGTAAACTACAATCGTTATTCATCGTACACCGAAGACTTGAACGATGATTATGGTCAGGAGAACGGTTATTATACTTTGGATAATTATTACAGCTTGGATGGAACAGGGGTTGATTTGAAATTAGGTGTCATTGTCCGTCCGTTGGAAGATTCTCCTTTCCGTGTCGGATTGGCTGTTCATACTCCTACATGGTACGAGCTTACCGAACGCTATGATGCTACCATGTCGTCTGACATCTTGGCTTATGATGACCCTTACACTCAGCGATTGAGTGACTATTTGGATCCGGATTATCTAATTTACGACTACAATACCATTACTCCGTGGAAATTCAATGTCAGTGCCGGGACTACTTTGTCCGGTTTGGTGGCCGTGGGAGCAGAATACGAATATCAAGATTATTCATCTACCAAGTTGCAGGATATTGACGGATATGAGCTGGGCGAGCAATATACCATTGAGGATAACTTGAAGGGAGTACATACGTTCCGTGTGGGTATGGAAGCCCGTATGGCACCTCAGTTCAGCATTCGTGCCGGATACAACTATAGTTCGGCTATCTTTGAAGAAGGAGCTTATAGTTCTTTGACTTCATATCGCACTAGCACCGATTTTAATAATATCAAGGCTCGTAACACCTTTACTTGTGGGGTGGGTTATCGTGGTAGTGTGGTTTATGCTGACTTGGCTTACAAGTACGACATGTACAAGTCTGATTTCTACGCCTTCGATGATATCGACCTTCCGGCAACCAAGGTAGACAATTCTCGTCACCAGTTGCTGTTTACCCTAGGAGCACGCTTCTAAACTAGACTATTCATATATCCTTTTGATGAGGCCTCGTCATGCTAGATGACGGGGCTTCGTCATTATAGAAGACCAAGCGTGGTCATGCTTATTTATCTTTGTAATGTCCCTCTAGTTCTACAATCATTACTGTAACCACATCATCATATATATCATAAATGATACGGTCATTGGCTGTTATATGGCGTGACCATGTTATGTCATTACCTCCTTTCAATGCTTCGGGATGTCCGGTTCCTGTGCGTGGATGCTGTTCTAGTTCGGGTATCAGTTTATATAGCTTCTTGAAGGCAATAGGATTTGACTTTTTCCACTTCTTGATGATTTTGGCTGCATCGCTTGATATGTCTATTTTGTATATCATAATTCATTCATCCATTTCTGTACCTCAGCAGCCGATTCGAAATGCTGTGTCTTTCCTTCCTTGTATTCTTGTCTTGCTTTATCAATCTTAGCCTGAAGTTCAGGGGTTATGGTCATGTCGTCATCATCAACAGGTATAATGGTGTATACCTTATTTCTGCGGCGTACTAAAATACGTTCACCTGCATCTACCTTGTCAAAGTTTGCAGATAAGTTAGTCCTGAAATCTCTTACGGTCATTGTATTCATATGTATTCTTTTTATATTTCTGATTGCAAATATAAGGTTTTATAAATAAGATACAAAGATTTGTGACTTAATATGTGTACACGTTTTGCTTTTTTCACAGATGACTTCGTCATTTTGTTTGATTCTAATTTTCTTAGAATCTCATCACTGTCTTTTTGTTTAACCCAACCCTACGGGATATCTCCCGCAAACTAAGTCCATCTACACGATTGTAATGTAGAATCAGTTCTTTCTTGTTCATCTTAATCATGGCTTACTTCTGATCGCTATGCAACTTGAAGGTCGAAATAACGAAGAAAACGCTGATTCAGTGGTATACTTTTAGATTACTATCTACAGAGAAGGATCTTATTGTAAAACAAAGATTAATTGAATATACTATGGTGTCGATAAAATTAAAGTTCAGACCTTCAACTATTGAAGGGAAAGCAGGTAGTCTATACTACCAAGTGATTTATATGCGAAAGGTTCGGCAAGTTGCAACTAACTTCCGAATTACCCAGAGTGAATGGGATCCCGAATTGGAAAAAGTTATCATAAAGGAGGACGAATCTTCTCGCACAAGTTATTTACAGTATGTACAAAATCATATAGAATACGGCAAGAAATGTTTCAAGCGTGTTGTAAAAAAACTGACTCTTTCTGACACCCCATTTACCGTTGATACTGTTATAGATGAGTTCCATAAGCAATCATTTGAAATTACACTGTTTTCGTATATGGAGAAAATGATAGCTAAACTCTGGAGACAAGGACAACATCGCACAAGTGAAACATATCAAGCGACTCTTAACAGTTTTAGGAAGTTTAGAGAAGGTGTAGATGTTTGTTTTGATGACATTGAATCGGAAATGCTTATTTCATATGAATATCATTTGAGAGCGAAGGAGTTGGCTCCCAATACAATATCTTTCTATATGAAACGCTTACGGGCCGTATATAATAATGCAGTGGAAGATGGCTATGTGGAGAATAAGAATCCTTTCAAAAAGGTATTTACTTCCTCGGAAAAGACTGTTAAAAGGGCTATCCCGTTGAAATATGTTCGCAAATTGAAAGATTTGGATTTGAGCTATTCTCCCTCCAAAAGTTTCGCTCGTGATATGTTCCTATTCAGTTTTTATACACGAGGTATGGCATTTGTGGATATGGCATACTTACAGAAAAAGAATCTGAAAGATAATGTCTTAACATACAGAAGAAAGAAAACTGGGCAGTTACTATCAATCCGTTGGGAGGATTGTATGGAAAAGATTGTAAATCAGTATTCGTCTTTGACTTCTCCGTCTTTGATTTCAATTATAAAAGATCCTACGGGAAATACCCGAAAGCAATATCACAATGCCTTGACGCTTATAAATCATAACTTAAAGGCTATTGGCAAAGAGTTGGGCTTGACTTTACCCCTGGCAATGTATGTTGCACGCCATTCATGGGCGAGCATTGCCAGGGATGAAGGAATTCCAATATCTGTAATCAGCGAAGGAATGGGACATGATTCTGAGAGTACAACGCAAATATACCTTGCATCACTTGAAACGCAGGTAATAGACAAAGCCAACAAAAAAATACTAAAATTATTATGAAAGCTATGATTGCTGCTTTTTAGAGGAGTTCGGGAGCAAGCTCCTTTTTTTGTAGAGCTTTCTATAAATAGTTAAGCAAAATGGTCAATCTCCTAGCAGGAGATTGAAGTGAAGCATACATAACTAAGTAATAATGTCTTATCAATACTCAATTACATTATTTGTAAAACATTATACCGTTGTCGTGAACTTTTTTTGCGGTTGTGTTAAATTTTATTTCCTCAAAATGCTTTTTGATGGAATAATTTGCTTATTTTCGCACATTGAATTATTATCTCCTGCTAGGAGATGCATAAATACAAGAGTTATGGGCACGAGCAGAAGTAATTTCAATTCTTGTGAAAAATCGTTTGTCAATGTGACAAACGACCGCGAAGCGCAGCCCAAAAGGTGGGTAGCGGCTCTTGTACAGATGAATTGTGAGAAGAAAATAGGAGCAAAATTAGACAAATTAGGAGTAGAGAATTACGTTCCCATTCAAACCGAAATACATCAATGGAGTGACCGTAAAAGAAAGATTGAACGAGTTCTAATTCCTATGATAGTTTTTATAAAAATAGCCAAGGAAGATGAACTTCACGTTAGGAATTATTCTTTTATCCACAAATTCATCAAAAATCCAGGTTCGAATGATTTAGCAACACCTATCCCCGAAGATCAAATACAAAATTTAAAATATCTTTTAGATAACTCTAGTACAGAAGTTTTCTTTATCAACCATTTAAAAGTTGGGGATGTAGTAAAGATAGCAAGGGGACCTTTAAAAGGTTTTAAAGGTATAATTTCCATTATAGATAACAAAACACAAGTAATTGCTATTCGAATTGATTGTCTCGGATATGCATGTGTCAAAATTTCAAAAGAATTTCTATAATGGAAGTTATAAATTAAGTGGTAAATTCAGAACCTTCCTAATTGGGGATTATTTTTATTCTGTTACAATGATAAGTTGTGCTGTCAATATAACAATTTACATATAAAACCAAAAATCGAACAATCTAATTATTTCACCTCTCATAAATCAATCAATATGAATAAATACGAAGTGGTTAATATAAATGTAAATAAGCTGTCTCACTTTATGCGTAATAATCATGCCCCTGAATGGTTACAAGAAGAACTTAACACTTATATTAAATATTCTTTCTCCAATCAGGACTGGCTATCAAAGGCTGTGTTTCAACAACCATCAAATGGTTATTTTGTAGGTGAATTATCAATCGAAGGGGATCGTAATGGAACAGGAATATATGTATGGAATAGTGGTGACATTTATATAGGTGACTATTATCACGGGAAGAAACATGGTGATGGGTTTTATTATGATGCAAGTAGTAATTTAATCTATTACGGAGGTTTGGAAAATGATGATAAGCATGGACATGGATACGTATGGGGACCAGGTTATGAATCACAAGGATATTATCAAAATGGCAAGGAAATCCGTAATGATTATGTAAGAAATGGGAGTGGTTATCACTCAAATAACACATCTATAAGTGACGAAGAAGGTAAAGGATGTGGTTGTCTGATTATGATTGTTGTTGCAGTCCTAATTTGGTGGATATTCTTTTAATAAGATTAAATAAGCAGTAGATAGTGTGATAAAGTGTAAGCCCGGCTTTTATTACATTTCCGGATAACAGGGTAAATTAAAAACAATTAAAAGTTTACAATCATGAAAGAAACTTTTGAAACTCCGACTATTGAAGTTGTTGCAGTTGCTGAAATGGAAATTATTGCAACAGGTGATTGTTGTTATGACGGACATCCGTGTGATTGAT
>SUXX01000062.1 GCA_015060735.1 Bacteroides sp.
TACCGGGATGTTCAAGAATTCGCAAACACGCTTTGAAACGTAGCGGTGAGAAGTTCCGTGGAAACCATAACGACGCACGCCATACTTCGTATAGAGTTCGTAAGGAACGGCATACATGTAAGCATAGTCAGGCATTGTCTGATGGAAGGCTGTATCGAATACACCTACCTGAGGTACGTTCGGAAGGATAGCAGTTACTGCATTTACACCCTTCAAGTTAGCTGGGTTGTGAAGCGGAGCGAGGTCGCTACATGCAACGAATGTATCCAACACTTCCTGGTCAATCAATACAGACTTGGCGAACTTTTCACCACCGTGTACCATGCGGTGACCTACGGCGTTGATTTCGTCCAATGACTTGATAGCACCATATTCTTCGCTTACCAATGTGTTGAGGATAAAGTCGATACCTGTAGTATGTTCAGGAACGTCCTTTTCAAGAATCTTCTTTTCGCCGTTCGGCAAAGTCAACTTCAGGAATGAACCCGGCAAACCGATTTTTTCGATACCGCCTTGAGCCATCACTTCCTTGGTAGTCATATCAAACAACTTGTACTTGATAGAAGAGCTACCGCAATTCAATACTAATATCTTCATTTTATGATTTTTATTTTTAAGTGTCATTCTGAACGAAGTGAAGAATCTGTAGGCATTCAGGTCCTTCGCTTTGCTCAGGATGACAGAGGGGTTATTTGTTTTAATTATTTCTTAGCAGCAATAGCCTGATTAGCAGTAATGGCCACCATGTTGTAAATGTCGTCGATAGAGCAACCGCGAGACAAGTCGTTCACCGGACGAGCGATACCTTGGAGAACAGGACCGATAGCTGTTGCGTGACCCAAACGTTCTACCAGCTTATAGGCGATGTTACCTACTTCCAAGCATGGGAATACCAATACGTTGGCGTAACCGGCGATTTCAGAACCCGGAGCCTTGCTCTGACCGATGCGTGGAACCAATGCAGCATCTGCCTGAAGTTCACCTTCAATCTTCAAATCAGGAGCCATTTCCTTAGCGATAGCCAAAGCTTCTGTTACCTTGTCCACCACTTCGTGCTTAGCCGAACCCTTGGTTGAGAAGCTCAACATGGCAACGCGTGGGTCGAGACCTGCAACGGCCTGAGCGGTTTGAGCAGTACATACGGCAATCTGAGCCAATTGGTTAGCATCCGGCATCGGAGTAACGGCTACGTCACCTACGAACAATACGCCGTTTTCACCACATTCAGGAGCCTGAGTCAAGAGCAACATACCGCCTGATACGCAAGTGATGCCCGGAGTAGTCTTGATGATTTGCAATGCAGGACGGAGTACATCACCGGTAGTGTTCTTGGCACCAGCCAACTGACCGTCGGCATCACCGGCCTTGATAATCAAGCAACCCAAGTACAATGGATTCACTACCAATGCACGGGCTTCTTCGATAGTCATGCCTTTCTTCTTGCGGAGTTCGCAAAGGAGTTGGGCATATTCTTCCTTCTTCGGATGGTCTTCTGGATTGATGATGGTTGCCTTGCCGATGTGTTCCAAGCCCCATTCCTTGGCCAAGCCCATGATTTCGTCTGGGTTACCAATCAGGATAAGGTCTGCCACTTCGTCTGCCAAAAGTTGGTTAGCTGCCTTCAAGGTACGTTCTTCAGTGCCTTCAGGGAGAACGATGCGTTGCTTGTTAGCCTTTGCACGTTCCACGATTTGATTCATTAAGCTCATAGTATCTTTTAATTTATGTTCAAGTCAATACAAAATTCATTATGCAAAATTAGCTAAAATTGCTATATTCACATTGCAAAATAAGATATTTTTTGTACTAAATTGTCCAAAATAGAGGAATGGTGAGCTGCTTTGTAAATGTTTAAGGCAGAATTAGTCTTCTTTGGTTAAAATTCGTTCTAATTCTTCAGCTGTCAGTCGCAGATGAAATTGTCCTTTGTAAGCTGCAGAGATAGCACCGGTTTCTTCGGATACGATGATGGCCAAAGCGTCAGTTTCTTGTGATACTCCCAAGGCGGCACGGTGACGTAGCCCGAGTTCTTTGGGAATGTTGAGATCATGAGAAACAGGAAGAATGCACCCTGCTGCAATGATTTGCTTATGGCGGATAATCATGGCTCCATCGTGTAGCGGGCTATTTTTGAAGAAAATATTTTCGATGAGACGTTGGTTCACGTTGGCATGGATAGTTTCTCCCGTGCGGATGATGTCGTTCAGGGTCATACCTTTTTCTATGACAATCAAAGCTCCGACTTTACCCTTGCTCATGCTCATACAAGCCATTACAATAGGCATGATGTCGGCCTTTTCGGGCTTCTCTTGTTTGCTGTTGGTAAGGATGCGGAAGAAATTCCCGAGTCGTTTGTGCGAGCCAAGATTAACGAGAAACTTGCGGATGTCGTCTTGAAAGAGTACGATTAGGGCGAGTGTACCTACACTTACCAACTTGTCGAAGATGGACCCTAGCAATCGCATCTCTAATACTTGGGACACAATAATCCAACACCCGATGAACACCAAGATGCCGATAAAAATGTTGATGGAGCCGGAGTCCTTCATCAAACGGTAGGATTGATAAAGTAGATAGGCTACTAACAGGATGTCAATTAGGTCTTTTATGCTAAAATCTATAAACATTTCTTTTTGTTTTTCTGGGTTAGAATGCGGTGCAACTTTTCATTTTAGCCACGATCTTTACGACTTCTGTGGCGGCCTTTACATCGTGTACTCTCAATATGTTGGCTCCCTTTAGTAAGGCTATGGTGTTTAGTACGGTAGTTCCGTTTAAAGCCTCTTCGGGGTGTGTTTCCAATAATTTGTATATCATTGACTTCCTGGAGATTCCGACCAATAATGGCAATTCGAATAAACTGAATTCATCCAAGTGGTTTACCAATTTGTAATTATCATCAAGAGTTTTGCCAAATCCGAAGCCGGGGTCGAGGATGATGTCTTTAGCTCCCAAATCTCGTAATTGCTGTATTCTTTGGGCGAAGTAAAGAAAGATGTCTTTTAATAGGTTCTCGTAATGTGGGTTTTTCTGCATGTCTTGAGGAACACCCTTCATGTGCATCATGATGTATGGTACTCCCAGTTGTACAATTGTAGCAAACATGTTTGCATCCATTTGTCCGGCAGAGATGTCGTTTATCATGGCAACACCGTATTCTTCCACGCACATCCTGGCTACATCGGCTCGAAAAGTGTCTACCGAAACTACGGCTCCCGGATAGAATTTACGGATTAGCTCCAAGCCGAAACGAAGTCGGCTCATTTCTTCCTCTTTGTTGACATCTTCGGCCCCCGGACGGGAAGAATAACCACCAATGTCGATGATGGAAGCTCCCTCGTTCGTGATTTGGTGGAGGCGGTCGATGATGTCACGTTCTGTTTCAGCTCGACTACCGGCATAGAAGGAGTCGGGCGTCACGTTTAGGATACCCATCACTTGTGCTTCGCTGAGGTCTATCAGCTTGCCATTGGCATTCATATAAAGAGGTGTCTTCATAGATTCACGATTCGATAGGACAAATGTAAGCAGAAATCTTGAGTTTTTGTTACTTTAGGTCTATTTTTCCGTTATATTTGTGCATTGTTTGGACTCAATAAGCATCTATAAAAAGGATAATATGGAAATATCTACATTATATAACTATTTCAAGGAGTGTGGACGGGTGACTACCGACACTCGGAATTGCCCTGAAGGCTCGATGTTTATCGCCTTGAAAGGCGAGACGTTCAATGGAAATGCCTTTGCCCGTCAGGCGTTGGAAAAAGGATGTCGTTATGCTGTGGTAGACGAGGAGGAATATGCGAATGCGGAGAATATTTTTTTTGTGGACGATTGCCTGAAAACCTTACAAGCTTTGGCTCGTGAGCATCGTCAGCGTTTGGGTACCCGAATCATAGGTATTACCGGTACGAACGGGAAAACTACCACGAAAGAACTCATCGCCGCGGTGCTACAGAAGCGATATAACGTGCTCTATACGCAGGGCAATCTCAATAATCATATTGGCGTTCCTCTCACGCTTTTGAATCTCACCGAAGAGCACGAATTGGCCGTGGTGGAGATGGGGGCAAATCATCCGGGAGAAATTTGTACGCTAGTCAATATTGCCGAACCTGATTGCGGTTTGATAACCAACGTAGGCAAGGCTCACTTGGAAGGCTTCGGCTCGTTCGAGGGAGTGGTACGGACGAAGAGCGAACTTTATGATTACTTAAGAAAAAAAGAAAACGCCTTCACGTTTTTGGATAAAGACAATGACGTTTTATGTCAAGCGTCGGCAGGGTTGAAATCCATCGGCTATGGCATGGAAAATGAGGGTTTCTACGTTAGTGGAAAACTTCATGCTTGTGCTCCATTTTTGGCTTTCGAATGGAAGCATGAAGGCAAGTCGTACGACGTGAATACGCATCTCATTGGAGCGTATAATATCAAAAATGCCTTGGTGGCCATTGCTATAGGCTGCTATTTTGAAGTGCCTGCTGAAGCAATTTGTGAGGCTCTGAATAACTACATTCCGAGCAACAATCGCTCGCAGCTCACCGAGACCGCAGATAATCACCTCATTGTTGATGCCTACAATGCTAACCCCACTAGCATGCGTGCAGCTATTGAAAACTTCCGTCTCATGGAGGTGGCCGACAAGGTGGCTATCCTTGGCGACATGAAGGAACTTGGTGAAGGTAGTGTAGAGGAGCATCGTCAGATAGTAGAGCTATTGGCTACATGTAATTTCGAGAAAGTCATCTTGATTGGCGAAGAATTTGGAAAAGTGAAGGAAAACTTCGAGCATTACCCCGATGTGGAGGCCGTGAAGCAAATTTTCTCGAAAGACAAGCCGAAGGGCAAATTTATTCTCATCAAGGGGTCGAACAGCATGAAGTTGGCTCAATTGAAGGAGATTTTATAGCCGAAAAACAGGAAAAAGTATAGTCGGAATGGTGTCCATTTTGGACACCATTCCTTAAAATCGGCTCTACATACATCTGTGGGGTGGTGTAGTCAGTAGTGGCAGTTGTTTTGTTGACTACACTTGCATATCTTCTATCTGTTCAAGGATTTCGTCAGCGGTGCGTTGTGTCTTCTTGTATCGGTATATCCCGATGATGGAACCAAGAACAATGCCTATTGCCATTCCGCCCAAAACATCTTGTAATTCTTCGCCATGAATTACTTGGGTGATATCATGGATGAACCATGTGAAGAACACCACAATGAATGGGATGCCGATGAACTTGAGCCAATTGGCGTAGAACTTTTTGAGCATCAGCGTGTCCTTGCGTGCTTCCAACAGGTTGCCATGTGTAAACTTATTCGGTTGGAAATGGCTGTGAATGTAATAATTGTACCCCAAGGCTAATACCATAAAGAAGCAAGTAAAAATGCAAAACTCTACTGAAATGCCACACAGCCCGGGCATCACCCATATAAAGTAAGGTAACATGATGAGGGTGATTGCACTTTCGATAATGGCTTTTCTCCGAATCCATGATGCTTTAGCCTTCATGGCACTACGCATCAAGCGTTCGTTCACAATCGTCTCCTTTTCCAATTTTTGAGTCAAGATAGCGAGTTGTTCCCTCATTTCCATCAACTCTCTAGAATCCATATATTCGTTCATGTTCGTGCAGTTTTAAAAATTAGACATTTGTTTCAATTCTTCTTTAATCCGATACAGACGGACGGAAACATTCTTTACCGTAATTCCCACGATGGAAGCAATCTCTTCGTAGCTCATGTTTTCAAGCCACAGAAGTACGATGGCACGGTCGAAAGGTTTCAAACGATGGATACGGTCGTAAAGCATCTTTATTTGTTTTGTGTCATCGTCCTTATCGTTGAAGAGATCGATGCCGATGGATAGAGGGATGGGTGAATTCCATTTTTTCTTCCTCTCTTGTGAGATGCAAGTATTAAAACTAACTCTCCATATCCATGTGTCCACCTTGCTCTTTCCTTCGAAGGAGTCGAAGCCTTTCCATAGATTAATCAATACTTCCTGAAAGAGGTCGTTTACCTCGTCGGAGTCTTTGGAGAACATGAAGCACACCGTATAAATGGTGTTCTTATGTTCTTTGATCATTTGTACAAATGCGGTTTCCTGTGTTTTCATCTTTCTTTATCGTTGTTTCTGCACGTTAGACGGAAAGGGTGGGTGAAAAACTACAAAATAAGACAGAAAAATGTCATTCTTCACTTCGCACTGAATGACAAAGAATTATACTCCAAACTTCTTCTTATAATAAGATTGTGCTGTGTATAAGGCTGCAGCAGGATTGTTCCCTGTCACACGGTCTTTTGTCACAAGGGTAGTGACATACGCATCCGAATATTTATAGAACAAACTATCGTGTCCCACGCAAAGCCCGATGACCACATTCAAGTCCGTCTTCGCCTCGTTCAGCAATCGGGCTTGAAGGATAGGATTACACATCGCCGCACCGATTCCCTCGCACTTGGCAGGGATGCCGATAGAGGATTTAGCCTTGCCTGCTACCTTGCAGATGATGGCATATGCCTCGAAACCGTTAGCACGAAGAATCTTCGCAAAGATGCGAGCCTCGTTAATGAGTCCGATGCAATTGGCGATACCAATCTTCTTGGCTCCGATTTTGTGGGCAAACTCCATGATTTCTTGTATCCGTGTCCATTGACAATAGCCTTCGAATTCTACTTCGGCACTTGCCACCATGATGTCATGGTTACGTCCTTCTTCGTAGCGTTCCAATGCCCATTGCAAGTCTTCGTCTTTCAAGTTCGTGGTCGGACAAAACTCAGGGTACGTGCGGACTTTGAACTTGCAGTTCTGCGTGCCGCAATCCACGCAAGTGTGCTGTATATTCTGTTCTTCTTTCATGTTTATAGCGTTTTTGCATGCAAACGTAAACAAGCTTGGGGGATTAAACAAATCTTCTTCAGGATAAATTTGTGATTTCATTTACTTATCCCTATTTTTGCTTATTCTGTCATGAAAAATAGTTAACCTTAAAAATAAGAGAAAAATGAAACTGAACTTCAAGCGTTGTGTTAATCTTGCTTTGGTAATGATGGCTATCTTTTTGATGGGTTGTGTATCAAAGGTTTCAAGTGGGGCTGAAAAGCGTGTGGAAGCACTGGATGCTTCGGCCTGGAATGTTTCCAAATGGATTTCGGTGGCCGATGCTCCAGTAGTGACGGGGCGTATCAATGACCATGAAAACGGACGTGCAGCCGATGGGGCCAATTGGTTTGTGTCTACGGTGAAGAATGAGCAGAAAGTAGTGTCTGCTAAATGGATGACGGCCGGATTGGGTGTTTACGAACTGTTTATTAATGGTGAGCCCGTTGGTGATGAGATATTAAAACCGGGTTTTACGCATTATGCCAAGACTAAGCGTTCGTTTACTTACGATGTGACGGGACTTTTGCAGACGAATGCCGGTGCCGAAAATGTGTTTTCAGCTCAAGTCACTCCTGGATGGTGGGGCGACAAAATTATTACTCCTTCAGGAAATGAAGGAATGTTAGGCAAGAAGTGTGCTTTTCGTGGGGTATTGGAACTGACTTTTGCCGATGGCTCCAAAAAACTCTATGGTACGGATTTGGAAAATTGGAAAGCAGGCATGGCAGGTCCGGTGAAGCATGCTGCTATTTTTGACGGAGAAATCTACGATGCTCGCGAACCGATGGGTTATGAATGTGCTGATCGTTTCAAGGCTCCAGTGGAAAATACTGAATTTGCAGGCGAAATACTTCCATCGGCTGGTGCTGAAATTTATTTGCGTACAGATCTTGCTTTAGCTCCGGTAAAAGCCTACGTGTGGGAAGGCGTAGAAGGAGCCAAGGAGGGTGAATACGGTAAAGTGGTTATCAAAAAAGAATTTGCTGCAGGTGAGGAGATAGTAGTCCGTCCGGGCGAAACATTGGTGGTCGACTTCGGTCAGAATTGTGCTGCTGTTCCTTCGTTTGTATTCAAGGCAGCCGAGGGCACTACGCTCACATGTCTTCCTTCTGAATTACTAAATGATGGTAACGGAGCCAAGAGTCGAGGCATGGATGGACCGGAAGGGAGTTGTCACCGCGATAACCTCCGTGTTCTAGAAACCAGTATTCGCATGGATTATACTTTCGCGGGTGGGAATGACTATGTGGCCTATCATCCTCGTTACACCTTTTTCGGCTATCGCCTTGTCTCTATCACAGTGACCGATGAGGTACGTATCAAGTCGTTGGAATCCATTCCGGTTACTTCCATTGCCAAGCATCTGGAAATAGGTACTATTACAACTGGTAACGAACTTGTGAACAAACTGATAGCCAATACCTATTGGGGACAGCTTTCTAATTATTTGTCTATTCCGACAGATTGCCCACAGCGTAATGAACGATTGGGATGGACGGCTGATACTCAGGTGTTTGCCGAGACAGGCTCGTTCTTTGCTAATACCCGCACGTTCTTCCATAAATGGATGCGTGACATGCGTGATAGTCAGGGCGAACTGGGGGGATTTCCCGGTGTGGCTCCGTATGCACAATATGGAAATGAAAAAATGCGTTTGGGGTGGGCAGATGCAGGTATTATTGTGCCTTGGACTGTTTGGAAGCAGTTTGGCGACAAACAGATTATTGAAGAAAATTGGGAGTCGATGAATAAGTTCATGAACCATATCTATGAAACCAAGTACAATCACGAATCCATGATTGCAGAGAACGGTAATTATCAATGGGCTGACTGGTTAAGCTACGAACCATTGGAAAGCTGTAGCGGACGGGCATTTGCTAATGGAAAACCTCTTCCTGAAGCTCTCAGTTATTGGAATTACTTGAGTGCCTCTTATTGGGCTATTGATGCTTCGATGATGGCCGATATGGCCGTGGCTGTAGGTCGTGATGCTGCTCCATACCGACAAATGGCAGATGAGGCGAAGGTTTATTTGAAAAAGAATTTTTTGAATGCTGATGGCACTTTCAAGACAGCTATTTTGAATACTATGCAGACGCCGGCTTTGTTTGCCTTGAAGAATCGGCTGGTAGAAGGCGAAGCCAAGGCTCAAATGATTACTCGTCTTCGTGAAAACTTTGTTCTGCACGATAATTGCCTCCAAACAGGTTTCTTGGGTACTTCTATCCTGATGGCTACACTCACTGAGAATGGGATGGAGGATATTGCTTACGAACTCCTTTTCCAACGCAAGAATCCAAGCTGGTTGTACTCCGTGGATAATGGTGCTACCACCATTTGGGAACGATGGAATAGTTATATGGTGGATAAGGGCATGGGTCCGCAAGGCATGAATAGTTTTAATCATTATGCTTATGGTTGTGTGTGCGAATGGATTTGGGAAACAGCAGCTGGAATTGCCTCTGATATAGCCTCACCTGGTTTCAAGCATGTCATTATGAAGCCGATACCTGACAAGCGTCTGGGATATCTTACGGCAGAATACCAATCGGCGGCTGGTTTGATTAAGAGTG
>SUXX01000063.1 GCA_015060735.1 Bacteroides sp.
TGCGGATAGGATAAGCGCCACCCATAGGAGTGGCGCCAATGTTTACTTCTGTCGCCTGACGGCGGGAGTAGTTGAATAAATCCATTAATTTGTCTTATAAGTGTATTTCACTTCTTTCAATTCTTCATTGGCCTTTACAATCTTGTTCTTCAGTCCAGTCTTGTAGTCGGCAAACTTGGTGGCCAGTTCGGCATCCGCCAAGGACAGGATTTGTACAGCGAGAATAGCTGCATTCATTGCGCCATTGATGGCTACGGTGGCTACCGGGATGCCCGGAGGCATCTGGATGATGGAGTAGAGAGCATCTACACCGTCGAGAACGGAACCCTTGATGGGCACACCAATCACTGGGAGCGTAGTGCTGGCAGCAATCACGCCCGGCAAGGCGGCAGCCATACCGGCAGCGGCAATAATCACCTTGATGCCACGACCTGCAGCATTCTTGGCAAATTCTTCCACAGCTTCAGGAGTGCGGTGAGCAGAAAGGGCGTTTATCTCAAAGGGTACCTGCATCTCGTCCAAAAGCTTGGCGGCTTTCTCCATAACGGGAAGGTCGGAGGTGCTGCCCATAATGATACTTACAATCGGTTTCATTCTTTTCCTTTCTTTTTATTCCAAACCTGCTTGGTAAGCAGCTGCATCCAGCAAACCTTCGATATCGGCGGCATTGTTCGGTTTAATCTTGATTAACCAGCCTTCGCCATATGGGTCTTGGTTCACGAGTTCAGGATTGTCTGCCAAGGCTTCATTCTGGCACAAAACTTCACCTGCTACCGGGAGGAACAAGTCTGATACAGTCTTCACAACTTCGATGGTACCGAATACTTCACCTGCTTCCAAAGTTTCACCTTCAGTCGGTATGTCGATGAACACGATGTCGCCCAGTTGGTCCTGTGCATAATCAGTGATACCTACGATAGCTTCATCACCTTCCATACGAATCCATTCGTGTTCGCTGGTGTACTTTACATTAGTCGGGAAATTCATAATCTTTCAATTTATAGGGTTAATATTAATTTTTCTTCAAATAAACAAAATTCCGATGATACTGCAAAACATTCCGGCTATAAATCCGAGAAATACTTCCAACAAAGTGTGTTGATGGTAGGAGATACGGGCTGTACCTTGAATGCCGGACAGCAAAATGAAACCGCATAGCCACCATACGGGGTTGAAGGGGAACAACAGGCTATAGGACAGAAGTCCACCGATAAACATGCCGCATCCTGCCAGATGGATGCTGACTCTCCATCGGAAATTCAACACCATGCAGAGCATGGCGCAGGCGAAAGAAGCCATGATGATGCTTGAGAAGTAGTGGGGGAAATGCATGTTGTGCATAGTGATGAGGCAAGTGGTAAGGCTCATCATGGTCAGCACATAAGGAATGAGGCGTTTCTTACGTTCGCTCAACTCTTTCCAATTCCATTTGTTCATCCATTTGTAAAGGCTGATAAAGAGCATGGGGGCTATTATTGTGAAAGTTATCACGATGCTCAGTACGAAGGCTACATACTGGATGGGCATGATGTTCAGATAAGTGAAACTGAACAGCAGGACATAGGCATATAGCGGTACCAGGAATGGATGGAACAGGGCAGACAGCAAGTTTGCCGCTGTTTCTTGTCCGGACTTTTTACCAGTCTTGATTTCTTCGGTGATATGTTCTTTTTCTTCTGCTTCCATCATAATCTTCTCATACGTGCGGTTGGAATATGGAGTTGCTGCCTGTATTTGGCTATGGTACGTCGGGCTATCGGATAGCCTTTCTCTCTCAGGATATCAGCCAGCTCGTCGTCGTTGTATGGATTTTCCTTGTTTTCGTGGTCTACGGCTTCTTTGAGCAATTGCTTGATTTCACGGATAGAAAGTTCTTCTCCTTCTTCCGTTGTATAGCCATCGCTGAAGAAGAACCTCAAGGGGAAAATTCCATAATTGGTCTGTACATATTTGCTGTTGCTCACACGGGAAACAGTCGATACATCCAGTTTGGCCTTTTCGGCTACGTCCTTCAGAATCATCGGTTTCAGCAATGTTTCATCGCCTTCCAGAAAGAAAGGACGTTGCATGTCGATGATGACCTGCATAGTGCTGAGCAGGGTCTGATGCCGTTGCTTGATGGCATTGATGAATCCTTGGGCTGCATCGACTTTCTGTTTCAGGAAGAGGAATGCATCGCGGGAATCCTTGCTTTGGTTTTCCTTGTTGGTGGTATGTTCTTCCAGCAGTTCGTTGAACTCGCGGCTCAGATGGAGTTCGGGTACATTGCCATTGTTGAGTGTGAGGTGGATAGAACCGTCCTCTTCCGTCTCTACCAGAAAGTCGGGAACGATTTGCTGGAAATTTTTGCCGACAATGTCTCCTAGCGAGCTGCCTGGGCGTGGATTGAGTTTAATCAGTTCGTTTACAGCCTCATCGTAGGTCTCTTCGCTGATGTCCAACCGTTGCATGATTTTCTCCTTGTTCTTTCGGGTGAAGTCATCACAATATTTTTCGATGATTTCTACTTCGATTTTCTTCAGAGGGGTATTGGGTTTGCGCTTGAGTTGCAGCAACAGGCATTCCTGCAAGCTGCGTGCCCCGATACCTGCCGGGTCGAAATCCTGAATGATGGAGAGGATTCGCTCGATTTCCTTCGCATTGGTATAGATGCCTCGGTAGAGTGCCAATTCGTCTATCAAGGTGTCTGCGCCCTTACGAAGCATGCCGTCATCATCCAGAGAGCCGATGAGGTATTCGGCCATGATTTCCTCTTCTTCCGTCAGATGCTGCATCCTTAATTGTTCCAATAGCATTTCGTAAAAGGATACGGAGTCGGAAAAAGGTATTTCCTCGGCTACTTCTCCCTTGCTGCGATTATGTTCCTGTAGCTTGTAGTCAGGAATATCGTCTTCGGTACGATAGTCACCGAGCGAAATGTCTTCGTTCGTATACAGGTTTTCTTCACTGAAGTCGTTGTCGAGTATATCGGTATGGTCTTGTTCGGACGGTTCTCTTCCTTCTTCCAAGGCGGGATTGTCCAGAATTTCCGCCCGGACACGCTCTTCCAATTCCATAGTAGGAAGTTCCAGTAACTTGACTACCAGGATTTGGTGAGGCGACAGCGTCTGCAACAGTTGCTGTGCCTGGGTTTGTATTTGGTGTGAGCCTTGCGACATTTTTCGTTTATCTACTTTTGTTTCGGAGGACAAAAATAGGAATAATTTCTAATATCGGAAACTACTACCCCCTAAGAATTCTCTTAAAAGAGAGGTTGGCGGCAATTCTTTGTCTTGTAAGGGCACAAAATATTCCAGGAACTTGCGTAATCGGTAGGCTTCGGAATATTCGGGACGGTTGTTGGGAACCTTACGTAGGATAGGCTCGGCATAGTCCTTGATGATGGCCAGCTCGAATAGTAGAGCAGAATTGAACATCACGTCGGCATTTTCCTGATAGGGGAAAATCCATTTGTCTTCTCCTGCCCGCACGCTGGGCCAACGACTGATGGTTTCTTCGGCCGAATATCCCCGATATTTGTAGTCGCGGATGATGCGTCGGAGCAATCGGTTGTCCGTGGTCGGGATATAGTTATGGTCATCTAGCAGGATGGTGGTTAAGGCAGATACATAAATCTTGAATTTGCTTTCTGCCGGGATGTGTGGGGTCAGTTCCGGATTCAATGCGTGGATGCCTTCCAATATCAAAATCATGTTGTCGTTTATCTTCAGTCGGTTTCCGCTCATTTCCCGTTTGCCGGTGTTGAAGTTAAAGCGTGGCAATTCTACTTCTTCGCCTCTCAGTAGTGCTTGAAGCTGTTGGTTGAAAAAGTCCAGGTCGAGTGCGTAGAGTGATTCATAATCGTAGTTGCCGTTTTCGTCTTTCGGGGTGTCTTCGCGATTGACAAAGTAATCGTCTAGAGAAACCGGATAGGGGCGCAAACCATTGGCCATGAGTTGGACGCTCAGTCGTTTACTGAAGGTGGTCTTTCCCGATGATGAAGGACCAGAAATGAGAATCATCTTTACGGGTTGGCCTTTTTGGCCGCGATGAAAGATTTCATCGGCTATTTGGGAGATGCGCTTTTCCTGTAAAGCCTCGGAAACATTTATCAGTTCGGTAGCGTAACCGGCATTGCAGGCGTGATTGAAATCGCCTACTGTACCAATGCCTAAAATTTGGTTCCAACGTCGGTATTCCTTGAGTACTTCCAGCATCTTTTCCTGTTTCAATACTTCCTCAAGCTTGTCGGGATTTGAACGGTTGGGTACTTGAAGTAACAAGCCATCGTAGTATTTCACTAAATCAAACAAATGGATATATCCTGTACTAGGGAGCAAACTGCCATAATAGTAATCGATGGTATCTCCCAGTGTATAATAATAGGAATAGAGATTACCCGATGTCTCGAGGAGGCGTACCTTATCCATCATCCCCTTCTGTCGGAAAAGTTCCACCACTTCGGTGGTGTGTTTCTCGAATCGTTCGAAAGGAAGGTCTTCGGCAATGATTTCTTTCATGCGCTGCTTGATACGCAGTACATCGTCCAGACCGATGGAACGGTCCAGTTTCAATTGGCAGTAATAGCCTTTGGACACTGGGTGCTCCAAAACAATACTTCCGTTGGGGTATAAATCTTCGACGGCTTTACAGAGGATGAAGCATAAGGAACGGACGTAAGTTCTCATGCCTGATGAACTGCAAATGTTCTGAAACTCTATATCCTTATTATTATATAGGCGGAAAGTAAGATTTTCTACTTTATTGTTGACTTTGGCGTTGACCGGTCCATATGGCATTTCCAGTCCCAAATCAGAATAAATATCTAAAAGTGAAATTCCGATAGGAAATTTTTTTGATTTATTAATATTTTTGCAATATATTTGTAACATAGTTGTAATACTTGTTTCAGTGGTTAGCAATTTCGGCTGTTAAATTACTGAATAAAAGCGAAAAACACTAATTATCACATAATAAATTAAAGGATGGAATATTCTTTTTATGATTTGTTAAAGTTGCTAGGCTCTCTGGCAATGTTCCTTTACGGAATGAAAATTATGAGTGAGGGGCTGCAAAAATTTGCAGGTGATCGCCTCCGTAGTATCCTCACTGCTATGACCACCAACCGTGTGACCGGCGTTCTGACCGGTGTTCTCATCACAGCGTTGATTCAATCTTCGTCCGCTACCACCGTTATGGTAGTAAGTTTCGTTAATGCCGGCTTGCTGAGTTTGTCTCAGTCCATCGGTGTGATTATGGGTGCCAATATCGGTACTACTGTCACGGCGTGGATTATCTCAGCTTTGGGCTTCAAGGTGGATATGGCTGCCATGTCGTTGCCTTTGTTGGCTGTTGGGGTGCCTTTGCTGTTTTCGGGCAAGAGTAGCCGCAAGTCCATCGGCGAATTCATCTTCGGTTTCTCTTTCCTTTTCATGGGGCTTTCTTTATTGAAGGCCAATGCGCCTGATTTGGGTAAGAATCCGGAAATGCTTTCGTTCGTGCAGAATTACACCGACATGGGTTTTGCTTCTGTCATTCTGTTCGTACTCATCGGTACGGTGCTGACGATGATTGTGCAAGCTTCTGCCGCAACGATGGCTATTACCTTGATTATGTGTGCCAATGGTTGGATTAGCTTCGAGCTGGGTGCGGCCTTGGTGTTGGGTGAAAATATCGGTACTACCATTACTGCCAACTTGGCTGCCTTGACCGGTAACACGCAATCCCGAAGAGCGGCAATGGCGCACTTGGTGTTCAACATCTTCGGTGTGATTTGGGTGCTCTGCCTCTTCAAGCCGGTGACTATGGGTGTTTCCTGGTTTGTGGAAGACATTATGCAGACCGTTGATCCGGCCGTAGCCGTATCGTTCAAGCTTTCGGCTTTCCACACCGCTTTCAATATCTGTAACGTGCTTCTTTTGATTTGGTTCGTGAAGTTCATCGAAAAGACTGTTTGCAAGATTATCCCTCAGAAGGAAGTGGACGAAGAATACCGTTTGCGCTTCATTACTGGTGGCTTGCTTTCTACAGCTGAACTTTCCATCGTACAAGCCCGTAAGGAAATCAACTTGTTTGCAGAACGTATGCGTCGTATGTTCGGTATGTTGAAGACATTGCTTCATGAAGCGAATGAAAACGAGTTCAACAAGTTGTTCAGCCGTATCGAGAAGTATGAGAATATCAGTGACAGCATGGAATTGGAAATTGCCAACTATTTGAATAAGGTATCCGAAGGACGCTTGAGTTCGGAAAGTAAGTTGGAAATCCGTGGTATGTTGCGTGAAGTGACCGAAATCGAAAGTATCGGTGATAGCTGTTATAACTTGGCACGTACCATCAACCGGAAGCGCAGTGGTGGCAATGATTTTACGGAAAAGCAGTACGAACATATCCACCAGATGATGCAGCTTACTGATGATGCATTGGCTCAGATGATTGCTATTGTAGAAGATGAACATCATGCAGTGGATGTGAACAAGTCCTTCAATATAGAAAATGAAATCAACAATTATCGTGCTCAGTTGAAGAACCAGAATGTAGTCGATGTGAACAATAAGGAATACGATTATCAGATGGGTGTTCACTATATGGACTTGATTGGTGAATGTGAAAAGTTGGCCGACTATGTGGTGAACGTAGTGGAAGCCCGCACCAATGTGAAGGAAAAGAAAGCTTGATGTGAATCAATGATTCTTCGGGATATGATGAAAGTGGATGTGCTTATGTGCGCATCCGCTTTTTTTGTTGTCGAATAGTTCAATTTTCCTCTTTATTGTCCAGTCTTGCATACAGTTCTTTCATTGCTGCCACCGCCGTTATGCTCCTTGCAATGAAAACGTCTAAACGTTTCGATCAAAACGCTTAGACGTTTGAGGTAAAACGCTTAAACGTTTTTTTAAAAGATGCCTGTGAGACGAGTGGCATTGAGGTAAAAAATCTGCATAGGTTGATGGGATTTCCCAACGAACCTATGCAGACAATGTGTGTGATATGACGCTTGGTCTTATTTCTTCTTTTCGATTTCCACCAATTCCACTTCGAAAATCAATGTAGAGAATGGCTTGATTTGACCGCCTGTTTCGCGAGCACCATAAGCCAAATCCTGTGGGATGTAGAGTTCCCACTTAGAACCTACAGGCATCATGGTCAATGCTTCAGTCCAGCCCTTGATAACTTGGTCTGCACGGAAAGTAGCAGGTTGCACTTTACCGTCCTTGTCCTTGCGGTTGTATGAGCTGTCGAACTCTGTACCGTCAATCAAGGTACCCTTGTAGTGAACCTTTACCTTGTCAGTCTTGGTTGGGATGGCACCCTTACCTTCCTTGATAATCTTGTATTGGAGACCGCTTTCTGTTGTTACTACACCTTCCTTAGACTTGTTTTCTGCCAAGAACTTTTCGCCTGCAGCCTTGTTTTCACCATACTTTTCTTCCAAAATCTTTGTCTTGATGGCTTCTGCGTGAGTGTCTGCATACAGTCTTGCATCATCAACAGAAACAATGGCACCTTCTTTGATTGCTGCAATGAAACCTGCCAAGAAATTATCCTTGCTCAAGGTCTGTGTAGAATCGTTGCCGAACAATTGACGGCTGATGCCTTCGAACATGTCAACGCTCACCTGCTGACCAATCTGAAGACCGGCAGTATAGGCTCTGTCTTTCTTGCTGCTCTTCTGTATACCATCTTCAATACCCTTTACGAAAGTTGCCCAGCTTGCGCTGTCAACACCCATGCGTTGTGCTGCAAAGTCCTTTAAGCCTTGTGTGTTGCTCACACCCATCATGTAAGACAAAGAGTCGATGTCGCTCTTCATGTTTGCCTTCGGAGCTTGGGCAGTACATGAAGCCAAACCAGTAGCAGCTGCTATAGCTGCAAACAATACAATCTTTTTCATTTTTTTAGTCCTAAAATTATGATAAAACTTCTATTAATTCCACTTCGAAAATCAAGGTGCTATGAGGAGGAATCATTTCACCTGCTTGCTGTGCGCCATAACCCAATTCCGACGGGATGAACAATCTCCACTTAGAACCTTCTGTCATCAACTGCAAAGCTTCTACCCAACCTTGGATGACTTGGTTTACACCGAATACAGCCGGTTGGCCACGCTTGATAGAACTGTCAAACAAAGTTCCGTCAATCAATGTTCCTTCGTAATGACACTTCACGCGGTCGGTTGCGCTCGGCTTCTTGCCGTTACCTTCTGTAATCACTTCGTATTGCAAGCCGCTAGGCAAAGTAACCACACCTTCCTTCTTGGCGTTTTCTGCCAAGAAAGCCTTGCCCTTTTCGATGTTTTCAGCATTCATCTTAGCTTCCAATTCTGCGAAATAGTTGTTCACGATTTCACGTGCTTCGTTGTGGCTGATAGCTGTTTCGTTTCTATTGAGTACATCTGCAATTGCTTGTGCAAAGTCTTCTACATTGATGCCCTGGGCACCCATGCTCAACAAGTTTTGGCCGATACCGAGGCCGATAGCATAACTGAATTTGTCCATAAGTTGTTATTCTATAAGTAGTTTTATTTTTAAAAACGTGCAAAGGTAGGAGTTTTCTTTGAATGAAACGGCCTATTCCTGTAGATTTTTTCTTATTTTTGTATATTCATTAATCAAAAAGGAGGATTGCGTATGAAGAATTTAGTAATATTAACAGGTGCCGGTATGAGTGCCGAGAGTGGAATCAGTACTTTCCGCGATGCGGGAGGGCTATGGGACAAGTATCCGGTAGAGCAAGTGGCCACACCTGAAGGCTACGCGGCAAACCCTCAGTTGGTCACTGATTTCTACAACGAGCGTCGCAAGCAGTTGCTCAATGTGAAGCCCAACCGGGGACACGAATTGGTGGCGCAGCTGGAGAAGCATTTCAAGGTGACGGTCATCACACAGAATGTCGATAACCTGCACGAACGTGCCGGAAGCACAGAGGTCATTCACCTGCATGGTGAGCTGACCAAGGTGACTTCGAGCTTGCAGCCCAACAATCCAAAGTATATCAAAGAATTGAAGCCGGAGGAATATGAAGTGAAGATGGGTGATAAGGCAGCCGACGGTTCGCAACTCCGCCCCTTTATCGTATGGTTTGGTGAGGCGGTGCCGATGATTGAAACAGCCATAGATTATTGTGAGAAGGCGGATATCTTCTTGATTATCGGAACATCGCTCAATGTCTACCCAGCAGCTGGATTGCTTAATTATGTTCCATCTCATGTCCCTGTCTATCTGATTGACCCCAAGCAAGTAGCCATTGCTTCGGGAAGACAAGTACATGTCATTCAGAAAGGGGCTTCGGAAGGCATGAAAGAATTGATGCGGCTGCTGGCGGATGAACAATAATTCTTGATGTTTGTTGTGTAGAGGAACAATTAAACAGAGATAGCTTATGAAGAAAAAGTATGTTTGCACCGTGTGCGAATGGGTGTACGACCCCGACAAGGGTGATCCCG
>SUXX01000064.1 GCA_015060735.1 Bacteroides sp.
AGGAGTTGGCGGAACGAACCGATTATGAAAGCGATGATTACATGGCTTTGATTGAGAAGGTATCGACCATGAGCGAAAAGTTCTATGCCATTGATTTAACGCATTTTGAAGAAGATGTAGAAAAGGCATTGCTTGGTCTCGGCTTCTTGCGTGAGGATTTCAACAAACCGACAAGCGATTTCAGTGGCGGATGGCGTATGCGTATTGAATTGGCCAAGTTGTTGCTTCAGAATCCGGATGTGTTGTTGCTCGACGAGCCGACCAATCATCTCGACATCGAGTCTATCCAATGGTTGGAAGACTTTTTGATTAACAGTGCCAAGGCGGTGATAGTCATCAGTCACGACCGTAAATTTGTCGATAGCATTACGACCCGTACCATTGAGGTAACCATGGGACGCATCTATGATTATAAGGTAAACTATTCCCAATACCTTGTTCTCCGCAAAGAACGCCGTGAACAACAGCAGAAGCAATATGAGGAACAGCAGAAGATGATTCAAGAAACCAAGGACTTCATCGAACGTTTCAAGGGTACTTATAGTAAGACGTTGCAAGTGCAGAGCCGTGTGAAGATGCTCGAAAAGTTGCAGATTATTGAAGTGGACGAAGAAGATACTTCTGCCCTTCGTCTGAAGTTCCCGCCATCGCCTAGAAGCGGTAACTATCCGGTCATCATGGATGGGGTAGGGAAGACCTATGGTGATCATGTAGTCTTCAAGAATGCTTCGTTGACTATCGAACGAGGAGACAAGGTTGCTTTCGTGGGTAAGAACGGTGAAGGGAAATCCACGTTGGTGAAGTGTATCATGAACGAAATCGACCACGACGGTACGCTGACTCTCGGTCATAATGTGCAAATCGGTTATTTTGCTCAGAACCAAGCCTCTTTGTTGGATGAGAACCTGACCGTCTTCCAAACTATTGATGATGTGGCCAAGGGAGAAATCCGTAATAAAATTCGCGACTTGCTCGGAGCCTTCATGTTCGGTAGTCCGGAAGCATCCATGAAGAAAGTGAAGGTCCTCTCGGGTGGTGAACGTACCCGTTTGGCGATGATTAAGCTCTTGCTCGAACCAGTCAATCTCCTCATTTTGGACGAACCTACCAATCACTTGGACATGAAGACCAAGGACATCTTGAAGCAAGCGTTGGTAGATTTTGACGGTACGTTGATTGTCGTATCCCACGACCGTGACTTCCTGGATGGCTTGGTGACGAAGACCTACGAGTTCGGCAACAAGAAGGTAAAGGAACACCTCTGTGGCATCTATGAATTCTTGGAAACCAAGAAGTTGGAAAGCTTGCAGGAATTGGAGCGGAAGAAATAACGCTTCTTATTTCCCGAAGAATAATAATGTCAGCCATTTGGAGCGGTGAATCAGTCGGATGAGTACAAAACAAATGGCCAGTAACAGAAGAGTGGCTACACCGCAGTAGCCCACTTCATACCATCCCCATCGGTAAGGAATGCTACAAGCTTCCATCAATCCGGTATTGATAAACAGGAAGTGCAAAGTATACAGTTCCAAGGTGTATTGTCCAACCTTGCATAGCTTGTTGAATGTCATTTTTTGTTTCTCAAGAAGTAGAACTCCTCCCACCATGATTCCAATACCCGCTATTCCTATGCCCGTACGTAGGCAATAGGAGAGGAGATGACCGAATCCCATCCATTCCATTTTATGAATCTTAATCAGTTGTAAAGGAGTGACATACGTTGTATGCAGTCCGTCCCAGAAAGGCCATAACAATCCGAATGCAATGGCCGATGCAATCAAAATACTCCAAGCATGTCTTCGGATAATCTCCGGATGTTTGCTCCATAGAAAACCCATCCAGAAGAATGGCATCATGAAATTGATATGATACAGATGGATAGGGAAAGCCATCAGCAATCCAATGCCGATGGTAGGCCAAGTCTTGCCTTTACCCAATGTCATGGCAATCTTACCAATGCAAAAACAAAAGAATAAGGATTTCAAATACCACAAGTTCTTGACAAACTCCATTACTCCGGCATGTTTCGGATTCCACCCAATGAGACGGCTGATGACAATCACCACTACACCGGCCGTTAGACAAGGAAGCAACAACTGAATACTTTTCTTCTTTATCAATTCTTTGAAAGGTAGGTGCAATGCCCGATTGGCAAAATAACCGCTTACCAACATGAACAAAGGCATGTGAAAAGCATAAGTAAATTTGAATATCGGGTGATGCCAATAGAAGCCAATCCCCATGAATTGTAGGCAATGGGTATATACTACTGCCAGGATAGCTATAGCTTTCAGAATGTCAAACGTTTGTATGCGAAGTGCTTGTTTTTCCATGATGATGATATTTGTTGCAAAAATATGAAATATACAGATTAAAAAACGAAAATTGCTCTCGTAAATTTTAATAAATATTACTATGGTTAAAAATTTAAAAAGAATCATCACTTTAGTAAAGGCATTAAATGCCTTGGTGATTGAATTTGAGAGCTCGAAAACAGTTGAAAATCAGATGGAAACATCGCAAGTGCAATGTCCGTTGTTAGCGCCTAAACCGGATATTCGTTATGCAGGTGACAAGATTGAACTCATTCGGATTCTCCTTTCACTTTGTCTTCAAGATCGTTTCACAGACAGTAATGGTAATCGTCAGCCAGATTACAAGGTGTTTCAATTATTTGGAGAATGTTTGGGAATGGACCTCTCTAATTATCTCAAAGCATTGGATCGTACGAAGCAGGAAGGTACTAGTATGGAAACTCAGACTGGGATTTTCAAGAAAATGGAAGAGGTTATTCGAAAATATTTTGAAGAAAAATGAAAATAGCACCATGGAGTCTATGATGGACCATTTTCCAATGCTCTATCTTTGCACTCGTAAGAAAGACAGAGACTCCTAAATCGTAATAATGTACTATGTTGGCATACGTAGCTGCAAAATACAATATCTCGGGGTATGCTGGCAGAGTGTGACAGGATGGCGCCTTCTCCACACTTCCGTTTTGGTGGTGCATTGGGCCGTTGGACAGATACGTTAGTATTGTTCAACGGCTTTTCTTTTGTTCTTATGTTCTTTGTAATTCCCTTTTACTCCACCTCCCTCTATTCGGGAAATTCTTATGTTACTTTGCAGCTTGAATTGTGTCTTGTCGGTTCGTAAAATCGTGGTTCTGGGGTACTGGAACGGCGATTTGAGGACGAAAGACAAGGAAACGGTAACAATTCAAATGGAAGATAAAACTCTATAATATAATAATAAGGTATACCAACGAGAAAAAGAAACAAATAATAATAGTACTAACTTTAAAACAATTAAGAATTATGGAAATGAATTATGTAGCTCCAGAATTGGAAGTTTTGGAAGTTATCGTTGAAAAGGGCTTTGAAGGCAGCTTCTCTGTTCAACAACCAGGTGAAGAAGAATAAAAATGTTAAATCGAGAATCCCAAATTAAGTAATTACTAATTTTAATTCAAAATGAAAACAAAACATTTATTGACAGCATTGGCTTTGCCGGCACTTTTTGCTGCTTGTACAGCTGATGACATTGAATCAGTAAGCGTAAACCAAACTGAACGTGTTGCGCTTAACGAAAACTTCAAGTTGAATTTCGGAGGAGTAGAAAGCCGTCTTTCAGCTGGTAAGCCAGGGGAAGCTTTGGCTATTGACTTTGAAGTCAACGACAAGGTAGGTGGTGCTATCGTCGATACTTATGACGGTACTAGCTATACTGTGGTTGATTATGTTTCTACAAATCATCCATTCGTGAATGATGGTTCTTCTTGGAATATTGAACACACGATGGTGGAAGGTAACTATCTTTTCTATTACCCTTACAATGAGAACAATCACAGTCGTAGTGCAGCTTCTTATTCTATTCCAGTAATGCAGGAGTTGACAGACAAGGTTACTGGTGAATTCAATCCTAAGGCTGCTATTGAAAAATATGCGATGGCTGTAGGTCATCAGTTCTTGGATAAGGAAGACCTTTCTGCATCTGTGGAGTTGGCTCCAATTTTCAGCTACGCTCGTTTGGTTCTCAAGCTTGACAATACTTATGCAGGTGGTGAAGTAGACAAAGTGGTGCTGCAAGCTGCTGAGGAAGATGCATTCCAATTGAATGGCCAAATCAGCAATAAAAAGGTTAGCGAAATTTTTGCAGCAATCGAAAAGGCTGACGACAATGATGAAGTTGATGCAATTTGGGCTGCAAATAAGCAAACTGCAAATTTTGCTCTCGATGCAAAGACAGGTGATAAGGACAATGCTTACTATAAGGAAGAATTGAACAAGACTAGCAAGGTGATGGTAGGTAAAGTTCCTGCTGGTGTGTCTTTGAAGGTTGATGCTCAGAACAACAAGACTTTTGAAACATACATGGTAATGCCTGCTCAAACTGTAGATTCTGATCTTAAAGTTTACCTTTACATGACAGACGGTCGTGTATTTGTAAACGATGACGCTTCTTTCTCTAGTGACTTGATTTTCAATCGTAACACACCGAAGAAGGTGGAAGTTTCAATGGTGAAGTCAGAAAGTGTTCCTTATATCGTTACTTCTGAAGAAGATTGGAATGATTATGTTGCTATGATGGGTAAGACACCGGCTGATTTTATTATAGCAGGTGAAGATTTTACTATTACCAACACTATCAAGTATCCGACAGCTAAAGAAGCAGTCATTACTGTGAAATCTGCTTTGAAAATCACAGGTGACAATGTAACTATGAAAAATGTTAAAGCAGAAGGTGTTGTTACCGTAGCGGAAGGTGCTGTATTGAATACAAATGAAACAGCAGAATATGCAAAAATTGACAATGAGGGAACCCTTAACATTAAGAAAGTAACAGATAAGGATGGTGATGTTGAAGTATACAACCTTCCTATTGTTTATAACAATGTAAATGCAACATTGAATGTTGAGGATGATGCAGAAGTTGCTATGTATTTGTTGAATGAAAATGAAACTAAGACGGAAGATATGGCTCATGGTCTTGTTGTAAACAATGGTACCATTACATTCTCTGAAAATAGTTCTAATGCCGGTGAAATCATCAACAATGGTGCATTGACAGGTTCGTTGACTAACAATGCTACTTATACTAATGTTAAGGATAAGGATATTAAGTTTACTCCTTCTATCACTAACAACGGTGAAATCTTTGCTAGCGACGCTTGGAATAACAAGGGCTTAATTATTAATGCAAAGGATGCTGAAATTACAGTAAGCAAGTTTGGTAGTGCAGCATTCAATAATGCTGGTGTAATGAAGTTGGCTGAAGGTTCACACTGTTTGATTACAGACAATGCTGGTGGTGAATTGATTCTTGCTGCTTTAAACCAATCTGGTTGGGCTGTAGAAAATGCTAATGGTACAATTGCTTATACTACACAGGCTTCTGATGCTGGCAAGGCTTACGACTTTGAAACTACAGGTAAGGGTATCACTAAGATTTATGTAAACGGTAACTTGGGTATCACCAAGAAGGGCGCATTAAGCAGTGTGGTTGTTGAAAAGGATGCAACTTTGGCTATGCCGAAGGGTGAAACTATTGCTTACTTGGAAATTAGTGAAAATGTTGATGCTATCGTAAATGCTTATGATGATGAGAATGCTGCTTACGTTACTACTTTGAAGGTGAACGAAGGTGCAACCTTGACCATCAATAAGGATAATACATTCCAGTGTGAAACAGTGAAGAACGAAGGTACTGTATATGTTGGTGGTTCATTTATTGCCACAGAAACAACTCCGGGTGATGCTGAAGCACAGACAGGCAAGTATAAGACAACAGCTACAACTGGCAGTATCTCATTCAATGGTCAAACTGCTGCAGACAAGGAAGCTGCTGCTAAGGCTGCTGTATTCCAGAACTTCATTCAAACTTATGTAGATAATGGTTCTGCTGTAGCTGTAAGTCAGATGACATGGGCTTCTATTACTGCTACTAATATTAACAATGAATCTGAATGGGCTACTTCTAGTACAGAGTGGGTGAAAGAAGCTGTAGAAAAATTCGTGAAGGATTACAACACAGCATTTGGATTGGTTGAAAATGAAACGGAAGCAACAACTGATGATCCTATAACTAAGGCTTCTTTTGAAACAATTTTGGCTGAAACAGCTAACAAAACATACTTTGATGCTGGTTTGAAGGCTGTAAAAGATGCTGCTGATGCAAAGATTGGTGATGCTATTAAGGCTGTCATCAAAAATAACAATTGGTTGGCTTCTAATGTAGTATACGAAGCTTCTGAGGCTGGTTATACTATCAATGAAGTTGTAAATGGTACAACCATGATGATTACTGATTTTGTTACTGCTGTTAAGGCCATCAAAAAGACTGCTGCTGATAAGGAAGTTCCGGGTAGCGTTTGGTTGTCATTGCAGGATGTGACTACTGCACGTTACTGGAATGCTACTACTGAAAAGGCATCGAATACAGATGAAATTCCGTCATATTCTTACATTGAAAATTATGAAGGTTCTTATTTGTATAAGGTCTTGAAGTTGATGAAGGAATTTACTTATACTGCTCCAACAGGTGCAAAGGAATGGCAAACTGCTTTGGCTGCTGCAGCATCTGGAAAGACAGCTACTATTGAAGGTGTGATTGCATTCTACAACGAAGTATACAAAATTTACAAAGATGCTGATGCTAAGTTGACCGATGACCTCGTTCTTGGTCCTAAGGTAAAAGCTATTGCTGATGAAGCTGCTACTGTAGTAGAATGGAAGTACACAGATGCTCAGATTGTTAAGGCAGTTATTGACGGTAATTTTGGTACTACTTTAGGTGCTAATGGCGCACAATTCAACTAATAATCTGCAATTCTGAAGTAGAAACATAAATCGTAATCGGCATAGAAATGGCTTGAAGCCGGTTTCTATGCCGATTCTTTTTTGCATAAAAATGAAAGAAACTATAACACTCCTATATGTATCACCATTCGTGGAGATGATAGAGGTTGAAGTGGAGAAAGGATATGCTTCAAGTTCGGGGAATGATGATGAAGGTGGCATGAAGCTACAGGGGTGGGAAATCATATAGAAGTAATTAATAATGAAGAACGTATTATGAAGAAAATTTTAATGGGTATGACAGCATGCACAATGCTGTTCGCAACAAGCTGCCAAAATGAAGAAATAATTGGCCAGCAGGAAAGCAACATGTTCCGTTTGGAAGTACAGAAAATGGGTAACTCACGTACAGCTATTGCTGATGACGGTACCGTAACATGGTCGGAAGGCGACAAGCTTTTCGTGTATGGTGACAATGGTGCAGCAGGTACTTTGTTCCTCGAAAAAGAAGATGTTGGAAGCACAAACGGTACATTCATTGGATTCGTAAAAGGTGACTTGAAAGATTTGAAGTATGTTGCCTATGGCGATGGCTTGACACAAACAAAAGAGGGTGTAAAGGTTACTCTGGATGAAATCACTTTGCCTAACAACAATGCTCCTATGTTTGCAGAGCTCAATCCTAACAATTTGGGTTCTGTTACATTGGAAAATGTATGCGGTGTAGTCCGTATAAACATTGTAGGTTTACCGGAAAATGCAGTCGTAAGTCTCGAAGGTAAAGGTATTGCCGGTACTGCAACATTCAAAGAAGATGCAAAAACATTGGTTGCCGATGATAAATTAACAGTCAAGACCATCAAGGTAAAGGGAGCTAAAGATTCCTACCATATTGACATTCCAGTATATGCCGGTGGTACAATCGAAAAAATTTATGTAAATGAAATTCCATGTGATATCACTGATGTTACTGTAACAGCCAAGACTCTTGATGCAAGTTCTATTCCGACATTGAATTTGAAAGGCAATTCAATGGTTGAAACTGCACCTGCGGTGAAGACTGTTGATGATCTGAAAGCTGCAGCTAATGCAAAAGGTGCTGTTGTCACTGTGGCTGCAGGAAATTATGGAGCATTCAAAGATATTAAACCAGCTGAAGACGTCAAGATTATTTGTGAAGAAGGAACAGTATTTAAAGGATTGTCGAAGTTAAATATAAATGGCGCTACAGTTGTAGGTGCTACTTTCGTATGTGATTGGGAGAATGATAGCTATACAGTTGCTGACCAGACGATCAATGGAGTTTTCAAAAACTGCGTTTTCGATTCTTGGAATGCTTTAAGACAATGTTACGCTGGTGAAACTGTTGAATTTGAGGATTGTGTTTTTAAAGGTGGTAATTATGCAGTTCATTTCGATGGAGGAAAAAATGACATTACCTTCCGTCGTTGTACTCTCTCCGGTTTCAACACCTTTGGTGCTGCAGTTACGATGCTGACTTTCGAAGATTGTAAATTTGTTCATGATACAACCGGATTGTGGGAGTCGGAATACAATGGTGCGAACCTTTGGGGTAGCACAAAATTCATCAATTGTGAATTTACTTTTGATGGTTCTACAGCTTATGAATGGATCGATTGTTATTATTCTTATAAAGTCTACACATTCGATAACTGTACTATTAATGGTATAAAATATACAGTAGACAATGCTAAAGAATATGAAAAGTACATTGATTCTTGCAATAAGGACGGAAAAGATGTGACTGTGATAATAAATGGTGAAAATTATACATTTAAATTAGATTGATACTGGAAGGAAGCGAGTCTAGTTGAGTCGCTTTTTTCTAGTATCATTGTAGATATTTAAATATGAAGAATGAAAATAGCGGGCATTAAGCCCGCTATTTTCATATAAGACTAACAGAAAAAAACAAAATAGTTTCAAAACCACCCTTCACACCCTTCACGCCTTCACACGAATATTCTATTTTATAGAAATTTCAGAAGAAAACTATGGGGTGAAAGGACCGGAATATCAGATTGCGCGAAATCCTTTTCATTCCGAGTGATGATGAAATCCACATGCTCGCGCTTGGCTGAGAAATATTGGGTACAGTCTTCAAAATCATTCCATTGGGAGCGGATAGCATTATCTATCACCGTTTCTCCCATTTCTACTACATGAACGAACTCACGCAATTCCTCCAAGAGGGAATAAAGTTCTTCTTTCGCAAAAAGTTTACGGGTGATATAAGCAATATTCACGAACGAACAGTCAGTAGCAAACAAAGAGAGCTTTTTCTGATTAGCCTATTCGAAAAGTACCAATGCATCATCCACCCATGGGCGACGATTGGCAACTACATCCATCAAGACATTCGTGTCTAAGAGTATCTTCATAAGTCGTATTTTTCCTTCAAATAATCTTCCTTCGCTTTCTTGTCGTCCGGCTGTATTACTTCAGATTTCATTCTGCCAGCCAAAGAACGTACCCTATCGGATATAGGGAAATTGCTGATTTTATCCTTTTCGTTGACAGTCAACATACGAACCAGGAATGATTCGACAATAGCAGACAGGTCCATGCCTTTTG
>SUXX01000065.1 GCA_015060735.1 Bacteroides sp.
TCTCTGAAAATTATGACTTGTTGCTTTGCATCGGTTTCGGTTATCCGGCAGAAACTCCGGCTGCGAAGCCACGTGAAGCAGCTAAGGTGAAGTTTTTGGATTGATGGATAAATAAAAGAAGGTTGCTGAAAAGCAACCTTCTTTTATTTTATTCTTTATTTGCACGCTTGCGTTCCAGTTCATCCAAGATGACTTTTCGCATACGCATGCTCTTAGGAGTAACTTCTACATATTCATCGGCTTTGATGTATTCCAAGGCTTCTTCCAGAGAGAAAACTACCGGTGGAATAATGCGAGCCTTGTCGTCCGAACCCGAAGCACGCATGTTGGTCAACTTCTTCGATTTAGTCACATTGATAACCAAATCTTTCTCATGTACATGTTCGCCTACTACCTGTCCGGCATATACCTCATCTTGTGGATAGATGAAGAATTTCCCACGGTCTTGTAGTTTATCGATGGCGTAGGCAAAGGCTGTTCCGCTTTCCATGGCAATCATCGAACCGTTGCTTCGTCGGTCGATGTCTCCTTTATATGGTTGGTATTCTTTAAAGCGGTGAGCCATAATGGCTTCTCCTTGAGAAGCTGTTAATACATTAGTACGCAGACCGATAATGCCACGAGATGGCATATCAAATTCGATGTTAACACGGTCGCCTTGTGTCTCCATCGAAGTCATTTCACCTCGACGACGAGTTACCATGTCAATCATTTTGCTAGCAAACTCTTCCGGTACACTGATGGTCAGTTCTTCGATAGGTTCACATTTTACACCATCTATTTCCTTGAAGATAACTTGAGGCTGTCCTACTTGAAGTTCGTATCCTTCGCGACGCATGGTTTCAATCAAAACAGATAAGTGCAATACGCCACGACCGGAAACAATCCATTTGCCATCTTCATTTTCTGTTTTGCGAACGCGTAATGCCAAATTCTTGTCCAGTTCCTTTTGTAGTCGGTCGTGGATGTGGCGTGAAGTCACGAATTTACCTTCCTTACCAAAGAAGGGTGAGTCGTTGATTGTAAACAACATGCTCATGGTTGGTTCATCAATGGCAATCGGTGGCAATGCTTCCGGGTTTTCAAAGTCGCAAATGGTGTCGCCAATCTCGAAACCATCTACACCGATGATGGCACAGATGTCACCTGATGATACTGATTCCACTTTTTTGCGACCGAGGCCTTCGAACGTATTCAATTCCTTGATTTTTGATTTCACCAAGGTGCCGTCACGCTTTGCTAAAGTGATGTTCATGCCTTCGCGTAAAGTTCCTCTGTGTACACGTCCTACGGCAATACGTCCGGTATAGGCTGAATAATCCAATGAAGTAATCAACATTTGGGGTGTTCCTTCCAGTTGTTCCGGTCCCGGGATGTATTTGATGATGGCATCCAATAAGGGAGTGATACTTCCTGTCGGTGTTTGCCAGTCTTCGCCCATCCAATTGTTCTTGGCTGATCCATAGATAACGGGGAAATCCAACTGGTCTTCCGTAGCGTTGAGGCTGAACATGAGGTCGAATACCATTTCGTACACTTCTTCAGGACGGCAGTTTGGTTTATCCACTTTATTTACGACTACAATCGGTTTTAACCCGATTTGCAAAGCCTTTTGAAGAACAAAACGGGTTTGTGGCATCGGTCCTTCAAAAGCATCCACCAAAAGGATACAACCGTCTGCCATATTCAGTACACGTTCTACTTCACCTCCGAAGTCGGCGTGTCCCGGAGTATCAATTACATTAATTTTGGTTCCGTTATAGTTGATGGATACATTTTTAGAGAGGATAGTTATCCCTCTTTCACGTTCCAAATCGTTGTTATCCAATACTAATTCACCATTCGTCTGGTCATTGCGGAAAAGGTTCCCCGCCAGCATCATTTTGTCCACAAGGGTTGTTTTCCCATGGTCAACGTGGGCTATGATGGCTATGTTTCTGATGTCCTGCATACTATACCTATATATTTGCGTGCAAAGGTAGTGTTTTTAATTGATAATTTTTTAGTTTCCTGATGATATTTAAGGGTGAAAATCATTCTTTGCTGTAAGTCGAAGGCGTTGTTCCATAAAGGTCAATAAAGTGTTTACGGAATGTAGAGATATCATTGTATCCAACCATTTCTGACACTTCTTGTATGCTGTACCTTTTTGTTTTCAACAGTTCGGCAGAACGTTTTATACGTACTCCCCTAATCAGTTCGATAATGGTATATCCGGTCAATTGTTTTACTTTTCGGTATAGAGTAGGTTGACTTAAATTCAGCATGTCGGCCAACTTTTTCACACTGAAATCCGGATTTTGAAGGTTGTCATTTACGATGTCCAGTATTTTTTGAATCAACGGATCTTTTTCTTCATTATTTTCCTCTGTATTAACCTTATTATCGGTATTGGGTTCGTTTGTCAGGAATTTGGTGTATGCCTTTTTCAATTCTGTACGACTCTTGATGAGGTTTTTCACTTTCGAACGTAGAATGTCTGGGTTGAACGGCTTCAAGATGTAGTCGTCTGCACCAAGTTCAGTTCCTTTTACGATATTTTCATCACCTGCCATTGCTGTTAAGATAATAATAGGTATATGGCAAGTCTTTAAATTTTCTTTCAATCGTTTGCAGCATTCGAATCCGTCCATGACAGGCATAGCAATGTCTGTAATAATCAGATTAGGAATTTCTTTTTCAGCAGTACGGATTCCTTCTTCACCATTGCTTGCCAATAAAATTTGGTATGTTTTGGCGAACATGACTTTCAGATAAAGTCGGATGTCTGCATTGTCTTCTATGATAAGCAGTTTGAGCTTACTTTCAGGCTTTTCTATGACCGTTGGTTCTATTGATTCTGCCTTTGGAATAATTGGTTCTGTTGATTCGTCGGTAGTAAGAATCGGAGTCCCTTGGTTTTCTTCCGATGCCTTGGGTGTGACGAATTCCACGTTTGGATTATTTTCGAAGTGTTCTTTTCCCAAAGGCAGATGAATAACGACTTCAGTTCCTTCTCCTTCCTTGCAGATTATTTTCAGATTACCTCCGTGGGCTTGCAGGTCTTTTTTAATGATGTCCCATCCCAAGAATATGCTGTCTTCTCCGGTGTAGTTTTCATCAGACATATAGTTTACTTCAGATTTCTTCGCATATTCCTTGCCGTTGTCTTTGATGGTAAACAAGCAATAAGGTTGACCACCTATTTTACTATTTTGTACAGAGAACCAGATTAATCCGGAGTAATTGGTATGTCGGTATGCATTCGATAATGTATTTATGAGTACAAAATGTATTCGTTCGCGGTCGACCCAAATTTCAGTGTCAATTCTTTTTTCACGGTTGTAAAACACTTTGATGGCTCCACTTTTAAGCATATCGTAAGAAGAACGCATGGCTTCGTCGGCCAATTCACTTGCCTGATAAGGTGCGATTTGCAACTTTTGTCTGTTATCATTGTTTTTTTCATGGATATATTTCAACAGATTACAGATGTTTTGCAAACCGATGGCATTTTGGTGAGCTGTTCTTATCTTTTCATTCAAAGGTTTAGGCGTTTCAGGTTTATTGAGTATTTCTTTCAGTGGGGCTACAATCAAAGAAAGAGGGGTGTACATTTCTTTGGCCAATGAATAACGCAATTCATTTTGTTGTATAGTGAGTTTTTCATTTTCATGAATTTCATGAATTTGCTCATTGAATTTGTTTTCTTTTGCCTTATATGCACGTGCTATAGATTTGCGGTGCTTTAAGTAGAATTGTACTAGTGCTGCTAATAAAATGAGCAAGCTTACATATCCGATGTAGGCCAAACCGGTATTGCTCCAATGTTTTTTAATGACAATATCCAGTGAAGTAATCTTTCCTTTGTCTTCGGTCAAGAATGGTGGTCGTACTTCCAAACGATATTCTCCGGGGGCAACATCATTCAGTTGGACATAGTTGTTGTAACTGGCAATCCATGTCGTATCGTTCGGCAATAACCGATATTCTATTTTGCTGGTTATATCATTGTAACAAAGGTCAGTGATAAAAACCTTGATGTTGTTTTCGTTGTGTTCTAATGTAAGTTTTTCGTGATTGTTTAATAGTGTACCCACTTCGTGTCTTTGGGTATCACTGCTTATCATGTTATAATTGATTTCAATATCTGATATGAAGAATTTCTGACTGTTCATCTCTTTCTTCATCAGGTCAGGATTGAAATAACTAAGTCCGTTGGAGTGTGCCCATAACAACCGATTATCTTTTAGTTGGATTACCTTGTAAAAGGTTTGCGGTAATTCGTATAGATATGATTCTGTCGAGCTGTTGCTGATCGTGATGATTCCCGACTTTGTACCTAACCACGTATTTCCACTATAATCATCAATGATACATGCCACGTCCCCGCTTGAAAGGCTATGCAGCAACACTTTGCTTGCAATCACTTGTTTGCTTTTCCCGTCTATCTGTAAGATTTTGTCGTTATAGGTTGCATATAGTTGGTTGTAACTGTTCAGGTATAAGGCGAGTACTTGATTGGCTGTAAGTCCGGCACTTTCTTCGAATCCTCCGCTGAATGAGAAGGTATTGTTATCATTGGCTGTTGCCTTGAATAATCCTTTTTCGGAGCCAACCCACATCACACCGCTACCGTCTTCACAAATTGCAGTTACTTTCCCAAACTCAGAGGTATATGGAATGTATTGAAGGATTTGATTTTGATTGTAATCATAGATTGTCAATCCTTCTTCAGCAGCAATCCATAGTCGATTTCGTGAACTCATGAATAGATGGGCAATATGTTCAATGTTTGGGGATGTTCCCGCATTGGGGAGTGCAATGGTAGAAGTCTTCCCATCATTGGGGTTATGTACCATAATCTTGCCATTTTTGTCTCCTAACCAGATGTTGCCCAGTCGATCTTTGTGCAGAGCATAACAACTTTCAGGATTACTTTCGTTCCACCGCTCAAAAGTCAGGTTTTTATCCACTTGGTTGCTGGTACTCTTATAGATACCGTTTAATTGGGTTGAAATCCAGATGTAACCATGTGCATCTTCTGCTAAACCATTTATGCGTTTGATGTTTTGATTGTGAACGATGTTTTGTATCAGGTTACTTTTGAAATTGATTTTGATGAGTCCTCCCGATGTACATACCCAAAGCACGTTGTTCAGTTTATCAAAATGAAGTTTGTTGATTCGATTTTGCATGATAGGCAGGTAGGAGGATGATTCCTTAATCTCCCATAAAGTCTGATAAGCTGCTTCCAGATAATTCTTGTTGTCAAATTCCAGTATCTTCAGCTTGTTCCATGTAGCAATAATAAAGGTATGTTCGTCGATGACGGAAAAATCAGAAAGAGGCTCTTTGGTCAGTTGCTTCCATGCATGATTGGTCGGATGATAAAGAATCAATCCGATATGTGCATCATAAAAAACGATGTACTCATTGAATATCCGGATATTTTCGACATGTTTGACGTGTTTGAAAGGAAGTCCGGAGCAATCAAAGGATTCGACTTTTTTCGTTTTTACATGATAAATGAAGATTTTGTTTTCAGTAGTAGGAACAATCAGATGTTCCTTCTCGCAGAACAGGTCAATCGGTTGTTTGATGGAGTTAATGGCCGATGCACGCAATATCACTTTGTCATCGGTTAAAGTCTCATCCAATTCCACTAATGTGCTGTCTTTAATGGCAAAAAGATGGTTGTTTACAACACCAAATCGGTCAATTCCATTTAATGCTTCTTCTTTTTCGTTCACTACTTTCAATCGCTGATGAGTATAGGTGCTTAGGCAAATTATCTGTTTAGTATTTTTTGCCTCTCCGTATAGCAAATTGTTACTGGTTTCATATAGTGAATTGATATGGAACGGCTCTTTATCCCATATGTTGAAGTTGTGGAAATTCAAACCGTCGTAGCGAGTAATTCCTACGTCTGTTCCCAGCCAGATGAATCCTTCTTTGTTTTGTAGAATGGTTGAGATAGAATTGTTTCTCAGACCGTCTTTACGGGTAAGAAGTTCGATATGGGTATGGTTAAATTTTGATTCAGCATGAAGAACTGACCCTCCAAAAACAAACAGGCTTATAAAAAGGACTAAAAAATACTTTTTCATAACTTTCTCATGTAAACGGATACTCTTATACAAAAGTAATGTTTTTATTTGAGTAAAAAAATAAAGCCCCACTTTTTCACAAAAGCGGGACTTCCAAAATTAAGTATTTTTATAAAGTATAAGTGTATGAAGCGTTGTTATTATCGGTATGATACTCTCCTTGAATTTTAACCGGAACTTTCATGTATCGGATACCGTTGTTTGCTACCTTAAAATAAAGATAGCTGTTTGATGTGAAGTTGTAGGTGTATTTTTCTGTATTGGACGATGCTAGTGAGAATCCGTTCATGTCCCATTTCATCACATGTGAAGAACACGAATTTTCGTACCCATTATAAAATAAGGTGCCGTCTTCGTAGCTGCTCAAGTTTAATTGGATGGTAAAGGCATACTTGTTGCTGATGGTTTGTTTGATAATTACATGCAGTTGGGTATTGCCTTCTTTTTCGATGAACAATTCTTCTTTGGCATTCGTGTGGTTGTGCAATGTATTCAAAATGTTTTCTGCCTCAGCGAGACTGATGGGTGGTAGTGCTGACAATTCTTCGGTTTCAGTAACTTCGATAGCGGCATATCGGCTTTCCATCACCGAAAGTTGGGTTACTTCTTCTAATGGACTATCGCTTTCTGCACTACATGATACAAAGAAAATGGCCAATAAAATGGCTGGTAAAAATTGATACTTTTTCATAATACTTAATTTTGAAATGAATAATACACTTATATGCTTTGAACTATTTACCACTTATACTGCCGCAAAGATAGGTAAATATTTCAAATCTGGAAGTGTTTATGAGGAAAATTTTGATTAAAATACCACCTTTTTGTGAAAAAAACACCCATGAAGGTGGTTTTGTTCACAAAAAGAGGGTATTTGATGGATTTGCCGATGTTGCTTGGCGTATTCTTCAAAGTATGAATAAAAGGCCGCTCTTACACCTCGCAGTATTAGATTTTGCCGAAATTGCCTTGTATCAAAGATTGATTCGCCTATCCGGACTTACGGTTGCATCTTCTATTTTTGCGATAGAAAAAACAACGAGCAATTAAATTTAAATGATAGGAGAGTGAAAGTATGGTAATTCGCAGAATTTTATTTTTGATGGTCTGTTTCGTGGCATCAGCATCTATGTATGCACAGGTGGCTCTGAAGACCAATGTGGCTATGGATGCTATGGCAGTACCGAATCTAGGACTCGAAGTTGGGATAGGTAAGAAGTTGTCCTTGGATGTTCCTGTATATTATAATCCTTGGGAGCAGGTGATGTGGAAGAAAGATGACTCCAAGTTATTCAAGTTGTTTATGGTACAGCCCGAATTGCGTTATTGGTTGTGCGATAAATTTAATGGTCACTTCTTTGGTATACACGGTATGGGAGGAGCTTATCATACTACGGGAATCGATCTTCCATTTACTCCATTTGATGAATTGGATAAATATAGGTATAAAGGTAAATTCTATGGTGGAGGTATCAGTTATGGTTATCAGTTTATTCTCGGTAGACATTGGAATCTGGGATTGACGGTCGGTATCGGATATGCCCGTGTGAACTATGAAAGATATGAGTGTGTGGAGTGTGCTTCCTTGGATAAAGAGGGGCATGAGAACTATTTCGGGCCAACAAAGGCTGCTCTGAATTTGATTTATGTATTCTGATATTAAAACATTGTTGAGCTATGAAGATTTTTAAATATATAGTAATGGGATTGATGCTGTCAGCTGCCCCAGTGTCGGCACAGCATTTGGCTGGAAGTGAGCTGCACATTGATAATCGTGCAATTACTATTGGTGATAATGGCCAGGTGATGATAGCCATGGACGTGACCATTCCGGCGGAGATGAATTTGACTACTAACCGGGTTGCAGTTTTGACTCCGGTACTGAAAGGAGAAGAAAACAATCGGTTGTTGCCTGAAATATGGATTTACGGACGTAACCGCTATGTGGTACACCAGCGAGGCAATGATTTGCCGGAAAATGCCTATACCATTGTGCGTCGCGATAACGGAACGAATCAAATCGTAAATTATTCTACCCGCTTGGATTATGAACCGTGGATGAACAAGGCCGAACTTGAATTGTCGGCTGAAGTAAGGGGCTGTACTGATTGTGTTAAGGAATCTGACCTTGCCGTAATCACTCGTGCAAACTTGGTTCGATATGAAGTTCAACCATTGATTGCTTTCAAAACTCCGGATGTGGAGGCTGTGAAGAACCGTTCAGAACAAGGACGTGCATATCTGGACTTCCCTGTGAATCAAACAAAGATTTATCCGGACTATCGTCGTAATCCTCAGGAATTGGAAGCTATCAAACGTACGGTAGATGTAGTAAAGAATGACCCGAATACCACCATTACACACATTGATATCAAGGGTTTTGCTTCTCCGGAAGGTACGTATAAGGGCAATGCCCGTTTGGCCGAAGGTCGTGCCAAGGCTTTGAAGGAATATGTCAAGAAAGAATACGGTTTTGAAGAAAACCTTTTCGGGGTGACTTTCGAACCGGAAGACTGGGAAGGATTGCGTAACTATGTGGCTGATGCCAAGAATAATGTTCCCCGACGGGAAGAAGTGCTTGCCATCATCGATACAAAGAATGAAGATTATGATGCCAAGGAAATGCGTATCCGCAAATTGGATAATGGAACCATTTATGCTCCTTTGTTGAAGGATGTTTATCCGGGGCTTCGTCATTCAGACTATGTAGTGAACTATGTGGTACGCGGATTCGATGTGGAAGAGGCGAAACGCATCATTAAAGAACGCCCACAACAATTGAGCTTGAAGGAAATGTTCCAGGTGGCACAGACTTATCCGAAGGGAAGCGAAGACTTCAATCATGTATTCGATGTCGCGGTTCGCATGTTCCCCGAAGACCCTACGGCCAATACGAATGCAGCAGCCATTGAACTTGAACAACGGAATTTGCAAGGTGCTGAACTCTTCTTGGCGAAGGCTGACCCTGAATGTGGTGTGACCTTGAATAACTATGGTGTGCTGAAGATGTTGCAAGGCGATTTGGATGCAGCGGAAGGGTATTTCAAGCGTGCAAAGGAAAAAGGCATAACCGAAGCTGAAGGAAACCTGCAGGAAGTGGACAAAAAACGCAAAGATAATGCAGTGTTTGGAAAATGATTTTAAGAGTATAAGTGTATGAAAATCTTCGGTAGAGAGAGTGC
>SUXX01000066.1 GCA_015060735.1 Bacteroides sp.
CTGCATATTTAATGATTCTGTTTTCTTTATTGAGAGGATAGGCAACGCCTTTACTATCGGTGCAAGTTACCGGACCTGTACACCAATTATCTCCCATGTCACCTTCTTGTACTTGAAATTCAAAACTAGTTGGCCATACTTTATCTTCGGTGAAATGAAAAATGATACCACTGTCGCGTGGAGACTTCAGGCGAGGAGGATAACGGGTTTCGCCCCAGCGGACTTGAGCTTTCAGGTAATAATTCTTAAAGGAATCGTAAGTGGCAATATATCCGGGCTTAGGACCCGCAAAATATAAAATTCCATCTTGCACTTTATAGTTTTGCTCCACGTCATTATTTATACCATTCTCTGTGTTGTAGGTATAAAAATTAGTCAGGTCTTTACCGTTAAACAACACTATCGGCCGGTTGTTGGGGTCGTCAAGTTTGGTGAACGAGGCTCTTTCCGGATGGTTCTTTAACAATTCAGGAATCTCGATATCTTTCGAGGTACAAGCTGTTAATAACAAGCAACAGAACATGGATAATAATGTCCCTTTCATAGTCGATGTTTTTTAAAGGTTAGACTAACAAAAATATTTTGAATCATACAAAGTTAAGTTTTTTGTATCACAATTTCATCATAAAAGAGCGTTTTTTTTAAGAATTTATCATAATAAAAGTTTGTTCTGTAGAGAGAATAAATCCCTTTTAAAAAATAAAGTTAGGCTATGCAAAAGATTACTTCTTCTGTATAGCCTTTTTTGTTTTTTCTTTATATTTGCAAAATGAAATAAATATGTGAACATGTTGATATATAATACGACTTATCAAATAGAATTGGCGGAGGCCCGCAATTTCGTCATTTGGTTGACAGAATGTTATATCCCGGAAGTGGAGAAGAACGGGAAGTTGAACAATCCCCGATTGACTCAAATCATCAGTCATCAGGAAGCGGATAGCGAGTGTTTCTCCTTGCAATGGGAAGTGGAAGATACGGCTACCCTTCACCATTGGCACACCGAACAAGGGATGCACTTGAATGATGAACTGACAAAAATCTTCAAGGATAAAGTGATAGGTTTCCCCACACTAATGGAGGTTATCAAGTGAGCAGACAGATAAAGGATAAAGTAATATTAGGGATTGACCCCGGTACTAATTTGATGGGATACGGAGTTCTTCACATCATCGACTCCAAGCCTCAAGTAGTGTCATTGGGGGTTATCGATTTGCGGAAATATAGTAACCACTATCTGAAGTTGGCTCATATCCATGAACGGGTAAGTGGAATCATCCAGTCCTATCTGCCCGACGAATTGGCCATCGAAGCACCCTTCTTCGGGAAAAATGTGCAGTCGATGCTCAAGTTGGGACGTGCACAAGGCGTAGCCATGTCGGCTGCTTTGGAAAGGGATATTCCGATAACCGAGTATGCACCTTTGAAGATTAAAATGTCCATCACCGGAAACGGACAGGCCAGCAAGGAACAGGTAGCCGATATGCTGAAACGAATATTGAAGCTCAACGATGACATGACCGGCCCATTCCTGGATGCAACAGATGCTTTAGCAGCAGCTTATTGCCATTATTTGCAACTCGACCGGCCACAATCCGTTAAAGCATACACCAGTTGGAAAGATTTTATTAATAAAAACCCCAATAAAATAATCAAGTGAACAACATGAATGTAAGAAACCTTATTTTGGCATCAATCGTGTCCACTACACTCAGTTGCCAATCCGTTAAGAAAGAATACACCTCTTTCGATGATTATCCTGTTCGTAACGGTGAACTGACCGAAATGGACTATTCGCCGGCTGAAACAAAGTTCTCATTATGGTCTCCGATAGCTGAAGAGGTAAAAGTCTTGCTTTACGAATCAGGTCATGAAGGCTCAGCTTATAGTACTCATGACATGACGATGGCAGAAGATGGCACATGGAAAGTCACCGTCAAAGAAGACCTGCATGGCAAGTTCTATACCTTCAATGTAAAAGTAGACGGGCAATGGTTGGGAGATACACCGGGTATCATGGCCAAGGCCGTGGGAGTGAATGGACGTAGAGCAGCCGTTCTCAATCTGGACACAACCGATCCCGAAGGTTGGGAAAATGATGTTCGTCCGCCGTTGAAGGACTTTGCTGACATCGTGGTATACGAAATGCATCATCGTGACTTCTCCATGGATTCCGTGTCCGGTATCGCTAATAAGGGAAAGTTTCTGGCTTTAACCGAAGAAGGAACACAAAGCTCATTGGGTGAAAAGACTGGTATCGACCATCTGAAAGAACTAGGTGTAAACCATGTTCACATTCTTCCGTCATACGACTATGCATCGGTGGATGAAAGCAAACTCGAAACCAATCAATACAATTGGGGATACGACCCGGTGAACTATAATGTGCCCGATGGTTCTTACTCTACAGATCCTTATAATCCGGCTATCCGCATCAAGGAATTCAAGCAGATGGTACAAGCTTTGCATAAGGCAGGCATCCGTGTAGTGCTTGATGTGGTGTATAACCATACTTTTGACATTGCCAATAGTAATTTCGAAAAGACTGTACCCGGTTATTTCTATCGCTTTAATCCAGAAGGCAAGTATGCCGATGCCTCGGGATGTGGCAATGAAACGGCCAGTGACCGTGCCATGATGCGTAAATATATGGTTGAATCTGTCCTGCATTGGGTGAATGAATACCATATCGATGGCTTCCGCTTCGACTTAATGGGCATTCATGATATCGAAACCATGAACGAAATCCGTGCCGCATTGGATAAGATTGACCCTTCTATCTTTGTATATGGTGAAGGTTGGGCAGCCAGTGCACCTCAAATGAATGAAGAAGATTTGGCCATGAAAGCCAATGCTTATAAGATGCCTCGCATTGCCGTATTCTCGGACGAAATGCGTGATGGTCTTCGTGGAACATGGAGTAACGATAAGGAAGGAGCCTTCCTGATTGGCAATCCGGGTCATGAGATGAGTATCAAATATGGCTTGGTGGGCTGTATCCCGCATCCACAGGTAATTAATGATTCAGTAAATTATAGCAAGAAAGCATGGGCCGGTCAGCCTACACAGATGATTAGTTACGTAAGTTGCCATGATGATATGTGCTTGGCCGACCGTTTAAAAGCAACTCTTCCGGCTACCGCCAGTGAAGCAGAACGTGTTGCCTTGCATAAATTAGCCGAAACATTTGTCTTTACTTCGCAAGGTGTTCCATTCATTTTTGCCGGTGATGAAGTGATGCGTGACAAGAAAGGAGTACACAATTCATACAATAGTCCGGACAATATCAACACCATTGACTGGAAGCAGAAGACAACCTATCGGGAAGTGTTCGATTATATCAAGGAATTGATTGCATTGAGAAAAGCTCATCCGGCTTTCCGCATGGGTGATGCCGATATGGTTCGTAAGCATATGGAGTTCTTGCCGGTTGAAGGTTCGAACCTAATAGCTTTTATCTTAAAGGATAATGCTAATGGTGATGCATGGAAGAATATCATAGTAGCATTCAATAGCCGTAGAGAACCGGCCAAAGTCACTATCCCGAAAGGTAATTATACCATTGTTTGCAAAGATGGTAAGATTAATCAGAAAGGAATGGGCAAGATTAATGGGTCAGAAATCCTTGTTCCGGCTCAATCAGCTATGATTATTCATCAATAAGTTCTGAAAGAGTGTGTCATAATGAATTTATGACACACTCTTTTTTTTAGAATTTATATCCTAAATTGATGTAGAATTCTACTTCGTTGGAATGGTTCGTATAATTCAATGTGGCTTCCAACGGGCCGAACATACTATCTATGCCGTATGTGATGGCACAGCCAAACATGGTTCTTTCCTGGAGGATGTCCTTTATCTTATGGCTACTGAAAGCGTAATTTCCGGTTAATGTTAGGTAATGGATGTTTCCCATTCGTTGTCGGAGTTTGATGCCACCAATCAATAATGATTTGTTCATTAATTCCACACGAGTAGTGCCGGCAAAAGGTAATTGACAAGGAAGATATTTTTCCATGATGTCGCCTCCCATCGTATTCTTTTTAGAGTAAGGAATGTCCGAACCGAATAATAGGCGTCCTTGTAAGGATGGTATAATGGCAAACCGATTTGTAACCGGAAGTACTCCTTCAAAGGAAGCCAATACTCCGGAGAAAGGCGTATGATTGTCGTATTCGAAGAAATTGTCTGTATAAAGTGTATAAGAACTATAAAAACGGATACCTTTGGAAGGGAAATATGCCTTATCGTACGTGTCGTAATACAGGTTGGCAAAATAATTGAAGAAATGTTCATTGGCGATATTCACCCCTTCAAAGCCATCGTTATACAAGAATTTTCCGTAATCATATAATTCATAACAAGTTCCTATCCCGAATCTGAAGTTCCGAAGCCATACGTTATAATATGACACTTCTCCTTTGTGATACCTGAATCTGGAATTGAAGGCGTGATTTCCGTTGTGATAAAAGTCGATGTCATTGTATTGAAAATGGTAGGCCAGACTCAATGTAGAGAGTGGAGATGGCTCTATGCCATAAACGAACTTGGCACCATATCGTTTCCCCAATCGTGCGGTTGCAGAAAGATAGGAGGGAAGCCGGGTGTCCAACGTGGTTTGAGCATTGACCAATAAGGTGGCAATTTCTTCCGAATCAAATCGGATGCCGATATTGATACGGTTTTCATTCTTCTTGTTAATGGTGTATGTTAGGATGTATTCCTTGTCGGTTGTGTTGACTAATTTATAGGTGACGCTTGAATAGCTTGTGTTGGCACGAATGATGGAAGTCGCTTCTTCAATACGTTCCAGGCTATTGAAAGCATGTTCTTTTAAGTCACATCGTTTCATAATCCAGTTCTTATCCTCTTCTTGCAGACCTTCGAAAATGATTTGGTCTATCATGACATACTCTACCGGTGAATATTCAGCTTTACGGGTAGGTATGTAATTCGCTGGGAGGCCTATCTCTCGTTTCAAAGCCTGTAAGTTCTTCAGTTGGGTTTCGGCTGCTCTTTCTCCACGGGTAATAAGCGAGTCGATGGCTGTTGGGGTAAAGCTTGCAGCTGAATAGCCCTTCACATCCACTTTAATATGAACATTGGTTTCCTTTAAGTTTTGTAAATACATGTCCTGCCCCATCAAGTCTACCAGTTGGCCGAGGATGTCACCGGCACTACTCAATTCGTCGGCCGGTTTCAGTTCGCTTTGTACATCAACCCCAATCACAACGTCTGCTCCCATTTGTCGGGCCACGTTTACCGGATAGTTGTTCACTACACCTCCATCAATCAAAACCATATCATCCAATCGAACAGGAGTGAATACACCGGGTATGGCCATACTGGCTCGCATGGCTGTGGCTAATACTCCTTGATGGAATACATATTCTTTCCCGTTTGCAATGTTCTCGGATACACAGGCAAAGGGGATGGGAAGTTTGTCGAAGTTGATAGAATCGTGATAACCCAAAGTCAGTTCGCTGAACAGGTTCGCTATGTTTTGACCTTTGATTAATCCGCCTGTTGCTTCTTTGATGGCTGTTTTGCTGAAGGGGACAGAGATGATGTATTTCTCGTCTGCTTCGCGTTCGGTCATGTTCTTTTCTTCGCGAGGTGTCCGGTCGCTCAATAGGAATGTCCAGTCCTGCTTACGCACCAAGCTGTCCATTTGTTCGGGGGTATAACCGATGGCGTATAATCCTCCGATGATGGACCCCATGCTGGTACCTACTACATAATCAATAGGTATGCCTGCTTGTTCGATGATTTTAAGGGCACCGATATGAGCCATTCCCTTGGCACCGCCTCCGCTCAATACCAAACCTACCTTCTTTCGATGAGTATCGGAAGGGGTTTGGGCGGTTACTGTTGTCAAGGTTAAGAAACCGATAAGTGTCAGTATGAAAGTCTTCATGTCGCAATGATTGAGTCTTTATTTAGTTCATTCTTGTTATAATTAAACAATGTTATGCAAAGATGGTTTAATTATTTGTGTTGAGCAACTTTGAGTGAATACTATTTGGCTGTTTTTTTGTATTAAATCACTTTTTTATGTGCGACTCTTTTTCTTTATGGAATATTCGTTAATTTTGCCCCTTCAACGTAAGAATCAGTTTAGAATGAAGCGACATGTCATAGAAATTGTTGATGGAGTTCCCCGTCATCCTTTGTACAGGATGGGCGAGCCAGTCAATTTTACTTTGGACGAAGGAGAGCAGATGGCTGTGGTCGGCTCGAATGGTGGAGGAAAAAGCTTGCTAATAGATATTGTGACGGGGAAATGGCCGTTGTTACAAGACGAAGTAAGATATGATTTTGCTTCTGTGGAGCCTACTTTAGTGTACGACCAAATCAAGTATATCACTTTTCGCGATTCGTATGGTGATGCGGACAATCACCTCTACTATCAGCAACGATGGAATTCGCAAGATGCCGAAACCACCCCTTGGGTGTACGAATGTTTGCCTTCGGTATCGGACGAATCATGGAAATGCACCCTTTATGAGTTGTTTGGGATAGCATCCATGCTCGATAAGCGGATTATTTCTTTGTCCAGTGGAGAACTTCGTAAATTCCAGTTGGTCAAGACCTTGTCCGGTAGACCCAAAGTACTGATTATGGACAATCCTTTTATAGGATTGGATAGTGATACACGTCGGCTTCTGATGGAGTTGTTGAAACAATTGGTCGAAACGACTTCGTTGCAAACCATTCTTGTTTTGTCGAAAACGGATGATATTCCGGATTTTGTGACACGTATCGTTCGAGTAGAGAACCGAATTTGTGGACGAAAGATGACGACTTTGGAATATCATGCATCATCTTCCTTGCCTTTGGTAAAGGTGTTGCCTGAAGAAAAATTACAAGCCATCACCAATCTTCCCTCAAAGGAGTCTTGTCATCAGTCAGAAGAAGTCGTGATGCTGAACGGAGTTTCCATTCGCTACGGTGAACGATTGATTTTGAACGATTTACATTGGACGGTACTTCGTGGAGAGAAATGGGCACTTAGTGGAAGCAATGGCTCGGGCAAGTCTACGCTACTCAGCTTGATTTGTGCAGACAATCCGCAAAGTTATGCTTGCGACATATCCTTGTTCGGCCGGAAAAGAGGTTCGGGAGAGAGCATTTGGGAGATAAAGAAGCATATTGGATATGTCAGCCCGGAGATGCATCGAGCTTATTGCAAGAGTTATCCGGCCATCGAAATTGTAGCCAGCGGATTGTACGATACCGTTGGCTTGTACAAGCGTCCGCATCCTGAACAAATGCAGGTTTGCGAGTGGTGGATGGACATTTTCGGAATAAAGCATTTGAAAGACCGCAATTTCCTTCAATTATCTAGTGGTGAGCAACGCATGGTGCTGTTAGCCAGAGCTTTTGTAAAAGATCCTGATTTGTTGATACTGGACGAGCCATTACACGGGCTAGACATGAAAAATCGTCAATGGGTAAAAGAGGTCATCGAAGCATTTTGCCAGCGTGAGGGGAAGACCTTGATTATGGTTACTCACTATCCCGACGAACTCCCTCTCTGCATTACCCATTCGCTCGTTTTGAAGAAACAAGGATAAAAAAGCAGAAAAAATTATTCTTCTTGATGTCCGAGTTTTTTTCTTCATCAACTTCTAACCTTTTCTTAATTATTTATTAAAGTTTTGCAAATCATAAAAAAGAAAATATTTACCTTTGAAGAAATAATATTCTTAGTAGAGCGTTGCATTGTCAAAAAGAAAGCGTATCTTTGCGGTGTCGGGTCGGAGAAATGGCCGGACATTATTAAGAAAGCGTTTTTTTGCTTTATCCTAAAAACCGAAATCGCCAGTTTCAAACAGAAGGATAGAGACAATAGCAACGCTCATTCTGTATGCATGTATATAATGTGTTAAAGGGACAGCCTATGTTGTATCCTGACGTGTTATATATCTTCCAGTGTGAGAATATTGTTTCTTCGTTCATTTCTGTGAGGCGTTTGGCGATGCCCGGTTTTTGGTGAGCAGGACAAGTCTCACACTTTCTTTATATAGTCACCTTATTATAATTAATGGCTGACTTCGGAGACTTATAAGCGTATAGGTTTGTACACAACATTAATCTTATAAGTAACTATAAAATTATGTAAATGAAGAAGTTTTTAATCATGGCGATGGTCGTATTGACGGGCATCGTATCGTCGTGTTCGTATGATGATGATGAACTGTGGGACAGTGTGAACGATTGAGATGTCGTGTTTCTGTATTGGAAGTATTTATCAAATAAATGCATACACTTAAATAGGTACAATTTAGAAAACAAATCTGTTACAAATCATTATTGCATAGATAATCGTGAGGGTGGTAAAATCACTATTAATGGTGATGATTTAGTTTATGAACTACTAATGTAGTCGATGAAATTTTTGAAGTTTACTACGGTGATATTATTAATGTTACTGGTGGTCTATTTAACACCAATGGCAGTATTGATTCATATGTGAAAGATAATACCGATGAAGCTACAAAAGAAGTATATCCTTATGTATGTAATAAATGACATAAGAAACACTATCATTCATTGATAGTTATTTACATATAGACGTTTGTTAAGCCTTGCGGTTCGTGAGAATAGTAAGGTTTTTTTTGAAGGCAGGCTGAAAGCAGAAACTGAATGCCTTCAGCCTAAACAATTGTCGGTCAATTTGTTTGAAGGCTGAAGGCAAAAACAAACATTTGTTTTATTTATGTTTCTAGGGCGTATATTTGCGGTATTGCAATATTTTTTATACCTTGGCACTGTGTTAAAATCAATCATTAAAAACAATATCTAAAGGACAAATAATTATGATTAGACTAAATGTGTTTTTTACGCTGAAGGAAGATGTTTGTATGGACGATGTGTTGGCTCTCACCAATGAGTTGGTAGCTAAATCGCGTGAAGATGAAGGAAACAAAGGTTAT
>SUXX01000067.1 GCA_015060735.1 Bacteroides sp.
TAATCTTCTGATGATGCTAATCTGAGAATCATATCATTTTATCTTAATCGTATTAGAACGGATTATCCGCAATCACTTTAAAGATTCCTCGTTGCGATGCGATGAATGCACCGCCCAATACCCGTTTTCCATCGTAGAAGACCGCTGATTGGCCGGGGGCAATGGCGGAAGCCTCTCCCAAGAAGCGAACGAGCATCTGCCCGTTTTCAAGCGGAAGCACTTGGCAGGGAATCGGTTTGCTGCGATAACGGATGCGGACGGTCAGGTTGGAGCATTTCTGCAATTCCTTCATGTCGGTAATCATCGCATCTTCTACCAGCATGTATTCGGCTTTCAATTCTTCGGCGGTGCCCAGCATGACCGTATTCTTCTCGGCATTGATACGGAGGACATGCGCCGGATGTCCCAATGCAATGCCCAAGCCCTTACGTTGTCCGATGGTGTAATAGGGGAATCCCTGATGTTGTCCTATCTTTACACCTTTGCTGTCGACAAAATATCCCGGGCCTATCTTCGTGTCGATGTCAGGGATTTGTTGACGGAGGAAATCACGATAGTCGCCTTCGATGAAGCAGACTTCCATACTTTCTCCGCTTTTGGCCTTCGCTTCAAATCCCTTTTCTTTCAAATATTCGCGCACTTCCTGTTTGGTATAGTTCCCCAAAGGAAAAAGAAAACGACGGAGAATGTCTTGCGGCAATCGCCAGAGGAAGTAGGATTGATCTTTGGTCGCATCGTCACCTGCCACGATATATCGGAGGCCTTCCCGTTCTTCCAGTCGACAATAGTGGCCGGTGGAAATCCATGCACAATCCGTTTTGTCCGCCCATTCGCACAGCAGGCGCTCCTTGAACAAAGGATTGCACATCACACAAGGATTCGGGGTGCGGCCTTTCATGTATTCATCGATGAAATACTTCACGATGACTTGCTTGAATTCCTCACGGACATCGGCTACATGGTGCTCGATGCCTAACCGTCCGGCCAAGGAGCGGGCTTCAAGGATGAAATCCGGTTCCTCCTGTCCGGAGGTGGAGAATTGCGAATTCACATCCCATGTGCGCATCGTTACACCTACCACTTCGTAGCCTTGTTCTTGTAGCATGATGCAGGTGGCCGAACTGTCGATGCCCCCGCTCATACCTACCAATACCCGTTTGTCCTTTTGATTCATGTGGGCAAAGGTATATATTTTTTTGTAGTCTATTTCTTAATATTCCATTATCTTTGTACCTTTGTGTATCAATAATTGATAATGGAAGACAGATTTGATATACGTGAGCAACAGCTCAATAAGAAGGAACGTGACTTTGAGAACGCCTTGCGCCCGTTGAACTTCAGTGATTTCAACGGTCAGGATAAGGTGGTGGATAATTTGCGCATCTTTGTGAAGGCGGCTCGTCTTCGTGCCGAAGCCCTCGACCATGTATTGCTTCACGGCCCTCCGGGCTTGGGAAAGACCACATTGAGTAATATCATCGCCAACGAATTGGGCGTAGGATTCAAAGTCACATCCGGCCCTGTGCTCGACAAACCGGGCGATTTGGCGGGTGTATTGACCAGCCTTGAACCGAATGACGTCCTTTTCATCGACGAAATCCATCGCCTGAGTCCGGTGGTGGAAGAATACTTGTATTCGGCCATGGAAGACTATCGCATTGACATTATGATTGATAAAGGTCCATCGGCCAGAAGCATCCAGTTGGAATTGAGTCCGTTTACCTTGGTAGGAGCGACGACCCGTAGCGGTTTGTTGACGGCTCCACTTCGTGCCCGTTTCGGCATCAATCTTCATTTGGAATATTACGATGACGAGATTCTTCAACGCATCATTCGTCGCTCGGCAAATATCTTGGATGTTCCTTGCGATGCGAAAGCAGCTGCAGAGATTGCTTCCCGAAGCCGCGGTACACCTCGTATAGCCAATGCTCTGTTGCGAAGAGTGCGCGACTTTGCACAAGTGAAGGGAGATGGCCGCATCGATGTGGAGATTGCTAAATATGCGCTTGAAGCTTTGAACATTGACCGTTATGGTTTGGATGAAATCGACAACAAGATATTGACCACCATCATCGACAAGTTCAGTGGAGGACCGGTAGGTTTGACCACCATCTCGACGGCTTTGGGTGAAGATCCGGGTACGGTGGAAGAAGTCTATGAACCGTTCCTCATCAAGGAAGGTTTCTTGAAGCGCACTCCCCGTGGTCGTGAGGTGACTGAATTGGCATATAAGCATTTGGGACGCAGTATTTATCGTGAGAATACACTTTTTGATTAAATTGGAATGTCATTCAGAGCGAAGCGAAGAATCTCGGTAACATCCACTTTGTGCTTCCGAGATTCTTCGTCACTACGTTCCTCTGAATGGCAAATGTAATGTAATTATGGCAGGATTAAAATCACTCTTGAAAGACACCGCCATCTATGGCATCAGCAGCATCGTAGGACGATTCTTGAACTACTTGTTGGTGCCTATCTATGCGGCTTCGATGTCAGCGGCATCGGGCGGTTATGGTGTGGTGACAGAGGTGTATGCATGGACAGCCTTGTTGATGGTAATCCTAACCTACGGTATGGAAACCACCTTCTTCCGCTTTGTCAATAAAGAAACGGAAGACCCGAAGAAAGTCTATTCCACCGTCTTGACGATGGTAGGTGGTACTTCCTTGCTATTTGTGGTTTTGGGAATGGTCTTCTTGCAACCCATCGCCTCGATGATGGGGTATGCCGAACATCCTTGGTATGTGGGTATGATGATGATTGTGGTGGCGATGGATGCTTTCCAATGCCTACCTTTCTCGTACCTCCGATACAAACGGAAGCCTTTGGTCTTTGCCGGTTTGAAGATGCTTTTCATCGTCTTGAACATTGCCCTTAACCTTATTTATTATGTAGGGATGGACGGAAGCGATGTGTTCTATGCTTTCTTCTTCAACCTGATTTGTACATCGACCATCATGCTTTTGCTTATTCCGCAATTGAAGTTCGGTGGTGGATTTGATGCATTCTTGGCCAAACGGATGCTGAAGTATGGCTATCCGATATTGATTCTCGGCATTGCCGGTATCTTGAATCAGGTGGCCGACAAGATTATCTTCCGTCATGTCTATCCGGGGGAAGACGCACAAGTGCAACTCGGTATCTATGGGGCGGCCAGTAAGATAGCCATGATTATGGCGATGCTCACACAGGCTTTCCGTTATGCTTACGAGCCCTTTGTGTTTGCCAAGAGCAAGGACAAGGATAGCAAGGTGATGTATGCCAATGCCATGAAGTATTTCATTATCTTTACCCTTTTGGCTTTCCTGGCTGTAGTATTTTATATAGACATCTTGAAGTACATCCTTGCACCTGACTATTGGTCGGGCTTGAAGGTCGTTCCGATTGTGATGATGGCCGAAATTTTCATGGGCGTTTATTTCAACCTTTCCTTCTGGTATAAGCTCATCGACGAAACCAAGTGGGGCGCCTATTTCTCCTTTGCCGGATGTGCCGTGTTGATTGCCATCAACGTGTTCTTTGTGCCGATTTATGGTTACATGGCTTGTGCTTGGGCAGGCTTTGCGGGTTATGCCGTGGCGATGTTGCTTTCCTACTTTGTCGGTCAGAAGAAGTATCCGATTCAGTACGACTTGAAGTCGATAGGAAAGTATGTAGCAGCTGCCATTGCCTTGTACCTCGTCTCCGAAGGCTTGCCGTTCGAGAATGTTTGGGTATTGTTGGCTATCCGTACTTGCTTATTGTTGGCATTTGTGGGATACATCGTGAAGAACGATTTCCCATTGCGTAGTTTGCCGATCGTTGGTAAGTATTTCAGATAACGGTGGAAGTTCATTATGATTAAGCAAGACTATCTCCTCCGCATGATTCAAGAAATCATCACCTTGTTGGTGAATGCTTTGTTGAACAGGCAAAAGATACGTAAGGAAAATTGGGTGGAGTATGATGACATCACTCGCCAAATCTTGGAACTCCCTTCTGAGAACCTGAAGGATATGAGTGCGGATGAAATCATCCAGCGCTATGAGGATGACCCCAACCAGATGGGGAAAACCGAATTGGCCGCTATGACCATGCTGAAGATAGCGGACGAGATGGAAGATGAGCATCTGGTGCAGAAATCACGTTTGAAGCAAGATGGGCTTGCCTTGTTGGAATATGTGCAAGCAAAAGGCGATACGTATTCCATTCAGCGGATGGCGCTTATTGCTATGTTGAAAGGATAAGGGAATAATAATTTGTTGATACTAATTGTCATTCAGAGCGAAGCGAAGAATCTCGAGTACATTAAGTGTATGTTACCAAGATCCTTCGCTTCGCTCTGGATGACAAAAAGATGTAGATTTTCTGACACCCTCTTTGTCCATAGGAAATTATTCTTTAGGATTTATCAGTTCTTCAATAGCTTGAATGAAAGCTTCTGCTTGAGGATAAAGTTCATCCACTGTTTCTTTATCGTTGTAGATGAAATCATCATAATCACCGCTTTGTCTTTTTTCAAACAAGGTGTTGAATGTATTTCCGTGTTCTCTTGATAGTTTCCCTTTGGACACAAAATGCAATCCTAACATTGTCTTTACTCCATTGTGAGTTTGGGGCTGAATCTCATACTTTATGAGTAATGCTATCGCAGCATAGTAGCAAGCATAATAAAGTCGATTGACCGCAGCATTATAAAAAAACTCACGACTCATAACGAGAGCTTCTTTCATTGTTTCGTGAGCACGTTGCATTCGATAAATCATCAAATCGAAACGTTCTTGTTCTGTGAGCTGCTGTTTCATAACACAATTCCTTCGTTAACTACATTAATATAAAAAGGTGTACGGAAGGGGCGGTTCTCCCAATCTTTTTTTAGCATAACCATCGGACTGATACTCACTCCAGTTTCCAACTCAATGTCATAGAGAGGACTGGTCACCTCCATTTGTCTATTAAGAGAAAGCCGGTTTTCTCCTTCCAACAGCACCAACAAGTCGATGTCGCTATCCGGTCGTGCATCGCCACGAGCCTCTGAACCATAGAGGATGGTCTTGGCATCGGGAGCCACCCGTTTGATGGCTTCGGCTATTCGTTGTACTATTTCGGGACGTCTCATAAGCATTCGATTTGAATGGTATCTCATCTGCAAAAATAAACAAATATATTGAATGAAGGTTAGGAATCTTTGGTTTTCTTATTGTAGGCGTGCATTTTAATGACTTTATTTTGTAGATATTCCATGAAATATTAAAAGTTTTGTATATTTGCAATCGGATGGAGAAATCTATCCAAAGACATTTGAAATAATATAAAGGCGTTATGTCTTCTTCTTGTAAGTGAAAAGCCTAGGAAACTTAATCACAGTGAGCAAGAGTTGGCGTAATGGTCTCCACGCATTGCGTGGGACTGTTATTCCCACATCTACTCACAAAGGTTTTTCCTAGCACCTTCACTTTTAGACGTGGCATACAGTTCCACGCTTTTGTGTTTGTATAATGGTTCTTGTGGTAGCTGGAGAACAAACTAATCAATAGTATTATGAAAAAGCAAACCTTTTTGAGTATGCAGGCATTGTTTGTCTCAACCCTTTTCTTTTTTAGTTGTAGTTCATCAAATGATGAAATTGAAACACCTATTCAACCAGAGAATGAAAAGTATTTTCAAGTTCCTATCGGTTTTTCGGGAGAAATCCTTAACATAACCGAATCTCCATTATCAAGAACTGGCGAAGCAAAAGATTGGTACGCTTTCCAAGTTTATTCAGCGCCAGAAGATGGTTCACAAGAATATTCATATTATGCTTATGGCTTCTTTGACAATAAAAAAGATATGATTATCAATTTAAAAGAAGGATATAAATATAGATTTGATGTTTGCATGGTGGTTGATGGTTCTGAAAAAGTTTATACTTTTTCATTAGTGAATGCTGGTTGGACAACTATTGGCAATAGTTTTATGATTTCATCAGAAGAACATGTACGATATATGTATGAGGGATATCTTTACATACAAAATCCATGGGATACTTATAATCGCCCGAATGTAGATCGTTTCTTTGGAAGAACTACAGATTATATTCCAACAGAAGGTGGTAGTGTTGATATAGATATGAAGAGGGTTTCTTTTGGCGCAAAATTTGTAGCTAAAGATTTTACAGAAGGTAGTTTAGAAATCAGTGTTGAAGGCGCTCCGATGATTAAACTAGAAGCAAGTGAAGGAAATGAAGTGGAAGACATCATTTCATTCAACAATTTAGAAAGTGCTTTTACCAACAATGATTATTCTGAAAGTATCCCTGTCAATATTACATGGGTAAAGACAGACAACGTAAGAGTTCCTATTGCTTCTGAAGCTATTGATTTCAAGAGAAATAGACTAACAACGATTGAGTTTATAGTGAAAGAAAATACTTCGAGCAATACTTTCAGCTTGAATGCAAACGAGACAATGGTTGAAGGTGAAACTGTAGAAATTGGTGGTGATGGGACTAATACAGAAGTAAATCCTAATCAATGATAAAAACTAAGAATCCCCCATGGGGGATTCTTATATAATTATTTCTTCTTCGGCTTCCGGCGTGCCCAACCTTCTTCTTCAAAGTCAGGAACGTCGCCTTTCAACCATTTGCTGTTTTCGGGAGCGAAGAACTGCTTCCAGTCATCTTTTTTCTTCGGGCCACGGGCAGAGGTGTAACCACGTTCTTCACGGCTTGGCTTTACCTTCTTCTCCTTCTTCGGCTCTTTCTCGACTTTTGATGCTTTGGAGGCCTTGCCGGACTTGCGTGAATCATTTTTGGGAGTCTCTTCATGAGCACCACGCTTCTTTCCGCTCTTGTCGCTCTTGCCGGTGTTCTCTCCAGCGAGTTCTACAATGACCTTGCGACCTTTGTAGTTAGTTTTGTTCAAGGCACGGATAACATCGTTTGCCTGTTCTTCCGCCACTTCAAAGAATGAGAAGTTCTGCATCAAGTCGATGCGTCCCACATTCACGCGCATGTTCTTGGTGTTGCGGTTGATGAGGTCGATGATTTGTGTCGCAAAGAATCCGTCTGTCTTTCCCATGTTGAGGAAGAGGCGTGCAAATCCCTTTTCGGCCTTGCGGGTGGTCTTTTCCTTGTCGGTGCCATGATTCTTGCGCTTGTTCTCCTTGTCGGCTTCGCGTTGCTCCTTCTTGCCGGGTGTCTCGATTTCAGGAGCATTGCTATAGTATTCCAGGAATCGGTTGAACTCCATCGAAACCACACGTTTCAAGAGGTCTTCCTTCGAGAGCCATTCCAACTTGCGGTAGATGCCCGGAAGGAACGCTTCGATTTCTTCCTCGTTTACCTTTACCTTTTCGATGTCATCGATTACCTTGATGAGTTGTTGCTCGCAGATTTCCTTGCCGGTGGGCATGTCGCCGATGGTGAACTTCTTGTTGATGATGCGTTCGATTTCCTTCATGCGACTCTTCTCGCGGAGGTTCATGATGGCGATAGAGATACCCGTCTTGCCGGCACGACCCGTACGTCCGCTTCGGTGGGTATAGACTTCCACGTCTTCCGGCAAGCCGTAGTTGATGACGTGCGTCAAGTCGTTCACGTCGAGACCACGGGCGGCTACGTCGGTGGCCACGAGCAATTGCAGATGTCCTTGGCGGAACTTGCCCATCACCAAGTCGCGTTGCGCTTGCGAGAGTTCGCCATGCAAGGAATCGGCATTGTAGCCATCCTGAATCAGCTTGTCGGCAATCTCCTGAGTCTCCTTACGGGTACGGCAGAAGATGATGCCATAAATCTGTGGATAATAGTCGGCAATGCGCTTCAAGGCATTGTACTTATCTTTGGCATGAACCATGTAAGCAATGTGGTTCACGTTCTTGGTTCCTTCGTTCTTCACGCCGATGGTGATTTCCTTCGCATCCTTTAGGTATTGCTTGGCGATGCGACTGATTTCGGCGCTCATGGTGGCCGAGAACATCAATGTGTTGCGGTCGGCAGGCACTTTCTCGAGGATGGCATCGATGCTTTCGGTGAAGCCCATGTTCAGCATTTCATCGGCTTCGTCCATCACTACGTTGATGATGTTGTCGAGCTTCGCCACGCCACGTTCCATCAAGTCGATGAGGCGTCCTGGAGTGGCCACGATGATGTGTACCCCCGTCTTGAGCATACGGATTTGGCTTTCGATGGACGAACCGCCATATACGGGCAGCACCTTCAGTCCATCGATGTATTTCGAGTAATCGTTCAAGTCGCCGGCTATCTGCAAACAAAGTTCGCGGGTAGGGCAAAGGATGAGTGCTTGAGGCACCCGGTTCTTCACGTCAGTCTTTTGGATAAGGGGCAAACCGAAGGCAGCCGTCTTTCCGGTGCCGGTTTGTGCGAGTGCCACCACGTCGTTTCCTTCGCCGAGCAGATAAGGAATCACTTCTTCTTGTACAGGCATGGGATTTTCGTATCCCATTTCTTCGATGGCGCGGCGTATTTCGGCGGAAACACCCAATTCTTCAAATGTCTTCATCTAATAAGTTGTAATTTTTTGCAAAGTTGTTTTTTATCATTCATCGCGATACTCCAAAATATCCCCCGGCTGGCAATCCAGTTCCTTGCAGATGGCTTCGAGGGTGGAGAAGCGTACGGCTTTGGCTTTTCCTGTCTTCAGGATGGAGAGGTTGGCGGGGGTAAGGTCAATCTTCTCCGCCAGTTCGCCGAGCGAAATTTTCCGTTTCGCCATCATTACGTCTAAGTTTACTATAATAGGCATAACTAAGTTCATTTTAAGTTAAATGGTCAGGTCCTGTTCTTCCTTCATCTTGATTGCTTCTTGGAAGACATATCCGATAGCAAAAATAAAAAGGCCTATAACTATCGAAAAATGGTTCATGGAAGTGTATCGAATGTACTCTGGTAGAA
>SUXX01000068.1 GCA_015060735.1 Bacteroides sp.
AAGAGCGACGCAGAAGTTATGCGTTTCTGCCAATCGTTCATGCTCGAATTGTGGCGTCACGTAGGTCCGGATATGGACGTTCCTGCCGGTGACATCGGTGTAGGCGGTCGTGAAGTTGGTTACATGTTCGGTATGTACAAGAAGTTGACTCGCGAATTTACCGGTACATTCACAGGCAAGGGCTTGGAATTCGGCGGTTCGTTGATTCGTCCTGAAGCTACAGGTTTCGGTGGTTTGTACTTCGTTAACCAAATGTTGAAGAACGCCGGTATCGACATCAAGGACAAGACTGTTGCCGTATCTGGTTTCGGTAACGTGGCTTGGGGTGCTGTCACCAAGGCTACAGAATTGGGTGCTAAGGTAGTTACCATCTCTGGTCCTGACGGTTATGTATATGACCCGGACGGCATCAGCGGTGAAAAGATTGACTACATGCTCGAACTCCGTTCATCAGGTAACGACATCGTGGCTCCTTACGCAGAAAAGTATCCGAACGCTACATTCGTAGCTGGCCGTCGTCCTTGGGAAGTGAAGGTAGATATCGCTTTGCCTTGCGCTACTCAGAACGAATTGAACGGTGAAGACGCTATGAACCTCATCAACAACGGTACTATCTGTATCGGTGAAATCTCCAACATGGGATGTACTCCGGAAGCTATCGATGCATTCATCGCCAACAAGAAGCTCTATGCTCCGGGTAAGGCTGTAAATGCTGGTGGTGTAGCAACATCAGGTTTGGAAATGAGCCAGAACGCTATGCACCTCAGTTGGAGTGCTGCCGAAGTGGACGAAAAGCTCCATGGCATCATGCTCGGCATCCACGAACAGTGCGTGAAGTATGGTACAGAAGCTGACGGCTACATCAACTACGTGAAGGGTGCTAACATTGCTGGCTTCATGAAGGTGGCTCACGCTATGATGGCCCAAGGTATCGTATAATACATGACATAATTATATGGCATAATATATCTCGTTTAGTTGTATTTGTATTTTGTATTGTAGAACGTTGTCTGCCTGTGAAGGTGGACAACGTTTTTTTATTGCGCATACGCAAATAATATCAAAGAATTTGATTACATTTGCAAACGATAAAGGAACTATATTAAATGGAATTATTAGGAACAGACAATCATAAAATTATTCATGGAGACGCTTTACTAGCATTGCAACATGAGGTTAAAGACAACTCGGTCGATTTAATCTTTGCCGACCCTCCTTATAATATAGGGAAGAATTTTGCCGGATGCCTTGACAAATGGGATACAGACGAGAATTATCTGGAATGGTGTTATCAATGGCTTGACCTATGTGTCAAAAAATTAAAACCAAACGGTTCGTTCTACGTAATGACATCCACACAATTTATGCCTTTTTTTGACCTGTTCCTACGAAAAAGATTAAATATCATGTCTCGAATTGCATGGTATTATGATAGTTCAGGAGTTCAAGCCAAGAATTATTACGGTTCGATGTATGAACCCATACTTTTTTGTGTGAAAAACAAGGATAATTATACATTCAATTCCGAAGCCATAATGGTGGAAGCTAAAACTGGTTCCCAACGTAAGTTGATAGATTATCGGAAAAATCCTCCACAACCATACAATTCCAAAAAGGTTCCTGGCAATGTATGGGAATTTGCCCGTGTACGGTATCGTATGCCTGAATACGAAAATCACCCTACACAAAAGCCCGTTGCCTTGCTTGAACGTATTATCCGCGCAAGCTCAAATGAAGGAGATGTAGTGCTTGACCCTTTTTCGGGTTCTTTCACTACCGCATACGTTGCCAAACAACTTGGACGAAAATTCATTGGAATAGAATTGCAAGACGAATACATTAAAATTGGATTGCGTCGTCTTGGTTTGGCTACTGAATATAAAGGTGAAACATTGCGCCATGTTGAAAAAACATATAAACCAGAAAACACAAAGAGTCAATTATCTCTAAATTTTTAAAGCTGTAAGAATATGGAACACGTTTTCACTTCCAACATAAAAGAAATATTAAAAAAACATTTTGCCGATGCAACAGACGATATTTTCGACAAAAGCTTGCTGCTGCAATACATTAATATAAAAACAAAATCTGTCCAACGTGGTTCAAAATCAAGGGCAAGTTTTGCAAATTTATATGCTATATATGTTTTGATTGAAGATTACATAAACAAAGGATATAACAGCAAAGGCAAATATATAAATTACGAAGGCGCACTATTCTCCGTCTTACTAAGAAGAATGCGAGAGTTACCATTTGGTGCTAAATTACAAAACCACGCATTAAACCATCGCATGAATGAAGAATTCAAAAAATATTTCTCTAATTGCGAATATACACCAATAGTTCGGGATTTACAAACAAATAGATATTGGATAAATGAAAATTTTCTGAAAATAAAAGTCAGCAAGAAAACATACAATCTTGCAAAACCTATTATTGAAATAATTGATGAATACGCAAAGGCCAAGACAGACTCATTCATGCGTTTCATCAACCAATGTAAGCAACTCGAAGATATTGACAAAGAAAATGAGAAACAAGTGAACGAATTTATTCTTGGGTTATTAGCCCCAAATGTTGATGCACGCTTGTTTGAAATTGTCTGTTATGCCATTTTGAAGAACTTCTATAAAGACGAAAAAATTTATTGGGGTTTCTCACGCAAGGATTTGAAGGAAGAGAATCTGAGATTATACAAAACAGGAAGAACCAATGCCAATGACGGAGGTATAGATTTTGTAATGAAGCCACTTGGAAGATTCTTTCAAGTTACCGAAACTTTAGATTTTAAGAAATACTTTCTTGACATTGAAAAGATAGAACGTTATCCTATAACTTTTGTTGTCAAATCAGAAGACACTACAGATGATTTACTTAAAAAGTTACATAATGATGCTATCAAGACATACGGCATAGATGCCATTGTCAAGAAATACATGAAATGCATTGAGGAACTGATAAACATTCCTCGTCTTAAAATGATTTTCGATGTTATCAAAGAACACAATGACGTTCCGTTAGTATTAAATGAAATCATCCTTCAGAGCAAGGTGGAATTTAACATTGATGAAGAGGAGGAATAAAATTATCCTGACCAATAAATAAGCCACCACTGTCATGAAACAAATCCAGTTATTCCTATATATACTTTCAGTAATCCTGCTAGCAGGATGTTCTTCTGAAGATTTACCTTCAGTCCATAAGACGTTGGCAGGAAATATTCTTTCACGAAGCAATGACAAGGAAACGTTGCCCGAAGGAAGCCAAATCCTGCTGAATGCTTACGGAGGATTATCCATTGTGGATAAAACTTTTACCTACAACAATGGTACATGGACTAACGACAACGGACATGGATGGAAAGAAGCCGAGGAAACAACATATATCACGGCTCTATATCCTCACGACATTAGCAATCTGTACAACGAAGGTGCGTTGAAGGACGTTTTGATAGCACAAGACACACTGACCCAAGGAGAAAAGGATGTGACACTGACCTTCAGACATCTGTTCGCTTCTTTCACGCTCAATGTGGACGAAACACTTGTTGATAAAATCAAGAGTATTCAGCTTACAAGCCCTCAAAGGGTCGAAAGCATCTCGCCTGTCACTGGTGATATCACCCTTTCTGATATAGCAACTCCTACTATTTTACAAGGGAATGGTAGCAACAGCTATACCTTCATCATTCCGCCGATGGAGGAATCAATTACGCTGAATATTACATTGGACAACGAAATTAGCCAATCTTATAAATTGCAAAGACATAGCTTCAAAAGTGGATTCGTCTATGAATGTGGTTTAAGGGATTGGAATACGGTTCCGGGAATCCGTTCGGTCGGTGATTTAATAGAATTCAGTAAAATCATCAATAAGAAAAAAGAGGGTGATTTATCTAAATACGGTGAAATACAAGCAGATGGAAGAATGTTGTATCGTTTATTGGCGGATATTGATTTGAAAGAAGCCAACATATTACCTATTGGATACTACAATGGACCTAGTGTTATCTTTTCTGATATATTTGACGGACAGGGACATACCATTTCCAATTTAACGATACCAGATAAAAGTATCAATGAAAATGTCCATAAAGATTATGCAGGTTTATTTGGATATATAGGAGAAGAAGGTATAGTTAAAAACCTTCATATTATAAATGCAAAAACTGCAACCAAAACCATATGCACCCATATAGGCGGCATAGCAGCAGAGAATGAAGGAATTATACAAAATTGTTCTATTCAAGACTCTAATTTTAAATATTCAAATCCAACATCAGAAGAAACAGGAATACGAATAGGAGCTGTCTGTGCAAAGCTAACAAATGGTTCTATAATCAACACTAATAGTTCTAACAACGAAATAGAAACAGAGAACAGTGGAGCCATAGGTGGTATAATTGGAGAATCATGTGGAAAAATCATTAATTGTTATACATATAGCAACACATTTATTGCACCAAATGGTGCATATGCTGGCGGTATTGCTGGAACCGTTTCTACAACAAACCAATTAAAAATAGCGAATTGCTATGTCTTGCATTATAAAGCACCTAGTAATTGGGGAGCTATTATTGGACTTTTGAAAAGCAACACCATAACGTTTGACAATGTTTTTTACAATGGAGGTACTCTAATAGCCCAAAACCTATCTACAAATACTCCAAACATCTATCTATATAAACAACTTAGTTACAACGAAAAGCACATTAGTATCCACCTAAATGAATGGATTAAAACAACTGGGAAAAGCAACTATCCCGAATTCGTTTTCAATCAATGGACTAAGTCCGAAAGCGATCCATTCCATGCCATTTTCCAATAAAACAAGGGAACGATATACCTGTAACACAAAGTGTCATTCAGAGCGAAGCGAAGAATCTCGGTATCACAAAGTCGATGTTACCGAGATTCTTCCTCCCTTCGGTCGTCTGAATGACAAGAAGGGTGATTATCGTACTAAATAGCACATGTCCCAAAATTGACACAGAACCAATAAAAACACAAAAACTGCCTTCACTCGTTTCACACCCACCTAAACCACTGATACACAACGTCTCCGTGTGAACCCTCATACCTTCACAAGGGTTCACAAGTTCACAGAAATGCTCCGCGTGTGTGAACCCGTGAAACCAGGTAAAAGCCCCAAGGTTCACACGGAGACATTGGCACTCAACGAGTTAACTCTTGTGAAAGCAGTGAAGGCAATTTTCATGATTTTTGCTGTATTTCCCCACTACCCCATCCCACCAATTCGCCTTCACGAATTAAAAAAACGCCTTCACGAATTTTAAAAAGAAACTATTTAAAGGAAGAAAAGTTGAGCAACTTTTCCAAACTCTTGAAGAAGCATTTATCCGAATAAATGTTTCTTTGCCTATTGGCTTGATTACCGCAATCTTCCTTAAAAAAAAAGCACATGCCATATTTCTATCGAAAAAAAACTTTATCTTTATAGGGTAATTCACCAATAAAGCATCTATATAGATGAAGACCCATATCATTCACAGAATATATGCTAAAGGAATTATTATTAGTTACACAGATAAAGAAAGGAGACATCAAGGCCTTCGAACAACTGTTCCGCCGATACTATGCCCCGCTTTGCTGGTATGCAACAAGCATCGTCGGCAATCGGGAAACGGCGGAGGAGATTGTCGAAGAACTGTTCTATACCATTTGGAAAGAGAAAGAGAAACTGAACATTTTCCGATCCGTGAAAAGCTACCTCTATGCATCCGCCTGGAACGGTTGTCTGCAACACCGGAGGCAAAAGCTAAAGGATGAGGAACTGCAAAGAAAGATGTCGCAGGACACTCCCGCCTACACATCCAGCCCGGAAGACGAGGCCGAGTTCGAAGAGTTACAGAAAGTCATCGATGATTGCCTGGCCCGAATGTCCGCACAAAGAAGGAACATCTTCCTCATGCACCGCAACGAAGGCTTGAAATATGCCGAGATAGCCACCCGGCTGAGCATCTCCGTCAAAACAGTGGAAGCCAACATGAGCAAGGCACTTGCTGCATTACGAAAAGATATTGAAACCTATTATAAAGAATAGTCATGAAACCAACCGTACAAAACAGGAACAGAACAGACAGAGCTTGGAAAAAGCTATACCAACGTCTGGAAGAAGATGCGCTGCTTCCTCAGAAGCCCGCCACCGGGACTTATCGATGGAAAGCGGCAGTAATCCTTGCCGTCGGCCTACTTTCCGGGTTGGCCATATACTTCACCCGCCATCGGGAAGCTGAAACGACCCCCACTTCCATCTCTCAAGTAGCCATCCGGAATACGGAAAGTCCTTCGCTGAGGACAACTATCCTGGAAGACAGCTCCATCGTCCATTTAGACGACAAGAGCATACTGACCGTCCCCACCACCTTTGCACAAGATGTACGCGAAGTGACCTTGGAAGGGACTGCCATCTTCGATGTTACGGGCAATCCCCACCGGCCTTTCCGTATTCGCATAGGCAAGGCGGAAGTGGAGGTATTGGGAACTTCCTTCTACGTGAAGAGCGAAGGCTCTTGCCTCCTGGAAGCCGGAGTGAAAAGCGGTAGAATCAAGGTAACGCACCCCGAATCCAGCCAGCCTGTCTATATCGGCAAGGGAGAGAAAGCCGTCTGGCAAGGAAAAAGATTCAAGGTTTCACCGGACAAAATCGAGAACACGCCCATGCACCACACCCGATACCTACGCTTCAAGGACGAATCGTTGGGACATGTGCTGTATGCACTCAACCGGATGCACCCCGAGGAGATTCAACTTATGGCTGACCCCGAAACCGGACAACGCAAGTTGACCTTCACCTATACTTACAGCCGTCCGGAAGACATTGCCGACATCATCAGCAAAGCACTCGGCATCAGCTATCGGAAAGAAAATAATACGCTTATCTTTATAGAATGATATGAAAACACTGCGCATCCTGTTCCTCATCGCTCAGCTTGCATATCTACCAATGGCAAGCCAATGCCTCGCCCAATCCTCCCCCTCCAAGGAATTGACGAGAAGCATCCATCTGCCATCCACCCAAGGAAGCATCTACCAGCTTCTGCAAAAGATTACCGAAATCACGGGTTACAACCTGATATACGACAGTAACCTGATAGACAACGAGAAGGAAGTACGCATCAACGAAGGCCTGAGGAGCATTGCCGGAGCCATCCATGAAATTACAGGCAACAAACGCCTGCAACTATCCGTCCAGCAGGATTACATACTCATCACACCACCCAAGCGTCCTCCTTTCCGGAACATCACGGGAACCCTACTGGATGCGGAAACCGGGCATCCCATTCCTTATGGCACCGTCTATATCCAAGGAAGCTCATGGGGGACCGTCAGCAATCAGGACGGGAAATTCCACATCCACATCCCCGACACGATGCAAACCTTCCAATTAGTCTGTTCGCACATCGGCTATCACAAACAGGAAACCGACCTCACATCGCTTACAAGGAATGACCCTGTCATCCTCTTGACTCCCAATATCGTTTCCCTGCACGAAATCATTGTCAGCATGAGAAATCCCATCACCTTGCTGAACGGCATGCACGAAAGACGGGAGAAGAACTATCCTGACCGCCCGTCCTACCTCACCACCTTCTATCGCGAAGGCACACATTACAAGAAAAAGCTGACGGACCTGACGGAAGGAATCTTCAAGATATACAAACCGGGAGTCAACCCGGGATATATCAGCGACCAAGTGAAACAGCTGAAAAACAACCGCCTCAGCTTCCGGTCGGAAGAAGACAGCCTGATAGCCAAAATCAGCGGTGGCATCGGGAGTTGCCTGACCCTCGACATCATGCAACATCTTCCCATCTTCCTGTACCCCGAATCGTCCAACATCGAATGTACATTTTTCTTTTCGGACATCACCTGGATGGAAGACCGATGCACGTACGTCATCCATTTCCGACCGTCCAAACATGCGAAGGAAAACTTCTATCGCGGAGAGATATATCTGGATGCCGAGACATTGGCATTGGTACAAATATGTTTCCGGATTCATCCCGACCACATCAAGAAGGCTACGTTGGTGAAAGAACAAGGAAAATACCTTAAAATCTCCCCTCTATCGGCTGAATACACCCTTTCATATCGTCAGTGGGGAGACCGTTACTACGTGAACCACGTACGTGGCGACCTGAACTTCAAGGTCAAGAAAAAGAAAAGTTGGTTCAGTCGTTCACCGCTTCTGCACACTTGGTTCGAAATGGCCACCTGCCACATCGACACCACTAACGCCAAACCTTTCCCCAGGAACGAGCAGATACGTCCCAATTCCATTTTCATGGAGACCCCCTTGGATTACGACCCCAGCTTTTGGCAGAACTTCAACATCATCCCCCGAGAAAAGGATTTGAAGGAAAGCATCAAGCAATTACAGGAACAGCTGAGGAAAGCCAGACAAACCACGAACGAATAAAAGAAAAGGGAGCCGTGCTAATCCGTGGCCCCCAAAAAAATAAGCGGATGCGTCTTTTGACGCACCCACTTTATCTTATGATGAAAAAGGATTTCCTACGATTAGAGAGCACCCACTTCTGTCAAAGCAGCGTTAGTCTTGCGAACAGCTTCAGCGCTTGCAGCGAACTTAGCCTTTTCGTCTTCGTTCAACGGAAGTTCGATGATTTCTTCGATACCGTTCTTACCCAAGATTACAGGAACACCACAGCAGAGGTCTGACTGACCATATTCGCCTTCCAACAATACAGAGCAAGGAATCATCTTCTTCTGGTTGTGGATGATAGCTTC
>SUXX01000069.1 GCA_015060735.1 Bacteroides sp.
CGGGAGGACGCATCACTACATACAATCCCTTAGAAACCGCATATTCCGCCATAGGGACAAACACTTCATCCAAGTAAAGTTTGAAACGGTCAACAGAAAAGCGCTCGTGTCCTTCATAACGCACAGATTCTTGAGTAGGGTCATCACTCCAATATGGATCCATATGTAAACGGACAAAATCCATACACCACCCTGCAGCCAAGACTTTATCGATTATTCCTTGGTTATACTTAAGGCACCCATCCACATCATAATTATTCCATTTTGTACCTTCTTCATTGAAATATGGGCTATATGTCTGGCCGAAGCCATGAAGGTTTACAATATTTCCCTGCGCATCTTTCAGATAACGGCCAACCACGTTCAACGACAAAGTAACGTTTTCTTGTTCATCATCCGGAAGTGGTTCTTCTGGTTCAGAAGTTTCTGGAGTTTCCGGAGTAATCGGTAGTTCCTTATCGGATTTATCCGAACAAGAAGACAGCGCAAAAGCTGTAAACAACAACATTGTCAATAGACAAAATTTCTTCATGGTATTCGTGCATTTTAATAGCACTTCAAAATTAGAGATTATATAAAGAAAAGGAAAGAATGAACATTACAACGATTTTCCACAACGTTACATAGGGATTGCTTTCTGTTACATATCCCTTTGTTTACATTACAAACACGGAGTATAATGCATAGAATGTTAACAAAATGGGCGATTACAAGCATTTTCCACTAAAATATGATTCTTTTACAAGAACCACATCATTGAATAGAAGGTTATTTGTAAAAACTTACAACCACCAAATCAAGGCTGCAAGCAGCTGTGGAGTGCCAAGCCATTCAGATTCATTGGCATCTTCTTGCCAAGGCCGTGGCACCAAACTAAATAGTACGATGCTTTAGGAATCATCCTCCATGCCCCAACATCATATAGGCTACAAAGAACTGTTCAAGAATAGGATTGGACGGACAGGCATCAAGCATATCTTTCATTCGCTGCTTCAACACATCCCGGTATTGGTTACCTCGATTTTGAGGGATGGAACGTCCCATTTCACCCAACAGAGAATCATGTTTTACTGCATCCGGGCGATAAAGCAAGGGACGATATGCTTTCGCCCAAGCACGATAAAAGAGTGTTTTTTCAAGTTGTCCGATAAAACGTTCGGCCATTTCAAATTTACCTTGCACCAATAAGGCTTGAATGAGAATCTTCAATTGCTCCGGATTACACTCCCCAGGAGTGGCATGATTAGCCGCCAATGCCTCATCAGATGCAGCCTCCACATCACGCCAATGATAATAGACATGGGCTAGCAGAGAATGACGTACCTTTTTCACATGGGAAGGCGTAGACAATTCCGATTCATCAAACACCCGATAGTGAGGCAAGCTATCAGGAAGTTTACCTTGTTGTGCCAAAGCTAGATGCAAATAACAAATAAAGTGATTACGAGTCATGGAATCAGACATCTGTACAATGTCTTCCCAACAACCATGCTCGACATAATACTGTTCCTTCAATATTTTATATCCCAACGGAGAATGGACAATCCTATATATATATAAGGTACACAACAAAGCTGAAATTCCTCCGACTAAAAACAAAGTCTTAATCCGAAATATTGAAGCATTCGCCCATTTACTCAAACAAGTCCCCGTCAAAATTATCAAAAGGTAACTGATCCATGCATAACAGGGGAAGAAATAGGTCGCCGGATGGTCATAATACAATGCCGGTAAAAAAGCTTTTTCCATACTTCCCACCCAACGCAATTCTACACTAACCAACCCCATAACAACCAAAGCCAGCACACAAGACACTCCCGCTAGCACCTCCTTTTTATCAGTCTTCCACCCTAACAGAAAAGCACCAACAACCATTATCCAAACAGCAGGACCAATCAAATGATACAGCAAAGCTGTCAGGAATACCCCTACCACACTCTTATACATCAAACCGTTTTTTCGAATAGACAAATATCCCAAGAGCCCAACCACCGACATCAGAAACGTCACATGTCCCTGAAATCGATAATAATCGTTTTCAATACAAAGAAACAGAAAGCCTATGGGAATCCATAACCACCCCGAAAATGCAGAAGAAACAGAGCATTTTTTAAAGATATTACTTGTCAATAGGAAAATCGATACATAAACTGCCAACACGCACAATACGCCAATCCAGGGAAAACGAAAGAATTGAGTCAACAACGAAGCTACCAACATAGCTCCTCCTGTATGAGACAAAGTATCAATACAATACCCCCAATCAAACTGGAACAAATGGTTGGCTTCCCAGGCATACAGGCGAAACATCTGGAACTCATAGATAGCCCCAACTATAACAAGCAACATCAACGCCTGCAATCCAACCGAGAACCAGCCATACCTTTTCATATCATTTCACTTGAATAGCGGTCTCATTGATTGCAAAATCTGCAATTTCACGACTGCTGATTTCTATTTTCCCGTTGACCAGTTCGGGAATGTTGTATGCATTCATCTGCGCTTCGTAGAAACTCTTCGGATTACGCTGTGGTAGCAAGAAAGGCTTACGAGGAGAACCATTTTCATCTATATAAGCAATATAGGGCTGGGTATAAAGCCCGTTTTCCCGACGGCTACTGAAAACCAGCCAACGGCTATTACTGCTCCACGAATGATAGCTTTCCACATTATCACTATTCAGTTTATCGAGACGTTGAATATCTCCAGATGCCAAGTCAACCATGTACAAGTCTGCATCCTTGTGCCAAATGGAGAAATTACCATAATCACTCAGCGTATACACTAAAAAACGGCCATCAGGAGACAAGCGAGGAAACGATACACTACGTCCTTCAGTTGGAGCACTATAAATGGTATCCACTTCCGTACCGAACGTACGATTTTCTTCATCGAAACTAATCTTGCATAAGCTATACTTTACATTCTGATATTGTTGTGGCATGGAATCTACAGCATGCGCACTGCAATAATAAAGAGACTTTCCATCCGGTGAAAAGGTAGGAAATGTTTCATATTCATCGGTCGAGTTCAACAATTCCGAAGTAAACACTTCCCGACGGTTGACATCATACACCACTACATCCGATGCATCATCGCATACCTCAATGCGATTAGGATCCTTCATGTGAAGGAATTGGAAGGTCTTGTTCACCGAAAAAGCAACAAAATCACCCGACGGATGCCAATATGGATAAACCAAAGCTGAAAGGGTATGGTCCGTTTTTGTATCCAGTTTTTCTTTCCTTCCATCCTTGAACAAATAGGTTGCCGCCAATTCTGAGCGAAAATGGAATAGCATCCGTTCCGGATTACGATTGCAGAACGAATGGCAATTCACACAATTGCCCTTTCCCTGTTCATTCTTATAGACTGCTGTTTCTTCAAAACTCTCCAAATGACGCTGATAAATCCCCATCTCCTTCCAAAGGCTATAGCCCGGTGGAATCAAACGATACGTCATATAAGGGTCTATTTCTTCTGCCACATGGACAGAGAAGGGTCGATATGCCTTCCAGCCATCCGCTTCTCTTTCACATAAAACGAACTGGATAGATTGTCCGGCATTTTTGCTTAATAGATTCTTCCACCATCCTTCATCAAAAGAAAAGATATTGGCTTCGGCATAATAATCAAGTGTATCTTCAGAAGCAATCACACGAACGCCCCATTTTGAATCCGTATCAACCAACACTTCAAAATCAAGGGGAGCAATGTTTACTGGGATTGTTACATCCTTATAGTCAGGATAAATATCAACGACTTCATTCGTTTGTCTGACGTTTTGTATAGAAGGAGTACAACCGGCCATATTCAAAACTACCGCAAACGCCACAAGCGGGAATAATCTATTTCTCATTGTTTATCCTCCTTCAATGATTTCGAATATACTTCATAAAACTGAGACAATATCTTTTGGGACGGGTTAGCATTCAGAATATCCTTCATATCCTTCAACAGGCTTTCATACCTCACATAAGGACTCGTCGGTGAAATAGAAGCTTGTAACTGCCCTAAAGTTGAATCTTCGGATATCGCCTTTTCATTGTTCAAGAAACGACGCATACCTGTTGCCCATTCCTTATAATACAAGGTCTTTTCCAATAAAACTATATACTTTTCTGCTACTTCATAAGCACCCAATACCAAATTGGTTTGTATCATCACCTGCAATTCTTTGGGATGGCAAGTACCCGGTGTCAATAAGTTAGCGTCAAATGCCGCCTGTCGTGCCTCACTTACATATCCCCATGAAAAATAAATTTTACTTAACAGGCGCTTTCCGTTCTTCAAATGAGGATCGGCCCACATCAATAGCTGTGTCGGATTTTGTTGATTATATTGTCCATACCTTCCCACCAATTGTTCTTTCTCTGCCAAAGCTAAATTTAGATAACTAAGTAAATAAGTCGGCGTTCTTCGATCAGCGGTTTCAATAATCCGACTCCATTCACCATTATCCGCCCAATATTGTTCTTGCAGGAAACGATAGCCTCGGTGGCTATGTACCTTTGTATATAAATTAAAAGCCAAATAAAAGGCAAACACACTACCTAATACAGCTAACAAGGCAGGTGAAACTTTATCAGAAGGAATCTTGGCAAGAAGACAAGCTATCAACAGCAATGTTGGAAGTATTACCCAAGCATAAGCAGGAAAGAAATACGTAGAAGGCCAATCGTAATACATATAAGGTGTAAATGCCGATTCCATATCCTTCACTAAAGACAAACGGACAAAAGTAAAGCCAACCAGAAATGCAACAGCGATATAGGACAGACTCCACCAGCCGCGTAATTTTCTCTCAAGCAATTCCATCAAGCAAGCAGTAATTGAAAATACAACAGCCACACTACCGGCCAACCAATAAAGCCCTACTACCATACCCATCCCTATACACATGCGAATAATCCAATGCCGTGAAAGCAAAGAATGGTATCCCCATAATGCCACTACAAACATCAGATAGGCAATATGTCCTTGAAAACGATAATAATCATTCTCAAAACATAGATACAAGAACACAAGAGGAATGAGAGAAAGACCTGTCATCGCAATTCCCGGAAACTTTTTACGAAGAATTAGATAAAATAGGAATGCTATGAGCAGATAACAAACCGCAACCATAATAGTAGCCACATAAGGGATACACCAAAATTGACTCAAAAAGGAAGCTACGACCAAAGCAGTTCCGCCCGGTTGTTGCAGTTTATTCCAAAGGTCTGTTGCATCATACAGGAACAAATGATTACTTTCCAATGCAAAGAAACGGTATTCTTGAGTATATTGGATACCTGTTAGCATCAATGCAAACACTACCAGTGCGCCTATAATAAGATAGGTATTTGTACGCATTTTGAAAACTGATACAGATGGAATTTATTATTATTGCGTACAAATGTAATGAAAATTGTTCTTTTAATAGGAGAATCGCTAAAAAAATAAGAGGATGCATCGAAATGCATCCTCTTACTGTTTATTGAAGTTTAGGTATTATTCACCTGCCAATGCTTCAGCAAAGCTTGCATAGATATGCTTGCGCTGGTAGCCTTGAGTCCAAATACCAACAGGTTCATCTGCTCTCCAACCAGAGGTCTTCGGAGCATCTGTCAAACACCATTGTGTGATACCATATTGTTGAGCTTCTGGTATAATGTTCAAATAGTTAGAAATGATGAACTTGTAGAATCCTGCCATTTGCTTCTGTTGTTCTTCAGTAACTTGTCCGGTTGTCAAAGTTGTACCGGATGCATCTACATAGCCCATATCCAATTCTGAAATCTTCACCAACTTGCCAGTTTCTGCCATCAATTCAAACATATTGATGATAGCAGCTTCCTGAGCAGCCTGAGTTTCTGCATTTCCGTGGAAGGATACGTGCATCTGAGTACCGATACCGTCAATCTTGGTTACACCGTCTGCTTCCCAAGTTTCAATCCAATGGATCAAACTCTTCAGCTTCTTGTTACCATCCCACCATGATTCGAGGTTGTAGTCGTTGATGAACAATTTCAAAGGTTCTGTACCTTGATAGTATTCGCGAGCCTTAGCTACAACGAAACGTACATATTCTTCATCACCGAGATAATCTTGCCAGTAGAAGTTGTTGGCAGGATCACCATTGTCTGCAGACCACAAGTCGTAGTATTCACCACCACTACCAGAAATAGGTTCGTTAACAACATCCCAAGTAGTTACGTAACCTTCTGTAGCAGTCATCATACCCTTAATCCAGTTGTCCATCGCCCACTTCAATGTGTCAGCCTTTTCTTCCGGAGTCAAAGGAATTACACCACCACCAGCAGTTTCAATAATATACTTGTCGATGATACGGGCAGGTACTGTACCACCACGCTTTTCCTTAGCAACAAAGTTGGCTGTTCCAGTTGGATCGTCACAATTACCATTGACAATCAGTTCTTCACCATTCAACTTGAAGCTGATATTATCGAAGTAATAGCGGTTAGCTTCTCCAAAGTCATTCAAGTTGAAAGCAAATGAATAACATCCGTCTTGTTCAGAGGTCATTGAACCAGAGCTTGTGTACGTTTCCCATTCTGGTGTGAAGTTTATAGTACCGATTGCTGCCCAATGTTTGTATTCTCCTGGTGCATTGTGAGTTTGAGTTCCAGCACTTGCTTCCTTGTCTGCACGAACATCCATAGAAACAGACCAAGAATCACCTGGCTTGAATGCAACACCTTCGAATACCAACCAGAACTGAGTATCCCATGCAGCTTCTACCATATTGTCCGATTCCACCATGATACAAGTACGTTCCACTTCTTCGATGGATGGCTTTTCTTCCATGACTGTGTATTCATAGCTATCTACAATGCGCGAAGGAACCAAATCGCCTCGTTTTTCTTTTGAGACAAAGTTTTCAGTACCTTCCGGGTCATCCAAATTACCGTTGACAACCCATTCCTCTCCATTTACAGTGAAACTGATGTCATCGAAGTAATACTTGTTGCCTTCTGCAAAGTCATTCAAGTTGAAAGCGATAGACCAACCACCATTCTGCTCAGCAGTCATAGTACCAGAAGCGGTATATTCTTTCCATTCGGTAGTAAAGTTAACTGTACCGATACAAGCCCAATGGATATAGGCACTTGGCTCATTATGAGTTTGAGTGCCTGAGCCAGCTTCCTTATCTGCTCTAACATTCATTTTAACAGACCAAGCATCACCTGTGTTGAATTTTTTACCAGGGAAAGTAATCCAGAATTGGGTATCCCAAGCAGCTTCCACCATATCATCCGATTCAACAATGATGCAAGTACGTTCTTCTGTTTTAGTTACAGGAACCAATTCAGGTACATAATTGGGGTCTACCTTGTCAGCAATGATACCATTCAGATACTTATTGTTCTGTTGGGAGTGCCATGCTAAGGTATGACCATAAATGGTAGTACCAGCATCTCTGGCAGCTGTTACAAAACTCTGTACCGTACCAAAGTTCATTTTACCGTTGTTGTCTACTACTGATGAAT
>SUXX01000070.1 GCA_015060735.1 Bacteroides sp.
TTTAGACAAACAAACCCCACCCTAAAACACCCTAAAAAGAAAGGTGACAAACAAATAAATGTCTGCCACCTTATTGATTTTCAATGATTTACTTTAACTCAAAGACTTAATATTCGTCTTCGTTGAAAAAGAAATCTTCTTTACTTGGATAATCAGGCCAGATGTCTTCGATACTTTCATAGATTTCTCCTTCGTCTTCCATCTCCTGCAAGTTTTCGATTACTTCCAACGGCGAACCTGAACGGATGGCATAATCAATCAATTCATCCTTTGATGCAGGCCATGGGGCATCTTCCAATTTGGAAGCAAGTTCTAGTGTCCAATACATACGATTTCTTATTTTAAAAAATATACAATCAGATTATACTCTCATATCGGTCGCAAAAGTATAACAAATTATCTCATTTGCAATTTTTATCCCAGTAAATTTCAGGAGTATTAAATAATATATTCAATTTTCTAGCTAAAACGAACAAATAATCGGACAAACGATTGATAAAAGCCGAGACGTTCGTGCTCACCTCACAAGTTTCCGATAAAGCGAGGATACGTCTCTCAGCACGGCGACAAACCGTACGACACACCTGACATTCTGCTGATTCCTTAGAGCCCCCAGGGATAACAAAGGCCTTCAATGGCGGAAGCTGGGCATCGACCTCATCAATGGCTCTTTCCAACCGGCATACATCCTCATCGGCTATTTGGCTTTCCACTCTTAAAGAAGTAAGTTCCTGGTCTGTAGCCAGATAAGAGCCAACCGAAAACAACTTATTTTGTATCCAAAGCACCATTCCCCGGTCTTTTTCATCTGCCAATCCCGTATAAAGCAATCCCAAATGGGCATTCAATTCATCCACCGTGCCATAAGCCTCTAGTCGAATATGCGTCTTTGGCACCCGCGTGCCTCCCACCAACGAGGTTGTCCCCTTATCCCCCGTCCGGGTATAAATCAAGCTCTTTTTCATATCACATTAAAAGAAATTTACTATATAATCTTGTTTGTAACGCTTAGGGTCGAACAATAAGATACCAACGTCATACAAATCGAAAGTTACTCGCACCCGCTCATCTGCCTTTAGCATCGTCCACCAAGCTTCTTTTTCCTTCGAGGCATAGATACCGCCCACTACAAGACAAGAATCTTTCCCCATGTAAGGCAACATTTTCTCCATCACCTCTCGATAATAAGGCGTCTGCCCCACATGCAAAAAGCCAACCGATTGTCTCTCTTTCATAATCTTATCCAAAGCCAGCAAAGCTCCTTCTCGATGTCCTTCCGATACATCAAACGTCTTCATAGAAGTACGAGCAGCACACATATAGCGGAAAGCCTCATCCTTACCTTCGCCTACATGAATCAGAAAGTCGGGTCGATAATAATTCACCAGCCTAAAAAGCAATCGATTCACCTTCTTCCGATAACGGGTCGTGATTTTTCCTTTTCCAGTCTTCTCCAACTCTCGATATGCGTAATAAGGCAATGTCTCATAAATCACAGAAGTTATCAAGAAGAAATCCGAAGGAGAATGCACTCCATAACCACAACGGTAACGGAAACGCTTGCACCAATTCCAAAGTCTACGAATGAAAAACATCTTGTCTTCTTTACTTTAATCACACAAAGATAGAAAAGTTTGTCGAATATTTCCGAATAAAGACTTATATTTGTTATGCCTTACGAATACTAATCAAAAAACATACATTATGAGCTTTATAAATCCACTTAGCGGTATCATTCCGCCATTAGTCACTCCGTTGAAAGACAACGAAACCTTAGACATCGAAAGTTTGGAAAGACTCATCGAACACCTGATTCAAGGTGGCGTCAGTGCCCTTTTCATATTAGGCACCACAGGCGAAGCACAAAGCCTGAGTTATCGGCTCCGCCAGCAAGTCATTCAAGAAACATGCCGAATCAATCGGGGACGCTTGCCTATTTTGGCCTGCATCAGCGATACATCAATGGAAGAAAGCATCAACTTGGCTCGCTTTGCGTCCAATTGCGGAGCCTCGGCCGTAGTTTCTGCCCCTCCTTATTACTTCGCAACCAGCCAACCTGAATTGACCACATTCTATGAAGAATTGATTCCTCAATTACCACTTCCACTTTTCCTTTATAATATGCCGACACATGTCAAGGTCAACTTTGAACCGGCAACCATCCATCGCATTGCCCAAAATCCCAAAGTGGTAGGCTTCAAGGATAGCTCGGCCAATGCCGTGTACTTCCAATCGGTAATGCATGTCATGAAAGAACGCCCCGACTTTTCAATGTTGGTAGGAACTGAAGAAACTACGGCCCAATGTGTCTTGATGGGTGCTCATGGTGGAATCAATGGTGGTGCCAATCTCTTCCCCGAACTTTACGTAGCCATGTATCAGGCTGCCAAGAACGGTAATTTATCCGAAGTACTTCGACTACAGCCCTTAATCATGCAAATCAGTGCATCTATATATAAGGTGGGACAATACGGCTCCAGTTACTTAAAGGGATTAAAGTGTGCCTTGTCTGTTTTAGGCATTATCAATGACGACTTTGTAGCTTCTCCATTCTACAAGTTCCATGCCCCCGAACGGGAAAAGATTCGCCAGGCTTTGGAAAAGTTACCTTTCGAAAACGGAAAACTCATCTTCTAATCCCTCGCTTTATGCACCTGATAGACCTCATCATCTTTTTCCTGTTTACCGGTGGAATCGTTCTTTTCGGATGTTCTTTCTTCAACAAGAAATCCTCGGCCGATGATTTCACCTCGGCCGGACGTAGCTTGCCCGGCTGGGTAGTAGGCATGTCCATTTTCGCCACCTATGTTAGTAGCATCAGCTATTTGGGCTATCCCGGCAATGCCTATTCGAGCAATTGGAATGCTTTCGTTTTCAGCTTGTCCATCCCCATTGCGTCCTATTTTGCAGCCAAGTATTTCGTCCCTTTCTACCGAAGTCAAGAAAGTGTTTCAGCCTATAGTTTTTTGGAAGAACGCTTTGGCACATGGGCACGCCTCTATGCCTCAGCTTGCTACTTGCTCACTCAAATAGCCCGTATGGGTTCTATCCTTTTCCTATTGGCTCTGCCTATGAACATCTTGATGGGGTGGAATATCCAGCTTGTGATTGTATTCACCAGCCTTGCCATCATCATTTACTCCATGATGGGCGGAATCAAGGCCGTCATCTGGACAGAAGCCATCCAAGGGTTCATCCTGATTGGTGGAGCCTTGGTTTGTCTGATTGTACTCTTGTTCAGCATGCCCGAAGGACCTGTTCAAACCTTCCAGATGGCCATAGCTGAACAGAAATTCAGCCTGGGTGAATTCTCGGCCGACCTTGGCACGTCCACTTTTTGGGTATGCCTCATCTATGGCATCTTCACCAACTTACAAAACTATGGGATTGACCAAAACTATGTTCAACGCTATCACACGGCCAAAAGCGAGAAGGAAGCCAAGTTCTCGGCCTTGTTTGGAGGGTATTTGTTCATACCTGTTTCGGCTATCTTTTTCTTGATAGGTACGGCTCTCTATACATATTATAAGGTATATCCGGATTTACTCCCGGCCGAAGGCATCAAGCCCGATTACGTTTTCCCGTTCTTCATCGTCAACCAACTTCCTGTTGGGTCGACCGGCTTACTGATAGCTTCCATCTTCGCGGCCGGCATGAGCACAGTAGCCACCAGCGTCACTAGTTCGTCGACCATCATCTTAACGGATTATTACCAACGCATCCGCAAACAAACAAGCGATCGTGAACGACTTTGGGTCTTGAAGATTTCAAGTCTGGTCGTTGGTATCTTAGGTATTCTTGTTGCATTAGCCTTGCTGAATGTAGATAGCATCCTGGATGCCTGGTGGAAACTATCGTCCATCTTCAGCGGAGGCATGTTGGGGTTGTTCCTACTGGGCTATCTGGCTCGAAAAGCCAGAAACGTGGACGCGGCCATCGGAGTGATTTGCGGAGCCATTGTCATAGCCTGGATTTCGGCCGACCAATGGTTGGGGCTTCCCGAGTCGGGTATCCACGAATATTTAGCTATCGTATTGGGTACCATCGTCATATTCTTGGTTGGCTTCCTTTCGGCTCATTTCTTTCACTTTAAAAGATAAGCCATGAAGATTCTTTGGATAGACTTAAATAGTTCTTATGCCCATTCATCGTTGGCCTTGCCCGCCCTTCATGCACAAATGAAGGAACAGACGGACATCGAATGGAGCGTGGTATCTGCCACTATCAATGAAAATGTCGGTATGATAGTAGACGAAATCCAACGCTATCAGCCCGATGTACTGGCTGCTACGGCTTGGCTCTTCAATCATGAGATACTGATGCATGTCCTTTCACGAGCCAAGGCTTTGTTGCCTAAGGCTTGCATCATCCTCGGAGGTCCCGAATTCTTAGGTGAAAATGAGGCTTTTCTTCGCTCCCATCCATATATCGATTGCGTCTTCCGAGGCGAAGGCGAGGAAGTTTTCCCCCGTTGGGTCAGTTGTTGGAATCGCCCTGAGGAATGGAAAAACATTACGGGGTTATGCTATCTGGATACAGAAAGTCGATATTGTGACAATGGATTAGCCAGAGTCTTGTCTTTCAACGAATTGACCTCCCCCGAGGAAAGCGAGTTTTTCAACTGGGGAAAACCTTTCGTGCAATTGGAAACTACCCGAGGTTGCTTCAATACGTGTGCCTTCTGTGTGAGCGGAGGTGAGAAGCCCGTCCGCACACTCTCCATGGAAGCCATCCGAAACCGGCTTCAAACGATTCATCACCATGGCATCAAGGATGTCCGCGTACTCGACCGTACGTTCAACTTCAACTCTCGTCGAGCCAAGGAACTTCTGCAACTATTCCTGGAATTTCACCCTCACATCCGCTTCCATCTGGAAATCCATCCGGCTTTACTCACCGAGGAACTGAAGGACATGCTACAAACCTTGCCCAAAGGCTTACTCCACCTGGAAGCTGGCATACAAAGTTTACGCGAAGGCGTATTGCAAAAAAGCCTTCGCATGGGAAAATTATCCGAAGCCTTATCCGGCCTGCAATTCCTTTGTTCGTTAGACAACATGGAGACTCATGCCGACTTGATAGCCGGCCTGCCTCTTTACAAATTGAATGAAATCTTTGAAGACATCCGCACCTTGGCCGAATTCCGTGCCGGAGAAATCCAATTAGAGTCACTCAAACTACTTCCGGGTACCGAGATGAGAAGAAAAGCCACCGAGTTGAACATCCGTTTCTCGCCCTTACCCCCTTACGAAGTATTGCAAACGGATGACATCACCCCCGGTGAATTGCAAATCGCCCGACGCTTGTCCCGCTTGCTGGATGCTTTCTACAACACTCCGGCTTGGCAAGACCTGACCCGGACACTCATCTTGAGCGAACCGGAGTTCCTTATCCGTTTCCTCGACTACCTGACACAAGCCAGCCTCATCGACCAGCCCATGAGTTTAGAAAAACGCGGACTTGTGCTTTATGAGTTTTGCCGGAAACATTATCCATCCTATCAGTTGGATGCCAGCATAACCTGGATAGAAGCAGGCATGTCCCTAAAAAAGCAACCGGCCGAACGGGTAAAGACCAAACGACAAACTCCCCCCGAAAGTTGGGAGGTATTGTATGGTTATTACCAAGAAAACCTCCGTTTATGCTTCCTTCCTACCGACGAGGAGGGTCAACACGGCTATTGGTTCGGCTTCGAAACCGAGACACAACGATTAACCCCTGTATTTAAAGCCCAATCCTAACCATGAAAACCACTATCGCCGAAATAAAGACTTATTCGCCCGTTTACCAAGAAACCATCCAACGGTTCTTGAATCAACTGACACCCGAGCAGATGACCTTCACCGAGGAGATGTTCAAAGAACTATTAGCATCCAGCCATAGTCATCTCTTTTTCCTCTTTCAAGACGAGAGAGTAGCCGGCATGCTTACCGTAGGCATCTATCATAGCCCTACGGGTGGCAAAGCCTGGATTGAGGATGTAGTAGTCGATGAAGCCTTTCGCGGAAAAGGTCTTAGCAAATTGCTGGTTGCCCATGCCATTGAGTTTGTACAAACACAAGGCATCCCCTTGCTCATGCTCACGTCCAACCCCAAGCGGATAGCCGCCAATAAGCTCTACCAAAGCATGGGATTTGAACGCAAGGAAACCAATGTGTATCGGATGATCTTCTAAACTCTATTTAAAAAGTTTGGGTACAAACTCCGACAAGTAGATACGCCAGTTTCTCCAAATGTGTCCGTCTTCGTTCTCGAAGTATTCATACGGATATCCCTTGGAGTCCAACAACTTACGGTATTCTTCATTGCCTTTATAGAGGAAATCGGTCTTGCCGATACCAATCCAATACAAGGCAGGACGCTTGGCAAATTGAATGGCCAGTTTGCCTTCCAGGTCTTCGTAAACTGGAGAGGTCACATTCTGCCCTGGCAAGATAGCAGCCGAGAACAAACCTACATAATCGAACATGTCGGGATAATGCTTGGAGATGTGCATCGAATGGAAGCCTCCCATCGAAAGACCTGCAATGGCACGATATTTCTTTCCGGCCTTAGTACGGTAACGCTTATCAATAAACTTCACGACCTCCGGGAAATGAGTTTCAAAAGAGCCTTCCATCGTCTTAGGTAATTGGAACGTCGGTTGTACTTCCCAGCCTAAAGACGATTCGCCCGGTGTTGCTTCCAATGCGGCATTGCCATTTGTCATCACTACAATCATCGGCTCGGCCTTGCCCTGAGCTATCAGATTGTCAAGTATTTGTGTGGAACGTCCCAATTCACTCCAAGCATTCTCGTCACCACCCATGCCATGCAACAAATAGAACACAGGATAACGCTTTCCACTCGTTTCATAACCGGCCGGTGTGTAAACGGTCAAGCGTCGGCTGATACCCAATGACGGACTATCATACCACACCTTCGACACCGTACCGTGAGGCACTTTGTTCACCTTGTATAAATCGGCCCGTCCTCCTCCGATGATGAAGACGTTGGTTACCGTGGTCACGTCACGAATCATATAGACATTGTTCGGATCGTTCATCCTCATCCCGTCCACCATAAATGCATAGCTATAAAGTTCGGGAGCCAACGGTTGAGGGGTCTTATATTCCCACACACCTTCCTTGTTTTCCACCAGGTCGGCCGTTCCTTCGGACAAGAAATCACCCGTTACCTGCACCTTCACCGCTTTTGGGGCATGAAGCCGGAAAGTGACTGTATTATCGTCATGAATTTCAGGAGAAACAATCTTCGAGCTTCCCCACAAGGCTTGCTGGGCCAACGCAGACACAGGAATCAGCCATACCATCACACAAATGGCTACCAATGATTGAATTGTCTTTTTCATAAGTATTCTTTTTAAGATAAAATGATACATCTCTACAATATTCGTAAAAAA
>SUXX01000071.1 GCA_015060735.1 Bacteroides sp.
GTGCTTCGAAAAGTGAGTACGACCGTGGTGCTGAACTCGAAACTCATGCTTATCAATTTATTCACAACTTAGATGTAAACAAAGTATTCAATATGAAATTTGATGTGATTATAGGGAATCCGCCTTACCAGTTAAACGACGGAGGAAGTGGTACTGGCATTAGTGCAAAACCTATTTATCAGTATTTTGTACTAAATGCTAAGAAATTATCCCCACGATATCTTACTATGATTATTCCTTCTCGTTGGTTTGCTGGAGGAAAAGGGCTTGATGAATTTCGTGAAGAAATGCTTCACGATAAGCATATGCGAATTATAAATGATTTTATGTCTTCTAAAGATTGTTTTCCTGGAGTAAACATAGCAGGAGGAGTAAACTATTTTTTATGGGATAGTTCTTATAATGGAGAATGCGAAATAAGAAATTGTGCAAACAATACAGAAACAATTGTTACAACAAGAAGATTAGATGAATTTGATGTCTTTATTCGAGATAATAGAGCAATCAGTATTATTCGTAAATTTCTTAAAAGTGGAGATAAAAGACTTTCTGATAACACTTTTACTCGTAATCCTTTTGGTTTTGTATCTAAAGATAGAGGTGTAGAAAATCCTATTAATGGTATTGATTGCATAAAACTTATCAGTTCTGGAGGAGAAGGATATGTTCCTAGATCTTCCGTATCTAAAAATCACAAAGAAATAGAAAAATATAAGGTTACTATAGGAAAAGTAGTTCCTAGCAACGGAGAAGTAGATACTAATCCACAAGATGGATATAAAGTTACAACATCAAGTAGAATCCTCTCGCCAAATGAAGTAACAACAGAATCATATCTTATGCTTCATACTTTTGATAATAAAAAGGAAGCCGATTCTTTTGCTAAATATATGGCGTTGAAATTTCCTAGATTTATGATGAAGCATACTTTAAGTTCTATGAATATTTCAACACAGAATTTTCAATTTGTACCTTATCTAGATTATAAAATATATTGGACTGATGAAATGCTTTATGAAAGATACCATTTAACGAGTGAAGAAATTAATTATATTGAATCAATGATACGCCCAATGGAGTAAACTATGGAACAGAATTTCTTTCCCCAACGTCCAAGCATTACTCCTACCATCTATGCCTATAGATTACCGGGAGTAGATTCGCACAAAGGATACTTAAAGGTTGGCTATACAGACAGAACAGCCAGAGAACGTATAGAGGAGCAACTTCATACCAGTAAGATTGCCTATGAAATTGTATTGGTAGAGTCTGCCATGACCAACGACGGCTCTTGCTTCACGGATAAAGATGTACACAAAATTCTTGAACGAAAGGGACACTCCCGTTTGAATCCGCTTGATAGAACGGATGAGTGGTTCAGATGTACAAAGGATGATGTGGAAGCAGCTATCCTTTCATTACGCACCGGTTCTGACAATGTAGAAAACAGAACACAGAACTTCACGATGCGTCCGGAACAATTCCGTGCCGTAGAGCAAACAAGGACATACTTCGAACAAGCTTTGAAAGAAGAGCCAAACCGAGTCCCGAAGTTTCTTTGGAATGCCAAGATGCGCTTCGGTAAAACTTTTGCTAGCTATCAGCTAGCCAAGAAAATGAACTTGTCACGCATCCTGATTTTGACATTCAAGCCTGCCGTAGAATCGGCATGGCGAGAAGACCTCGTATCGCATATCGACTTTGAAGGATGGCAATACATTTCTAATAAGGATGCTCGCAATAACAACTTGAATATCGACCAGGAGTTTCGCCAAGCTGACAAATCACGGCCTATCGTGGTGTTCGGTTCGTTCCAAGACCTACTTGGTACCAATGAAAGTGGAGGTATCAAGACCAAGAACGAATTTATACATGCCACGAATTGGGACTTGGTCATCTTCGACGAATACCATTTCGGTGCGTGGAAAGAGCGTGCGAAAGAGTTGTTCGAGAAGGAAGATGAAGAAAACTCGGTGGACTTTGATGCCGAAAAATATAAGAAAGATGAGGCAAGCAATGCCATCAATGAAACATGGCTTCCTATTTCTACGAGGTATTATCTTTTCTTGTCGGGTACACCGTTCAGAGCTATCAACAATGGTGAGTTTATCGAAGAACAGATCTTCAACTGGACATACTCGGATGAACAACGTGCCAAAGCAGAATGGAAAGGTAGTGGTAATCCTTATCTCGCCTTGCCAAGAATGGTGATGCTCACCTATCGTATGCCTGATGAAATACAAGAGGTAGCCAAACTTGGCGAGTTTGATGAGTTCGACTTGAACTTGTTTTTCGCAGCTGAGGGTAAGGGTGATAAGGCCAGATTCAAATATGAGAACGAGGTTCAAAAGTGGCTTGACCTTATCCGTGGTTCGTACCTTCCAGCAAGTGTCGATGACTTGAAGTTAGGGCAAGATAAACGCCCACCGATGCCATTCAGCGATACACGACTGCTCAATGTGCTTTCGCATACCTTGTGGTTCTTGCCGAATGTGGCATCTTGTTTCGCTATGGCCAATCTGCTTGCTCAACGGCAAAACAAATTCTATCACGACTATCGGATTGTGGTATGTGCCGGAACGGGAGCAGGTATCGGTTTGGATGCACTATATCCTGTGCAAGCGACTATGGGCAATCCATTGAAGACAAAGACCATTACCCTCAGTTGTGGTAAACTGACAACAGGCGTTACGGTAAAGCCATGGACGGGTATCTTCATGCTTCGCAACCTAAAGAGTCCGGAAACCTATTTCCAAGCTGCTTTCCGTGTACAAAGTCCGTGGGAGGTCAAGAACGAGGAAGGAAGCAAAACCATCATGAAGAATGAGTGTTATGTGTTCGACTTTGCCCTTGATAGAGCGTTACGCCAGATTTCGGACTACAGTTGTCGGTTGGACATCAATGAATCCAATCCCGAAGCCAAGGTTGGGGAGTTTATCAAGTTCCTGCCTGTATTGGCTTACGATGGTAGTAGTATGAAAGAAGTGGATGCCCAAGACATTCTCGACATCGCTTTGGCGGGAACATCGGCAACACTATTGGCCAAGCGTTGGGAATCGGCCTTGCTTGTCAATGTAGATAACGATACCTTGAAACGCTTGTTGGCAAGTCCTGAAGCGATGAAGGCATTGATGAACATTGAGGGCTTCCGTAACCTGAACAATGACCTCACTACCATTATTAATAAGTCCGAAGCCGTCAAGAAGGCCAAGAAAGAAAATCCGGATCCGACTCCTAAGGAGAAGAAGGAAATTTCTGCCGAAGAGAAAGAAATGAAGAGCAAGCGCAAACAGATTCAAGAAAAGTTAATCAAGTTTGCTACCCGTATTCCGGTATTCATGTACTTGACAGACTATCGGGAACGATGCCTCAAAGATGTAATTACCCAATTGGAGCCAGGATTATTCAAAAAGGTAACTGGCCTAAGTGTGGAAGATTTCAATATGCTTTGCTCGCTCGGTGTATTCAATGCACCACTCATGAACGATGCTATCTTCAAGTTCAAACGTTACGAGGATGCCAGCCTCACTTATACGGGAATCAACAAGCATACTGCTGATGAAGTGGGTGGATGGGACACTACCATACGAAAAACGCAATATGAAAAGCTGTTCTATAATCAGCAATCCTCGATGATGGATGTGGATTACGGTGCTTATTCGGAAGTTATAGAAACTAAATCGGTTGATAATGAGGTCGTTGTAAGAAAACCGCAAACTCAATCAAAACCTGTAGTTTCATCACCCTCTGCTAATCAGCCTAAGATGGCTCCGCAACCCGTTCAAACAGAGGAAGATATCAAAGAACGTCTGGAGACCCTAATGGTGGACAGCATCGTTCATCATAAAAAGTTCGGCAAAGGTACGGTCGTGAAACTTGACAAGAACGCAAAATTCATCCATATCAAGTTTACCCTTGGCGAGAAAAAGTTTGTTTATCCGGATGCTTTTTTGATGGGGTTCTTGGAGATTTTATAATACAATTTGGAGTTTTAAAATATTGGGGAAAAATAAAACTGCGACAATTTGTCGCAGTTTTAACTGTATCATTGATTATATCTACCATAATAAATTTATACGCAAAAAATACTCCACATCCAAATCCCAATGCAAGGTATTATCATACTCCCTCTTCCGTTCTTTAATCTTTTTCTTCTCGCTATCAGATTCAAAGAGCAGAGCTTCCAAGTAACCATATTTTTTGTACTCTTGTCAGAGTAATAAAAACATCTTATTATAAAATCGTAAGACTTACACGACGACCAAGCCCTTCAAATATTCTAAAAAGGGTAGTCAATTGTACATCTGCTTTTCCATTTTCTAATCTGGATATATAAGTTTTCTTAGTTCCTATTTTTTCAGCAAGTTGTTCTTGGGTAAGACCTGCTCGAATACGCTCTTCTCTAAGAGTTTGTGCCAAACAGAATGCTTCTGTTTCTTTGTCAAACTCGTCACGAACAGGGGTACCAACTGGGCCATACTCTACGTTTAGAAGTTCATCTAAAGTACTACAGTTCATCAAGGCATTTTCTTTAGTCTTTTCCATTGCTTATTTTTTTGTTGTCAAAATACTCTTTCATTAATTTGTCTGCTTTTTAAGTATCCTGACGGGAGTAAATCATTTGCAAACAAAGCAATTATTTCAAAGCCTTACCGTCTGCAAAGGCATTGCCTACACGCTTACCCAATTCGATATAGCCGAGGTGGATGGGATCGAAGGTGATGAGGTGCATTTTTTCAACATCCGGTTTGCCATCTTCACCAAGGTAATTTTCATCTACCAGGATATTCACGATTTCGGCCACTAGGTTGTAGCCTGAAGCACTTTCATCAATCTTTTCTTTAATGCGACACTCCAAGGTCATGGGGAAGTTGGTAAAGACGGGGGCATTGATATGTTCAGCCTTGATAGCTTTCCAACCAGTCTTTTGCATCTTTTGAGGATAGTTCTTGGCACTCACGATGCCTACAAAGTCCGAAGCAACCATTGTGTCACGAGTGGCAAAGGCTACGGTAAATTCACCGTTTCTGTTTAAATTCTCTGTGGTGGCATGAGCACCCATCGAAATCATGATTTCTTTGGCATCCCAATGTCCGCCCCATGCAGCATTCATGGCATTGGGATTTCCTTTATGGTCGTATGTGCCGATAATCAGCACGGGTTGTGGAAGCATCCACGCTTTTTGTCCGAAACTTTTCATGGTTATCTTTATTGGATGTTAGTTATTTATGAAACGTATTCTTATTCGTTTTGTTTAACAAAAATAGAAAGAAACAGTATTGTGGCAAAGAAATCTTTTCTTTTCTTGCAACTTTTTTATGTTGATACTCCGTCTAAAACAGAAATAAACATTAAAAATAAGACGAAATGAAAGAAAAACTGAAGATGCTCGGGGGAATGATGGCGTGCCTACTTGCTTCCCTAACAATGAATGCCCAGCAAACGGATGCTCTGCTGACTTCTTATGAGACTTTTTTGAAGAATCAACAGACATCGGCCAAGGATTATGTACTGGGGCTTTTCGACAAGTATGATATTGTGGTGCTTTGCGAACGTGACCACCGGGAGTGGACGCAATACGACTTGATTCTGGATATTTTGGCCGATGAGCGTTTTATTCGTCAAGTGGGACAGCTCTATACGGAAATAGGCAATGTGCATCACAATGAGGAGTTGAATGCTTTTTTGCAAAACGATCGTCTGACTCAAACCGAGATGGATGCTCGGGCATTGGCTTTGCATCGGGATGCTTACGGAGCTTCCATGTGGGAGAAGGCCAACTACTCCTATCTCTTGAAAGGAATCCGCCGCATCAACCAATCCTTGCCTAAAAAGCTGAAGGTAAGTTTGTTTAATCTCGACCTCGGTATCAAGGATTGGAAAACGGCCACCGTGGATGAAATCCGCTTACGAGATAGCTTGATGCCCCAACGCGATAGCCTTTTGGCCGACAATTTCTTCCGTATATATCAAAAGCAAGGTGGTGGAAAGGCTTTGGTCATCATGAATTATCGGCATGCCTTTTTGCGAGATGTTTTTGGGCGGGTGAATTTCGGACGTTTCTTGGCAGAGGCTTTTCCTGGGAAGGTAGCCAATGTGTTTATCAGCTCTTTTGCCGTGGTAAACGACCCGAAGTGTCCGATGCGAGCCATTGCAGGTGGACGTTGGGATGCTTCGTTTAAAAAGAGTGGTAAGTTGGATGTAGGCTTCGATATAAAGGATTCTCCTTTTGGCTCCACTCCTTTCGACTTGATTCCGGTACCCAACGAATTTACGTATGGCGAATTTTTTACCGGTATGGTTTATTATGGATTCTTCCCCGAATATCGTCTGGTGAGTGGTATGGAAGGGTTTGTAGACGAGGCTTTTTTACCTGAGTTGATGCGTCGATATCAATTAGACAGAGGGGCACAAGGCTCTACTGATCTGCCTAACCCTGACGAGTTGATGAAGTATTACAATACGGTGACGGATGTGCGTTATCAGGATGACCCGATGTTGGAGATAGCGGTTCGGCAAATAAGTTCCTTCTTCTGAGTTCTTAAAGAATATTAATTAAAGGAATAATTTCCATTGGAAACTTTGTTTTATGAAAAGAATGTATTTTATTTGCAATAGTTTCCTTTGGAAATTATTATTTGATTATTACTAACTAAATAAAATAACCGACTATGAAAGCAAATTCGCATCCTAAGTATTTAATCGTGGGTGGTGTAGCCGGTGGTGCTACCGCAGCGGCCCGTATTCGTCGTAACACCGAACAAGCGGAAATCATTCTCTTTGAAAAGGGACAATATATCTCGTATGCCAATTGTGGATTACCTTATTATATAGGCGGAGTGATTGAAGAACGTGACCGCCTTTTCGTTCAAACGCCGGAGGCTTTCGGCAAGCGTTTCAACATCGATGTACGGGTGAATAGTGAAGTGACCCGTATTGAAGCCGACAAGAAGTTGGTGCATGTCCGCACTTCGGACGGTCGTGAATATACCGAATCTTATGACAAGTTGCTTCTTTCTCCGGGTGCTTCACCGGTACGTCCTCCCCTGCCGGGCATCGATAGCGAAGGTATCTTTACTTTGCGTAATGTGGCCGATACGGACAGAATCAAGCATTATATGCAAGCGAATCCCGTGAAGCGTGCCGTGATTGTGGGTGGCGGATTCATCGGGTTGGAGATGGCGGAGAACTTGCATCATGCCGGTGCCCAAGTGGCGGTGGTGGAAATGGCCAATCAGGT
>SUXX01000072.1 GCA_015060735.1 Bacteroides sp.
GCTCGAGGCTTGCATCCCTCATGTGATGTTCAGCGAGGACGGCAAGACTTTCACGACCCCCGAACCGGCTGTGCTCGACGAGCGGATGACTTCGAAGCGTGACTGGATATGGCGTGTAACCTGGCACGAGGGCGTGGGCTACGCTGCAAGCTATAACTCGACACCGCAGGGCAACGAGTTGTGGCTGGTGAAGACTACCGACGGCAAGCGGTACGAGGTCATCAAGAAGCTGGAGGTAGACGGCTCGCCGAATGAGTCTACCATACGTTTCATGCCCGACGGACGCATGTCTATCATGGTACGTCGCGAGGCAGGCGATACACGCGGATGGTGGGGTGTCAGCGAAGCACCGTTCACCGACTGGCAATGGAAGAAGATGGGCTTGCGTCTGGGTGGACAGGATTATATCTTCCTGGAAGACAATCGCATGGTGATGGCTACACGCAACTATGCCATACCGGGTGCCGAGAAGACCTGCGTCTACATCGGCAAGGATAACGGCTACATGGAGGAGGTATTGGTGCTTCCATCGGGTGGGGACTGCAGTTATCCGGGTATTATCACCGTGGGCAACGAGTTGTGGGTCAGCTACTATGCTTCGCATGCCTCTGCAAATGCATCCATTTTCTTGGCCAAGATACCGATGGATATTTTCAAGTAAGTAAAGCTGAAAGAGGTTGTGTCAAAATTTAGAATTGCCGTCAAAATGTCGTGTCATCCTGAACGAAGTCCTCAACAACACATTGACATTGGTTTTCTATTATGGCACACCCCCTTTCCATTTTTATGTGGGATTTAATCTTCTTGTACGCGAAGGCGAAACGAAAAACGCCTTCGCGTATTCAATATTAAATCTGAGATTCCTGGCGAGAATTTGATATACTGTTAGGGATAATTCTACTTCAGTTTCCCAAACCCGTAAACCGCCCGGTTGCCCAACTCTTCTTCGATGCGGAGCAACTGGTTGTACTTGGCCATACGGTCGCTTCGGCTCAATGAACCGGTCTTTATCTGACCGCTATTGGTGGCTACCGCCAGGTCGGCGATGGTAGTATCTTCCGTCTCGCCCGAACGGTGGCTCACGATGGCGGTGTAGCCATGGCGATGTGCCAGGTCGATGGCATCGAGGGTTTCGCTCAGCGTGCCGATTTGGTTCACCTTGATGAGGATGGAGTTGCCGCATCCTTCGGTGATGCCGCGGGCAAGGAACTTCACGTTGGTCACGAACAGGTCGTCGCCCACCAGTTGCACCCGGTGCCCGATACGTTCGGTCAGCATCCGCCAGCCTTCCCAATCGTTTTCGGCCATGCCGTCCTCGATGGAGTCGATGGGGTAGTGGTTGCAGAGTTCTTCCAGGTAGTTCACTTGTTCGTAAGGGGTGCGGATGGCGGCATCCAGTCCTTCGAACTTGGTATAGTCGTAAAGACCGTCCAGATAAAACTCGGATGAGGCACAATCCAGGCCGATGGTGACATCCTTGCCGGGTTTGTATCCCGCGGCCTTGATGGCGGTGAGGATACAATCGAGGGCGTCTTCGGTGCCGTTCAGTGCCGGGGCAAATCCGCCTTCATCGCCTACGGCGGTGCTCAGATTGCGAGCTTTCAGTACGTTTTTCAGCTCGTGGAACACTTCGGCTCCCATCCGCAAGGCTTCGCCAAAGCTTTTGGCACCTACGGGGCGAATCATGAATTCCTGGAAAGCGATGGGGGCGTCGGAGTGCGAACCACCGTTGATGATGTTCATCATGGGCACGGGCATTACGTAAGTGTTCGACCCACCGATGTAGCGATAGAGGGGCATGCCTAGCGAGAGGGCTGCGGCACGGGCTACGGCTAGCGATACGCCCAGGATGGCGTTGGCACCCAACTTGCTTTTGGTGGGTGTGCCGTCCAGTTCAATCATGCGGTGGTCAATGCCACGTTGGTCGGTCACTTCCATCCCTTCCAAGGCGGGGGCTATGTGGTTGTGGATATGGTGTACGGCTTTCTGCACCCCTTTTCCGCCATAGCGTGCGTGGTCGTGGTCGCGGAGTTCGAGGGCTTCGTTTTCGCCTGTCGAGGCTCCCGAAGGCACGGAGGCACGTCCGGTGATACCGTTTTCCAGGGTTACATCTACTTCGATAGTGGGATTGCCACGCGAATCCAATATTTCTCTTCCTTTGATGGTCTTGATCTTCATAATGTTTCTTGTTAAATTTTTCCTACCACAAAGAAACAAAAAAAGGCTGAAACTTGTTCGTTTCAGCCGATTGAATTATTCGATTACCTGATAGATGGAAGGCAGGTTTCGACCCTCTTGATTGTAGTCGAGTCCATATCCTACGATGAAATCATCCTCGATGTCGAAGCATCGATAGTCGATGTGGATGGGCACTTTCAGACATCCCGGCTTGACGAAAAGAGAGGTGATATAGACCTTCTCGGGGTGTTTCTCATCCAGTATTCGGAGCATCTCCTGCATGGTGTAGCCCGACTCGATGATGTCTTCCACGACGACAACGGTACGTCCTTCGATGTCTTCGTTTAGACCGATGAGTTGTTTTACTTGGCCGGTGGTGCAAGTGCCTTGATAAGACGACATGCGTACGAAGGTGATTTCGCAAGGGAAACTGATGTCGCGTAGCAAGTCGGCTGCAAAGACGAACGAACCGTTCAGGATGACGAGGAAAAGCGGGTGTTTGTCCTTCAAGTCAGCATCAATCTGTTCGGCTACTTCCTTCACCCGTTGCTTGATGGTCTCTTCGGAGATGTATAATCCGAATTTCTTATCTTTTACTTGTACGATATTGTTCATAAGGCTTATCTTTTGTTTATGATGTTAAAATGTCCATTTCGCGGCCAATGTCGGGATGGCGTAGAATCGGTCGTTCAGTCCGTTGGTAGGCCATACCAGGCTTTTGGTCAGCTCCAACTCCGTGCCCAAACTCAACTTGAAATCATCGTCCACGCTTTCCAAGGCATACAGATTGAACCAAAACTGAGGTTCGCTACTTAACACAAGGTTGCCCTTCACGCTATTGTCGTGCCAAAGGTCGGCATAACCACTGAAGGTACACAATCCCTTGGCAAAGTGGATGCCCCAAACGGTGGTGAGTTGCCAACTATGCTTGCTTCCTACGGCTTGGCGAGCCAGGTATTTGTAGAGCACTTGGAAAGAGAAGGTTTTGCTGAAGTCCTTGTTGGCCCAGTTCCAGGCGGCACCGGCCAGGTAGGCATCGTTGTAGCTTCCTCCTCCCGACAATCCCCCGTTATACTCCACGTGGATGGCTACGGGAGCCTTCCAGAAGCGAAGTTCGCGAGAGAATTCAGCATATGCACTCTCCATGACATTTCCTCCGAAGTTACCATCGATGAAAAAGTAAGTGCTTCCCCATTTGTCGGCCTTGAAGTTTTCGACAGTAGCTGTCCAATGTGCACGGTTGGAGAGTTCGTTGCCATAAAGGGCGTCTGCAAAATCGTAGTGCATCTGCACGTTCAGTTGGGCAAACATCGGTAGCGATGCCAAGATAGTCAATGTAGTAAGAAGTATTTTTTTCATAATTATTCGTCTTTTTTATACCAGGAACTTGATAAGGAAGAATGCTGCCAGGATGTACATGCCGATGGACATCTTCTTGAAATTCCCACTTAATAAATTAATGAATATATAGCTGAGGTGTCCCAATACGATACCGTCGGAAATGCTATAGGTGAGAGGCATGAAAAGGATGCAAACAAATGCCGGGATAGCTTCGGCATAATCGTCGAAGTTGATTTTCAGCACGGAACTCATCATCATCAGCCCTACCAATACCAATACGGGGGTAGTAGCCGAGGCCGGGATGGCCAGGAAAAGCGGGGCAAAGAACAAGGCCAGTATGAAACAGATGCCGGTGACAAAGGCCGTCAGTCCGCTACGTCCGCCTTCGTTCACACCGGCGGCACTCTCTACATACACAGCTACCGTACTGGTACCCATGGCGGCACCTGCGGCCGTAGAAATGGAGTCGACCATAAACACTTCCTTCAGGTGAGGAATCTTGCCGTCTTCCTTTATCAGATTGGCACGATTGGCTACTCCGATAACGGTGCCGATACAATCGAACAAGTCGACAAACAAGAAGGTGAACACGATGATGACCATCTCTTTCGTAAAGACTTGCTCCCATTCGAATTGCAAGAAGATAGGCTCAATGGAAGGAGGGGTGCTGAACACACCGCTGATTTTGGTTACACCCAAAGGGATGCCGATAAGTGTTGTCATCAAAATACCCCAAAGAAGTGCCCCTTTCACATTCTTGACCAACAAGATGGAAGTGACAATGATACCGATGGCTCCCAAAAGGGCCGAGCCGGAAGTCAAGTCACCCAAGCTAACCAAGGTGGCATCGTTGTTCACAATGATACCGGCACCCTGCAAGCCGATAAAGGCGATGTAAAGTCCGATGCCGGCACCGATGGCATTCTTCAGTGCATGGGGGATGACATCCACAATCTTTTCACGCAGATTGGTCACAGTCAAGAGCAAGAACACAAGTCCTTCCAGGAATACGGCAGTCAGGGCAAATTGCCATGAATAGCCCATTACCAGACAGACGGTATAGGCAAAGAAGGCATTCAGTCCCATCCCCGGTGCCAAGGCAAGGGGGAGCTTGGCATAAAGAGCCATGAAGATGGTGGGCAAAGCCGACATCAATACGGTGGTCGTGAACAAAGCTCCTTTATCCATCCCGGTTTCGCCCAAGATGTTTGGATTGACGGCAAGGATGTAAGCCATCGTCAAGAACGTGGTGATACCTGCCATGATTTCGGTACGAATGGTGGTTTCTTTCGGGTTGAAACCAAATAGTTTTTCAAGCATACGATGTTTAAATTGGATTAACAGAATACAAATCTATGGATTATTTTTGTTTTTTAGAGAAGATTTTACTTTTCTTTGTAAAAAACGAGTAGGAATGATTAAAAATTGTAACTTTGTCCATCTTTAATTAAAATAGCATTTTGATTTTACGATGAAAGCTCTGAAAGAACGAATATTGAAGGACGGGCGTTGTTTCCCTGGAGGTATATTGAAAGTGGATAATTTCATCAACCATCAGATGGACCCCATCTTGATGAAGTCGATGGCAGTAGAATTTGTACGTCGCTTTGCCAGTACAAAGATTAATAAAGTGTTGACGGTAGAGGCCAGTGGCATCGCTCCTGCCATTATGGTAGGCTATCTGTTGGAACTTCCCGTAGTCTTTGCCAAGAAACGCAAGCCCAGCACCATGGAGAATATGCTGGTAACGGAAGTATTTTCGTTCACTAAGAACCAGACTTATACGGTGTGTGTCAGCAAGGATTACTTGCAACCGGGTGACAAGGTATTGTTCATCGACGACTTCCTGGCCAATGGCAATGCCGGTAAGGGAATGATTGACCTCGTGAATCAGGCCGGTGCCGAGTTGGTAGGTATGGGCTTCTTGATTGAAAAGGCTTTCCAAAAAGGGGGAGAGATGCTTCGTCAGACAGGTATCCATGTAGAATCGTTGGCTATTATCGAGAGCTTGGACAATTGTCAAATCAAGTTGAAGGAAGATTGATAGGAAATGGAAAATATGAATAGCGAAACGCCGAAAGGTTTGATTTATGGGTTGGAGGCACGTCCTCCGTTGCGTGATACCTTGTTTGCTGCATTGCAACATCTGTTGGCTATCTTTGTAGCGATTATTACTCCTCCGCTCATCATAGCCGGTGCCTTGAAGCTCGATTTGGAAACAACCGGTTTCCTGGTGTCGATGTCCTTGTTCGTGTCGGGGGTGGCAACCTTTGTACAATGTCGTCGGTTAGGCCCGGTGGGATGTGGTTTGCTATGTGTACAGGGTACCAGTTTCTCATTCATTGGCCCTATCATTTCTGCAGGTTTGGCGGGTGGTCTTCCGGCCATCTTTGGAGCGACCATCGCCGGTTCAGTGGTCGAAATGCTGGTTAGCCGGGTTTTGAAATACATGCGTCGCATCATCACTCCGTTGGTGTCGGGCATTGTGGTGACCTTGATTGGATTGAGCTTGATAAAAGTAGGTATCACCGCTTGTGGAGGAGGAGAGGCAGCCAAGGCAGCAGGCACATTCGGCTCTATTGAATATGTAGGCTTGGCAGCATTGGTGCTTGCACTCATTATCTTCTTCAACCGTAGCAGCAATCACTATTTGCGTATGAGTTCCATCGTTATCGGTCTTGTTATCGGTTATTTGGTGTCGTGGGCAATGGGAATGGTGAACTTCTCGGATATTCCTGATTTCGGAAATCTGAATATTCCTATTCCTTTTAAATATGGTATGTCTTTCGATTTGTCTGCCATCGTTTCGTTGGGATTGGTATATCTCATCACGGCCATTGAGGCATACGGTGACATTACCGCCAATTCGTTGATCTCCGGTCAGCCGGTAGAAGGCGAGAAGTTTATGAAACGTGCTTCGGGAGGTATCTTGGCCGATGGCTTCAACTCGATGTTGGCAGGTATATTCAATTCTTTCCCGAATTCCATTTTTGCACAAAACAATGGCATGATTCAGCTAACGGGTGTAGCCAGTCGCTATGTGGGTTATTTCATTGCCGGTATGCTGATATTGTTGGGCTTGTTCCCGGTGGTTGGCTTGGTATTCTCGTTGATGCCCGAGCCGGTGTTGGGAGGAGCTACCTTGTTGATGTTCGGTACGGTAGCTGCGGCAGGCATCCGCATCATCGCTTCGCAAGACATCAACCGTAAGGCGACGTTGGTGATTGCCATCAGTTTCAGTTTTGGCTTGAGTGTAGAGCTGGTGCCCGAAATTCTTTCTCAACTTCCTGAAACAGTTCGCAATATCTTTTCTTCGGGAATTACAACGGGAGGAGTTATGGCTATCCTGACCAATGCCTTGATTCAAATTAAAGAAGATTGATTGTAGTTTTTTTGGCGATAAGTATCTATACTTTTCGCCATTTTTTTTATCTTTGCACCTTAAAAACAAAGATACATATATTTATATAATCGTATGGGTGGTTTTTTTGGAACAGTCAAGAAGACTGAATGCGTGACCGACTTGTTCTACGGCACGGATTATAATTCACATGTAGGAACAAAAAGAGGCGGTATGGTGACCTATGCCGAAAGTATGGGATTCATGCGAGCTATTCATAGTTTGGAAAACGCGTATTTCCGCAACAAGTTCGAAGACGAACTCTCCAAGTTCAAAGGCAATGCCGGTATTGGTGTCATCAGTGACACGGACCCTCAGCC
>SUXX01000073.1 GCA_015060735.1 Bacteroides sp.
CAGCAGCGTTAGCGTCACCGTAGCACTTCGGACAACCCATTTCACCCTTCACTTCAATATAGAACTTGATCTTTGGTTCTGTTCCAGAAGGACGAATAGAAATCTTAGTACCATCTTCTGTGAAGAACTGGAGTGCGTTGCTAGTTTCAGGCATATCGATATCAGTTACATTACCTTCACCATCTGTAGCCTTCAAGCAAGTGTAGTCCTTCACCAAAGCCACCTTAGAACCACCGATTTCCTTAGGAGGATTAGCCTGGAAGTTCTTCATCATTTCCTTAATTTCGTCAGCACCGCTCTTACCCGGCTTAGTCACGTTTACAGTTACTTCCTTAGAGAAACCATATTCTACGTAGATTTCCATCAATACATCATACAATGTCTTGCCTTGATCCTTAGCCCATGCACAGATTTCAGCCAACAAAGTACATGCAGAAACAGCATCTTTATCACGAACGAAGTCTTCAGCCAAGAAGCCGTAGCTTTCTTCACCACCACCGATGTATTGTTGCTTACCTTCGCTCAAACGGATTTCACGAGCAATCCACTTGAAACCAGTGTAGCAGTCACGCATTTCGATGTTGTTCTTGTCAGCAACAGTCTTGATCAATTCGGTAGTTACGATAGTCTTCACGCAGAAGTCTGTATCCTTCATCTTACCGGTAGCGATACGGTTCTTGATGATGTAATACAAGAAAATCAAAGCAGTCTGGTTACCGTTGATAAGCACCCATTCACCCTTATCGTCTTTGCATGCCATACCTACACGGTCAGCATCCGGGTCAGTAGCCATCACGATGTCAGCGTTGATCTTCTTAGCCAATTCGATAGCCATAGAAAGTGCTTCAGCGTTTTCTGGGTTCGGAGAAATTACAGTTGGGAAGTCACCGCTCTTAACCATTTGTTCTTCTACGCAGTGTACGTTTTCAAAGCCCCATTGCTTCAAAGCACGCGGAACCAACATCATACCTGTACCGTGGATTGGAGTAAATACGATACTCAAGTCCTTCTGACGCTTGATCACTTCAGGGTCGATAGAGATTGTGTGAACCTTATCCAAGTATACGCTATCGATATCTTCACCGATGATTTGGATCAATTCCTTGTTGCCTTCGAACTTAATGTCAGCAGCAGAAGCAATCTTGTTCACTTCCTCGATAATACCCTTATCGTGCGGAGCCAATACCTGTGCACCGTCATCCCAATATGCTTTGTAACCGTTGTATTCCTTCGGGTTGTGAGAAGCAGTCAAGATGATACCGCTTTGGCAACCGAGGTGACGGATAGCAAATGACATTTCAGGAGTCGGACGCATATCGTCGAACAAGTAAACCTTGATACCGTTTGCAGAGAAGATGTCAGCAGAGATTTCAGCGAACAAGCGGCTGTTGTTACGGCAGTCATGACCGATACATACAGAGATTTGTTCCAAATCTGCAAAGTTCTTATTCAAGTAGTTAGAAAGACCTTGAGTAGCTGCACCCACTGTATAGATGTTCATACGGTTGCTACCAACGCCCATAATACCGCGGAGACCGCCAGTACCAAATTCCAAATCCTTATAGAAACATTCGATAAGATCAGTCTTATCTTCATTTTCCAACATGCGTTTTACTTCAGCCTGAGTTTCCGCATCATATGCAGGAGTCAACCACTTGTTGGCCTTCTCAGTCACCAATTTAATCAATTCTTCGTTTTCCATAATGTGAAATAATTATTTAAGGTTTATAAAATACTACATTATACACATTCTACAAATGTAAATGAATTAAATTAATTTTCCTAGAATTTTAAATAAGAAAATCAAAATGCATCAATAAACTTTGTATCTATCGCCTGTAGCCTTCACTACAGCTTCCAAAAATTCCTTCGGATATCCCGGACGAACCAACGGAGCATTGTGGCTATGCTCATACTTCGGACGCATAATCGAACCATCTGCATTGGTCTTCTTCACCACACCATCATTATATTTCACAATGATATATTCACCTAATTTTTTCCAGCTATCTACGGCACACTGAGCTGTCATTTCCGTATAATTAGTCAAAAATTCCTTGGCCTTGGCCGGATCTTTCTCATACATAGCCAAAGCTGCACTTTCGATACCGGCCTGTGAATCAGCATATGTATCTTCCAATTTATTCTGTACAGCACGCATATCGTCAATCATTAAGCTATAACGAGGACGAATCATATCGGCCACCCAATTATAAATCCAGAAAGCTGAATCCCAAGAAAAACTTACACAATCGGCAATTTCGCTTGAATAACAAACCGGCAAGCGATGAGTACAACAGTATACCGGAGTAAACACCATCATATTGGCATCATCAGTACCAAACCAAAGCACACCACCTACTGCGTCCGGCATATTGGAACGCATCTGAGCCACAAACGTAAAAGCTGATTGTTGAGTAGAGATAGGACGCTCATTGAAATATTTTTCACCATTCACTTCGAATGTCAACGGAGAAAGACGATATGGCATCTTGAAAGCTGTTGCTCCCAAATCGTTGGTAATATCCAATGGGGTACCTTCATAATGATCACGCATAGCCCACTGAATATCGCGTACTGAGATTTTATTGTCAGGCTTGATATACAACGGCATTGGCTCCTTGGTCTTGGCCTCGATATAAGGTAAATACTTTTCACCAGCTTCCTTGTTGAACATATTAAAGAAACTCCATACACGTGATTCACAAGCACGCAATCCACCAAAATCAATTGGACAATATGCATTCGCAAAACTGAAATCCTTGTTCAAACCATTAAAGTACCCTTTCTCGCGTGCAAATGAAATCACATCAGGAGAATATATGCAGTTTTCTTTGTCGTCCAACGGAAACTGATGAATACGAGCTTGATTCGCATGAGCAGCAATACAATCATCCGGGATACGCACAGCTACCCATACGGCACCTTTAACGCCTTCACCTTTGCCAATCATTTCCATAATCCACGCTTCATTCGGATCGGCAATAGAGAAAGATTCGCCACTACTATAATAACCATATTCCTTCACCAAATCGGTCATCACCTTGATGGCTTCTCTTGCTGTACGCGAACGCTGGAGAGCTACATAAATCAAGCTTCCGTAATCCATGATACCGTTCTTGTCTACCAATTCATGACGTCCTCCGAAAGTAGTTTCACCAATCGTTACCTGAAACTCATTCATGTTACCGATTACATTAAAAGTCTGTTCGGCTTCCTTGATTTCGCCTAAGTATTTTCCTGAATCCCATTCATAGATAGCACGCATAGCACCTTTTTCATGCGTTGCTGCAGGAAAATGATATAATTCTCCAAACATGCCATACGAGTCGGCCGAATAAGACACAATCACCGAGCCGTCTTTTGAGGCTCCCTTACCCACAATCAAGTTGGTACAAGCCAATACTTGTGCAATACCAGCTACCAAAAATGTGGCTACTAATAAAATTCTGTTTTTCATAATTTATAGTATATTAAAATTGATATTCTTCTCTTGTCACATTTCCACAATAATCAGTAATGATTAATTCCATCGTTTGACGCACTCCTTTTTTTATCCTGCTTGGATGCTTGCTACTTAATTTCGCATCTTTCGAGCTGAATTTAAACAGAGCAAACTCACCGTCGATAAGCACTTTATAATCCTTGATACCGGTTTCCGCATCCTTTATCTTGAACTGGATATTTCCCCTTTTCCATTGAGATTGATTCAATGGTGTCACCCTTGGAGCAACCGTATCAATCGCAACCGAATACGTTCCTAATTCACGAATAGTTGTGTGCATAAATCCGTTTTCATAATGCCCGCCGGCCGAAGCTTTCCTACCTTTATGTTTTTTTACTACATAATATTTACTCCTGTCTTCAACAGGATAATTACGAATACCTATCCTCAAAGGACAACCGGCATGTAGTGCTACCGGAGTGTCATGCAACTGATAATCATAAGAAACACCCAACGAATCGACGATGACCTGACAATTCAGATTCACGTCTTCATACAACATCCCTTTGGGTATCATTAATTCCATCCCCGGACGTTGTACAATGTTTCTTCTATCCCAGAAAAGATAATCTTCACTGACGCGAAGAGAGTCTATCGGTTGTTTTCTCCCTCTAACAGTAAAGCGATAACTACGGCTATTGCCATAAATATCTTCTAGCACATACTTAAACCGATAATCGCGTTCCTCATCAACGGTCACAATTCCCCCTTCATCGCCTGCTTGAAGCATCCGCCATGTATTGCCGGGAAGCACTTGTGAACGCATAAACCAACTGTTATGCATCTGATATTCCTCAAAGTCTGTCCAAGCATTTATCATATGGTTCTCATTAGGCAAAAAACCATCTACCGTACTACTGAACACTTCTATCGAATCGACAAACAACTTTACCGAGCGTACCCCATAATTATTGCTTGTACCATCCATATAATCATAAGCCTTGATACCTGTTGCAATCTTTCCCCAAGCCTCTATTGGAGTTTGTAAGTTTCCTATCGCCACTTTCTGCTTTCGTTGAGAACCCTTTACTACACCTTCCCCTGGTTGAGGATAGAAAATAATTTGAGAGGCACGAGGAGCAGTCGTATCCTTAATTAAATGCGTATAAAATTGCAATGGGTCCACATATTCCCCGGTTTCTGTCTTGCGAATCTCCATATGAAGGTGAGGACCGAAAGAATAACCTTCATTTCCTGCTAAAGCAAATACATCGCCTTGCTTCAATGGGAATTGCTCGGCCGGGAAGTTCAAATCCACCACAAAAGTTTCGTGTTCATATTGATAAGCTTCGACCACTTTCTCTATCTCATCGGCAAATTTCAACAAATGCCCATGCACCGATGTATATCCATTATCATGAGTAATGTAAACAGCCTGTCCATATCCCCCGGAAGTAACTGTAACCCGACTCACATACCCATCTGCAATGCACCGGATAGGTTTTCCCACTACACCTTGTGTCTTGAAATCCACACCACCATGAAAGTGATTGGCCCGCAACTCACCAAAGTTTCCACTCAGCAACAAAGGGAAATCAAAAGGTGAAATAAAAGGTTTTTCCTGTGCCGAAACGGTCATACAAACATTTGCGACACCAATAATAAATAAACAATATATATATATGCTAAACGTCCATTTCTTTTTCATTCCACAAACATACAAATAATTCCACAAATTTCTTGTTATTTCCTTTAGAATTCTTATCTTTGAGAAGGTAAACCATTTAAATTAATACGACTATGATTATCGGTATTCCTAAAGAAATCAAGAACAACGAAAACCGCGTTTCCATGACTCCAGCCGGAGCATGCGAATTAGTTCAGAGAGGTCATACGGTATATGTTCAACACACCGCAGGTATCAACAGTGGCTTTACGGACGAAGAATACGAGAAAGCTGGGGCATGCATCCTCCCCACCATTGAGGAAGTATATGCCATCGCCGAAATGATTGTAAAAGTGAAGGAACCGATAGCTTGTGAATATCCGTTGATTCGCGAAGGCCAATTGGTATTCACGTACTTCCACTTTGCCTGCGACCAGGAACTGACCGAAGCCATGATGAAAAGCAAAGCCATATGCTTGGCCTACGAAACGGTTGTCGATCGTAACGGTGCCCTTCCTTTGCTTGTGCCGATGAGCGAGGTTGCCGGCCGTATGTCCGTACAAGAAGGAGCACGTTTCTTAGAAAAGCCTCAAGGCGGACGGGGCATTTTGTTAGGCGGTGTACCTGGTGTAAAACCAGCCAAGGTATTGGTACTGGGTGGTGGCATTGTTGGCACCAATGCAGCCCTAATGGCTGCTGGATTAGGAGCTGACGTCACCATTTGTGACATTAGTCTTCCTCGACTTCGTCAACTCAATGAATTCATGCCAAAGAATGTAAAAACCTTATTTTCTTCTACTTACAACATCGAGCAAGAACTCCCAACTACCGATTTAGTGATTGGTGCAGTACTCATACCTGGAGCTAAAACACCTCACCTCATTACCAAAGATATGTTGAAGTTGATGAGGAAAGGCTCTGTGTTAGTAGATGTAGCTATCGACCAAGGAGGTTGCTTCGAAACTTCTCACCCTACCACTCATGCCGAACCTATTTACGAAATAGACGGTATCCTCCATTATTGCGTAGCCAATATCCCGGGTGCCGTACCTTGTACTTCCACTTTGGCTCTAACCAATGCTACCCTCCCCTATGCCATCCGTTTGGCCGACATGGGATGGGAAAAAGCTTGCGAAGCCGACCCTGGTTTAAAATTAGGGTTAAATATCGTGAATGGAAAAATTGTATTCCCTGCCGTAGCCGAAGCTTTCGGATGGAAAATGTAAATAATTGATAGTTTCGACAAAAGAACAGTCTGATTGCTAATCAGACTGTTCTTTTATCCCTTAATATTGCTTATCAATTCTTACTAAAAAACTCGCAATTACGCAGTCAAAATTTTCATACCCCCTCGCGTATAAAAAATTCGCTTTCGCAAATCCTCCTTTTTAAATATTACCTTTTAAAACTCTAGACAAATGATATCTGTTTTCTGTATATTTGCAAAAACGGGATATGCCATATGCATACTCCAAGAACTTTTACTATCTTTGTAACCACTAAAACATCACCCGTAGAAACATCATGTACGAAGGAATCGAAGACATCAACCGCTTGCTGAATGCCGGCCGGCTAAAAGAAGCCTTAACACAATTGCAGGCTATTGCAACACAAGTTCCCTCATGGGAGTTGCAGAATCGTATCGAGGCTACTACCACGGCTTATGGCTACCTACTTCAATATGCCGCACAAGGCATGGAAGACCCCAGTCGTGGAAAATTCTTCCAGAAAACACTCCGCACCGCCTACGAACTGACCGACATTGTGAACATCGCTCTGATGGCACAAAAGACA
>SUXX01000074.1 GCA_015060735.1 Bacteroides sp.
TGTAAACAAGTTCACATCAAAAGTTCTTTTGGTTCTTCTCTTAGAGTGTGAAACATTGTTGCCAATCATGGCTTTCTTTCCGGTAATTTGACAAATCTTCGACATTGCTATCTAATTTTTATAGTTTATTCAGTTAGGTATTTCAAACGGAGTGCAAAATAACGACTTTTATTTTTAATATACAAGAAAAAGAGAAAATAATTGTTGTTTATCCCTCATTTTCTTGATTTTGGAGTATTTTTTGGAGTAATTGAAGGGTATTTAGCGTTGCTTTTTCAATATTTTTATTGCGTCCTTCGTCTCCACTAATCTTTAGTGTCATGATTTTGTCTTTGATACCTGCAGCAATCCATACGGTGCCTACGGGGTTCTCGGGAGTGCCTCCAGTGGGGCCGGCAATACCGGAGGTGGCTACGGCACAATCAGAATTCATCGATTTCATCGCACCTTTTACCATCTCGATAACGGTTTCTTCGCTAACTGCACCCTTGGTTTGGAGGGTTTCAGGACTTACTCCCAACAGGTTTGTCTTCACTTCATCGGAATAGGCTACGATTCCGCCTTTATAGAAATGAGAACTGCCGGGGATGGCGGTGATGATAGCTGCTATATTGCCGGCAGTACAACTTTCGGCTGTGGCTAAGGTCAAATCTTCTTTCCAAAATTTGTCGCTAAGTTCTTTGCTTAAAAATTTATTTTGTAATGACATGTCTTCTAAATGTTTAGATGGTTACTCTGGAGTATGCAGGCTTGTCGATGCTGCAAAAATCCTTGTCTTGATACTTGTAATAGCCGGTAATGGCAATCATGGCGGCATTATCCGTTGTATAACTGAATTTAGGGATGTATACCTTCCACCCGAATCGTTTGGCGTGGTCGTGGAAGGCATTGCGTAGGCCGGTATTGGCAGATACGCCTCCGGCTACGGCTACTTCTTTTATCTTCAATGCTTTGGCTGCTTTGCGGAGCTTGTCCATCAGGATGTCTACAACTGTTGCTTCCAGAGAAGCAGCCAGGTCTTCCTTGTGATGTTCGATGAAATCGGGGTCTTCTTTCAACCAGTCACGTAAGGAATAGAGGAAGGATGTCTTTAATCCGCTGAAGCTATAATTGTATTCAGGGATGTGGGGTTTGCTGAATGTGAAGGCTTTCGGGTTGCCTTGACGGGCCAAACGGTCGATAATAGGGCCACCCGGATAGCCGAAGCCCATTACTTTGGAGCATTTGTCGATGGCTTCACCGGCTGCATCGTCGATGGTTTGACCGATGACTTCCATGTCATTGTAAGCTTTCACAAGGATGATTTGCGAGTTTCCGCCCGATACCAAGAGGCAAAGGAAAGGGAATTTGGGTTGGTTAGCGTCTTCTTCTGTTTCTTTAACGAAATGTGCTAACACGTGGGCTTGCAGGTGGTTAACGTCAATCATCGGGATGTTGAGCGAACGGGCAAAGCCCTTGGCAAACGATACACCGACCAACAAAGATCCCATCAAACCGGGTCCTCGGGTGAAGGCTATCGCACTGAGTTGTTCCTTTTCTACGCCGGCTCTTTTCAAGGCTTCGTGTACCACAGGGACAATATTTTGTTGGTGGGCACGGGAAGCCAGTTCGGGTACTACCCCACCATACGATTCGTGTACGGCTTGGCTTGCCACGACGTTCGAGAGCAACACGCCATTGCGGATAACTGCTGCTGAGGTGTCGTCGCAAGAAGATTCTATGCCTAATATGATTGTATCCATATCTTTATACCTTATATATATTAATAAGTCAGGATTTCAAGTCCGTTTTCGGTCATTACGAAGGTGTGTTCCCATTGGGCGGATGGGAGTTCGTCTTCGGTCACGACTGTCCAGTCGTCTTCCTCGTCTACAAACACTTCGTGAGTACCCATGTTTATCATCGGTTCGATGGTGAAGGTCATACCGGGCACGAGTAACATACCGGTGCCTTTCTTTCCGAAATGCTCTACATCGGGTTCTTCGTGGAACTCTAACCCCACTCCGTGTCCACACAAGTCACGTACCACCGAGAAGCCGTTCTTTTTGGCATGTTTTTCTACCGCATGGCCGATGTCGCCCACAAAACCGAAGGGTTTGGCTGCTGCCATGCCGATTTCGAGGCATTCTTTGGCCACATCTACCAGCTTCTTCTTTTCCGGCGAGGTTTCTCCGATGATGAACATACGCGAGGCATCGGCGAAGTATCCGTTCAGGATGGTGGTGCAATCCACGTTGATGATGTCACCCTCTTCCAGTATTTCGTATTCGTTCGGGATGCCGTGGCATACCACTTCGTTCACCGAAGTGCAACAGCTTTTCGGGAATCCTTCGTAACCCAAGCAGGCCGGGATGGCTCCGTGGTCGCGAGTGTATTCATAGACGAGCTTGTCGATAGCAAGCGTACTCATGCCGGCACGGATTTCGCGGGCCACGAGGTCGAGCACTCCCGTATTGATTATACCGCTTTGGCGGATGCCTTCAATTTGTTCGTGAGTCTTTATCAAACTGCGTTTAGGCACCAGGTGTCCTTTTTCTTGGAAAGAAAGCACCTTCTTGTCCAGTTCGGTTGGCTCTACTCCTTTAGGGATTCTCCAGTTTATTTTGTTTCGTTTCATGTCCTTGAATATAAACAACCGACAAAGGTAATGGAAATATTTAAATTGATGGGTGGAAAAAGAAAAAAACATGAAGGCATATTTTTAAAACGTGAAGGCGTTTGAAAGGATATGCGAAGGTGTTTACGGAAAAAGGGGAAGTCTATGGGGTGAAAAAAGGCTGATTTGTCCGTCAGACATTGTAAATTTCCTAAAAACCTTTTACTTTTGTTTTCTTAATTGGATAATGAGATGTTTAAGATAGGAATTATAGGTGCAGGACACATTGCCGAGAAGATGGCCTACACCGTTCAGTGCATGGAAAATGCTTCGTGTTATGCCGTGGCATCACGTAGTTTGTCGAAGGCCGAAGCCTTTGCCGTAAAGTATGGATTCGAAAAGGCTTATGGCTCGTATGAGGAGTTGGCTAACGATCCGGAAGTGCAATTAATTTATGTAGCAACCCCTACCTCTCATCATTATGAGCAAGTACGCATGTGTTTGATGCATGACAAGCCCGTGTTATGCGAGAAAACCTTTACGGCCAATGCCAAGGAGGCCGAAGCCTTGATAGCTTTGGCTCGCGAACGGAACGTTTATCTGGCCGAGGCCATTTGGACGAGATACATGCCTTTTTCGAAAACCATCACCGAGTGGGTGAATAGTGGCATTATCGGTCAACCTAAAATGTTGATAGCCAACCTATGCTATCCCGTTGAGCATAAGGAAAGGGTGATTCGGCCGGAGTTGTGTGGAGGAGCATTGTTCGACTTAGGGGTCTACCCTATTAACTTGGCCTTGATGGTCTTCGGACACGATGTCGTAGATGTTTCTTCGGCTTGTGTGAAGAACGATTTAGGGGTGGATTTGCAAAATAGCATGACGCTGACCTATGGCGATGGACGGATGGCCATGTTGCAGACGTCCGTACGCTTTGCCAGTGACAGGAAGGGAATAATTTTTGGCGATAAGGGATACATTGTTATCGATAACATCAACAATCCCCAACATGCAACGCTTTTTAATTCCTTCCAAGTACAACTGACTACCCGTAGTGAGACACCTCGATTCACTGGTTTCGAATATCAGGTCGAGGCAGCTATCCGTGCCATTACGGAAGGGAAAATAGAGCCGGATGACATGCCTCACGAAGAAATACTTCGGGTCATGCGGATGCTCGATAAACTTAAAAAAGATTGGGGCGTTCGTTTCCCGATGGATTAGGCTCATTCCTCATCGTTAAAATCCTCTAGTTGAAGCATTTCCCGGCTTTCTTCCTTCGGGAGTGCTTCTACTTGGCGGAGTTTCCGTTCGATTGCACGAGTGCGTTTTCCCATCACCTCTTCCAGTTGGTCGCCTGCACTTTGAAGGTTTTTCTGTACTTTCTCCAGCATGCCACCAAATTTGCCGAATTCTGTTTTTACGGCACCTAGTACGCTCCACACTTCACTTGTTCGTTTCTGGATAGCAAGGGTGCGGAAGCCCATCTGAAGGCTGTTAAGGATGGCTCCTAAAGTGGTTGGCCCCGTCACAACTATTTTAAAGTCCCTTTGCAAGGTTTCCACCAAGGTCGTTCGACGGATAATTTCTGCATAAATGTTTTCGAAAGGCAGAAACAAGATGGCAAAATCGGTGGTGTAAGGTGGTTCGATATACTTATCGTGAATATCCTTAGCCATTCGTTTGATGGTGATTTCCAATTGTTTGGACGTACTTTCGATTAAAGCCGTATCTCCCTCTTCGTAAGCATCAATGTATTGTTCGTATACATCTTTGGGGAATTTGGCATCGATGGGCAGATATACCATCTCCTTACCTCCCTCCCGCCCGGGTAGTTTGATGGCAAATTCCACGAATTCGGTAGCATTCTTGCGTGTCTTTACATTGGCTTCGTATTGTTCGGGACTAAGCATCTGCTCAAGCAAGGCAGCTAGTTGGATTTCTCCGAAAGTACCACGTGTCTTCACGTTGCCCAAAACCTTTTTCAGACCTCCCACATCTTCGGCCAGTGTTTTCATCTCTCCTAATCCTTTCTGCACATTTTCCAGTTGCGAGCGTACCAGCTCGAAGGATTGGCCAATGCGTTCGTTCAATGTTTTCTGAAGCTTTTCTTCCACCATCATTCGCATCTCGTCCAGTCTCTTTTCGGTCGATTTTACGAGAATATCCTGTTGTCGATTCATAGTTTCAAACTTTTCCCGTTGCATCTCGTGCGTTGTCATCAGGTTGCGATGGAGCGTTGTTTGCATCTGTTGTGTGGATAGGTTGAGAGCCTGATTCAGCTCTGTGCGAAGTTCTCGCATGTTGCGTGTCATTTCTTCCCGGCTTTCCTTCATTTCTTGCCGAAAGAGAGTTTCCAGTCGCTCCGTTTGCTTACGGTTGTTCTTCATCAATGCCACGCAAAGGTTGGCGAATAAGAGTATAAGAATGATAGTCAGTAAAATCAGTTCCATAATGTCTTTATTTTAAGCAAAGATAGCGAAAAATCCTCGATAAAGTCTTATCTTTGAGGCAAAATTAACCGAATATCCTTATGAAGTATAAACTTTTAGTCCTCGACCTCGACGGTACGTTGACCAACAATAAGAAAGAAATAACCGAACACACCTTGCGTACCTTGATTGACGCACAGGAGCGTGGCGTGAAAATCGTATTGGCATCGGGCCGCCCCACCTACGGCATCGTTCCGATAGCCGAGAAACTGGAATTGAAGAAGTATGGAGGTTATATCCTCTCCTATAACGGTGGTGAAATCACCAATTGGCAGACGGGTGAATTAATGTACGAAAATGTGCTTGATGCCGATTTATTACCTTATTTGTATCAATGTGCGAAGGATAATGATTTTGCGATTGTCACTTACAAGGACAAGTACGTGCTGACCGAACACCCCGATGATGAATACGTTTTGAAGGAAGCTATTCTGAATGTGATGGAAACCAAGAAAGTGGATAACTTCCTTGAAGCTATCGATTTTCCGGTTGCTAAGTGTTTAATAGTGGGAGAAGCCACTCGTTTAGCGGAACTGGAAAAAGTGATGTATGAAGCATTGAAAGACCGTATGGGAGTTTATCGTTCAGAACCATATTTCCTCGAATTGGTACCGAAAGGTATTGACAAGGCACAATCTTTAGCCGTACTTTTGGAAAAGATTGGGGCGACGAGAGAAGAAATGATTGCCATTGGCGATGGGTTTAATGACTTGTCCATGATTAAGTTTGCCGGTTTAGGCGTAGCTATGGCTAATGCTCAAGAGGTGGTTCGCCAATCTGCCGATTACATTACCCTTTCGAACGAAGAAGATGGTGTAGCAGCAGTGGTAGAAAAGTTTATAAAATAAACACAAAAGAAAAAAGCGAAATATTGCGATAAGGAGAAAGTATCCTGATTGTCTGCGAGTTAGGTTTGGAATTCAGTGCATTGCAGAGGTTGAAAAACACATACGATAGAAGCCAATATAAGAATATGCTTTATCGTACCAATAAATCATTGAAAGAGATAGCAAAGATGGTTGGGTTATCCATTCCTCTAACTCTATATGTTGCCCGTCATTCTTGGGCAAGCATTGCCAAGAGCAAAAACATTCCAATATCTGTCATTAGCGAAGGTATGGGACACGATTCAGAGATTACTACACAAATCTATCTGGCATCATTGGATAATGCCGTAGTCGATAGAGCAAATGCACAGATATTAAAGGAATTGTAGGATAAGGGGATGTTTAGCAAAATTCAGTTTCTCCTTGTAAGAAAAACTATTTAACCCTTATGACTGATAATCAATATAATTTTCCACCCTTTTGCTAAACAAAATAGCACATTCCGATAGTTATTTATGATTTTTCAGGTTGCTATTTAGTTCTGTTTGCTGATTTTTGGGTAATTTTGTACCGAAATGGAATGGTAATATTCAGATGGGATACGATGATTTTATATTGACCGTCAATTCGTCCAGCATCATCCTATTATTAGGGATGGCCGCTGTACTGCTTGCCGCTACCCGTTTCCGTGGAGAAAGTGGATATGCGGCAGCTATCATTGTGCTACCCAATGTCCCCGTGTACCTATATAATATGAGCCGCATGTTGGGATGGCACGATTTTTCACTTTTTATGCTTCCTATCAGTTTTTCGGCCAACACTCTGCTGATGCCCTTGCTTTGGCTCTTTGCCAAGAAGAACTTCGATACCGGTT
>SUXX01000009.1 GCA_015060735.1 Bacteroides sp.
GTATTAAACGAAAAACCCCCACAACTTTCGTTGCAGAGGTTCTTCCTCGTTGGACTACCAGGATTCGAACCTGGACAAACAGAACCAAAACCTGTTGTGCTACCATTACACCATAGTCCAATCATTATGTGCTTTCCTTGAAAAGCGTTGCAAAGGTAGAAGTTTTTATTATTCCTTCCAAATATTTTTCGAAGTTTTTTTGATTTTCGGCTTTTTTTCGTATCTTCGTCAAGATAATTCTAAATCAAATCATATGAAAAAACAAATCCTCAGCCTTATTCTAGGCTTGGCGGCAACGGCCGGACAAGCCATTACTCCCCTTTGGCTACGCGACGTTCAAGTTTCGCCCGACGGAACTTCCATTGCCTTCTGCTACAAGGGAGATATTTATAAAGTAAGTGCCCAAGGCGGACAAGCCACCCGACTGACCACACAGGCATCTTACGAATGTACACCGATTTGGTCACCGAATAGCAAACAAATAGCCTTTGCCAGTGACCGGGATGGCAACTTCGACATCTATATCATGTCGGCAGACGGTGGTAGTGCCCAACGACTAACCAAGAACTCCGCATCCGAGCTTCCTTCGGCCTTTACACCTGACGGCAAGCATGTGGTATTCTCGGCCTCCATCCAAGACCCGGCTCAAAGTGCCCTCTTCCCTACCAGTGCCATGACCGAACTTTATCAAGTTCCTGCAAATGGCGGACGCACCCGGCAAATCCTCGCCACACCGGCCGAAGCCGTATGCTACACACCGGACGGGAAATCATTCCTCTACCAAGACAAAAAAGGCTTTGAAGACGAATGGAGAAAGCACCATACCTCTTCTGTCACTCGCGACATCTGGCTCTACGATGCCAAAAGCGGCAAGCACACCAACCTGACCGACATCGGAGGTGAAGACCGCGACCCATCCCTGGCTCCTGACGGAAAGACCGTCTACTTCCTCAGCGAACGAAACGGAGGAAGCATGAACGTGTACACCCTCGACATCAACCAACCGAAGAACATCAAACCCGTAACCGGCTTCAAGACACACCCCGTACGCTTCCTCTCGGTCAGCGACAAGGGACTGCTCTGCTACACATACGACGGAGAAATCTATACCCAGGAAGCCAACGGACAGGCCAAGAAAGTAGCCATCGAACTCACTCGCGACGATAGCGAACAAGTGGCCGACCTGAAAGTGACCGGTGCCCGCTCGGCTACCGTATCACCCGATGGCAAGCAGGTAGCCTTCATCTATCGCGGTGAAGTGTTCGTTACCTCAACCGACTATGCCACTACCAAGCAAATCACCCACACCCCTGCAGCCGAACAAGGTGTAGCCTTTGCCCCGGACAACCGTACCCTTGCCTACGGCACCGAACGCAACGGCAATTGGGAGCTTGTCCTCGCCAAGATTGCCCGCGAAGACGAGCCAAACTTCCCCAATGCAACTCTGATTAAGGAAGAAATTCTCCTCCCTTCCGACAAGATTGAACGCAGCTACCCATCGTTTTCTCCGGATGGCAAGGAACTGGCCTTCATCCAAGACCGTCGCAAGCTGATGGTTATCAACCTGGAAAGCAAGAAAGTACGCCAAATCACCGACGGCAGCTATTGGCCAAGTACCGGTGGCGGATTCGAATACGTGTGGAGCCCGGACGGAAAGTGGTTCACCCTCACTTTCACAGGCAACAAGCATGACCCTTATTACGACATCGGTATCGTATCGGCACAAGGTGGCACCATCACCAACCTGACCAATAGTGGCTATTCCAGCGGTTCACCACGTTGGGTGATGGACGGCAATGCCATCCTCTTCACCAGCGAACGCTACGGCATGCGTAACCACGCCTCTTGGGGCTCGATGGAAGACGTCTTCTTGTGCTTCGTCAACCAAGACGCATACGACAAATATCGCCTTAGCAAAGAAGACTACGAACTCCTGAAAGAGGTAGAAAAGGAACAAGAAAAGCTGAAAAAAGATGCCAAGAAAGACGATAAGAAGGATGCCAAGAAGGAAGAAAAACCATCCAAGGACATTGTCATGGAACTGAACGGCATCCAAGACCGCATTGTTCGTCTTACCCCGAACTCATCCGCATTGGGCAGTGCCATCATCGACAAGAAGGGCGAAACCTTGTATTACACCGCATCCTTCGAAAAAGATATGGACCTCTGGAAACTCGACCTTCGCAAAAAGGACGTGAAACTGGCCAATAAGGGCGTAGGCTATGCCGCCTTCGAAATGGACAAGGACGGAAAGAACATCTTCCTGTTGGGAAGCCGCATGCAGAAGATGGACGCCGCATCGGGCAAGCTCACCCCTATCACCTATAGTGCCAACCTGGAAATGAACCTGGCCGACGAACGAGCAGCCATGTTCGACCATGTATATAAGCAAGAACAGAAGCGTTTTTACAACGTAAACATGCACGGAGTGGATTGGGATGCCATGACCGAAGCCTACCGCAAGTTCCTGCCCCACATCGACAACAATTACGACTATGCCGAGCTCTTGAGCGAATGGCTGGGCGAACTCAACGTGTCACACACCGGTGGTCGTTATCGTCCGGCTCCTAGCGGTTATGCTACCGCCAACCTCGGCCTGCTCTACGACCTGAATTACGACGGAAAGGGTCTGAAAGTAGACGAAGTAATCGAAGGAAGCCCCTTCGACAATGCCCGTAGCAAGATGAAAGCAGGCGTTGTCATCGAAAAGATTAATGGCACCGAAATCACTCCGGACATGGATTACAACCTCTTGCTGAACGATCAGGCTCGCAAGAAGACCCTCGTATCCCTCTACAACCCACAAACCAAGGAACGCTGGGAAGAAGTGACCCTTCCCATCAGCAACGGAGCTTTCAACACCTTGCTCTACAACCGCTGGGTGAAGCAACGTGCCGCCGATGTAGAACGCTGGTCGAACGGTCGTCTGGGCTATGTACACATCCAGTCGATGGGCGACCCAAGCTTCCGTGGTGTCTATTCGGACATTCTTGGCAAGTACAACCATTGCGACGGTATCGTTATCGACACCCGCTTCAATGGCGGTGGACGCTTGCACGAAGATGTAGAAATCCTGTTCAGCGGAAAGAAATACCTCACACAAGTGGTTCGCGGTCAGGAATCGTGCGACATGCCAAGCCGTAGATGGAACAAGGCCAGCATCATGGTACAATGCGAAGCCAACTATAGTAATGCTCACGGTACACCTTGGGTATATAAATTCAAGGAAATGGGTAAGTTGGTCGGTGCTCCGGTAGCGGGAACCATGACTACTGTTTCTTGGGAAAACATGCAAGACACTTCCCTAACCTTCGGTATCCCCGTAGTAGGTTATCGAAAGGCCGATGGCACCTACCTGGAAAACGATCAATTAGAACCGGATGTACACGTATTGAACGATCCTGCTACCGTTGTGAAAGGTGAGGATACTCAATTAAAGGTAGCCGTTGAAACCTTAATGAAAGACTTGGGACTGAAATAAACGAAAGCCTTTGAGACACATTCTTCATACTAATAAATGTACGGAAGATGTGTAAAATAGCCCCCCTTTATAAATGTGTCATTCTGAGCATCGCGAAGAATCTGAAGACATTTACTTTATGTATACAGATTCTTCACTGCGTTCAGGATGACACGTTATTTTGATAGCAATTCTGTATTATGACACATCCAACGTATTATTTGCAACCAGTAAATTGTCTTTTATGGCCAATTTGAATGTATCCACATCCGATAATTCTGATAAGGAAATTTAGAATATAAATGAGGAAATCATTAAATCGGCATCTGAATCAAACCGGCTATCTTTACACCGAAAATTAAAATGTAAAGACTGTATACAATGAATGAAATGTGCATGTGGGTAAGCTTAGTTGTAGTCTTTATGGTATTGTTACAGGTTGTATCTACCTATATAGCTACTTTAAGTAGTTTTATAGGATTAATCTGTAGCTTGCTAGGGGTCTTCACTAGTTTAAGAAAAGACTGCTAATTACGCAAAAAGGGTGACCGATTAAACAATTGGTCACCCTTTCTTTATACGAATATTACGATAATTATTTTGCTATCACAAGGTAATAGTTCTTCTTACCACGCTGAACGAGTAAGTATTTATCGTCGAGCAAATCGGCAGTAGTTACCACCTGATCGAAAGCGGTGAGCTTTTCCTTGTTGAGCGATACTCCCCCACCCTGAACGAGCTTACGCATTTCACCCTTCGAAGCGAAGATGGCTGCACTATCCACGAACAAATCAACGGCCTTCACGCCTTCTGTCAAGGCTTCCTTCGACACTTCGAACTGAGGAACACCTTCGAATACAGCGAGCAAAGTTTGTTCGTCGAGCTTCTTCAAAGCTTCTGATGTGGCATTACCGAAAAGGATACCCGATGCTTCGACAGCAGCATTGTATTCTTCTTCCGAGTGAACCATCACGGTTACTTCCTTGGCCAGACGCTTTTGCAATACACGAAGATGCGGTGCTTCGGTGTGTTCGGCAATGAGGGCATCGATTTCTTCCTTGCTGAGGGAAGTGAAAATCTTGATGTACTTGGCTGCATCTTCATCGCTCACGTTCAACCAGAACTGGTAGAACTTGTAAGGAGAAGTATAGTTCGGATCAAGCCAGATGTTGCCCGATTCGGTCTTGCCGAACTTGCCACCGTCGGCCTTGGTAATCAACGGACAAGTCAAGGCAAAGGCTTCACCACCCTTGGTACGACGAATCAGTTCGGTACCGGTAGTGATGTTACCCCATTGGTCGGAACCGCCGAGTTGAAGCTTGCAGTTCTTATTTTCCCACAAATAAAGGAAGTCGTAACCCTGAAGGAGCTGATAAGTAAATTCGGTGAACGACAAGCCGTCGCGTGCTTCACCGTTGAGACGCTTCTGTACACTGTCCTTGGCCATCATATAGTTTACGGTGATGTGCTTACCGATTTCGCGGGCAAAGTCAAGGAACGTATAATCCTTCATCCAGTCGTAGTTGTTTACCAACTCGGCCTTGTTCGGAGCATCGCTTTCGAAATCGAGGAACTTGGCCAACTGCTTCTTGATGCAAGCCACATTATGACGCAAGGTTTCTTCGTTCAACAAGTTACGTTCCGCCGACTTGCCCGAAGGGTCACCAATCATACCGGTTGCACCACCTACGAGAGCCAATGGCTTGTGGCCGCAACGCTGGAAGTGACGAAGCATCATCACGCCGCAAAGGTGGCCGATGTGCAAGGAGTCGGCAGTAGGGTCGATACCCAAATAAGCGGTGACCTGTTCCTTAGCCAACAATTCTTCCGTGCCTGGCATGATGGTGTGAATCATGCCACGCCATGTCAATTCTTCTACAAAATTCATCTGTATATATGTTTTTAATTATTATTATTCTTAGCTTTATGTGTATAACCACGAAGAAGCGTGGTTGCAAAATTACGACACTTTATCTGAACAAGCAACTCTTAGGGCTTAAAAAAGACTTGCTGCACATTCTTCTCTATGTCTTCAGCTAACTTTTCCACTGACATTCCCCGTACCTTTGCAGTCTGCTGATACACCTCCTGTATGCTTACATCACTATCATCGGTTTCCAACAGAAGCTTTTCTATCGGAATCTGACGCAAGGTATCCTCCTGAAATTTTGCTCCGAAAGAGAGGTAAAAGCCGTGTTTCAAATATTCAGTAGCCAAGGCTGCTTTCCCTCGAAAACCATGAATCACCCAAGGCATTTCAGGCTTCATCGCCCGCTTGACAGCAAGCAACTGCTCCGTACACCGAACAGCATGAATCACCAATGGCAAATGCATGCTTTCCGATAGCCTCGCACAGCGTTCAAAAATTTCCAATTGCCGGTTCATCGGCCATTCAGCCAGCTTGTCCAGTCCACATTCTCCAATGGCCAATACCCCGACATCATGGACCGCTTCTTCCAACCATCGGAACTGCTCCTCAGCCGACGCCAGATACCACGGATGAATACCTACCGAACGGAACCCTTTATCGCCCGGAGAAAAAACATCCTTCATCGTACACGACCTGATGGCATCATCGGAAGGAATATGAGTATGTATATCGAAAAACTTCATTGTACTTAAGGAACAGGGTCGTAACCGGAACCACCCCATGGGTGACACCTCAAAATCCGCCGGACAGCCAAATAAAGCCCCTTAAAAGGACCGTGCTTGGTGATGGCTTCCATGGCATAAGCCGAACAGGTAGGCTCAAAACGACAGGAAGGAGCAGTGAGCGGTGAAATATATCCCCGATAAAAACGAATAGGGAGCAACAACAAGAAAGTCAGCAATCGTTTCATTTCATATCCTCGGCAATGTGATAAAGCAACTTCTTGACCTTATGTTCGACTTCGGACGCAGGGCGTACCTGATTGTCAAGCCAGATAAATGCCAGAACCAGCCGACGCCGATCGGTCGATGTCTGCAATGCATCCAGCAAGATGTATTTGTTCCGACGATAGGCTTCACGCACTTGCCGTTTAACCAAATTACGCTTTACCGCATGCTTGAATCTCTTTTTAGGCACACTGACAAGAATCGAGGCATCGGCAGTGCCCTCCTCGGGGGTAATCCACATATACACTACTCGCAAAGGGAAAGCCGGGAAAGAATGGTTTCCTCCTGCAAATAAACGCTCAATCAGCTTTTTGCTGCATAAGCGTTCGGCCTTACTTAGTGTATATCTTCTGTCTTCCATCTCAATCAATAAAAAATACGGAGGTTTTGAGACACAAAGTTAACACTTTATAGAAACAAAACCTCCGTATAAAGGGAAGAATTTTATCAATCCTTGTTACGTTCGCCAATAAATTTATCCAAAGCAGCTGTCATGGATGGAGATTCCACTGTCGGTGCTTCCAAATCCAAACGCAAGCCGGCATCTTTCACCGCCTTTGCTGTGGCAGGACCAAAACAGCCAATGGCAATTTCGTTTTGTTCAAAACCCGGGAAATTCTTCATCAGAGAATTGATTCCGGCCGGGCTGAAGAACAACAACATATCGTAGTCGAACTTTTCTTCCGGAGTAAAGTCATTGCTCACTGTGCGATACATAACCGCTTCGGTATGTTGAATCTTCTTAGCATCCAGAGCATTCTTGATTTCATCCGTATGCACATCCGACATCGGAACAAAATACTTTTCATTACCATGCTTCACAATAGATGGAAGCAAATCTACAAACTTACCCGTTGCTCCGAAAAAGACTTTACGCTTGCGATACTGTACATACTTCTGAATGTATAAAGCAATCTGTTCAGAAGTACAGAAATACTTCATTGTTTCCGGAATCGTTACACGCAATTCACCACACAATGTAAAGAAATGGTCAATTGCATGACGTGAAGTAAAAATCACAGCCGTATGATCTAAAATAGAAACTTTCTGCTGTCTGAATTCTCGAGCAGGCAAACTTTCCACCTTGATAAAAGGACGGAAATCTATTTTTACACCGTATTTCTCAGCAATATCATAATAAGGAGACTTATCTGATGCGGGTTTAGGCTGAGAAACAAGAACTTTTTTTATCTTCAAGGCTCTAAATATTTAATATCAAATTGTTACTCACTGTTTCAATGCCCTTCCACATAATCAGGTCAGGCAAAATTTCCAGGGCACAAAAGTACAAAATTAAATGAACCAGGCCATGAATATTCCCGAAAAAGTTGCTAAAGCATTTGTAAAATAAGGCAATTTTAGCAAAAATTATTATTGCTCCCACCAAATATGCTGCCGTATGCAATGATAAGCCAAAATAAACAACCAAAAGTATCACCGGGAATAAGAAAAGACCAATCCATACGATTACATTAAGATAGGCCGACACCCATAACAAATTTCTAGCCTTCTGAAAGAAAACCCAGTTTACAAAGCTATACAACAGATATTTAAGTAACAAAAAGACAGATATACCACCGACAATACCTGCCAGCAAATAACCATGAGAAGTGACAAAGAACAAATCGGGAGAAGTAGCCGACAGAAAATAATAGATGCAAAAACCTATCAACAAACAAGAATGGAACAATAGCAAAGCCGTATAACGAATGTCGCTCACCGTTACTTCATCGAACATGCTGGCACGCTCGCGTGAAGTGGCAAAGGACTTTAATTGATGATATAAATATTTATTACCTTTTGCCAACACATATGAAAGCAGCACCATACAACAAAACAGAATGCAAGTAACCATTCCATCCGTACGCAATAAATAAGGCAGGGGTTCTCCTATCATACCTTCCATACTTATTTCATTCATATCGCTGCAAATTTACGGATTTCTTCGTTCCACACCGGGATACGGTACAACAAATCCACGGCTTCTTCGGCAGTTGAGGCCACTTGCCATATCTCGCCATGCTCCTGTCTCATGAACGACTCATCGATGGCACATTGCAACATCTTCAGCAACGGATTGTAGTAACCGTCCACATTCAGAATAACAATCGGTTTAAGATATAAACCCAATTGCTTCCAAGTGATTATTTCAAGTAACTCTTCCATCGTACCACATCCGCCGGGAAGGGCAATGACTGCATCCGACATTTCTGCCATCAGTTGTTTGCGTTCGTGCATGGTATCAGTTTCTATCAAGCGTGTCAGGCCGATGTGATGCCATCCTTGCTCCACCATGAACCGGGGGATGACGCCAGTAACGGTACCGCCAGCTTCCAAAGCTGCATTCGAGGTAGCTGCCATCAGCCCGATGCTTCCGGCACCATTGATGACATTAATGTGCTTCTCTGCCAAGATACGTCCTAATTCCGTGGCTGCCTCGAAGTATTTTGGAGCGATTTTGGTACTGGAAGCACTGTATACGCAAACATTTTTAATGGTGTTCATAATCATTTGATAGCATGTGTCATTCTGAACGAAGTGAAGACGAGTTGTTGAGGACTCTGTCCGAAAAATCTGAATACATAAAGTGGATGTTTTCAGATCCTTCGCAATGCTCAGGATGACACATGGATGGTATGAAAAATTATATTCCGAATGCTTCTTTCACCTTATCCACATAGTCAAGCTTTTCCCAAGTGAAGAGTTCCACCTCTACGGTCTTGGTTTCGCGATACATGGATTCGTAGGTCTTGGTCACGATGCGAGGTTCGCGTCCCATGTGACCGTAAGAAGCGGTTTCTTCGTAAATCGGGTTACGGAGCTTCAGACGTTCTTCGATGGCCTTCGGACGGAGGTCGAAGAGTTCGTCTATCTTCTTGGCAATTTCACCATCGGTCATGTTCACGTTGCTACGACCGTAAGTGTTTACATAGATGCTCACCGGACGAGCCACACCGATGGCGTAAGACACCTGTACGAGCATTTCGTCGGCTACACCGGCAGCCACCATGTTCTTGGCGATGTGACGGGCTGCGTATGCGGCACTGCGGTCCACTTTACTTGGGTCCTTACCTGAAAAGGCTCCACCACCATGAGCACCCTTACCACCATAAGTGTCCACGATAATCTTGCGGCCTGTCAAGCCGGTATCTCCGTGAGGGCCACCGATGACGAACTTGCCTGTCGGGTTCACGTGATAGATAATCTGGTCGTTGAACAACTTCAAGACTTCCGGATTGTGGATGCTGGCAACTACACGAGGCATCAAGATTTCGATAACATCCTTGCGGATTTGAGCCAACATTTCTTCATCAGCCTTCAGTTGGGCCTCCTTGGTGTTATCGGCAGGAAGGATGAATTCATCGTGTTGGGTAGAAACCACAATGGTATCGATACGTACCGGTTTGCCGTTGTCATCATATTCGATGGTCACCTGGCTCTTGGAGTCCGGACGGAGGTAGGTCATTTCCTTGCCTTCGCGACGGATATCTGCCAAAATCATCAACAACTTGTGCGACAAGTCGAGTGAAAGCGGCATGTAGTTTTCTGTTTCGTTAGTAGCATAACCGAACATCATGCCTTGGTCGCCTGCTCCCTGATTCATCGGGTCTTCGCGTTCCACGCCACGGTTGATGTCGGCACTTTGTTCGTGGATGGCACTGAGTACACCGCACGAGTTTCCTTCGAACATGTATTCGCTTTTTGTATAGCCGATGCGATTGATGACTTCGCGGGCAATGCGTTGCAAGTCTACATAAGCTTCGGTCTTGATTTCTCCGGCCATCACCACTTGTCCGGTGGTTACGAGCGTTTCGCAAGCTACTTTCGAACTGGGGTCGAATGCCAACAGTTTGTCAAGCACAGCGTCCGATATTTGGTCGGCCACTTTGTCGGGGTGTCCTTCAGACACCGATTCGGATGTGAATAAGTATCCCATTTTTAATTAATAATTGATAGTTGATGATAAAAAAACTAAAACCAAAACGGGGGATAGGAATTCAGAGTAGGTAGACGTAGAAAGTCAATGTTGTTTTAGCATTTTTTTCCGTGGTTGCAAGCTACTCAAATCTCTCCACTGTTTTTACGGGTGCAAAGATACAATAATATTCTCAACAAAACAGCAGTTTATGTGTTCTTTAACATTGTTTTGAATGACAATGAAAAAAATTTCATACCTTTGTCCCTCATGAGCAAGGAAAAGAAAATGAGCACTACCCATCCATACTTAGCCGTAGTAGCCGTATTGGCAGCTATCATGATGGGGGTTTTGGACGGCACAATCATGAATGTCGCCCTGCCTACCCTGTCCAAGGAGTTTGGAGTATCTCCCTCGGATAGCATCTGGATTGTGAATGCCTATCAGCTAATTGTAACCATGATGCTGTTGGGATTTGCTGCTATCGGTGATGTATTCGGCTACAAGAAAGTATTTCTTTTCGGGGTAAGCATTTTCGTGACTGCATCAGCTCTCTGTGCCATGAGCCGCTCGTTCGAAATGATGGTGGCAGCACGTGTGTTACAAGGCATCGGAGGAGCATGTACCATGAGCATTAATACGGCTCTTCTGCGAATCATCTTCCCTCCCAACCGATTGGGAAGGGTGATGGCAGCCAATGCAGTAATCGTAGCGGTGACGGCCGCCTCGGGACCGGCCTTGGGAGGAGCCATCCTGGCTATCGGGCACTGGTCGTGGATATTCCTGATGAACATCCCACTGGGGTTGGTAGCACTGGCTATCGGATGGAAACTCTTGCCTCATAACCCTCCTTCAAAAACCCGACAAAGACTCGATGGAGGCAGCGTAGTGATGAATGCCGTGTTCTTCGGATTGCTGATTTATACCATCGAAGGCATAGCACACGATGGCATCTCCACCTTACTTATTCTACAGGGAATCGTGACTATTATCGTTGGAGTGCTATACATTCGTCGTCAATTACAAATACCGATGCCCATTCTTCCGATCGATCTATTCCGCATCCCCATATTTTCCATGTCTATCGGATGCAGCATTACCTGCTTTACCGCCCAAATGTTGGCTTTGGTATCCTTGCCTTTCTTCATGCAACATGCCTTGAACTTGAGTGTAGCCGAAACAGGATTATTGATGACTCCCTGGCCACTTGCCACCACCCTGACAGCCCCCCTGGCCGGACGACTGATTGAACGGATTCATCCGGGTATCCTCGGTGCGGCAGGTATGGGAATTTTTGCCATCGGGCTATCTATGCTCGCCACTCTGGGCGAACATGCTGCTCTGTGGGATTTAGCTTGGCGAATGGCAATATGTGGCATCGGTATCGGTCTATTCCAGACACCCAACAATGTTACAATTACGACTTCAGCACCTATCCAACGAAGTGGAGGAGCCAGCGGAATGCTAGGCACTGCACGTGTACTTGGACAGACATTGGGAACGGCCTTAGTAGCCATTGTTTTTCACCTTATGGGAAATCAAGGCGGAGAGGTGGTATGTCTTTGGATAGCTTTGGGATTAGCCTTGACCAGTGGAGGGTTGAGTTGCTTCCGCATCAAAGAACATTCGCCTATTCATAAATAATTTACCCCTTCTTATCTGCTCCAAGCGTACGAATTACTTCCGGAGCTATTTCTTCCAGGGGCTTCATCACAAAGTCACGCTCTGTCATCAAAGGATGGGGAATGGTCAATGTCGGAGTATAAAGACGTAAATCATCATAGAGCAAAATATCAATGTCTATCGGACGATCGCTATAAAAACCATTAACCGATTTCGTTCGACGACCAAGCATTCGTTCGATGTTTTGTGTTACGGCCAACAACTCAAAAGGTTCAAGCCCGGTAGATACACAACACACGGCATTCAGAAACCGGTTATCCGAAGCGAATCCCCATGGTTCAGTATCATAAAAAGCGGACAGGGAAGTAATCTCCCCTACCCGCTTCTCGATTTCTTCTACGGCTGCCCTCAGGTTTGCTTCCTTATCGCCCTGATTGGTGCCCAAGCCCAAATAAACCTTGTGCATGCCGCGTTTCTTTATTTATCCAATATCAGCATGGCATCGCCATAAGTACCAAAACGATAATCTTCCTTCAAAGCTATATCATAAGCCTGCATGATCAAATCGTAACCACCATAAGCCGCTACCAACATCAAGAGAGTAGAATACGGCAGGTGGAAATTGGTAATCATGCTATTGGCCACTGAAAAATCGTAAGGAGGGAAGATGAACTTGTTTGTCCAGCCTTCGAATTCTTTCAGATGCCCATCCGTACCGACAGCTGTTTCAATGGTTCTCATCACAGTGGTTCCTACTGCACAGACATTCTTTCCGGCATCCTTGGCCGCATTCACTATTCGACAAGCATCGGCTTCGACAAACATTTGTTCGGAATCCATCTTGTGTTTGGTCAAATCTTCCACATCGATTTCGCGGAAATTACCCAAACCGGCATGCATGGTGATGAAAGCAAAGTCAATTCCCTTGATTTCCATACGCTTCATCAATTCGCGACTGAAGTGAAGGCCGGCAGTAGGAGCCGTTACTGCTCCTTCGTTCTTGGCAAAGATGGTTTGGAAACGCTCTGCATCTTCTTCTTCCACAGGACGATTGATGAAATTAGGCAACGGTGGTTCGCCTAAGGCATAAAGGGCAGCCTTGAACTCATCGTGAGGACCATCGTAAAGAAAACGGAGTGTACGACCACGCGAGGTGGTATTGTCAATTACTTCGGCCACCATCGAATCGTCTTCGCCAAAATATAATTTGTTACCGATACGGATTTTACGAGCCGGATCGACCAACACGTCCCACAATCGAAACTCTTCATTCAACTCACGCAACAAGAACACTTCAATACGGGCACCGGTCTTTTCCTTGTTTCCGTACAAACGTGCCGGAAACACCTTTGTATCATTAAAAATGAAGACATCCTTGTCATCAAAATAGTTGAGTACGTCCTTGAACATTTTGTGTTCGATTTCTCCCGTCGACTTGTGAACGACCATCAGACGCGATTCGTCTCTGTACTTGGCCGGATGCAAAGCAATCTTTTCCTCCGGCAACTTGAACTTAAATTGTGAAAGTTTCATGTTGACTCTCCTTATTCGTTTATAGTTTCTATTTCTTGTTTTTCCAACCAGTCGGCAAAGCCTTCCACTTGCATGCAATCCTCCAGCTTCACCTCTCCTACTCGGGTTCTCACCAGCCCAATCAGATGAGCCCCGCTGTTCAAAGCCTCGCCGATATCGCGTGCCAAGGCACGGATGTAAGTTCCCTTGCTACAAACTACCCGAATCTTAATAACGGGCAATTCACACTCCAGCAACTCAATTTCGTCGATAACCAATGTCTTCGGCTTCAAGTTGACTTCTTCTCCTTTCCGAGCCAAGTCATAAGCCCGCTTTCCGTCTACCATACAAGCCGAGAAGGCAGGCGGTATCTGTTCGATGCTTCCAATGAATTGTTTCAAGGTTTCTTCTACCAATTCACGAGTGATGTGTTCGGTAGGATATGTAGCATCAATTTCCTTTTCCAAGTCATACGAAGGGGTGGTTGCACCCAACATCAAGGTCGCTACATATTCCTTGGTGTGATACTGAAACTCTTCGATACGCTTGGTGGCTTTTCCCGTACAAATAATCATCACTCCGGTAGCCAACGGGTCGAGTGTCCCTGCATGGCCCACCTTCAACTTCTTCACCCCCATCTTCCGACAAAGATGATATCTTATCTTATTGACTACCGCAAACGAAGTCCACGTGAGCGGTTTGTCAAAGCACAATACTTCTCCTTCCTTAAAATTCATCGGTTACATCAACGAGCAAGCTATCGTAATGCTTCCTACAAGGGCACAATAGATAGCAAAATAAATCAACTTACCTTTCTTTACGATGTCAATCATCCACTTACAAGCCAAACAACCCGAAACAAAGGCAGCCATAAAGCCTACCGTCAACGACAACATCGAAATGTCTCCCATCACTTCTTCACCCTTCAAGCCTTTGATGACATCCAGCAACGCCTCTCCCAAGATGGGCGGAATCACCATCAGGAACGAGAATTGGGCCAGTTTTTCTTTCTTGTCACCCAATAAAAGGCCGGTAGCAATCGTGCTTCCCGAGCGTGACAAACCTGGCATCACGGCACACGCCTGAGCTAAACCAATAATGAAGGCATCCCTCATGCTAATGTTCTCCTTAATGCGTGGCTTGGCATAATAGGAAAAAGCCAGCAAAGTGGCCGTCAAAAGCAACATGCATCCCACAATGAACAGGCCCGATCCGAAAATAGCTTCTACCTCGTCCTTGAAGAATACACCTACAATACCGATAGGAATCATCGAAACCAGGATATTCAATGCATATTTTGTTTCCGGATTCATTTGGAATTTGAACAATCCCTTCAGAATCCAGTCGATTTCTTTCCAAAGGATAACCAGTGTGCTGCATACCGTAGCCACATGTACCGCCACCGTAAATGCCAGATTCTCTTCACCTTCTATACCAAACAGAGCCGAGCCGATGGTCAAGTGTCCGCTACTGCTCACCGGTAGATACTCGGTCAGTCCTTGCACCAATCCCAAGATTAAAGCCTCATACCATTCCATGCTTCTTACTTGTTTTTGGATTTATGGAGAATACCATATATCATGAACACAAAGCCCGAAAGGCATACCACCGGGGCCACCTTGATGCGGCGTACACTAAAGATGTCGGGTTCAAAGTAACCTTCTGTCGAACCCGGGCCGGCCATCAGCAGAAAGCCGATGATAATCACCGCCATACCAACTGCCAACAACAGGAAGTTGGTCTTGTCAAAAGCAAATTTCTGTTTATCCATTTCCTTAAATATAATAAAGCGTACTCGCTTTCATCCGTAAATACTTATTAATCGAAATATAGGCACACAACCATGTTATCAGCACACCGAAGGCCAATACCGACAACATCACAATCAGCATCGTCCGGGTCGTAATGATTTCCACTAGCTGAGGCTCGTACTTCACCAGCATGTAGGCCAAGGTCATCAGTACCGCATCGGCCATGGCCGCGGCCAAAACACCAATCCAAAGGTTTCGTATCAAGAAAGGCTTCCGGATGAAACCCCAACTTGCACCCACCAACTTCATAGTATGAATCAAGAACCGTTTGGCATAGATGGCCAAGCGAATGGTATTATTTATCAACGCAAACGATATCAAAGTCAACAAACCGGCCAATCCCAAGAGGAATAGGCTGACTTTCTGCAGATTGCGATTGACCGAATCCAACAAGTCTTGCGGATAGTTCACTTCCATCACCTGCTTGTTCGCCCTGATTTCTTTCTCTATCCAGGCGATGCTGTCCGAATTGGCATATTCCGCTTTAAGCTTGATCTCGATAGAAGCAGTGAAAGGATTGTAACCCAAGAACTCGGCCGGGTCAGTGCCCATGGCTTCTGTCTGTTCCTTCAAAGCCTGTTCTTTCGAGATGTATTCTGATTCCTTCACATATATCTTCTCATTCAACTGACGTTGGAACTTCAAGGCTTCGGGCTGCTTCATGTCATCGCTCACCAGGACAGTCAGGCCAATGTTTTCGCGTACATACATGGAAAGGTTGTTGGCCGAGAGCACGAAAAACACCACCATGCCCAACAACAGGAGCACCAACATCGTACTGATGCTGGAAGTTATGAACTGCATATTGAAAAACGAATTCGGTCTTTTTCCCATAATCATTTCTTTCTGAATACATAAATCATGGAGCTGCTACGCTCCTTCTTGCCCAAGGCATGACACCAGGCCACCATCCCTGTCCACATCCCTTTGAGGAATGAAAAACGGGCACCTTTATATTTCTCGCTCAACATGGACACATAAAAGGCATCGAAAGGCATCGGATACTCCGCTTCCAGCACAAATCCATGTTTGGCTCCAAATTGCTGCATCACCGAAGGGCTGAAATGCCACAAATGGCGAGGCACATCATAAGCTGCCCATCCTTCCCGATACTTCTCCGCATCCCACGACGAAGGATTGGGCACGGCTACCACCAGCACTCCCTTTTCCTTGAGCAATCGGGCAAGCGTCTGCCATATTTCGTTCAGATGCTCCAAATGCTCCATCACATGCCAAAGCGTGATGACCTCGAACGAGGCGTCCGGATAGGTCTTCAAAGCTTCCTCCGATTCCACTTCCAGGCCGAAGCGTTCGCGGGCAAAGTCACGAGCCTTCGCGTTTTTTTCAATCGCCTTCGCGTCCCAACCTTTTTGTCTCATCGTATGCGGGAAATAACCTGTCCCCGTACCGTAATCCAGCAAACGGCCTTCCTTCATCTTCGAAGCGTGCTCCACCAACGAAGCCTTACGTGCCAGCATGTATCGACGTACCCAATGATAAACCCGATTCATCAATCCCTTCTGCGTATCACTGTGCGAGATATAATCAGGCGTTTCATAATACTTTCCGATTTTCGCTTCCACGGGCACTCCCTGCGTCATCAAGAAGCCACAATGCACACAACGAATCACCTCGAACTTTTCGCCCGAAGCATAATAATCCGTACAAGTCAAAGCATGTTCCAATTGATGTCCGCCGCACAACGGGCATGTATTTATCTTGAGTATGTCCACACTAAACCCTAATTTGTTGCAAAATAACAAATAAATTGGTTATTAATGGTGTTTCTTTAAGGACTTTTAAGAGTATAAATAACGGTGCGGTGTGTATTTTCTTTAAATTTGCATCAAAATTCTAAAATTGAAGTAAAATGGCTGATAAGAAATTAGTTCGTTCTGCAAACAAGAAGATTGCAGGCGTATGTGGTGGCTTGGCCGAATTCCTTGGCTTGGATGCTACTATTGTCCGTGTTGTTTGGTTGCTTTGTGTATTGTTAGGTGGTTTCGGCCTTTTGGCTTACCTCATCATGTGGATTGTAATGCCGGCACAGAAGTAATCATTTTATCGAAAGATATAACAAAAGGGCTTGGACGGATGCGTCCAAGCCCTTTTGTTATATCGAATAAAAAAACGTTTTCGTTATTGAAGCAAGTATACTCAAAAACAGCTCAACCCTTGACTATATATGCAAGAATACATACCAAGAAATATAAACTTGTCTTGTGAAGAAAGAAAAGGAATACATCGGGAAGAATTCATCGCGAAAACCGCAAGGAAACGATGAAGGAAGCAGAAGAAAAAGCTAATCATAACTTATAATTGTATAATCACAACTTATGATTGAGCAAACATAAGTTATAATCGCAGAATCATAACTTATGATTAACTTTTTGAAGCAGTTCTTTTATGGAATTCTTCTGCAAGGAAAAGTTTTTGTTTATATAAGATTCAAGAATTGTTTTTTGGAGAATACAAAGCATCCTCTTTTTCACTAAATTTGCAAAAAACCGAATAATCATGAAAAACAGACATTATCTTCTTATCCTCATCGGATTGCTTTGGCTCCCGGCACTCAGTATGGCGAAAATCCGAATCACCGACATGCGTGTCAATGGTCTTGACTGTCCGTTAGGAACAGACCCCGATGGTAAGACCGTATTCAGTTGGATTCTTACTTCCGACAAGAACGAGACCTTTCAGGAGGCTTATCAAGTGGTGGTAAGCTCGCAAGGCAAGAAGCTTTGGGATTCGGGCAAGGTGAAGTCAGACAATTCCATTGCCGTGGCCTACGAAGGCACACTCACTCCTGATACGGAATACACTTGGACCGTGCAGGTATGGGATAACCATGGAAGCACTTCGAAGAAAGTCACTTCGAAATGGCAGACGGGCATCCGTACCGGCGATTGGAAAGCTCAATGGATAACAGCCTCAGGAACTCCGGTTCCAACTTATTTCCGTAAGACTGAAAACCTTTCGGGAAACATCCGGAAAGCAACGGCATACATCACTTCGCACGGCATTTATGAAGCGTTCATCAATGGCAAGCGGGTAGGGGATTACGAACTCACTCCGGGATGGACAACCTACCTTAAACGTCTTCAATACCAGGCCTACGATGTGACTTCCTTGCTTCAGAAAGGGAAGAACATGATTGCGGCAACCGTTTCTCCGGGTTGGTATAGTGGTGGCATGAATACGGGTGACCCGAAGAACAGATACAAGTATGGAAAGGATGTGTCCTTGCTGATGCAAATCAACATTGAATATGCGGACGGCACGAAGGCTTGCATCCTCACGGACGGCGAATGGGAATGTTGTGTACCGGCAGAGGAAGAAACCTCCAAGACTGGTGGCATCACTTTTGCCAATATCTATGATGGTGAAACCATTGATGCACGCCTGATGGATGCGTCTTGGGCAAACATCCAGCCTCAATCGGTATGGAGCCGGAAGGCCAAGGTGATGGATATGCCGAAGAACCACCTAATAGCAACGGTCAGCGAACCGGTAAAGGCGTATCAGGCGATTCCTGCGAAGGAAATCATCGTTACGCCGAAAGGAGAGAAGGTCATCGACTTCGGACAGAATATCGTAGGATGGGAGCGTGTGAAGCTTTCGGGGAAGAAGGGCGACCAAGTACGTATTACCCATGCCGAAGTGTTGGATAAGGACGGTAATTTCTATACCACGAACATGCGTTCCGCCAAGACTACCAGCTTGTTCATTCTCAACGGAGAAGGAGAGGAGCGTTTCGAGCCTCGCCATACCTTCTATGGCTTCCGATACATCCGTGTGGAAGGTTTGGAAGGTGACCTCCGTCTGGAGGATTTCGAAGCCGTACCTGTCTGCTCGGGTTTTGATAGAATCGGGGAGTTCAGCTCTTCGAATCCGGTCATCAACCAGCTTCAGCACAACATCGAATGGGGATTTTGGGACAACTTCGTAGATGTGCCGACAGATTGCCCGCAACGTGACGAGCGTTTGGGATGGACGGGCGATGCACAAGTATTCTTCCGCACGGCTTCGTTCTTGGGCAGGGTAGACAATTTCTTCAATAAATGGTTGGCAGACTTGAGAGCTGACCAGCGAACTGATGGTAGAGTGCCGAGAGTCATTCCCGACTCCTATCATGGCGATTATCGTACGGCAGCTACCGGTTGGGCAGATGCGGCCACCATCGTTCCTTGGAATCATTACATGGCTTTCGGAAACATCAGCGTGCTTGAACAACAATACGACAGCATGAAAGGTTGGGTGGACTACATGGTGAGCCGAAGCAAGGACAGAGGCTATTTGTGGAACAACGGCGACCACTACGGCGACTGGCTTTTCTATTCGTTGAGCAACGACCCGGGAGGACGCTCCGCGGTGACAAGCAGCCATTTGGTGGCCCAATGCTTCTTTGCCCATTCGACGGACATCGTAAGCCGTACGGCCAAGCTCTTGGGCAAGCAAGACGAAGCGGATTATTATACGGAAGTGGCTTCTAAAGTAAGAAAAGCTTATATGGATGAATATGTCACTCCGAATGGTTTGATTAGTTCGGATACCCAGACGGCATACGTCCTGGCCTTGCATTTTGACATGCTTCCTGAGCATCTGAGAGAGCAAGCCGTAGAGCGATTGGTGAGAAACATCGAGCGTTATGACAATCACATCACCACGGGCTTCTTGGGTACTTCTTACATCTGTCATGTCTTGACGAAGTATGGCAAAAGCGATGTGGCTTACAAGCTCTTGTTGCAAGAAACCTGTCCAAGCTGGATTTACTCCGTAAGAAAGGGTGCAACCACCATTTGGGAGCGTTGGAACAGCATTCAGCCGGATGGCTTAATTCTGGAAGGCATGAACTCTTTCAACCACTACTCGTATGGAGCTATCGGCGATTGGTTGTATCGAAGTGCCGTAGGTATCAAGGAGGCCGCTCCCGGTTATAAGAAGATTGTTGTTCAGCCGCATACAGGGGGTGGCTTTAACCACATGAACGCCTCTACAATGACTCCTTACGGGAAAGTAGCTGCCGGTTGGACAGCCGAAGAAGACGTCCTGAAGACACTCGAAGTGGAAATTCCGGTGAATACAAGTGCTGAGATACTTGTGCCGGCATCGGGTATGGATAACGTGAAAAATGAAAATAACCTGACCCCAAGTGGTTATGAAAATGGCTATGCCAAGTTTACCGTAGGGTCAGGTAAGTATAAGTTTATGGTGAAATAATCAGCCGATTCCCAATAACTCCACCTCGAAAATAAGGGTGGAGTAGGCGGGGATTGGGCCGTTCGCTTTCGAGCCATAACCCATTTCAAACGGAATATAAATCACCCATTTGTCGCCCACATGCATCTGTTGGAGAGCGATTTGCCAACCATCGATGACATCGCAAAGGCGGAAAGCTTCGGGACAATTACGCTTGTAGGAATTGTCAAATTCCTTGCCGTCTATCAAGGTGCCGCGATAGTGGACACTCACGATGCTTCTTGGAGTAGGAGAGGACTTGCCTTCTCCTGTCTGCAATACCTTATAATAAATGCCGCAAGGAAGAGAATTTATTCCCTCTTGGATAGAAAGCTCCTTTAAAAACTCAATGTTTTTATTTTTGTAGATTTCCTTTTTACTCATAAATATAGGGAATGTGTCATTCTGAACGAAGTGAAGAATCTGAAAGCCGTTAGTTTATGTATTCAGATTCTTCGCGTTGCTCAGAATGACACGACGAGATATTATTCAAAAACTTCTTCACCAATCAAAGTAGCTGAACTGGAAGCGGTTACACGGACATTCACGAAATCGCCGATGCGGTGGGTGCCTCGGTTGAATACCACGACCTTGTTCTGTTGAGTACGACCGAAGAGCTGCTCTTTCGAACGCTTCGATACACCTTCCACCAATACTTCGAATACCTTGCCCACGTCCTTGGCATTGCTTTCGGCCGAGAGTTGGTTTTGAAGTTCAATGATTTCGTTCAATCGACGAATCTTGATTTCTTCCGAAATGTCATCCGGCAAATGCTTCGATGCGTAAGTGCCCGGGCGTTCAGAATACTTGAACATGAAGGCTGAATCGTAGCCACATTCACGCATCAACGAAAGGGATTCCTGATGGTCTTCTTCCGTTTCAGAGTGATAACCGGAGAAGATGTCGGTGCTCAATCCGCAATCGGGGATGATGCGACGGATAGCTGCTACACGTTCCAGATACCATTCGCGGGTATATTTACGATTCATCAGCTTCAAGATGCGGGAGCTACCGCTCTGTACCGGCAAGTGGATATGTTTGCACACGTTCGGCACATCGGCAATTACTTGAAGCGTTTCATCGCTCATATCCTTCGGATGCGAAGTGGTGAAGCGGACACGCATGTGAGGAACGGCTTCGGCCACGAGGCGGAGGAGGGTAGGGAAGTTGATGGTTTCACCATCTTTCTCGAAGCGATAGGAGTTCACATTTTGACCAAGCAATGTCACTTCCTTGTAACCCTTGGCAGAAAGATCGAGCACTTCGTTGAGGATGCTTTCCACATCACGGCTTCGCTCACGTCCACGGGTATAAGGAACGATGCAATAATGGCAGAAATTGTTACAACCACGCATGATGCTCACAAAGCCCGAAATGTGATTGCCACAAATGCGGGAAGGAATCACATCGCGATAAGTCTCTGTGGTAGAAAGCTCTACATTGATGGCTTTTTCGCCGGCTTCTACCGATGCAATCAGCTCAGGAAGAGAAAGATAAGCATCCGGTCCTACCACGAGGTCCACGTGATGATTGTCAATCAAGTCCTGCTTGGCACGTTCGGCCATACAACCGAGAACGCCCACGATGAGCTGGTTCTTCTTGCACCGCTTGCTATTCATCGCATGGAAGAACTCCAGGCGATTGAGGATTTTCTGTTCAGCATTGTCGCGAATGGAGCAAGTGTTCATGAACACCGCATCGGCCTCGTCGAGCGAATCGCACACACTATAGCCCGCCATCTGCATGATGGAAGCCACTACTTCACTATCGGCCACATTCATTTGGCAACCGTACGTCTCGATAAAGAGTTTCTTTTGGTCGGTTGCTGATTTAAAGTCAGCTCCCTTTGTTTCTTTTGTCATAGGTTCATTCATTAATACGGGTGCAAAAATAATAATTCCCGTCCTTTTTCTGAAACGTGAAGACATTTTTTAAATTCGTGAAGGCGTTTTGATGAAGATACGAAGATGTTTTTGCATGATTTAATGAAGGATTTAAAAAATAAATTTATAACTTTGACCGTTCTTACCTTAATAAAAGAAGAAATGGAAGAATACATTCAAATATTAATCTTTGTGGGAGCTATGGTAATCATGGTTGTCCAACAAAATATAAAGGCCAAGAAGAAACCGAAAACATCTCCTTTTCCTACGGGAGAAATACTGGAAGAAGTCTTCCCCGAACTGGCTGAGGCAGAGCCTGTCGCCAAGCCTATGAAGAAAGCGGCTTACAGAAAGAAGAATCCTTCTCCGGCCACTTCTTCCCGTCCTGCTCCCATGGCCTCTCCACCCCCTCCAAAGAAAGAGAAAATACGCTTAAGTAATCGTGAAGAAGCCCGACGGGCATTTATCTATTCAGAAATATTTAACCGAAAATATTAACAACAAGAAAAACATACACATCATGGGATTTAACATTATTTCGGCAGCCGAAGCTGCCAGCTATATCAAGCATGGATATAACATTGGATTGAGTGGTTTTACACCGGCAGGTTCACCCAAGGCGGTGACTCCTGAAATTGCGAAAATAGCCGAAGCCGAACATGCGGCAGGTCGTCCTTTCCAAATCGGTATCTTCACCGGTGCCTCTACCGGCGATGCCACCGACGGTGCCTTGACACGAGCAAAGGCCATCCGTTATCGTGCCCCTTATACCACCAACGGTGATTTCCGCAAGTCTGTAAACAACGGTGAAATAGCCTACAACGACATCCACCTCTCGCAAATGGCACAAGAAGTGCGTTACGGATTCATGGGGAAAGTAGATGTAGCCATCATCGAAGCTTGCGATGTAACTCCGGATGGTAAGATTTATCTGACCGCCGGTGCAGGTATCTCGCCAACCATCGCTCGTTTGGCCGACAAGATTATCATCGAACTCAATGCCGCCCACCGTGGCAACCAATGCATTGGTTTACACGACGTGTACGAACCATTAGACCCTCCTTACCGTCGTGAAATTCCTATTTACAAGCCTAGCGACCGCATCGGTACACCTTATTTGCAAGTGGACCCCAACAAGATTATCGGCGTCGTAGAAGTCAACTTGGTTGACGAAGCACGCGGTTTCACCGCCCCCGACCCCATCACCGACAAGATTGGCCAAAACGTAGCCGACTTCCTCTTGGCAGACATGAAGCGAGGCATCATCCCGTCTACTTTCTTGCCCTTGCAAAGCGGTGTAGGAAACATTGCCAATGCCGTACTCGGAGCCTTAGGACGCGACAAGAATGTACCGGCATTCGAAATGTATACCGAAGTATTGCAAGAAGCCGTAGTAGACCTTATCCGTGCCGGACGTGTGAAGTTCGGTAGTACCTGCTCATTGAGCGTTACCAACGATTGTCTGCAAGGCATCTACGATGACTTCGAATTCTTCAAGGACAAGTTAGTGCTCCGTCCGTCAGAAATCTCCAACAATCCGGAAATTGTCCGCCGATTGGGCGTCATCTCCATGAATACCGCCATCGAAGCAGATATTTATGGTAATGTAAACTCCACCCACATTACCGGCACCAAGATGATGAACGGTATCGGTGGTTCGGGCGACTTTACACGCAATGCCTACATCTCCATCTTCTCATGCCCATCAGTGGCCAAGGAAGGCAAGATTAGTGCCATCGTACCGATGGTTTCGCACCACGACCATACCGAACACGATGTGAACGTCATCATCACCGAACAAGGTATTGCCGATCTCCGCGGAAAGAGTCCGGCCGAACGTGCACAAACCATCATCGAAAACTGTGCTCATCCTGATTACAAGAACCTTCTTTGGGATTATGTGAAGATGTCGGCCAAGGGACAAACCTCACATTGCGTAGCAGCTGCACTCGGTATGCATGATACCTTATTAAAGAAAGGTGACATGCGTCTGACTGATTGGGCAGATTACAACAAATAAATCTTAACTTCATACAACTAGGCTACTAATTCTTGAAAAAGAACTGGCAGCCTAGTTTTTATTTAAACCCACCTAAATTTATGAAGAAACATTTCCATATTTTATTATTCACGGCTATAGCAGCCCTAACCTCCTGTAGCAACCAGCCGGCTTATAAAAACACAGGGCTATCTCCCGAAGAACGAGCCGAAGCATTACTCAAAGAACTAACCCTCGAAGAAAAAGTATCCTTGATGATGGATGCCTCAACTCCAATTGAAAGACTAGGCATCAAAGAATACAATTGGTGGAACGAAGCCCTGCACGGAATTGCCCGTAGCGGATTAGGCACAGTGTTCCCTATGCCTATTGGTATGGCTGCATCATTCGACCCGGAAGCCCTACACGAAGTATTCGTAGCCGTATCGGATGAAGCTCGTGCCAAAAACACCAAAGCCGTTCAAGAAGGAAGTTACAAACGCTATCAAGGCTTAACCGTATGGACACCCAATATCAACATCTTCCGTGACCCACGATGGGGGAGAGGTATCGAAACCTACGGTGAAGACCCTTATCTGACTGCTGTATTAGGTGTAGAAGTAGTAAAAGGTTTACAATGCCTGGACGAAAACGAAAAATACGACAAAATGCACGCTTGTGCCAAGCACTTTGCCGTACACTCCGGCCCGGAAGGAAACCGACACAGTTTCAATGCCGAAAATATCAAGCCACGCGACCTTTATGAAACTTATTTGCCCGCTTTCGAAGCCTTGGTGAAAGAAGCTAAAGTAAAAGAGGTAATGTGTGCATACAACCGCTTTGAAGGAGACCCCTGTTGCGGAAGTGACCAATTACTGATTAACATCCTTCGCAACGAATGGGGATATGACGGAATCGTTGTATCCGACTGTGGAGCCATCGATGACTTCTATCGTAAAAATGCTCATCAAACTCATCCGGATGCAGCCAGTGCATCGGCCAAGGCCGTATTGAGCGGTACAGACTTGGAATGTGGAGGAAGCTACAAAGGCTTGATTGAAGGTGTAAAACAAGGTCTTATCAAAGAAGAAGACATCAACGTCTCTATCAAACGCTTGCTGAAAGCACGCTTCGAATTAGGAGAAATGGATGATTTGTCGGAAGTATCCTGGAGTCAAATACCTTACTCTGTAGTAGCCTCCGCCAAACATGCAGAATTAGCATTGGACATGACTCGTAAAACTATGACCCTCCTGCAGAACAAGAACAATATGCTTCCTTTGGCAAAAAGTGGACAGAAGATTGTGGTAATGGGACCTAATGCCAACGACTCTATCATGCAATGGGGTAACTATAACGGAACTCCCGCTAAAACAACGACTATTTTGGAAGGTATCCGCGAATATGCCGGGAACAAAAATGAAGTAAGTTATATCCCGGGATGCAGTTGGGTAGAAGAAACTCTAATCCATAGCATTTATAACCAATGCAAGTCCAAAGACGGTATCGGCTTCACGGCCCGTTATTGGAACAATAAAGAATGCGAAGGCGAACCCGTAGCCACTGCACATCTAAATGCACCTTTCAGTTTGTGTACTACTGGTGCTACCGTTTTTGCTCCCGGTGTTAACTTAACAGACTTTTCGGGTACTTATGAAAGTGTATTTACTCCAGCCCAATCGGGAGAAGTTGTTTTCAACCTTCACGTATCCGGAAAGGCCGAATTATACATAAACAATGAAAGAGTATCACGTATGTATCACACCGAAGGCGGTGCTACCCGTACTTATACCATGCAAGCAGAGGCCGGAAAATCATACGACATCAAGATTGTTTATAGCTATCTGAACAACTTCGGACAAATTAACTTCGACCTGGGCATCAAGGAAGATATCCATATCGCCAAGACCGTTGCTCAAGTAAAGGATGCTGATGTAATCATCTTCGTTGGTGGTATCTCACCACGTTTGGAAGGAGAAGAACTAGGCGTTGAAATTCCGGGATTCTATAAGGGTGACCGTACCAGTCTTGAACTTCCTGCCGTTCAACGTCAATTGTTAAATGCTCTGAAAGCAGCCGGCAAGAAGATTGTTTACGTAAACTGCTCTGGTTCTGCCATTGGACTGGAACCAGAAACCAAATCTTGCGAAGCCATCTTACAAGCTTGGTATCCGGGACAAGCCGGTGGACAGGCAGTAGCCGAAGTGTTGTTTGGTGATTACAATCCATCTGGTTGCTTGCCTGTAACCTTCTACAAAAACGTAGAACAATTGCCTGATTTTGAAAATTACGATATGACTAACCGCACTTACCGATATTTCACCGGAGAACCCTTATTCCCGTTTGGTCATGGATTAAGTTATACCACATTCACTTATGGTGATGTGCAATTACCAGTTTCGGCCAAAGTGAATGAAACCATCAAAATCAATGTACCTATAACCAATAGCGGAAAAATGGACGGTGATGAGATTGTACAAGTCTACATCAAGAAACAAGGCGATGCCGAAGGTCCAATCAAGGCTTTACGTGCATTCAAACGAGTGCATGTTCCTGCCGGTAAGACCATTAACGTAGAATTGGAATTGACTCCTAAACAATTGGAATGGTGGAATCCTTCAACCAACACCATGTGTACTCAAGAAGGCAATTTCGATATCATGGTAGGTAGTGATTCAGAACAACTACAAACAAAAACCATTACCTTGCAATAAGATAAAAGGCGGCTCGATTGGGAGCCGCCTTTTATTTCCTTAGTAATTCAAAAACAATAAATATTCTCCTTTGGCCTCTATCGTAAACGATTCTTTCGAACAAGTATTCAATGTACCTTGCCACCAGGTTGTAAAATCATAAATAGGATAAACCAAACCTTCTGCCTTCAATCCATTAGCCGTAAAGTTGAATAAAGATACTTGTTGTCCCACTCTGGAAGCAAACGTATGAGTATCCTTACAGGGAATAAAAATACCATAGTCCGTATACATACGAACCTCTGCTCCTATCCGCATATACTCCATCAATAAACTAATATTGCCAATGGTATGATCTTCTCGCTTTCCAGTAGCTCCAACAATAGCTATCTTTCGTTTACCTTGTTTAAGCAAAAACTGCATTGCTTTCGTTTGGTCATTAGTTTCCTGATCCGGGTTGTAATGCAATAAAGAAGCGTATTTCACACGATTTTCTTCACTTAACGAATCTCCATCGCCTATAATGATGTCAGGCAAATATCCCTTGGCAAGATATTCGTTCGCTCCTCCATCACAACAAACGACATACGGAGCTTGCTCTAAAATCATTAAAGGGATCGGAGCAGAAGGATAATCTCCATTCGCCAAAATAACAGCATCTATCTCTTGTTTCACTTTCATACCACTTGATCTTTCATCATTTTTTTCCAATTCAACCAACCAAAGATAGCTATAATGGCATAAAGAGCATAAAGGACGGCCGTAAAATACAATTCCTTATATATATAAAGCCCTACACAAACAATATCCACCACCATCCAAACCCACCATTGTTCCAAATATTTACGAGCCAACATCCACATACCGATAATACTCAAAGCGGTAGTAAATGCATCCCACCAAGGAACATTGCTATCCGTATAATTAATAAGTAACCAAGCGATAACAAACTGAGCCACAATCAATAGAATGAAAGCCTGTACACATTCCCGTTTAGATATATGCGTAATGGGAAGTTCCTTCAGTTCTTCCGGTTTAGGAGCATATTTCCAAACAAACCAACCATATACCGCTGCTCCCAAATAGTAGATATTAATTCCAAAGTCAGCATAGAGTCCAGCGTCGTAATAGACAAAGAGATAAATAGCAGGCATAATGATACTGGCTATCCATAAATCAATACTAGCCCGATATTCCAACCAAAGATAAATCAAGCCAACAAGAGTACCAATAATCTCTAAAATTTGTTCCATGTATTTTCAGGTTAATTACTCAATTCAAGAATATAAACCCCACGGGCAGGCATAATCACAGGGGATGTAAGCTCTACAATCGTATCTGTTATCACATCTTTTCCTCTCGTGTTTTTACCTATGACTTCTGAAAATCGTTTCATATCTACTGGCCGAACTGTATCGCTACCATTAAGAATAACCAACACGGTATTCTTCCCGTCTGTCCGTGCATATACATAACACTTCGTCTGATTATCAGGTGTATAATGAATCAGTTTACCCTCGGTTACGGGTTTGGAAGTTTTTCTCCAATTCAAAAGCTTCGATGCAAAATTCCAACATTCGTTTTGCATATCCGTACGCCCTTCAGGTGTAAAGGCCGATGCTTTATCTTCTTTCCATCCACCAGGGAAATCTGCTCTTAATGCCTTTGTCCCAGCCATAGCAATTTCTGTTCCATAATACATCTGCGGAATACCTCTTGTTGTAAGCAGAAAAGCCATACCTTGTTTAAATTTCCAAATTGGATCGCCTTCATCCATAAAACGGGCAATGTCATGGTTATCCAAAAAGACAAGTACATTATTAGGATCAGGAATCAAGAAATCCTGTGTAATACATTCGTATATCTTAAACAATCCGGCTTCCGAACCTTCACTGGTATTGCTTTCTTTTAAAATTTCCCTTTTAGTGGTAAATGTCAAATCGAAATCCATTACGGCCTTCAAGCCCGAATCCTTATCATTCATACCTGAATTTCTTTGCCACCAACCTGCTGCCGAATTACGTGGATACCAACCTTCGCCTACAATATTGAAAGTTGGATATTCCCTTTCTATTTCGTTACACCATTGTACCATCAAATCATAGTCCGCATAAGGATAAGTATCCATACGAATACCGTCAATTCGTGCATATTCAATCCACCAAATACTGTTTTGAATTAAGTATTTACCCAAATGCCGGTTTTTTTGATTCAAATCAGGCATACCGGCCGAGAACCATCCTTCCAATAGGATATCTTTTTCCGTCTGAGGAGCATGAGGATCCAATAAAGTCCATTTATAATGAGTAGTATTTACCAATGCGTTCGGGTTAGGAGTAAATTGAGCCAATATCTTCTCTTTTTGTTCTTGTGACAATGCTTCATATTCCTCCAGTGTTTGAGGCAAATCCAAAGGTTCAGGCCTTCTCCAACGCATACCTCCTTGCTGTCGTTTTTTCATCCTTTCTCCCATCTTCACAGCCTGTTCATTCTGATTAAACCAATCCGAAGACGGAACATCCATCATCCACCAATGTGAACTTCCGCAATGATTGAAAATCATATCCATCACCACCTTTATTCCTTTCTCATGAGCCGTATCAATCATGTTACAATATTCTTCATTGGAACCCAAACGAGGATCAATCAAATAGAAATCAGAAATAGCATAACCATGCGAATGTCCACCTTTATTATATTGCACCGGATTCAGCCAAATAGCAGTTACTCCTAGACGATTGATATAATCCAAATGGTCTACTATCCCTTGAATATCCCCACCATGACGCCCATTTCCTTCACGATTTACCTCATAACCGTCATAAACATCATTATCGGGATTCCCATTAGCAAATCTATCGGGCATAATCAGATAAAGCACATCTTTGGAAGTAAATCCCATCGCTCCTGGCTTTTGATTTCTTTCTTTCAATTCGAAAGTCTGAATATTCTTCTTGCCTTTTTTCTCAAAAAAGAATCGCATTATTCCAGGTTTTGCTTCTGGCGATATATCCAAATAAGCCAACAAGTAATTCGGATTTTCCAATTGACAAATTTCCTTAATTCTTACTCCCTCATAATCTTCTAAAGAAAATGTAGCAGAACCAATATTCTCTCCATAAAACATCACCTGAACTTCCCGATTTTGCATTCCTGTGTACCAAAAGGGCGGATCCATTTTCTTAATCTCCACAGCTATAGCATGGATACAAAGCATAAAGAATAAAACGAACGATAAGGTTTTCTTACTCATAAACGATTCCTTTTAAGAATGATAACTAACTGAAATTCCTCAAACTTTGTAAAAGTAATCTTTTTTTTATAATAAGCCAAATTCAGCAACAAAAACGAATCTACAAAACAACATCTTTTCTTATTCAGAATGAGGAATTATTTCTTCTTCTTGATTTACCTTCCGGAAGCTCCTTGCAGATTGCTTCCGAATACGAATATCTCACCCGGACGGAGGTCGATAATTCGGTTGGATGTTGTTCTTGTTTTCATGATTTCTTGTTTTTCCTATTAATTCAAATTTCTGAGAAATACCGCAGTAACGGAGCCACCATCAAGGCCTGCATGAATTCACCTTGACGAATCATTTCTTTTACCTTATCTTGCGTAAAAGTATAGACTTCCAAATCTTCAGTAGCATCGAGGTGTTGGGAAGAAACTTTCTCCACACCTAAAGCCACGAAGCAATGAGTGATGTTGGTCATCGTACTTGTGTTGGCGGAAACCTGCATCAGTTCGTGCCATTCGCCACCAGCATAGCCTGTTTCTTCCAATAATTCCCGTTTGGCAGCAGTCATCGGATCTTCACCTTTCTCCAACACACCTGCCACCAATTCAAAACTGGTGCGTTGCAATCCGTGACGATATTGACGGACAAGTACCATCTGTCCTTCCTTGTCGATAGCAATGATGTTCACCCAATCGGGATATTCCAACACATAGTATTCATCGATAATCCGTCCATCAGGCAATTGAACTTTGTCACGACGAGCCGTTAACCACGGCCTTTCAATCAAATATTCGGAAGAGAGAGTCTTCCAAGTCATATCTTTCATAATCCCAACCTATTATATCATCAACAAAAGTAACAAGTTTTTTGGATAAACAAAATATTACTGTTATCTTTGTTACCCATCCTATGATAAGACATAATGAATATTATTCCCATAACTGATAATAAGAAAAACTTTCTCCCTTTATTGCTCATTGCTGACGAACAAGAAAGCATGATAGACAAATATATTGAAAAAGGCGAGATGTTTGTCGGAATCAAGAATGGTTTGGCAGTAGCGGTGTGTGTAGTAGTTTGTCTAGATAAAGAAACATACGAAATTAAAAACTTGGCCGTACATCCAAAACACCAACATCAAGGATATGGAAAAGCAATGATAAAATTCATCTGCCAACAATACAAAGAAAAATGTCAATACTTATTGGTTGGCACAGGCGATAGCCCACTGACCATTCCTTTTTATAAGAAATGTGGGTTTTCGTATTCACATCAAATACCCAATTTCTTTATTGATAATTACAACCATCCCATCATCGAAGCCGGAGTACAATTGGTAGACATGATTTATCTTAAAAAAACATTACATTAAAACAATAAATAAAAAAACAATAATCCTATGAAAATAGATCATCTTGCCGTGTGGTGTGACAACCTTGAATGTATGAAAGCATTTTATATGAAATATTTCGGATGTACTTCTAACGAACTATATCACAACCCGAAGAAGGGATATAAATCCTATTTCCTGACTTTTGCAGAAGGAGGAACACGTATCGAACTGATGACCCGCACGGACATTGCCGATGAACCTCAACGGAGAGGATTCGTGAAAGGTATCGCACATTTCGACATCATCGCCGGAACGGAAGCGGATGTAGATGCCTTGTGCAAACGTCTTGAAGACGACGGATATATCATAGCCAGCGAGCTACGCCACACAGGCGATGGGTACTATGAGTTTGCCGTACTTGACCCAGAAGGGAACTATGTCGAAATATCCGCCGAATCTTAATCATCAAAACATATTGCAAATATTGCTAAATCAATCCAAAATGCTTAAAGACTTTACATAGTCCATCATTATCAATATGGTCGGTCACATAATCGGCATAACTTTTCACTTCATCCGATGCATTCCCCATCGCTACACCGATTCCTGCAGCCCGAAGCATCGGAATATCATTTCCTCCATCACCCAACGCCATTGTTTCAGAAAGTTCGATACCTAAGTAATCGGCAAACGAACGGATACCAACTGCCTTATCAACTCCAGCTACATTGATGTCTGCAAAAACATCACACCATCGAGTAGCGGTTAGTCCAGACAACTGAACCATTACTTTCTGTTCGATTTCTTTATCGAAAAAGAAACAAAGTTGCGAACTGATTCCTTCTTTAAATACCTCATTCAGATTCCTAACCTGCGGCAAAGGATGATCCACCATACGAGACATTTCAACCACTCTTGGAGTTAATTTATCCACATAAATACCATCCTCTCCTTCCACTGCTACAGCAAAATCATATTCTTTTGACAACTCCAATGACTTTCGGAACAAGTCGATTGGAATAGAATGACGTGCTACTACCTCACCGTTACGTAAAGTACATTCTGCTCCATTCAACCCTACTACACCATGGTACGGTACATTCGAAATTTCTGTCAAATCACCGGCCGAGCGACCGGTTGCAATAATTATCTTATAACCTTTATCATGTAACTGTGACAGAGCCCTTTGAGCAGAAACTGGAATTTGGTGGGTAGAGAAACTTAATATCGTTCCGTCTACATCCAAGAATATTGCTTTTATCATTTCCCAAATACTTTTAATACATAGGCAAAGATACATATTTCACCTGCAATAATCATTTAAACAATCATCATTTTCATCCTTCTTCTTTTGTTTATTCCCAATATCCTTCATTGATTGGTGCCCATAATAACAACACAATTATTAGGGACATAACAGAAAAGATACAAATAGAACAATTTAATTTGCAAATAGACCTTTTATGGGACAAACATAGTTGGTATTTTTGCGTTAAGTAAATTAAAGAATAAATATTAAGGTATGAAAACACTCCCATTCCTGATAGTTGCTCTCCTGACAAGCGGTATCATCACTTCGTGTGGTGAACAAACGAAAGATAAAAATAAAATAAAGACAGTCAAGACGGATACCGTTCGCACGGAAGGTAGTCAAACGCTTCTGCAATATCCCGGTAAGGTAAAAGCTGCCGAAGATGTCAGTCTGGCATTCCGAGTAAGCGGCACTATCCGCAAGATTTATGTACAAGATGGACAAGCTGTGAAAACCGGTCAGCTTCTGGCCGAACTTGATCCAACGGATTATCAGATTCAACTTGATGCTACCGAAGCCCAATACAAGCAAGTAAAGAGCGAAGCCGAACGTGTCATCGCTCTCTACAACGATGGCGGCACTACCCCCGTCGCCTACGACAAAGCTGTGTATGGTTTGAAACAAATCACTGCCCTCTATGAACATCACAAAGACGAACTTTCCTATACTAAGCTTTATGCCCCATTCTGCGGATTTGTACAGAAACATTTGTTTGAATCGCACGAAACGGTAGGAGCCGGTATGCCTGTGCTTCAGTTGGTAGGACAAGGCACTCCCGAAGTGGAAATCAACCTCCCGGCTGCCGAATACATCCGACGTGAACAATTCGGTAATTATCAATGTACCTTCGATATCTATCCGGGAAAGGTCTATCCACTCAAGCTGATAGGCATCACACACAAAGCCAATTCGAACCAACTCTACACAATGCGTCTGAGATTGGAAACCGAAGGACTTCCCGTGCCATCAGCTGGAATGAATACCATGGTCAGTATCCTATTAAATGACGGAGAGAGCAATGAACTCATGGTCTCGAGCAACGCTTTATTGCAGGAGAACGGACGTTCATGCGTCTTTGTCTATCATCCTGAAACGGGCACTGTGCAAAGCGAGGAAGTCAGCATCCTTCGCTTGACAGGCGACGGGCATAGCATCATTGCCTCGCCTTCCTTGAAGCCGGGTAATATAGTTGTGACGGCAGGTGTTCATAGCATCCGAAACGGAGAGAAGGTGAAGCCGATGCCTCCAGTATCAGAAACGAATGTAGGTGGATTGATGTAAAAAAAACAACGCAATTATGAATATGGACATCAGCCAATGGGCGTTCCGCAACCGGAACCTAATATATTTCCTCATCGCCGTCCTCGTGGTAGGCGGTGTACTCTCGGCATGGCAAATGAGTAAGTTGGAAGATCCTGAAGTAAAGGTAAAACTAGCAATGGTAGTCACTACTTATCCCGGTGCATCGGCACATCAAGTGGAGTTGGAAGTAACCGATGTATTAGAAAAGAACATCCGCACGATGGGGAACATCGACAATATCGAAAGCTACTCGTTCAACGATCTCTCGCTGATACAGGTCGAACTGCTCAGTACCGTCAATCAAGCACAGTTGGAACAGAGTTGGGACATGCTTCGACGTAAGGTGAGTGATGCACAGGCTTCGCTTCCACAAGGTGTCAGTCCACCGATGGTGAAGGACGATTTCGGCAATGTGTTCGGGATGTTCTATGCCTTGACTGGCGATGGAATGGACGACCGAGAGCTGGCCGACTATGCCGAATTGGTGAAGCGTGAGGTGAACGACTTGGAGGGAGTGGATAGAGTGGACCTCTACGGCAAGCGTTCCGAGTGCATCAACATCTCCCTACTGCAAGACCGGATGGCGAACCTTGGTGTGAAGCCAATGGAAGTTCTTGCGACCCTGAACGGACAGAACCAAACCACCTATACCGGCTACTTCGAGAACGGAGACAACCGTATCCGCGTAACCGTGAACGACAAGTTCAAAACAGTGAAAGACATCGGTGATATGCTCATCCAAGGGCACGATGATGACCAACTCCGCCTACGTGACATTGCCCACATCGAAAAGGGCTACGAAAAGCCTATCCGCAACGAACTTTTCTTCGACGGAACCCGTGCCATCGGTATCTTGATTGCCGCCTCTGGCGAGAGCGACATCATCAAGGTGGGAGCCGAAGTAGAACGCACCATGAAACATTTGCAGGATATCCGCTTCCCTGCCGGTGTGGAAATCCATAAAGTCTTCAACCAACCCGAACGCGTAGCAGATTCGCTCGGCACCTTTGGTATAAACTTGGTAGAGTCGGTCCTTATTGTCATCGTAATTCTGATGCTGACAATGGGTTTCAAGAGCGGTCTTATCATCGGCTATAGCCTCATCATCACCGTACTTGGGTCATTCTTCTTCTTACACTATCTAGACGGTACGCTTCAACGAGTGTCGCTAGGTACATTCATTCTCGCTATGGGGATGCTTGTAGATAATGCCATCGTGATTATCGACGGCATATTGGTAGATTTGAAAGCTGGTAAACCTCGTATGGAAGCAATGACCGCCATTGGAAAACAGACGGCCATGCCTCTGCTCGGTGCCACACTGATTGCCATCATCGCCTTCCTGCCTATCTTCCTGTCGCCTGATACGGCAGGGGTTTATACAAGGGATTTGTTTATAGTGTTGGCGGTATCGTTGTTGCTCAGTTGGGTATTGGCTTTGGTGCATGTTCCGCTAATGGCAAACCGGCGTTTGTTTCCGAAAGTAGAAAAGAGTGAAAACGGTAAACGTGTGTATCAAGGAAAGATTTATGCCATTTTACGCATCGTACTACGATACGGTTTGACTCATCGCTGGAGTACCGTGATAGCCATGGTCGCCCTACTCATCCTTTCCGGTATCGGTTACACTTTCATGAAGCAAGGTTTCTTTCCTGACATGGTGTACGACCAGCTCTATATGGAATACAAGCTCCCCGAAGGAACGGATTCCCAGAAAGTAGCAAAGGACTTGCAAGAGATAGAAGCCTATCTGAAGACCCACAAGGAAGTAACCCATGTCACCGCCTCCATCGGTGGTACACCCGGACGCTACAACCTTGTGCGAAGCATCGCTAACCCGTCTTTGGCGTATGGTGAACTCATTATCGATTTCACTTCTCCCGAGGCCTTGGAAGAAAAGATGGATGGTATCCAACAATACCTCACCACGCATTATCCCAATGCCTACGTGAAGCTGAAACGCTATAATCTGATGTACAAGAAATACCCCATCGAAGCTCAGTTTATCGGTCCCGATCCGGCAGTCTTGCATCGCTTGGCAGACAGTGCACGAATTATTATGGAACAGACCCCGGAAGTATGCCTCATCACTACCGACTGGAATCCCGATGTGCCCGTACTCACCGTGGAATATGACCAACCTGCTGCCCGTGCCCTCGGCCTGAGCCGAAACGATGTGAGCATTTCCTTGCTCACCGCCACGGGAGGCATCCCCATTGGTACGTTTTATCAGGGCATTCACAAAGATAATATCTACTTGAAGAGCGTGAACGAGAGAGGAGAACCGATAGAAGATTTAAACAATGCCCAAATCTTCTCGCAACTCCCATCACTCAACGGACTGATGGACAAGGAGTTTTTGGTGAAGCTGAAGTCGGGCAACCTCGACAAGACTGAAATCGTGGAAACTCTGATGGGAAGTACTCCGCTTCAACAAGTCAGTAAGAAAATAGACGTTCGCTGGGAACCGTCCGTAGTGCCAAGATACAATGGTCAACGAAGCCAACGGGTGCAATGTTCGCCCGTCCCCGGCATCGAGACCGAGAAGGCTCGTCAAGCCATCGCTTCTCGCATTGAAGCCATCGAACTGCCCGAAGGATATAGCCTACAATGGCAAGGTGAACATAAGGCCAGTACGCAGAGCATGAAGTATCTTTTCCAGAACTTCCCACTCGCTATTGTATTAATGATTGCCATCTTGATTATGCTCTTCAAGGACTACCGCAAGCCGATGATTATCTTTTGTTGCTTGCCTTTCGTCATTGTGGGTGTGGTACTGGTGATGCTTCTCACGGATAAGGTGTTCAATTTTGTGGCCATCGTGGGAACCCTCGGCTTGATGGGGATGCTCATCAAGAATGGTATCGTGCTGATGGATGAAATCACCCTTCAGCTCAGTCAGGGAGTAGAACCTATCACCGCCTTGATAGATAGCTCACAAAGTCGTCTTCGCCCGGTGATGATGGCTTCGCTCACCACCATCCTAGGAATGATTCCTTTGCTTCCCGATGCGATGTTCGGCTCTCTAGCAGCTTCCATTATGGGAGGATTGTTGTTCGGCACAGTGATAACATTGTTGTTTATCCCGGTGCTTTATGCGTTGTTCTTTAAGATTAAAGTATGATATTCTTCCCGTTGTGTCATCCTGATCAACGCGAAGGAGCTGTAAACATTTACTTGTGTTTCCCAGATTCTTCACTTCGTTCAGAATGACACGGTATAAGACAATAAGAAATATGAAAAAGACCCTCACTCTCATCGCCCTAATCCTCTGCACCCTCACCAATAGTGCTCAGGAAGTCCTTACTCTTGACCAATGTCGAGAAATGGCATTGGAAAACAACAAGCGGATGGCTGCTGCCAATAAGCAAACCCAAGCAGCCCATTATACCATGAAGAGCTATCGGGGAAACTTCTTTCCGAACTTCACCGCCAATGGAACAGGACTCTATAGCTCTGCCAACGGAACTTTTAATATCCCCGGTGGTAATCTGCCAACTTTCTTTCCCGATGCCAACGGTTTGCCTACCCCTAATGGTGGCTTCGCTTACTTCCCCGGTATCGACCTGAACTACAAAGTACGCACCGTATGGATGGGAGGCGTCCAAGTAGAACAACCTATTTTCATGGGTGGAAAGATTCTGGCAGCCTACAAGATAGCTACCCTCGGCAAGCAAATGGCTCAGCTTAATGAAAACCTGACCGCTACGGAAGTCATCCTCGAAACCGATCATGCCTACGCTCTGATGGTAAAGGCACAAGAAATGAACAAGGTGGCAGAAAGCTACAACGCCGTATTACAGGAACTGATGAAGAATGTGCAAAGTGCCTATAAACACGGATTGAAGTCAAAGAACGATGTACTGAAAGTACAAGTGAAACTCAACGAAAGCGAATTATCCATTCGCAAAGCCGAAAATGCATTTCGCCTTGCCAACATGAATCTTTGCCATCTCATCGGCAAGCCTTTGACCGAAACCTTGACTATCTCCGATGATTTCCCCGTCATCGAACAACACTTGGAGATGCAAGTTAACGACATCAGTACCCGTCCCGAATACAATTTGCTCGACAAACAAGTCGATATCGCCAAACAAAAAATCAAGCTCTCCCAAAGCGAACTTCTTCCGCAAGTAGGCATCCGTGGCTCATACGATTATGTACACGGACTGAAGATAAACGAACAAACATTGTTCAATCAAGGCAACTTCTCGATAATGCTGAATGTTAGTGTACCCATCTTCCACTTTGGGGAACGTATCAATAAGGTGCGTGCCGCCAAAGCTCAGCTGGAACAAGTGCGAATGGAGCAGGCCGACCTGAACGAAAAAATGTACCTCGAACTCACCCAAGCCGCCAACAATCTGGACGAAGCGAAACTTCAAGCAGCCCTCGCTGACCGCTCCCTGGAGCAAGCCGATGAAAATCGCCGTATCAGTAAAGGAGAATATGATGCCGGACTTGAACCCTTGTCCGACCACCTCGAAGCCCAAGCCCTTTGGCAACAGGCCTACGAAACAAAGGTCGATGCTCACTTCCAGCTTTACTTGAATTATGTGAAGTATTTGAAAGCAGCCGGACAATTACACTAAAAAAAGGAAAAAAAGAAGCACATTCTTTCATTATTCATCAATAATAGCTAATTTTGTTGAAAAAGATTACATAAATAAAAAATTAGCTTATGAATAAGAAACTATTGTTCTCTTTATTGCTTGCAGGAACCGCACTCAGCGGAAAAGCAGAAGAAGCCCGATTGTTACGCTTCCCCACTACCAACGGACAGGAAGTAGTCTTTACTTATGCCGGTGACCTTTACAAGGCTCCTTTGGCAGGTGGTGAAGCTCAACGACTCACCTCACATATCGGATATGAAATGTTTGCCCGCTTCTCGCCAGACGGTCAGAACATCGCTTTTACCGGTCAGTACGATGGCAACACCGAAGTATTCCTTATGCCGAAGGATGGTGGTCAGCCTACCCGTTTGACTTATACATCGACCAATAATCGCGATGACTTGGGTGACCGCATGGGACCAAACAACATCGTGATGACTTGGACACGCGATGGAAAGAACATCGTTTATCGTAACCGCATCAACGATGGTTTCCAAGGTAAACTTTGGACCGTAAACAAAGAAGGCGGTATGCCAGAAGTGATGCCTCTACCCGAAGGTGGGTTCTGTAGCTATTCACCGGACGGAAAGAAGTTGGCATATAACCGTGTGATGCGTGAATTCCGTACGTGGAAATATTATAAAGGTGGGATGGCGGATGACATCTGGATTTACGACCCGGCTGCCAAGAAGGTAGAAAACATTACTAACAATGTATCGCAAGACATCATCCCGATGTGGATTGGCGATGAAATCTTCTTCATCAGCGACCGCGACATGACTATGAACCTCTTCGTCTATAACACCAAGACCAAGCAGACCGAAAAGGTAACCAACTACACCGATTACGACATCAAGTTCCCAAGCTCGGACGGTAATATCATCGTATACGAAAATGCTGGTTATCTCTACAAGTTCGACCCGAAGACTCGTCAAAGCACCAAAATCAACATCAGTCTCGGTGGTGAAAATGTGTATGCTCGTACGGAGATGAAAAATGTTTCGGACTATGTGACTGCTGCCAGCCTTTCGGGCGATGGCAAGCGATTGGCGGTAACTGCCCGTGGTGAAGTATTCAACGTACCTGCCGACAAGGGTGTGACCCGTAACATCACCCGCACTTCGGGTGCCAACGAACGTGGTGCCAAGTTCAGCCCGGACAGCAAGTACATCGCTTACATCAGCGACCGTACCGGTGAAACCGAAATTTGGTTGCAGGGCGAAGATGGCGAACCTGTTCAGCTTACCCAAAACAACGACACTTACATCCGTCAGCTGATGTGGAGTCCGGATAGCAAGAAGATTCTCTATACCGACCGCAAGAACCGCATCGTGGAAGTAGACATAGCAACTAAGAGCAAGCGTACCGTAATGCAGAACCCGAGCGGTGAATTTTATGGCGTAAGCTACTCACCCGACAGCCAATGGATTACTTACACCAAGGGTGCCAAGAACAACATGAGCGTGGTGTATGTCTATAACCTCAACACCAAACAGGAAATCGCCGTGACCGAAGATTGGTACGACTCTTCTTCACCGATATTCAGTACCGACGGTAAGTACCTTATTTTTACCTCAGCACGCGATTTCAACCCGACCTACGGACAATTGGAATGGAACCATACTTACAACCGCATGAACGGCATCTATATGGCCATGCTTGCCAAGAATACTCCTTCTCCATTGCTTCCATCCGATGGTGTAGCCGATGTCCCGAAGAAAGACGACAAGGCAGCAGCTCCTGCCAGCGTGAAGGTAGATGCAGACGGTATCTTCGGTCGCCTCATCAAGTTACCATTGCCAGCAGGTTCTTACCGCAACTTCTTCTCGGACGGAAAGAAGGTATATTATGCCAGCGGTCGTGACACCAAGGCATTCGACTTGAAATCACAGAAAGAAGAAACCGTAGCCGATGCATCGTTCAGCATCACTCCGAGTAGCAAGAAGGCACTCTTCTCGAAACGTGGACAGATGTTCGTTTGCGACTTCCCTACCGGAAAAGCAAACTTGAAAGACGCCGTCAACTTGAAAGACATGGTGGCTCACGTAAACTACAATGAAGAATGGGCACAGATTTACGATGAAGTTTGGCGTGCTTTCCGTGATGGTTTCTATGTGGAAAACATGCACGGACTCGATTGGAAGGCCATCAAGAAGAAATACGAAGTGTTGTTGCCATACGCTAAGACTCGTCTCGACCTTAATTATATCATCGGTGAAATGATTGGTGAAGTAGGTTGCGGACACGCTTACGTCAATCCGGGTGAAATGCCATCACCGGAACGCATCCCGATGGGTCTCCTCGGTGCTGAATTGAGCCAACACAAGAGCGGTTTCTATCGCATCGACAAGATTATCCCGGGTGCCGTTTATAGCAAGACCCTCCGTTCTCCACTCACCGAACCGGGTATTGACGTGAAGGAAGGCGAATACATCGTGGCCATCGATGGTATCCCGACTAACAGCGTAAAGAATATTTATGAATTGCTCATCGGAAAGGCCAACGTATTGACTGAACTTTCAGTGAATAGCACAGCATCGGAAAAGGGTGCCCGCAAGGTGGTTATCAGCCCGATTGACAACGAAGCTCCGCTTTATCATTACAACTGGGTGCAAGATAATATCAAGAAGGTGGAAAAGGCAACCAACGGCCGTGTAGGTTATATCTACATACCAGACATGGGTCCGGAAGGCTTGAACGAATTTGCTCGCTACTTCTATCCGCAGCTCGACAAGGAAGCTTTGATTATCGACGACCGTGCCAACGGTGGTGGCAATGTATCTCCGATGATTATCGAACGTCTCCTCCGTCAGGCTTACCGTATGACGATGTATCGCGGTCGTGATGTGAACGGAACCATTCCTGATGCCACTCACCACGGTCCGAAAGTATTGCTCATCAACAAATATTCGGCTTCGGACGGCGACCTCTTCCCGTGGAGCTTCAAGGCAAACAACTTGGGTACAGTCATTGGTACCCGTACTTGGGGTGGTATTGTAGGTATCAGCGGTTCGCTTCCTTACATCGACGGAACCGATGTACGTGTGCCGTTCTTCACCAACTACGATGCCAAGACCGGCGAATGGATTGTAGAAAACCACGGTGTTGACCCGGACATCTTGATTGACAATGACCCGATCAAGGAACAGGCCGGTATCGACGAACAGTTGAACAAGGCTATCGAAGTCGCTCTTGAACAACTGAAGAACCGCAAGCCATTGCCGAAGACTCCGGCTCCTCGTACAATGAAGGATTTGGGTTGGTAATATACTTTTGAGGGGTTGTGTCAAAATGAAATTTGCCTATCATAGTGTCATCCTGAGCAATGCGAAGGATCTGATTACATCCACTTTATGCATTCAGATTCTTCACTACGTTCAGAATGACACGACATTTTGATAGCGATTCTGCATTATGACACATCCACTTTAAATAATAAAAACATGAAAGCTAAAAAGTTCCTACACCTTCTGATAATCATTCCCTTCTTTGCTTCCTGCACATCTTGCAACAAAGAAGATAATTATATTAATGACACACCGATTGTCTCTCATCCCATCGTGGTCATTTACGAAAACGATGTGCATTGTGCCGTGGATGGTTATGCCAAACTTGCAACCATCCGAGAACAACAGAAAGCCCTCACTCCATACGTCACTACCGTATCATGTGGAGACTTTATACAAGGCGATGTCGTGGGAGCTATATCAACCGGAGGACACATTATCGACATTATGAACCAAGTGAACTATGATTTCGTGACCTTGGGCAACCATGAATTTGATTTTGGACTCCCCCGAATGTTCGAACTGACGAAAAAGCTCAATGCTCAAGTAGTAGATGCCAATTTTCGGCATATACAGACCAATACACCCGTTTTTCCGGCATACGAAATCGTAACCTACGAGAATGTGGATATCGCTTATATCGGACTAACCACTACTTCCACCCTTTCCGGTAGTTCTAAAAAATTTCAGGACGAAAACGGAGCATTTATATATGATTTCTCCAAGAATACCTTCTACGAAACTGCACAAAGCTCTATCAATCAGGCTAGGCAAGAGGGAGCCGACTATGTAATCGTTCTTTCGCATTTGGGTGAAGAGCTTGACGGTGACCACCCTAACTCACACTCATTGATTGCACAGACTACGGGTATCGATGTCGTGCTGGATGCTCATTCGCATAATTATCTCCCTGACACCTTAATTTACAATGAAGCAGGGCAGCCAGTATTGATGTCTTCCACCGGTAGCAAGTTTCAAGGAGTAGGCATATTGACTTTGTCTCCGGAAGGCACATTCAGCACTCGGATAGAATCCTTGGAGAATGTAGCTCCTGATACCGACATACAAGCCTTTGTCGATGACATCAAAACCAAGGTAGAAAGCGAAGGAAACATCGTGATAGGCCATAACGAAGTAGCACTCCCTACCCATACTCCAATGGGTATCCGAATGGTACGCGACCGCGAAACAACCATCGGTAATTTCTGTGCTGATGCCTTCCGCAATGTACTCGACACGGATATTGCTTTTATCAACGGAGGAGGCATACGCGATAGCATCAACAGGGGAGAAGTGACCTTCAACGACTTGAAAGCAGTCTTTCCTTTTGGCAATACGGCATCTATCGGGAGTATGACAGGCTGGCAATTATTGGATGTTTTGGAATTTTCGGTCAGCCAATTGCCCAACGAATCAGGCGAATTCCTACATGTAAGCGGTATGAAGTTCGAAGCAGATGCATCTATCCCTTCACCTGTACTGACTGATGAAACCGGACTTTATGCCGGAGTGGACGATACAGCCAGAAGAGTGTCCAACGTACAGATATTGAACAAAGAAGGAGCCTACGAACCAATTGATTTGAACCGAACCTACACCATTGCCGGATTCAACTATCACCTGCTGGACGGAGGCGGACAAGGCATATTGAATGGAGCGAATATCATTGCCTCCGATATGGGACAAGACATCGAAATCCTTTCCATCTATATGCAGCAATATCTGGAAGGAAAGATTGACCAAAGATATGCCGAAACCGAAGGACGAATTCTCATCACCGGAGAGGCTTGTTTGGAAGAAATGATTGGACGTTTTCCAGTCACTCTTCAAACAGACTAATGTTTTGTATCCAATAAAGAGTCGCTTTTAAAAGCGACTCTTTATTGAAATATAATTATAGATTTGAAAGCCAAAAAGGAATAATCCGAACACGGCTAGATAGTAAACTTCGTCCACCACACACCAAATGGTGAACGCCAATGCCAGAATTGCCAATACAATGATTCCATAGATTTTTCCTTTTGCTCCCATTTCAGATATAATTCTTTGATTCATAGACACAAATATAGCAACTAAACCTATTTGATGCAAAACATTTATTGCTATTTTTTGACCGTAATGTCAACGACCGAACTTCCATCCTTTTTATTGACACGTATCGATGCAATCTTACCCGGCAAAAGTTTATCCACCTCGGCTTTTTCAACCCTTCTCCCGTCGATGAAATAAATCGTTCCATTGCTTGCTTTTCCAGCTTTTGTAACAATCATCAAAACCCCTTTCTTGCCCTTCTCACCGTAAGAGTCAGCTACCTTTGAACCCGGTTTATGAATATCTACACTGACCATATCACCGGTCTTAACTACCTCATTGAGTCCCTTGCGATCTATTTCCTTGCCATCGACCACGATAAGACCTTCGTATATGCTCCCATTCAAAATTCCTTTCGTATCTAAACCATTGATTGACAAAGTCTTGTTCCCAGTGAAAATGACATGATTCTTTTCAACCACATTCCCTACATTCTTATAGGCTATGATGTACTTCGAGATGGTTTTTCCTTCCAACTGTGTTCCATTGAAATTCTCTACCACCTGCTTGTCTATCACATACTTATGAATAGTATCCTTTTTAATTTCTGCTGATTGGAGATTCAACACCAATGCACAAAATGCTGATAAAAACAATGTTCCCATAATGATTTATTTTTACTTAATTAATTGCCAATAAAGAGGTTGTTCCCATTTCCTTTTCCTTGCTCATGAGGAATGTTTTTGTCGAACCATCCTTCAGTTCAGCTTCTACCCAAGTATATTCATCTAATGGAGTAGCTGTAATGGATACGATTTCCTCTGTTTTCAAACTCATCATCTCCTGTATGCCTTGAGCTATTTCAACGGTTGTAAAAGAAGATTGAGAATGCGATATGACATTCAAAATAAACAACAATGCAACCGAAGCAGCCACCAGACCATCAAACCAAGGCATCCAACGGATGTTTTTCCACTTTGCGTTGTTCATGATTCTTTCAAATTCTTCTTCTCCTTCATCAGAAAGAAGAGAGGTATGAATGTTCTCCATCCGAATCAGCCGAGCCACAGCCTGTTCATCCTCATCGGCTCCATGCAAAGCATAATAATCGGCCAGAAGTTTTTCTTCTTTCGAAGATGTTTCTGCCCCCAGATAGCGGGCTATCAGTTTTCTTCGTATTTCCTTATTATTTATATCCATCATAATTGTCCTTTTAAAAGATTCAACATTTGTTTTCTTGCCGAGGAAATAGTCGATTTAATACTCGTCTTGGGCTTTCCCGTCAAATTAGCAATTTCATCCAGCGACATCCCTTTCTCATTTCGCAAATGAAGATATTCCCTTTGGGTGTTTGTAAGCGATGCATAGATGCTTTTTCTTATCTTTTTCAAATCCTCTACATCCGTCAAAACTGTTGCCTCCGTACCACCCATGTAATTGTCATGTATTAAAGATTGGGTGTCCAAGTGCAGCTTCCGATAGTGCGAAACACAAATATTCTTGGTTATCTTCATGGCAAGCAATTCGGCGTCTCTCATCGGATAATCCTGTTCAACAAGCTCCCACAAAGCTAATAAGGCCTCTTGAACAATATCCTCTGCCTCCAATCCACCCGAAACCAAAACAAAGTTCCGGGCAACGGAAAGCATCTTTTTCCTTACCTTTTTCGATAATATTTCAAATTCTTCTTTTTCCATGTTTTTCCATTTCTACTTATATGTCGCGGAAACTTGGTAAAAGTAAAAATAAAAAAGCAACAATTTATTGTTCAAGTCAAAACGTGCAGACGTTTTTAAAAAATACCTGCACGTTTTACTTTAAACACCAGTACATATTCCCCTTTCCATAGAAAAGCTGAAAAACAAAAAGGTATGTAAACAGCCTTCACAAGTTTCACAAACGCATAACTCATTGATTTTCAATACATAGACGTGAAACTTAAGTGGTTCCACCAAGATTCACAAGCTTCACATAAAAAATCGTAGTGTGAAACTTGTGAAACCTCAGTGAAAGCATGAAGTTTCACATAGGGACGTTGTAAATCAATTACTTACGAATGCGTGAAACTTGTGAAGGGTGTTTTGATACCTTTTGAAAATTCTGCGTTTTGGAGTGATTTGTTTTGTACTCTGAACAATTTTTAATCAAATTTGTTTTGCACGTTGAACAAATTTTGCGTATTTTTGTTCAGTCTATAAAACAAATGAATAATGGAAACCCTTATTAGCAGATACAAAAGACTATTGGCGGCCACTTCTACCACATACATCCGTAATCTGATGAATACCATTCATTGGAACAATCGTTTGGTTGCCATTCGTGGAGCAAGAGGAGTAGGAAAGACCACGCTGATGCTTCAATACTTGAAACAGAACTATACAACCGACGGACGGGAAGCCTTGTATGCCAGTTTGGATAGCGGATATTTCACACGCCATACATTGAGCGAATTGGTAGAGCAATTCTATCTGCGAGGAGGTAAACACCTGTTTTTGGATGAAGTACATAAATATCCCGGTTGGAGTCGTGAAATCAAAAACGCATACGATGAATATCCCGACTTGAAGATTGTGTTCAGCGGTTCTTCCTTGTTGCAGATTCTGAATGCGGAAGCCGACTTGTCCCGCCGTTGCATCTCATACGACATGCAAGGCCTTTCTTTCCGCGAATATCTTCATTTCTATCATCAAATTGAAATCCGTCCTTATACATTGGACGAAATTCTTTTCCATCCGGACAAGATTTGTGAGGAAGTGAATGCCAAGTGCCGTCCGTTGGCTTATTTTGATGATTATTTAAAAGTGGGGTATTATCCTTTCCGATTGGAAGGAAACGAGGATTATTATACTCGAATCGAGAATGTGGTCAACATGATTCTGGAAATCGAGCTTCCTCAACAATGCGGTATCGATGTGGCCAATATACGGAAACTGAAAACATTGCTGACCATTCTTTCTTCCGAAGTACCATTGATGGTGGATATGACCAAATTGTCTGCCTTGTCAGAAATGTCACGCACCACCTTATTGGCCTATCTGCAATATCTGCATCGGGCCAAGCTGATTCATCTGCTATATTCCGACCTCGATTCCTTGAAGAAATTGCAGAAGCCGGACAAGATTTATATGGAAAATCCTAATCTGCTTTATGTCCTTTCGCTGAATGAGGTAAACAAGGGAACAGTCCGTGAAGTGTTTATGGTCAATCAATTGGCCTATCAGCATCGGGTAGAATATTGTACCCGTAGTGCCGATTATACCATCGACAGAAAGTATGTCATCGAGACAGGCGGAAAGAGTAAGGATGGCAAGCAGATTGCCGGTGAACAAACTGCCTTCATTGCTGCTGATAATATGGAATATGCGGTAGGAAACAAGATTCCGTTGTGGGCGTTCGGTTTTTTGTATTGAATAAATCACCTACTTTGTTTGAGTAAATACAAAAGAATCAATCATTTAAGTAGAGTTCACAAGTTTGTGGTCCACAAAGTTGTGAACTCTGAAAATTATTAAATATCCACGAAAGGACTAACGAAAATATAATTTACAAACCAGCACGGAGCAAAGGATATGTAACTCAATCCTATCTCTTAATAGTATTCAACATATCTGTTTATCATTTATATCATATACTAAAACACAATTTGTATTCAAATAAATCTGTATTCATATCCCAGTGCCAGCATTTTTTTGTAGTCAAAATATTCTTTGAATTTTCTGCATCAGGGATTTGCTGGAACAGGATATTCCAGTTATATTTGCCAGTGTTAAAGAAGTAACCATTATGAAGACAGCAGTAATTTACGCCAGAGTATCATCAAGCAATGACCGTCAGAACACCCAGCGTCAAATCGAGGACTTGACTCAGTTTGCCAGTCGTAACGATTACCAGTTAATGGGAACATACGAAGAGCATATCAGTGGTGCTACCAAGAACGAAAATCGGTTGGTTCTGATGGAATGTATCAACTACTGCATTGAGAACAAAGTGAACTATCTCCTGCTTTCTGAACTTTCTCGCTTGGGTCGTTCAACCTTACAAGTATTAAAGTCATTGGAACAACTTCATGAATCGGGAGTTTCTGTTTACATTCAGAATCTTGGCATCCATACTTTGCAACCTAATGGAGAGGTTAATCCAGTTGCCAGTATTATGGTTACGGTGCTTGCCGAAATGGCGAATATAGAGCGTTCTAACATCGTTTACCGCTTGAATAGTGGTAGGGATAGTTACATCAAGAACGGTGGAAAATTGGGCAGGAAACCAGGTTCTGTGAAGACTTCTGAGCAGAAGAGAGAAGAGTATAAGGAAGTGATTTCGCTTTTAAAGAAAGGGTATGCCATTCGTAATGTCG
>SUXX01000075.1 GCA_015060735.1 Bacteroides sp.
TGTGGCATCATGCTCTCTGTACGCGTCTTTGTTGGAAATCCGCAAAAAGACGAATTCTCCTCCATCAACGACATGGAAATGTCCGATGTCAGCGATGAAGAATGGAATTTCATCATCGACCAATCCAAGATTAGTGGATATGACCTCTATCAATTTTTAAGCGACAACGATTTAGAAGACTATTAACCTTATACCGATATGAAAAAACTGATATTATTCCTTATTACCCTATGCTTGTGTACCTCCATGCAGGCACAACAGAAGAAAGGGAAATGCACCGAAAGTGAATTCCGTAACAAGCGGGAAGCTTACTTGAAAGAAAAAGCACAGCTAACCGACGAAGAAGCCGCTTTGGTTTTGCCTCTATACTTCGAATTGCTGGAAAAGAAAGAGCTGAACAACAAAGAACCATGGAAAAAGATAAAGGCCACCAACATCTCCAATGCCAGCGAAGAAGAATACGACGAGATTATCCAATCCTTTATCGACGTGGATGAAAAGAACGTAGCGTTGGAAAGAGAATACTACCAACGTGTCAAGGAGATATTATCCTCCAAGAAGATATTCCAGTTGCTTCATGCCGACCTCAAGTTCAATCGGCACATGCTGAAGATAATCAATCAATCAGATAAAAAATAAAGGCTTGTAATTACAAGCCTTTTTTCTTTGCCTCATCCCAGAGAGCATCCATTTCCTCCAGTGTCAGTTCCTTCAAGCTGACTCCCTGTTGGATGGTATGCTCCTCCACATAGTTGAACCGGCGGATGAACTTCTGATTGGTACGTTCCAATGCATTGTCGGGGTTGATTTTATACAAGCGGGCTGCATTGACCAGGCTGAACATCACATCACCGAATTCTGCTTCTGCCTTGTCCTTGTCCATCACCTCCACTTCGGCCTCAAACTCGCTGATTTCTTCCTTCACCTTCTTCCAGATATCTTTGCGGTCCTCCCAGTCAAACCCCACATTGCGTGCCTTGTCCTGAATGCGATATGCCTTGATGAGCGACGGCAATGACGAAGGCACCCCACTCAACACCATCTTGTTACCATCCTTCTCCTTCATCTTGATTTGTTCCCAGTTCTCACTCACCTTCTCAGCCGTATCGGCCTTCACTTCACCGAACACATGCGGATGACGGAAGATGAGTTTGTCGCACAGGCGGTCGCACACATCCTTCATGTCGAAATCGCCCTTTTCGCTGGCTATCTTCGCATAAAAAGCCACGTGCAGCAGCACATCACCCAATTCCTTGCAGATGTCCTTCTTATCGTCCTTCATCAGGGCATCACAAAGCTCATAGGTTTCTTCTATCGTATTAGGGCGCAAGCTCTCATTCGTCTGCTTGCGGTCCCACGGACATTTCTCGCGCAGTTCGTCGAGCACATCGAGGAAGCGTCCAAAGGCTTCCATCTGTTCTTTTCTTGTATGCATGGTACTTATTTTTGCCGTAAAGGTATGCTTTTTTTTCGTTATTATTGTAAAGTTTCCCCGTTTGGATTCGTCTAATGGGTAAAAGTTAAGTTGAAATGAATACACAAGATTTGGAAAAACAATTCGAGGCATTGATAACCGAGCATCAGCAGATTATTTATAAGGTGTGCTACATGTATGCCACCGACGATTATACACTCAATGAACTCTATCAAGAATCGGTTATTAATCTTTGGAAGGGATATGCTCATTTTCGTGCAGAAAGCAAGGCATCCACATGGATTTATCGCATTGCAATGAATACTTGTATCTCTTATTTCCGTAAATCTTCATCGCGTCCCCAAACGGTACCGTTATCATTTGATTTGGAGGCCATGTTGATGGATGATAAGGAAAGCAGTTATTATTTGCAAGAGCTTTACCGCATGATAAACAAGCTGGGCAAGATGAAGCGCGCACTGATTATGCTATGGCTTGATGAACGCTCTTACCAAGAATTTTCCGACATCTTGGGTATTTCGCTCAGCAATGTGGGCACTCGACTTAACCGTGTGAAAGAGAAATTGAAAGAAACGTCTAACAATTAACACATTGATAGTATGAATTTGGATGAACTAAAGAAAGGTTGGGGCGTGTTGAACGAACGCCTATCGCAAAACGAAGTGGTCAGCCAACGTATTATAAAGGAGATGATTCTCAGCAAAACCAATTCGGCATACGAAAGCCTTTATCAGGCAAGCAAATGGAGCTTGATGGTTATCTTCTTTGGTGGCTTGTTACTTCCGTTTGCCAAGATGCAGGGCATGCCGATATATCGGGAAACGTTTATTGCTATGGAAACATTTATCTTTTTGGGTTTTCTTTTCGAGGGGTATATGTTTTATCTTCTCTCGCGTTTCAATCTGAATACGATGAAGGTAGATGAGGCTATGCGTTCGATGTTGAAGTACAAGAAAATGTACATCAATAACCAGCGCTGCGCTAAGTATGGTGCTTTGTTGATAATCATTGTCTGCATGGGCTTGCAAAATGCTTTTACTCCATTGGTAATAGCACTTACTATACTCTTTACGTTAATTGCTTTCTTCTTGGGATATACTCAAGACAAGCGACTTCGTCAAAGCCTTCAGGAAATAGAAGATGGCTTGCGCGAATTGAAGGAGTACGAATGATTCCTTTTCTGCTTGATTATTAAAGAAAAACGACCGCGTTTTACATGGTCGTTTTTCTTTTTTCGTTATCTTTCCTGTAAAGATATAGCTATTTTGTTTTTTCAAAATTTAGATACCTATCATAGAAAGCACGGAATGTAGCTTGATATTTACCTTGGCTTTTTTCTATGAGTTTCAATACGAAGTCTTCGAGGTTGACGGATGAAATCTTATATCTGTACTCTTCTTTTAGCTCGTTTTTTAGTGAATTCACTTCATCTCCTGTTGTGGGGTGCTCCTGAGGTGCCAATACAATGGAATATGCTTTTTTGTTTTGGTCAATTCCATAGGTTTCACTTAGTAGGAAGTTGCGATATATCTGTGTAAGATTAACCTCTTTGTTTTCAATGCGTTCCTTAATTTCTGTACGGAATATGCCTAATGATGTAATTGTTTCTTTGCCTTTTCCTTTTCGGGATGCTTCGTTTACCCCTAAGTTTTCGGAATATTTTGTTTCTATGGCAATGAAAGAGGGGATGCTTTCATTGTCTGTAAACTCAATGATTGCATCCATTGCCGTGAGGTCATTTGTTAGCTCTTTAAAATTGTCAGGAATGAATTCCAAGTCTATCTTCATAACCTTTTTTATATTATAATCGGGCAATGCTGCTCTAAGGATGTCTGTAGTTGAAGATTCATCCTCCTCTAACATTTTTATTAAAGGACAGAATAGATTGAAGGCCATCGGTTGGCTCGACAATAAATTGTTGAATAGTCGCTCTTCGTTTATTGTTTCATAATGTTTACGATTATTCACCCTCTTTTTTGCATAATCAAAGATATAATCCTCAAGGAAATTTTTCCCCGTTTTATCTCCGTTCATAATATAATTGCCGTAAAAATAGCGTTTAGAACCTCGTTGAATATATCCTTCATCTTCTCCAATTTCAACTCTATATATGGATTGAAGTAAGCGACATTTGGCAACAAATTTGGAATCCCCTTTGTGTTTTCTCCCTATGTTCTGGTTGTTATAAATCATACGTATGTTTTAAAGTGATAATTAGTTTACAAAAGTAGATGTTATTTTTGAGAAAATGAATTATCTTTGCATTAAACTATTCCTGTTTGCTTTCGTCCAAAGAGCAAAGCAAAGTGATGAACTTGTTGAAAAAGTTGGGTACTAAGGAACCTTTCATTTTCGATGCTTAGTAGAAGATTTTGCTTGGCCCCTCAGACATGCACCATTCATGCTATTTTTAGGCTTGACACAACCTTGCCTAAAGCGTGTCAAAGAGTTGCCATTATTTTGTAAGCCTATAATTCATTTTCCTCCCACGAAATGAGCAGGCCGATGACTTCCGAGTAGTTCTTCTGTCCGCTACTAATCTTGTTGCCTTTCAGGTAGAGGTCGTACACCCAATCTTGCGCCTTACCCATAAGCGGGCTATACAGGCCGAGCCAATGGGTGCGGTTGCGTTGGTATAGTTCGATGACTTCGGGGCGGATGGCGGATAGCAAAGCTTGGTAATTGTCATCGCTGAGCATGCCTCGAGCATTGGATAGCAGATGAGGAAGGATGGCAAGCCGTCCGCTGAATCGTAGGGGTTGCCACTTGCTTCGGGTGCATACCTGATAGGCGTAGAAGTTGGCTTCAGCCTCGTTTGCAATGCCTTGTTGATGAGAAAGTTCGTGCGCATAGGTGGCACCATATTGCGAAGCCGGTACGTCGCCGTTCAGTGTAAACTCGCAGAAGAAGGGCATCATGCTGCCCGATACACCCACCTTCGAGGCCAAGGGCGTGTAGAGCATCGTCTTGACGCGCGGCCGCAGGTGGAATGGGGGATGGATGCCTTGTGTTGTTGCAATCTCTTGGTAGCCGGAGACCACCTCGTCGGCAATCCGTTGCTTTCCCTCTTCGGTCAGGCTATCTATCTCTATGTAGTCATTGTTCAGTTGGCCGATGAATCGCTCGGCAAATGCCTTGAACACCTCCTCGTCGAAGGCTTGCGTCGCGATGCCGGTGCGCTGATAGAAAGATGGTTGCGAGTAGTTCAGCCCCCACGCCAAGTAAAACCAAAAATATACCCACGCCAGGTACTCGACGATGGAAAGCAAGGCACGCCCTTTGCCTTTCATCTTCGTGAAAATGATTTTTACCAGCAAAAGCGTAAGGCCCACCACACTGATGATGACAAACAAATCGCCTATGGAGAAGGGAAAAAGGTTGGAAAAACCGGATAGCAGACGACACGATACGGGGTATATCCGATGGGCATAGAAAGCACCCCACGAAGGGATGGCCTGTGTTAACCACACCATTGCAAGCCCAACAAGAAGCAGGATATGACGTTTCTTTGCCTTGAACTTCATGAAAAACGGTTGGTTTATGCCTTGTAAAGCATCGTTTTTATGCAGACAAAAGTATGCAATTCCATTTAAAATCACTAATTTTGCGGACATTATTCGGAAAGTATAACCATAAGATAGTTTTTTAAACATGGAATTAGCAAGCAAGTACAATCCCGCTGACGTGGAGGGAAAATGGTACCAGTATTGGCTGGACAACAAACTATTCAGTTCAAAACCCGACGGACGTGAACCGTACACCGTCGTCATTCCTCCGCCAAACGTGACTGGTGTTCTCCACATGGGACACATGCTGAACAATACAATTCAGGACATCCTCGTCCGTCGTGCCCGCATGGAAGGCAAGAACGCCTGCTGGGTGCCGGGAACTGACCATGCATCCATCGCTACCGAAGCCAAGGTGGTGAACAAGCTGGCTCAACAGGGCATCAAGAAGACTGACCTTACTCGTGAGGAGTTCTTGAAGCATGCTTGGGAATGGACCGACGAACACGGAGGCATCATCTTGAAGCAGCTCCGCAAGCTCGGTGCATCGTGCGACTGGGACCGCACTGCCTTCACCATGGACGAAGAACGTAGCGAAAGCGTTATCAAGGTATTCTGCGACCTTTATAATAAAGGCCTCATCTATCGCGGTGTCCGCATGGTGAACTGGGACCCGAAGGCATTGACTGCCCTCTCGGATGAAGAAGTAATCTACAAGGAAGAACATAGCAAGCTGTATTATCTCCGTTATAAGGTGGAAGGCGATGCAGAAGGACGCTATGCGGTAGTAGCCACTACCCGTCCGGAAACCATCATGGGCGATACTGCCATGTGTATCAATCCGAACGACCCGAAGAACGAATGGTTGAAGGGTAAGAAGGTGATTGTACCGTTGGTAGGCCGCGTGATTCCGGTGATTGAAGACGACTATGTAGATATCGAATTCGGTACCGGTTGTTTGAAAGTGACACCTGCCCACGATGTGAACGACTATATGCTCGGTGAAAAATACAATCTCCCAAGCATCGACATCTTCAACGACAATGGTACACTCAGCGAAGAAGCCGGTCTTTATGTAGGTATGGACCGTTTCGACGTGCGCAAGCAGATTGAACAGGACTTGGCTGCTGCCGACCTTTTGGAAAAGGTAGAAGCTTATACCAACAAGGTAGGTTGCTCGGAACGTACCGGTGTAGCCATCGAGCCGAAGCTTTCTATGCAATGGTTCTTGAAGATGCAGCACTTTGCAGACATGGCACTTCCACCGGTCATGAACGATGAATTGAAATTCTATCCGGCGAAGTACAAGAATACATACCGCAACTGGTTGGAAAACATCAAGGACTGGTGTATCAGCCGTCAGTTGTGGTGGGGTCACCGCATCCCGGCTTACTACTTGCCGGAAGGTGGTTTCGTGGTAGCTCCGACTGCTGAAGAAGCATTGGCTAAGGCTATCGAAAAGACAGGCAACAAAGACTTGAAGGTAGAAGACCTCCGTCAGGATGAAGACTGCCTCGACACTTGGTTCTCTTCCTGGTTGTGGCCGATTTCACTCTTCGACGGTATCAACAACCCGGGTAACGAAGAAATCAAGTACTACTACCCTACCAGCGACTTGGTGACAGGTCCGGACATCATCTTCTTCTGGGTAGCCCGTATGATTATGGCCGGTTACGAATACTTGGGCGACATGCCGTTCAAGAACGTATATTTCACCGGAATCGTACGCGACAAGATTGGCCGCAAGA
>SUXX01000010.1 GCA_015060735.1 Bacteroides sp.
TATTTAAGTTATTATACAAAAAATATCCCGATTTGAAATGAAATTCAACGAATATGAATTGCTTCCTTATAATTGGAAGACGGATGAATGGCCAGAAAAGAACGGAACAGTAGAGTTATCTTCATTCTCAATAGAGGGTGTTACATATAACATTCCACCTAAAATATTCAACAAATCTTTTCTGTTGGAACAGATACATCTGTTTTATAGATCTGATGAACACAAAGTTATTCTCACACAAGAGAAGAAAGATTTTCCCTTGGTCTTAACTGAATCGACAGAAACTGTATATGATTATGATCATGACCAGTTTTTGATACACATTGAACTATCCCAAATGGGAAAAGGATATGTCAGAGGTTCGTTGTATGAAGTGGGAAAAGTTAATCCTATCAGGATAGATAAATTCAAACCATGGGTAATATGTAATCCACGTTTGACTTTTGGGTACGATTTCTCCTTAAAAGCTGGAGATTATTTCTTACTTTTTGATAATATCAAAGTAGATTTGGATGAGTTTAATAAATATGAATCATTGATTGGATCTGATAATGATATCGTTTTTAAATGGAGAGGGAGTGATAGTTTTAGTCCGTCATATTATCTTTCAAATGGAATGTTAGTTCTACCTTTTCGCATATGCCAAAAAGATTTGATTAAATATAATAAAACGGAATGCCATGAATGGAAGTGCTAATAAATGGGATTTAACTCCCAAAGAATTGGTTAAGCTATATGACGGAGAGTATTGGTTGCCGGTCAACTCTTCTAAAATTTATTTTAAAGTTTCAGACATTTCTCCGAATGGTTGGTGGAATGATTGTTATAGAGTGTTCGGAACGGGTAAGCAAACTTTAAGTATAGTACTTGAATACGACTATTGGGAAGAGGAAGAGGATAATGAAGAGGTTTGGATGGCAATATATCGTGTTGGGCATTCTAAACCATTATGGGCGGATGTAATAATATTGGATGAATGTGATTCGTGCTTGACTGTAGAGGCTGAGATGGAGTCAGAACCAGGATTACACTTCATCATGATAAATCATGTGGAACTGGATGACACGATGGGATATGAACATATAAAGGAAAATGCAAGCCAATTGCCTTATGGGGTGCGTTATGAGTTTATAGTGGAACCAGACGGTTGCAGTCTGATTCATCCAGAAATCCGTGAAATACAATTCACTCCACGCCCTCTTTCCGAATGGAAGAAAAAGGTTAAGAAAAATTATCTTGAGGGTATAACAATGGATGTGCAGTTGGGCTTTCAAAAGCCTTTTGATTTAATACGGAATTATCTTCAAATAGAAATTTTCGATGAATCATTGAACTGGATAGGGTGGAGTGATTATGCTTCAAATGATGGATATATAAATGTGTTGGGTTTTTATCCGATTCTTAATAATGAATATAAATTTATTGTGTTGCATAACCGAACTCCCATCTTTAGCGGTGAATTTGTTTGTCGTGATGGCATTTGTACTGTTGAACGAATGACAAAATGGGATAATGATAAGATTCTGGTTGATGTTTTTGCTTCGCGTAGCCATGCTAATGATTTGAAATTCAATTCTACTAGCTATGGACGTTGTCTACAGTTGTTAGAAGATATTATGGTCTGGAGAGATGACGAGTCATGTTTGGAAGGTGACTATCTGGAGAAACTATTGGAAAGTAGATCCTCGTCATGTTAGATGACGGGGCTTCGTCATTATAGAAGACCGAAGTTGGTCATGCTAGAAGACCAAATGTCGTCATGCTAGAAGATTTTGAAATCTTCTGCAATATCTGCAACAAAGACTTAATGTGTTGATATTCATGGTGATTATGGTGGCAGATGTGTTGTCACCATTACTAAAATCTGCCACCTCGAATTTGTTGTAAATCAAATATTTAGATGCTCTTGTGGCAGATGTGGCAGATTTTTTTTTTACTTTTGGGAAAATAGGCGGTTGCGGAAAAATGATTAGGCGTTTGATGGAAAACGCCAAGGGGTTTGGAACGAAACATCAAGGCGTTTTAAAAAAATGCCTTGATGTTTATTTAAAACATCAAGGTGCGTTTTGCCGATACTCTTTTTTCTTCCAGAAATTGAAACCAGCATAGATGCGGAGAGTACCAAACGAATTGGTAACGGCCAAGTTCGGTTTGCGGTAGTCGTAAGTGTGAAGCACCAACGAGGCACCCATGAAATACTTGGCATTGTTGTATACAATACCGGCACGTGTAATCAAGTCGAAGTTAATATCCTTTGTCCAATGTTCGTTCTTGAAATCGCGGTCGTCAATCTTCGATTTCTTGTAGCCGATACCTGGGAGCAGGGATAGGTTGGAAACCCAATTTTTGGCGAAGACCCAGTTGTAACCATATCCAAAGCCCAAACTGTAATCGGAATATTTGATTTTATTAAATTGTAAGCTAGTGCTTAGTTGGGCACGCATGGGTTTCGGTAATTTGTAGTAGTCGAAAGAGATTTTGTGTTGGGAATAGGAGAAGCCAAGCATAAACGAACCGGCACTTTTCCGTTGGTTCGTGGATTGACTGTAAGCTGCCGGATAAGAGAACTTGCGATGATTGAAAATCCAATACGTGTTCAATCCCTTGATGCTGCTTTGCAAACCATCGAAATGAGTATCTCTGAAGGCATCGCTAACATTGAATCCGCTATATGAACGGAGTTTGAAGTCGCTTCCCGTCTTACGGTAATAAAGGTCGATGCCGAATTTGGAGCTATAAATGTTCAATGACATTTCTTTCTTTTTGGGCTTGTTCTTATTGCCTCCAAAAAGATCTTCCACATCAAACGAATAGCCGAGAAAAATCCATCGCCAACCGAAGTAGATGCCCAATTTGGTACCTAAGGTAGGTGAGAAGCCAATCTTTTGTGGATGGTCTCCACTATTGTTTCCCAGCCGGTAGTGCTCATACCAGGTGCTATGTTCCAGCATGAAAGCCAAATTGTATAGGTTAGGCGAGATGAAAGTCGTGTCGATGGCATTAAAATCCTTAACTTCTTTGCGTATTTTCCGCCCGGTATCTCGGACGGTATGAGCCAATTCATCGGTCAAATCGATGATTCCGCCACCGATGGCCGTAATCACCTTCTTATGTTCTTCCACCATGATTGTATCTTGTTTTTCATTTTGGGCAGATAGACAAGCAGGCAAAAGTAACAGAAGAAGTAGAAAGGCAGGTCGCAAAGTCATAATGGCTTATAGTTTATTCAGAATGCGATCCATCACCCAGTTGGTCGGAGTAGCACTCAAACTATCGCAAGTACAAATGCTTTTTCCTTGCAGGTGTTCAATGACTGATTGGATAATGGGTAGCTGAACATATTCTGGATTTTGAGGTGAAAAGCTTTCCACACCTCTTTCCGTGTGTAGCACAATCGGTTCGTAGGTGTACACGGAAAAACTGAGCATCCCTTTGTCACCAATGATTTCGATACGGTCTTCCTTGGCCGATTCGTGAGCCACAAAACACCAGGAACCCGAGCCGGGAAGTCCGGATGCAAACTTGAAACAGGCACTGATTGTATCTTCTACCTCATACAATCCGCCACGGTTGCTCTTGTAGCCTTCTGCTTCGAGGATACAGCCGAACATCTCTTGCAACAAGTCCAGTTGATGGGGGGCAAGGTCGTAGAAGTAACCACCTCCGGCGATGTCCGGTTGTACACGCCAAGGCAGGTTCTTGTTGTTGTAATCCAAGTTGCGTGGAGGCTGTGCAAAACGGAGTTGTACATTGATGATATTACCGATTTCGCCCCGTTGTACCATTTCACGAACCTTTTGGAAATAAGGCAGATAGCGACGGTAATAAGCCACAAAACATGGTACACCCGTTTCGCGAGAGATACGGTTGATGCGAGCACAGTCTTCGTAACTGGCTGCCATTGGTTTTTCAATATAGACAGGTTTGCCGGCTTTCATGGCCATAATGGCAAACGTAGCGTGTGAAGAAGGGGGAGTGGCAATATAAATGGCATTCACATCTTCATCGCCAATCAGTAGTTGGGCATCGGTGTACCAACGGGGAATGTGATTGCGTCGGGCATACGACTCGGCCTTCTCCGCATTGCGGCTCATTACAGCTACTACTTCGGAATTTCGTATCATGCTGAAAGCCGGTCCACTTTTCTTTTCGGTTACTTCACCGCATCCGATGAACCCCCATTTCACTTTATCTATTGTCATCATGGTATTCGCAATGTATTAGTTGGTAGAATAAGCATATTTTTTTATCAGCTTCCTAAATTCAGGTGTTTGTTTATAACGATCAATCCAAACATTCAGACTATCTAATAAAACCGGGCAGTTTGGGTTGACTCCCCAAGCGTAAAATTGGGTAAAACTGATGTCAGTATCGATGTCCAGATTGGTCAACTCATGAATGGAAGCCCGAGCGATACCTTCATCGCAAACAGCGTAATCAATTTCTCCGTGACTCACCAGAGCCAATAGTTGTTCCATACCGTATTTGTCCACTTCCTGAATGTAGATGGTATCACCAATTTCGTTGCTGAGATTGTGGATGCGATGGATTGAAGGAGAGCCTTTTACTACATGTAGTGTTTTGTTGGATAGTTCCAATTGGCTATGAATATAAAGGCTGTCGTCTTCGGATTGTGGCTTTCGTTGTACCAATACCTGTTTGCTTAAAAGGATAGGTTTGGTATAAAGAATAGAGTCCTGACGGTCACTGGTAATGAGTACATGATTAGCCAAAATGTCGTAACTTCCGCTTTGTAAACCAACAGACCGTTTGTCCATACTCATTTCGGGAGTCATTTCTACTTGAAGTCCCTTTTCGCGGGCAAATGCATGAAGCAGTTCGTAATGCAGTCCGGTCAAGGTATCTTCGTGGGCATGAAAACTGATAGCGTTGTATTCCGTCACAGCACGAAGGACACCGGATTTTAGGATGTCGGGATAATCTCGAAATGAGACAGGCTGTTCTTTTTCTCCTTTACAGGAAAGAAGAAAGAAGAGGGATATGCAAATCCACCCCTGAACCGTTTTTTTTAGTTGCTTTTTCATGGTTCATTAGTCGAAGAAGTTCCACGAAATACCAAGTTTCAAGATTCTTGGGTTGACTGGATAATGTGGTGCCAGAAAGTAACGTGAGTTGCCCGATGTTTGGTTCACGTTATACATCATGAGGAAGAAGCGAGTACGCTTCAAATGCAAGTTGGCATACACATTGACTATCGGACATCCGCCAATAGCTACTTTGTTGTTCGGATTTTGTAAGTAGAACTGTCCGATTACTGGCGAATAGTCAGGAGCTGAATATTTGGTGAAGTAGCGTACGTCTGCCCCCAATTCAACTTGCAGTACTTTCTTGGCTAGTCCTGTCTTGAGGTAGAGATTACCATAGGCCGATAATTCAGGCAAAGGAAGAATGTTCTGTTCACTGGATTTTTGGTAGACCACTTCCCCGTCCAAATGGAATATGCCGAATTTCAGTTTTTGTTGTAGCATGGCTGTAAATACCTGGATGTTTCCGCTATGCTGTCGAACGGTTGCGTTATTCTTATAGGATGTCACTTCGTCACGGTTGTTCAGCACAGGAACACTGCTGTTATCTAAATAGGTATAGTTTTTAATGTTTTCTACACCGGCACGCAAGGTAGTTCCTAGCCGTTGGAAATTCAGTTTACCTTCAATGCGGGTTCGCATAATCTTGGACATGTCGGTGTTGTCCCACCAATAGTGCTTGGAGTGGAAATGGCGATAGAAAAATACAGGATTCAGGTTCTTGATATAAGCGTTGGCTTCCAATCGGACACTGTCTCCCAGGAATTTGAAGTTGAGGTCTCCATTTCCTTCTACACGGAATTGTCCGGCATCTTCACCGGCAACAGCTACTTCGCCCAATACCTTGTAATGCAATAAATTACCTTGTTCTTTCAGAAGTTCACCCCCTACATAGAAGATGTTTTCCTTGTAATGTCTAGCTGTTCTTTTCCCTAATTCGGTTGAATCGGGTAATGTAAAGTCACGATATTCGTGGGTCACGAAAGCAGTAAGTCCGGCTTTAGCCCATTTGTTGAATCCTTCACGTAAGGATATGCCAAAGGTATTCCGGATAGATGTCCGTTTGTCCTTGTCGATAGAATCATTTCCAAAGAAAGTATTTTCGAAGTATTCTTGGTTTTGGGCATTGTCTTGGGTAATGTATTTTCGGCCATTCAAATCAACTTCCAATGTATGGATGAAGCTAGTGACAGGTACAAAATCGCGAATAATTCTAATCGAATCGGTATCTACACTATCCGTTCTTTCCTTATAAAATCCAATGTTATAGCGGTGGGTCAGGAAAGCATGATAACTGGTGTTATGATTCCATACCTTATTCAAGTGGGTCGGGATGTCGGTCGAGTTGTATTGCTTTTTACCTTCGGCCATATCTAAAGGGTCGGTAATGTATCTGTCATCCGTAATCCCCCCGTTTTCTCGCATTTTCAGGTTGTCGTTATTGAAAATGAAGTGCATGTTGTATTTATCTCCACGGTAACTGGAGAACAATCCACCATTGAAAAAAGCAGTAGATTGGTTGTTGTATAATCCACGGCCGTACAAATAGTCTATATAAAAGCCAAAGCCGAGCCGTTTGTTGGCATTAATGGCAAAATAGCTTTTGAATCGTTCCTCACTGTCGCGACTATTGAAACTTTTGTAATAAGTTAGATTGGTAAAAGGGGACAAAGTGTTGGTAAAAGTGACGTCTTCAGGGCGTAATACCGTGAAATCGTAAGGATCGGTGAAGAAGAATTGGCTTTCTTCCCGGCGGTCGAAAAAGATACGTGACATGCGTGGTGAACCTAAGTTCCCCAAATAATTGTACTGTCCGGTTGGGCCACCGGTATCATTCGAGTTTTGGAAACCAGCTTGTAAGGTATCAACTGGTACCGGGATAATGTTTCCTAAACGTCGGCTTACTTTCCAGGAATAAAGTCCGATGGGGATGGTACTTGCATCGACTACAGCTGTGGTATCAATCGGGTTTCCGTTACGGTCATGTTGTCCTAGGCTCCTTCCACTGGCGGAAGAACCGTATCTGTTGGACAATTGGGATTGTGCATTCACCATGAGGGTGCTACACAAAAGGAGTATTAGAATGTAGATATATTTCTGTTTCATCATGTCGCAAAGATACAACATAAAACGAAAAGGAGAAACTTTCGGTGTAAGAAAGCTTCTCCTTTTTCCATATCCTTTAAAGATTATTATACTTATACGGGCTTAATGATTTCCATTCCGATGCGGATGGCTTCTTCGTTCATCGGAATCAATTTGTGGTGACGTTCGGGCAATGTTTTGCGTAATGCCTTTAAAACGCTTTCTATTTCAACAATCGGGCGAAGTTTCAGCAGCCCACCTAAAATAAACATGTTGAATGTTTTGGCCATGCCGCGTTCGGTTGCTTCGTCCATGGCATCGATGCGATATACCTGGATATCCTTACGGGTAGGAGGTTCCATGATGCCGTATCCATCGTAGATGAGGATACCACCCGGTTTCACCTTATTTTCGAACTTGGCCAATGATGGTTGGTTCAAGATGATGGCCGTATCGTATTGGCTCAAGATAGGGGAGGAGATGCGATCGTCGCTGACAATCACGGTTACATTGGCTGTACCACCACGTTGTTCGGGACCATAAGCTGGCATCCAAGTCACTTCCTTGTCTTCCATTAGTCCGGAGTATGCCAAAATCTTACCCATGGACAATACACCCTGACCACCGAATCCTGCTATAATGATTTCTTGTTTCATAGGTTTTCTTCTTTTATTCTTTATCTTTCAAATCACCCAGTTGGTAGAATGGGAACATGTTTTCTTCCATCCACTTGTTGGCTGTGGCCGGTGTCATTTTCCAACCTGAGTTACAAGTCGATACGATTTCTACTAAATTGGATCCTTTACCATTCATTGAATTTTCGAATGCTTTGCGGATAGCTTTCTTTGCTTTTCGGATGGCAGGTACACTATGTACCGACTGGCGGGTAACATAGGCTGTCCCTTCCAGTGTTGCTGCAATTTCTGTCATCTTCAATGGATAGCCGTGGATAGCTGCGTCGCGTCCGTAAGGGCAAGTGGCTGTCTTCATGCCAAGCAAGGTGGTAGGTGCCATCTGTCCTCCGGTCATGCCGTAAATAGCATTGTTGATAAAGATGATGGTAATGTTTTCACCACGGTTCAAGGCGTGAATGGTTTCGGCAGTACCGATGCAGGCCAAGTCTCCATCACCTTGGTAGGTGAATACCAAGCGATTGGGCCATAGGCGTTTAATGGCTGTAGCTAAAGCAGGTGCACGTCCGTGAGCAGCTTCTTCCCAGTCGATGTCTAGGTAGTTGTATGCAAAAACGGCACAACCTACGGGAGATACGCCGACAGTTTTGTTTTCCATGCCCATTTCTTCAATGACTTCGGCGATTAATTTGTGTACTACACCGTGACTACATCCCGGGCAATAGTGCATTGGGTTATCGTTCATTAACATTGGTTTCTTATAAACCAAGTTTTCGGGTCTGATTATTTCTTCTTTTGTCATAATGTCTCCTCCTTGTTAGCACATGAAGCGTAAAAAGAACTCACACAGTTTGCAGAATATGGCTGCTGAACATACATAGATGAACGTCGTAAAGTCTTCAACCACAAAATAGGTGATGATAGATGCAATTGCCAATACAATGAATACGATGTTCAAGATGCTTCTGAGGGTATCTGTGTTCATATGCTTGTTATTTAATCAATTTAGTCTTCAAGGCATTTACCACTTCATCTGGGTCGGGTACAATACCACCCAAACGGCCGAAATGTTCTACTGGAACTTTGCATTCAACGGCTAATTTAACGTCTTCGACCATTTGTCCGGCATTGAGTTCGACAGCCAAAATGCCTTTCACTTGGGCTGCACGGGCAGCTATAGCCTTACTGGGGAACGGCCATAGTGTAATCGGACGAAGTAAACCGACCTTGATGCCTTCTGCACGGGCAAGTTCCATACTCTTTTGAGCGATGCGGGCACATGAACCGAAAGCTACGATAAGATAATCAGCATCTTCGCAATCAATTTCTTCGTAACGTACTTCGTTGGCTTCAATTTCAGCGTATTTCTGTTGTAAGTGGATGTTACGCTTTTCCATTTCAGATGGATCGAGTTCTAGCGAAGTAATGATATTAGGTTTACGGCCTGCTGTCTTTCCATTGGCTGCCCAAGGACACCGGGCAATTACTTCTTCATCGGTCAGACGGGTACGCTGTTCAGGTAATACCACCTTTTCCATCATTTGACCAATCACACCGTCGGCCAAAAGAATAGCTGGATTGCGATATTTGAATGCAAGTTCGAATGCCAAACCTACAAAATCAGCCATTTCCTGTACGGATGCAGGGGCAAGAGCAATGAGGCGATAGTCACCGTGTCCGCCTCCTTTTACGGTTTGGAAATAATCGGCCTGGCTGGGTTGGATAGTACCCAATCCCGGACCTCCACGCATGACGTTTACGACTAAACAAGGAAGTTCGGCTCCTGCCAGATAGGAGATTCCTTCTTGTTTTAGGCTGACACCCGGGCTGGAGGATGAGGTCATCACCATCTTTCCGGTAGCGGCTCCACCATATACCATGTTGATGGCCGATACTTCACTTTCGGCTTGAACAACTACCATGCCGGTAGTTTCCCATGGCTTCTGTTCAGCAAGGGTTTCAAGCACTTCCGATTGAGGGGTGATGGGATAGCCGAAATAGCCGTCTACACCAAAGCGGATAGCGGCATGGGCAATGGCTTCGTTACCCTTCATTAAAACTACTTCTTCTGCCATATCTTTCTATTTTATTGTTGTTTTACTTTATATACGGAGATACATCCATCCGGACAAACGGTTGCACAAGAAGCACATCCGATACAGGTGTCTTCCAATACCATTTGGGCAAATGTATATCCTCTTTTATTTACTTCTTTGGTGGTCAGTGCCAACACATTCAGTGGGCAAGCTACCACACACAAGTTGCAACCTTTACAACGCTCTGTGTCTACCACGACAGCTCCTTTAATTTTTGCCATAGCAATATAGATTATTGGTTATACATATCTTTATTATAGAAATTCAAAATATCCATTGTCATTTGGTGGGCTTGAACAGCCGGGCTATTCGGATTCCGTTCAATCGCTTCCAAATAATTGTTTAAGGCCTTTTGCCAATTGCCTTGTTTTCGGTAGGCATTTCCCAAAAGGTAAAAAGCTTCATCGGTGCATTTTTCCTTGCTGTTTTCAATGAAATCAGAAAGCCCTTTGATGGCTTCATCTAATTTCCCTTCCTTAATCAAGGCTTTATATGGGTTTAAACTTGTTGACATTTACAAATATATGAATTATTTTTGAATTTCACCTATATACATGTTGTATGATTTTTCGGCAGAACTGGATGAATTAATTTTTTGTGCCTCTTCTCCGGAAATGTTCTGTTGCATCAGTTTCTTGCATTGGATGATGAGAATGGGTTCTTGATTGTTAGCCGAATAAAATGATAAGGTGTATAAATCATTTTGAGACATTAGCATGTTGCCCATTGTTTTTTGACTGTCGATGATGCAACAAGCGACTTTTTTTCCGTAGAGATCGTTGATTCCTCCCCATGCTTCCAATGGAATTTCGAATTGTTCTTCATTTCCAGTTGTTATGGTCAGTCGAACTGCGTCTTTGATTAAAGTATCTACGCTTTTCTTTTTCTCTGTCGAAGTCGTGATTGGAGATGTTGAAGATTGTGTTTGAGCCACTTCTTTTTGATGGGACGAAGTGGTGGTTATACTTAACCCCAAAGAAACCATTTCTTTGTTGAGGGCAGATTGTATTTCACTGAATAACAAATCTTTCAGGTCAATGGTGCCTTTACGGAATTTACCAGTGATAGGTGATAGTTTGTTCTTTGATTTGTTGAGAGCCATTTCATCGGTAATCCATTCTTCAGCCGTATATTTTTGGCCTCCTTTTCTAGCTTCATCATACCAATAATGGATACGTGTGATATCAATGTTGCATTTTTCTGCTTCGCATACGATATTCATAAGGTAATAGATGCGTGTTCTGTCCAAAGACAAGGCCGTAGATGAAAACGTGATATACTCTTCTCCACCGGCAATAAAATTGCCTTTTTCTGGTTTTTCATACAAGATGCGTGCATTGAGTTTTCCGTCGGGTTGATAACGGTTCTTTGCCCAGTTGTATATGGTATTATAAATTTGCTGTTGAGTCATTCCGGGGGCATTCATTTCGGTTGTGAAGGTGATTTTTCCATCTCTCATGGAGATGGCTCCTTCCAAATATTTTGAATCCGTTTGTGCCCATATTCCCAAAGGAATATATAGAATTAATAGAAATAAGATTCTTTTCATGGTTGTTTTTCTTTATTTATCAACAAAGATAAAAATAAAAAAAAAGAGAAGCTATAAAGCTCCTCTTTTTTTGTGTTTAATATGTGAATAAATATTATTTCACAGGGATTTTTTCAATTCGCTTCTGATGACGACCTCCTTCAAATTCGGTTGTGAAGAATTCGTTCATGATTTGGCTTGCTGTTTCGGTATTGATATATCGACCAGGCATAACCAATACGTTGGCGTCATTATGTAAGCGTGTCATGTGAGCGATTTCCGGAATCCAGCAAAGAGCAGCACGGATGCCTTGGTGTTTGTTCAACGTCATGCTGATACCTTCACCACTGCCACAAATGGCAATACCGGGATAACATTCTTCAGCTTCTACAGCTACAGCAAGCTGATGAGCAAAGTCTGGATAGTCACAACTATCTGTACTGTAAGTTCCGAAATCTTTGAAGGCATATCCTTTGGCTTCGAGCCAAGTTTTTACGTATTCCTTCAGTTCAAAACCTGCATGGTCGGATGCTAAACCTATTGTTTTCATTAGAGCATTGCTTTTACTTGGTTATACACGTTTTCGGCATTGAATCCCAATTTTTCATCCAACACCTTGTATGGTGCAGAGAAACCAAATGATTCCAGCCCCCAAATTTTTCCGTTTACACCTACCAAACCTTGCAAGTTTACAGGTAATCCAGCAGTTAAGCCAAAGATTTTTGCATTGGTTGGGAGAATACTTTCTTGGTATTCCTTGCTTTGATTGCGGAACAAACCTTCTGACGGAACAGATACGATGCGTGTCTTGATACCATCTTTTTTCAATAGTTCGGCACCGGCTACCAATGTCGATACTTCTGATCCGGAAGCTACCAAAATAACATCCGGATTTTCATCTTCTGTTACAATGTATGCACCCTTGGCTGCTTGTGAATAGTCTGTACCTTCAGGTAAATTGGTAATGTTTTGGCGAGAACAAATCAATCCGGTTGGAGAGTCGATATTTTCCATAGCCAATTTCCAAGCAATAGTAGTTTCTTCTACGTCGGCTGGACGAAGAATCAACATGGAGTTCTTTCCCTTGTGGTTTTTCAGCTTCTCCATCAATCGGATTTGAGCTTCTTGTTCAACCGGTTCGTGAGTAGGACCGTCTTCGCCTACGCGGAATGCATCATGCGACCAGATGAACTTCACAGGAAGTTGCATCAGGGCAGCCATGCGGATAGCGGGTTTCATGTAATCAGAGAATACAAAGAATGTACCGCAACCAGCGATGATACCACCATGCAGAGCCATACCGATACATACACATGCCATGGTTAATTCGGCTACACCAGCCTGGAAGAATGCACCGCTGAAATCGCCAGGCATAATGGCTTGTGTCTTTTTAAGGAAACCGTCTGTTTTGTCTGAGTTGGAGAGGTCAGCTGAAGCGACAATCATATTGGGAACATTTTCAGCCAATACGCTAAGAACGGTTGCCGATGCATTACGAGTCGGGTCGTTGGCTTTTTGTTGGATGTTGGCCCAATCAATATTAGGAACAACATTGTTGAACCAATCTTCCAGTTGGGCTGCTTTTTCCGGGTTTGCTGCGGCCCATGCTTTTTCTTCTACCTGTCGTTCAGCAGCAATAGCCTTCAATTCTTCACTCCGTTTAGCATACATTTCCTTTACATCATCAAAAATTGTGAAAGGATTTTCTGGATTACCACCCAAGTTGATGATGGTGTTTTTGCATGCTTCAGCTCCCAATGGGGCACCATGTGTTTTGCAGGTGTTTTCATATGAAGAATTGTCTGCTTGACGAGCACCTTTCCCCATGATACATTTACCGATAATCAACGTAGGACGTTTGTCTTCTTTCTTGGCTGCATCAAGTGCTTCGCGAATTTCTTGACAGTCGTTTCCGTTGATTTCCAATACATTCCATCCCCAGGCACGATATTTCATTGCAGTGTCTTCGGATATAACATCTTTTGTCTCTGTTGAGAGCTGGATGTCGTTCGAGTCGAAGAACATGATGAGATTATCCAAGCCCAAATGGCCTGCAATACGTCCTGCACCTTGAGAAATTTCTTCTTGAATGCCACCGTCTGAGATATAAGCATAGATGGTTTCCTTTGCAAAGGTTGGGTTTCCGGTACGGGTAGCCAAAAACTTTGCAGCGATTGCCGCACCTACGGCGTATACATGACCTTGTCCGAGTGGACCTGATGAGTTTTCGATGCCACGCATAATGTCAACTTCCGGATGCCCGGGAGTAGGAGAACCCCATTGGCGGAATTGTTGTAATTCTTCAAGGGTAAATTTGCCAATGAGTGCCAATTGGCTATATAGCATCGGTGACATGTGTCCAGGGTCGAGGAAGAAACGGTCACGTCCTTTCCAAGTAGGATTGGTCGGGTCGTATTGCAAATATTCAGAGTACAATACATTGATAAAGTCGGCTCCACCCATAGCACCACCAGGATGTCCGGATTTTGCTTTCTCTACCATGGAAGCAGCCAAAATACGGATGTTGTCAGCTGCATGGTTCATTGTTTTAATATCGTTCATATCAGATAGGATAATGGATTTATCTGCAAATTTAATCAGATTATTTTTCTACACCAAATTTAAAGATAGTGTGGCTCTTGTAAGGCTTTCCCGGTTCTACGATAGCAGTTGGCCAATGTGGCTTGTTCGGAGTATCCGGATATTTTTGAGTTTCCAAGCATACTGATGCACGTTTTTGGTAAACGATACCCTTCTTACCCTTTACGGTACCATCGAGGAAGTTACCGGTATAAAGTTGGCAACCCGGTTCGTCTGTATAAACTTCGAGCGTAATGCCTGTTTCAGGCCCAGTCAGCTTGGCTGCAAGTTTGTTGATGTCGCCATTGGTGTTCAATACCCAGTTGTGGTCAAAACCGATACCATATTTGATTTGGTCGTTTTCAGCATTGATATCCTTGCTCAATACTTTTGGGGTGTTGAAATCGAATGGTGTACCTGCAACGGCCATGAATTCGCCTGTGGTTGCAAATGTTTCGTCAATTGGAGTGATGTTGTCACTAGCCATATAAAGAATATGATCCATAGCTTCCTTAGCCGGGTTACCGTTCAAATTGAAGTATGAATGGTTAGTCATGTTGATGACTGTTTTCTTGTCGGTAGTTGCTTCATAATCAATTTTGATGGCATTATCATTAGTCAATGTGTAAGTTACACTAGCTGTAACAGCTCCTGGGAAGTTACTGTCTCCGTCTGGAGATACGATGGTGAGTTTCAAGGTCTTTCCGTCGATTTGCTTGGCATCCCATGGAAGGTTCTGCCAACCTTTAGGACCTCCGTGCAAACAATGGTTTCCGTTGTTTTGAGGTAATTGGTAAGTTTGTCCGTCGATAGTCAGTTTACCATCGCCAATACGGTTGGCATAGCGACCGATGGTTGCACCAAAGTCGTTCGGGATATTCTTATAATCTTGTACATTGTCAAAGCCCAACAAAACATCGGTCATTTTTCCATCTTTTGCTGGAACCATAATAGATACCAGACGTGCACCGAAGCTAGTTACGCATACTTCTACACCGTTGTCGTTTGTTAATGTGTAGAGTTTGACTGGTTTTCCGTCGAAAGTAGCTTCAAACTTAGCCGGATCCAAGTTGGATAATGTCAGTTTTTCATTGTTTGATGGTTGTGTAGAGCAGCTGCTCAAAAAAGCCAATGCTAGGGCTGCATTTAATAAAATCTTTTTCATGAAGTGATGATATTTAATGATACGTATATTTTAAAGTGTAAAGATAGGATTTAATTTTCTAATTAAGGGTAAAAAAGGAGTATTATTTGAAATAAAAAAGAGCATTCGTTTAAGGAATGCTCTTTTTTATCGATTTATGTAGGATTAAACCAGCTTGCGTGCTCCGTCACTGATGACTACATCATACACTTTCGGGCTGCGTCCGAACTTTTCTTTGAATCGTTCCTTGGCTGTTGTGATGAATGTTTCGTACAGTTCGTTCTTTACCAAATTGATGGTACAACCTCCGAAACCTCCACCCATGACGCGTGAACCTGTTACGCCACAATCGAAGGCGATGTCGTTCAAGAAATCCAGTTCTTCGCAACTTACTTCGTACTTCTTGCTCATGCCGTGGTGTGTTTCAAACATCTTTTGTCCAACAGTTTCATAGTCACCCTTTTCCAATGCATCGCATACATCGAGAACACGTTGGATTTCTTCGATAACGTATTCAGCACGCATGTAGTCTTCTTCTGTTACGTTAGCTTTGACTGCTTCCAACATTTCGAGGTTGCAATCACGCAAGAATTCTACTTCAGGGTGATTCTTCTTGATGGCTGCTACTACATTTTCACAACTTTCACGACGTTTGTTATAGGCCGAGGAAGCCAATTCGTGCTTTACCACCGAGTCTACCAATACCAGACGATAACCCTTTGGTTCGAATGGGAAGTATTGGTATTCCAAAGAACGGCAATCCAAACGAATCAAGCTGCCTTCTTTCCCGAAAATAGATGCAAATTGATCCATGATGCCACACTTTACTCCACAATAGTTGTGTTCAGTAGCCTGACCTACCTTGGCCAATTCAAACTTGTCTATTTTATTTTCGCCAAACAATTCGTTCAGAGCGAAAGCATAAGTGCTTTCCAATGCAGCTGATGAAGACATGCCTGCACCCAAAGGTACATCGCCAGCGAAGGCTGTGTTGAATCCTTTCACGTCTACACCACGTTTAATCATTTCGCGACATACACCGAAAATGTATCTTGCCCAGCTTGCACGTGGGGCATCTTCTTCGTTCAAGCCAAATTCAACGTAGTCTTTCAAGTCGATAGAGTAGGCACATACCTTGTCTTTTCCGTTTGGTTTGATTTCGGCCATGATGCCTTTATCTACTGCTCCGGGGAATACAAAACCGCCATTATAATCGGTATGTTCACCAATGAGATTGATACGACCAGGAGATGTATATATGGAACCTGTAGTGCCATCAAAATGCTTGATGAAGCGACTTCTTACAAAATCTATGTCCATAGTTGTCTGTTTTTTACAATAAAGGATACACTTTTTTAGGGTGTATCCTTTATCTGATGTTATTATTTTATTCTACAGGAATATCCTTGTTCACGTTCTTGCTACCAATCAAGCCGTAGTACAACATGTAAGCAAATACAGCGATTACCAACCAGTAGCTAGTCATGTATGTTGTTGAGTCAGCGATAGCATTTTGAATCAATGGCAATACGCCACCACCTACTACCATCATCATGAAGATACCTGATGCTTGAGCAGTATACTTACCCAAACCTTCAACGGCCAAGTTGAAGATACCACCCCACATTACAGATGTGCAGAGACCACAGAGTACCAAGAACATAGCACTGATAGGCACTTCCTTCATAATGAATGCACCGTCAGCAAAACCTGGCATAGAAACCTTGATTGATTCTGGCATGAAGATAGCCAAAGCAACGAATGCGATACCTGCTACAGATACGGCAATCAGCTGAGTACGGCTAGAAACCTTACCACTGATAACACTACTCAAACTACGGCCTACCAACATCAGCAACCAGTAGATGGCTGCAATAGCACCTGCGATAGCAGTTGCACCGGCACCCAAACCTGTTGATTCGGCTGATAAGTAGAAAATCAATGTACCCGGGATACCTACTTCGATACCTACATACAAGAAGATGGCAACACCACCCAATACGAAGTGACGGAAGCTCCATGGGCTGTGAGCGTTCTTAACGGCTACACCCTTGTTTGCGTTAGGTTCAGGGATAGCAACGGCCAAGATGATAAGGAATGATACCACGAAGATACCCATTGCCAAGAACAACAACGGATTAACGTCGGCGATAGAAGTTTCCTTAGTGATAGTACCAATCAAAGCACCTACGAAGAGCGGAGTCAAAGTACCTGAAAGTGAGTTCAATGCACCACCTGTTTGGATGAGCTGGTTACCCTTGTTACCACCACCACCGAGCAAGTTCAACATCGGGTTAACTACAGTGTTCAACATACATACGCTGAAACCGCAAATGAAGGCACCTGTCAAGTATACAGAGAAACCTACGGTTGGGTCGCTACCTACAACGCCTGAGAGGTATTGTACGAACAAACCGATGAAACCTACTGCCAAAGCAGTTAAAGCTGTTTTCTTGTAACCAATCTTTTCGAGCATCTTACCAGCCGGAATACCCATAAACAAGTATGCCAAGAAGTTCATGAAGTTACCCAACATACCCAATACGCCTGAGTCGCCGAATTGGCCTTTCCAGATAGTACCGATAGGAGCAGCCAGGTTAGTTACGAAAGAAATCATCGCAAACAAGAAGAACATCGTGATAATTGCGATGAGATTACCATTGTTTTTTTGTTGATTCATGGTTTTAAATTTTTTAAGTTTATAATTAATGTAAATTGTTTCTTATTTCTCTACGCCAAACTTATAGACGGTGGTTTGTTTGTAGGTGTTTCCCGGGGTTAAGACGCATGATGGGAAATGGCCTCTGTTCGGGGTGTCGGGAAAGTGTTGGGCTTCTAAGCAGATGGCACTACGAGCTGGGAAAGTAGCTCCTTTCGAGCCTTCGAATCCTCCGAGCCAGTTACCTGTATAGAGCTGTACGCCGGGTTCGGTGGTGTACATTTCGAAATATCGTCCGCTGATAGGTTCCAAGCATTTGGCTGCAAAGGTCAGGCTTTCGCCTTCGCGTTTGTTCAAGACGTAACAATGGTCGTATCCGGCACCGATTTCCAATTGACGGAAGCTGTAATCGTTGATGCGTTCGCCCACTACGTGAGGGGTGCGGAAGTCCATTGGAGTGCCTTCTACGGGTGCTATTTCGCCGGTAGGGATGCATGTTTCGTCCACCGGAGTATACCAGTTGGCGTTGATGGTGACGATGTTGTTTTCTACTGAGGCAGTTGGGTTAGCCAGGCCCGAGAGGCTGAAAAATGCGTGGTGGGTAAGGTTGACCAATGTCTTTTGGTCGGTTGTAGCTGTATATTCAATGACGAATTCGTTTTCGTCGGTGAGTGTGTAAGTCACTGTGATGTCCAGATTTCCTGGGAATCCTTCTTCTCCATCGACCGAGAGGTAATGGAGTTTTAAGCATTGTGCCGAGGGTTGTTCGGCATCCCATACGCGAGCATGATAGCCGGTAGGACCTCCGTGTAAGTGGTTAGGGCCGTTGTTTACGGAGAGGGTATATTCTTTGCCATCCAACTGGAACTTGCCTTTTGCAATGCGATTACCATATCGGCCTATCAGTGTGCTGAGGAAAGGTTCGGGGCTATGAATGACTTTGTCGATGGTGTCGTGGCTTTGTACGACGTTGGCATATTGGCCTGTTTTATCGGGTGTCATGATAGCCAGAACGGCTCCACCGTAATTGGTCGCAGCGATTTCGATGCCGTTGTTGTTTTTGAGGATATATAAATCGGTCTGTTTTCCGGCTATTTCTGTCTGAAAGTCAGCAGGATTCAGTCCGCATAGTGTTTCTCCTGTTATTAGATTGTTTTTCATAGGTTGTGAAATTCTTTGTAATATTACACGTAATTAAATGCAAATAAAAAGAATTTCTTTGTGATTCCCAAACTTTTTGAAAAAAAGTGAAGCTCTTAATGTTGTTTTTTTAATAGGTCGGCCACGATGAATGTGCTTCCTCCGATAAAGATGAAGTCTTCGGCTTCTGCGTTGGCAAAGGCTGCTTTTACCGCCGAATCTACATCGGGATAAGCTTCTCCGGATAGTCCGGCTTCTTTAGCCAGGAGTTGTACTTCGGTCTCGGCGAGGGCACGGCTGACACTGGCCTTGGTAAAATAATAGGTGGCATCCTTGGGCAGGAGAGCGAGTACGCCGGTAATGTCTTTGTCGTTTACCATGCCCAATACGATGTGCAGGCGATGATACTTCTGGTGCTTGAGTTGTTCGACGATGTATTGGATGCCTGCCTTGTTGTGGCCTGTATCGCAAAATGCAAGGGGGGATTCGTGTATTTTTTGCCAACGTCCCATCAAGCCGGTGAGGCTGCATACATGGGCAAAGCCTTGGCGTATGTGGGGTTCCTCGATGTGATAGCCTGCTGATTGTAGCACACGGATGGCCGAAAGGAGGGTGTTGGTGTTCTTTTCTTGGCAAAATCCGCCCAGTTCGCCGACTAGGTTGGGGTAATTTTTCGTTTGGTAAATGTGTCTGCCTTGATTGTCGAAAGCGGACGAGAGAAGTAGTTTTTCTTCTTCGGCAAAATGAATGGGGGTGCCTTGCTTCAGGGCTTCCTCGATGAAGACGGGTTTGGTTTCGGGGGTTGTCTCGCCAATCACTACGGGGATGCCTGGCTTGATGATGCCGGCTTTTTCGGTGGCTATCTTGGCCAATGTGTCGCCCAAGAACTGCACGTGGTCGAAGCTGATGTTGGTGATGATGCAGAGGTCGGGGTGGATGATGTTGGTGCAATCCAGTCTGCCTCCCAGGCCTACTTCGATGACAGCTACGTCTACTTCTTCTTGGGCAAACCAGTTGAATGCCAGGGCGGTAGTCAGCTCGAAGAAGGAGGGGTGTAGCGGCTCGAAAAAGCTTCTGTGTTGCTCTACGAAGTTCACGACATGGTCTTGGCTTACGGGCTTGCCATTCACACGGATACGCTCACGAAAATCCACCAGGTGGGGGGAGGTGTATAACCCTACCTTGTAGCCTGCCGATTGGAGGATGGCAGCCAGGGTGTGCGAACAGGAGCCTTTTCCGTTGGTACCTGCCACGTGGATGGTCTTGAACTTGCGGTGGGGGTGTCCGAAGTGTTTGTCCAGTTTCAGGGTGGTGTCAAGTCCTTCCTTGTATGCATCCTTTCCCACGTGTTGAAAGAGTGGGGCACTATTATATAAATAGGTGATGGTTTCTTCGTAGGTCATAATCTATAAATGTTAGTGTCATTCTGAACGAAGTGAAAGATCTGTATGCGTAATTGGTTGATGTTATCAGATTCTTCGCTTCACTCAGAATGACACGTTGTTGTTTGTTTTATCAATCAAAGAAATTCTTGAATTTGCGGAATATTTTTTCCTTGATGCTGAGATTTGGCATGAAGTTGTCCGAATCTTGCATCTTTTCCAGGGCTTGCTTTTCGTCCTTGCTCAAGGCTTCGGGGATGTATACGCTGACGTTTACCAGCAAGTCGCCCGTGCCGTTTGAATAACCGTAGCTGTTCACATTGGGCAATCCTTTTCCTCTCAGTCTCAGTACTTTGCCCGGCTGAGTGCCTGGTTCTATCTTTACTTTCACCTTCGAGTCGATGGTGGGGATTTCTACGGTGCCTCCCAGGGCTGCGGTGGGTACACTCAGCAACAGATTGTATATCAGGTCGTTTTCGTCGCGAATCAAGTCGGGATGGCTTTCTTCTTCGATGACTACGAGCAGGTCACCCGGTATGCCGTTTCGCTTGCCGGCATTGCCTTTTCCGCCCACGGTGAGTTGCATGCCTTCGGCTACGCCTGCGGGAATTTTTACTTCTACGACTTCTTCGCCGTACACGATGCCTTCGCCCGAGCAGTGTTTACATTTGTTCTTGATGATTTTTCCTTCACCGTTACAGTTGGGGCACACGCTTTGTGTCTGCATCATGCCGAAGATGCTTTGTTGGGTGCGTGTCACACTGCCCGTTCCGTTACAGGTGGGGCAAGTTTCGGTGCCCGAATTGCCTTCTGCACCCGAGCCGTGACAGTGTTCGCAGGTGACGTATTTCTTCAGTTTGAACTTTTTCTCTACGCCGGTGGCGATGTCTTTCAAGTTCATTTTCACCTTCACGCGGAGGTCTGAACCGCGGAATTTGCGTTGTTGTGAGCGTCCTCCGCCCCCGAATCCGCCAAATCCGCTGAAGCCTCCGAATCCGCCTCCGCCTCCGAAGATGTCACCGAACATGGAGAAGATGTCGTCCATGGACATGCCTTGTCCGCTGAATCCTCCTCCGCCGGCTGCTCCTCCCAGGCCTGCATGGCCGAACTGGTCGTAGCGGGCACGTTTGTCTTTGTCGCTCAGCACGCTATATGCCTCGGCTGCTTCCTTGAATTTTTCTTCGGCGGTCTTGTCACCGGGGTTCTTGTCGGGGTGATATTGGATGGCGAGCTTGCGGTATGCCTTTTTGATTTCAGCTTCTGTGGCGGTTTTGCTCACGCCAAGCACTTCATAATAGTCTCTTTTTTCAGCCATATTTGTTATGTTTATTGTGCCACTGCCACTTTGGCATGACGGATTACTTTTTCGTTGAGCATATAGCCTGTTTGTACGCAGTCCAGAATTTTGCCTTTCAGGTCTTCGCTTGGAGCGGGGATGAGGGCGATGGCTTCGTGGAAGTCGGTATCGAATTCCTTGCCTTCGGTTTCAATCTTCTGCAAGCCTTCTTGGCCTAAAATCTTTTGGAACTTGCTGAAAATCAGTTCTACACCTTCCTTCATGGCACGTGTTTCTTCGGATGCTTCCATGTTCTTCAGGGCACGTTCGAAGTCGTCGAGCACGGGTAGAATAGCAGTCAGTGTCTTCTCGCCACCATTTTTGATGAGTTCGGCCTTTTCCTTCAGGGTGCGTTTGCGGTAGTTGTCGAACTCGGCTGAGAGGCGGAGGTACTTATCTTTCTGTTCCTCAACCATTTGCTGAGCTTCTGCCAACATGTTTGCCAGTTGTTCTTCGGCTGTCAATTCTTGGTTTTCGGTCTCTTCTTGGGTAGTTTCTTCCGCTTGATTTTCTTCATTTTGCCCCATTTCATCGATAATTTCTTCGTTCTTCAAGATTTCCTCGTTCTGAGGTTGGTTCATTTCTTTCGTCATGATATGCTGTTTTTTTATGTACATTATTGATATATGTCTATTCTACAAATATCGTGCCTTGACAGAGAATGTGACACAATAGGCAGGAATAAGGAATGGAGGACTGACAACTTGGCTGAGGGAAGATGAAAAAGGAGAAAAGGGTAGTCGGGTAGTCAGGTAGTCAGTTTCATTTCACCCCATGAAAAACTACGAAAATACCTTTACTACTATATATATAATTAATTATATATATAGTAGTAAAATTTTATTCATGCATACCCTCACTGTATTTTAAACTGACTACCCGACTACCTGACTACCTTAGGGTGTCTTTTCTTGAAATGGTTGACTCCTTTCCAGAGAAAGTTGACTTTGTGATTTTTTTTTGAAAACATCTTCACGTTTGGTGCAAAACCTCAAGGCGTTTCAATCAAAATGTCGATTTCCCTTGAAATATCGTCTGAAAATCCGTATCTTTGCACTATAACTCAAAACTCGTTATAACATGAAACAGACACTAGCTTTTTTACTTTGCCTCGTTATGGGGTTGTCGCTCTCGGCTCAGACGGTTAAGCCGCAGGATGCTATTTTTGAAGATTATATCCCCTTGCTTCAGAAGAGCGGCTACCAAGCTTATTCGTTCGATATCAGTGATTTCTTGAATGAAACCTATCTGATTACATTCAAGATTAAGGAATATACCGACTCTACGGATGTGAAGGAGTTGGATTCAGGTTTTACTGTCCCTAATCGCATGATGCTGAATGATTTTTCGGAATCTTTTCAAAAAAGAATTTTAGCCGATGGTACTGCTTTCGATGCTGAGAAAGGCATCTATACTCAATCGGATAAGATGTTGGTAGGTTTTTATCCATCAGGAACTGATTCTTTGAAGGTGGCCTATCTTTCGCTGGAAGGTCAAGGTGTGCGAACGATGGGGCTGTCCTTGAAACCATTGAAATTGCCGGGTAATGATACCTCCATGTATTACTATCATACTCGCCCCTTTAAAGTTTCTAGTTTTGAAGAAGGAAAGTTTATCCCATTGGTGTTGTTAGGCTCCATGTGGGTAGACCATCAATGGGGATTCCTCCGATTTTGTGGCGAAAACGAAATCGATCCTGAAATGAGTTCGACTATCTTAAAATATCTTCCGCATTACTATGTGATTGGTGTGGAAATCAAGGAAAAGTAAAGAGAGATTTCTATTTTTTTGTAACTTTGCATTTTATTAGAAATAATCACTAAATTTTAAGGATAGAAAAAGACATGATTACAGTTCAGAATTTAGCCATCCAATTCGGCAAACGAGTGTTGTACAAAGACGTAAACCTGAAGTTCACCAATGGCAATATCTATGGCGTCATCGGAGCCAACGGTGCCGGAAAATCTACCTTCCTGCGTGCCATTTCAGGCGAACTCGAACCTACGAAAGGCACTGTTACCCTCGGCCCTGGAGAACGACTCTCCGTCCTCAGTCAGGACCACTTCAAGTGGGATAACTTCACCGTGCTCAATACCGTGCTGATGGGACACACCGTGCTTTGGGACATCATGAACGAACGCGATGCCCTTTACTCGAAAACCGATTTTACCGACGAGGACGGCATGAGAGTGTCTGAACTGGAAGAAAAATTCGCCGAATTGGACGGATGGAATGCCGAAAGCGATGCAGCAGCCCTGTTGAGCGGACTTGGCATCAAGGAAGACCTGCACTACAAACTCATGGGAGAACTGAGCGGGAAGGAAAAAGTGCGTGTCATGTTGGCACAAGCCCTTTTTGGAAATCCTGACAATCTGCTCCTCGACGAGCCTACCAACGACCTCGACATGGAGACCGTGACCTGGCTCGAAGAATACCTCTCCAACTACGAAAATACCGTCCTCGTGGTGAGCCACGACCGTCACTTCCTCGACTCCGTATGTACACATACCGTAGACATCGACTTCGGCAAGGTGAACCTCTTTGCCGGTAACTACAGCTTCTGGTACGAATCCAGCCAGTTGGCTCTGCGTCAGGCACAAAACCAAAAGGCCAAAGCCGAGGAAAAGAAGAAGGAATTGGAAGAATTCATCCGTCGATTCAGTGCCAATGTGGCCAAGAGCAAGCAGACAACCAGTCGCAAGAAGATGCTCGAAAAACTCAATGTGGACGACATCCAGCCATCATCTCGCAAGTATCCGGGTATCATCTTTACCCCCGAACGTGAGCCGGGCAACCAAATCCTCGAAGTATCGGGTCTTCGTGCCACGACCGACGATGGCGAAGTATTGTTCAACGATGTGAACTTCAACGTAGAAAAGGGCGACAAGATTGTCTTCTTGAGCCGCGACCCTCGTGCCATGACCGCCCTGTTCGAAATCATCAACGAAAACCGCAAGCCGGATGCGGGCAAGTTCGCGTGGGGTGTGACCATCACCACCGCCTACCTGCCTCTCGACAACACCTCGTTCTTCGAAAACGACCTCAACCTGGTGGATTGGCTCAGCCAGTTCGGCGAAGGCAACGAAGTGTATATGAAGAGTTTCCTTGGCCGTATGCTCTTCAGTGGCGAAGAAGTGTTGAAGAAAGCCAATGTGCTCTCAGGGGGCGAGAAAATGCGTTGTATGATAGCCCGTATGCAGCTCCGCAATGCCAACTGCTTGATTCTCGACACGCCGACCAATCACCTCGACCTCGAATCCATCCAGGCATTCAACAACAACCTGAAGCTCTACAAGGGCAATGTACTCTTTGCTTCGCACGACCACGAATTCATTCAGACCGTGGCCAACCGCATCATCGAACTCACCCCGAACGGCATCATCGACAAGATGATGGAGTACGACGAATACATCACCAGCGATCACATCAAGGAAATGCGTGCCCGCATGTATGGGGACAAATAAATAAGAGACTATTATTTCTTCATGAAAGTGTCGTCCGTAACTTTGGTTAGGATGGCACTTTTTTATTTCTGCATGAACCAATACGCAGTTTTCTTTGTTGTATTATTACTTTTTAACTAAAATTTCTTGCAATTAAACTAAAAGAGGATAATTTTGCAGAAGAAATAAAAATGTAATGATTACAAATAAAAGAATATATTATGAAGATGCTAGAAACTAACTTTGCTGGATTAACCTTAAAGAACCCGTTCATCGTGAGTAGTTGCAACCTGACCAACTCGGCCGAAAAGAATCGTCGTTGGGAAGAAGCCGGAGCCGGTGCCGTAGTGTTGAAATCGTTGTTCGAAGAAGAAATCGAAGCCGAATCGGGTTGGGTACAAGAAGGAACCCATACCGAAGAGCAAGACTACCTTTTCGCCTATTATCGGGCACATCGTTTGGATGAATATCTTCAGTTAATAAAGGAGAGCAAGAAGCTATGCACCATCCCTGTCATAGCCAGTATCAACTGTTTCCGTCCGACCGGATGGACAGACTTTGCCACCCAGATAGAAGAAGCCGGAGCCGATGCTTTGGAACTGAACGTGATGTCGGTATGTGCCGATTTGGAATACAATTACGGAGCGTATGAACAATTGCATCTGGACATTTTGAGGGAAGTGAAGAAAGTAGTCAGCATCCCAGTCATCGTGAAGTTGGGACGTCATTTTACCAATTGCATCCCATTGATTCACCAGCTTTATGCCAACGGAGCCTCGGCCGTGGTACTTTTCAATCGGATGGCTGCTCCCGATATCAATATCAATACCCTCTCGTATGCGAATGCCGAAGCTTTGGGTCATTCATCGGATTTGCATGAATCCCTCCGTTGGATAGGATTGGCTTCGAATCGAGTGCCCAAGCTCTCGTATGCTGCATCGGGTGGCGTGGTAAATGGTGAAAGCATGGTGAAAGCCCTTTTGGCTGGAGCCTCAGCTGTTGAAGTCTGCTCAGTGCTCTATCGTCGAGGTGCCGAGCCGGTACAAGAAATGCTCCGATTCCTTCAGGAATGGATGACACAAAAGGGGTATGAAAGTTTGAACGACTTCAAGGGGTTGATGAATGCCAAGAAGCAAGGTAGTGCCGCAGCATTCGAGCGTAGCCAGTTCTTCAAGCAATTTGGAAAATATGAATAAAAACAGGGGGTGAACATTTCGTTCACCCCTTTTCTTTTATGCTAATATCGCATCGGCCAATGCTTCCATGGCCGGAATGTCTCCTTGCTTCATGGCCGAACGAATCGTTACCATCGGCTCAACGATTTCTATTTCCTTCATCGTTTCCAGCATGCCCCTCATTACCCGTCCGGCACACGGTGCCCACGAGCCATTCTCGATGATACCCACACGGCGTTTCTGATAAGCCTTCAACTTCAGGTGATGCAAGAAGTCGTGCATCGGAGGGAACACATCCGCGTCATACGAGGCAGCAGCTACAATCAGCTTGCTCATGCGGAAGGCATCTTCCACGGCCTCGGCCATGTCATCCCGACAGAGGTCGGCGATAGAAACCTTCGGAGCACCCTTTTCGCGAAGGATTTCGGCCATCTTCTCAGCTGCTTTCTTGGTGCCTCCATGAATCGATGCATAGGCAATGAACACGCCTTCGGTTTCCACCTCATATTTGCTCCATGTGTCGTACAAGCCGATGTAATAACCCAAGTTTTCTTTCAAGATAGGGCCGTGAAGCGGACAGATGCAGGCGATGTCCAGCGTAGCTGCCTTCTTCAGAAGAGCTTGAACCTGAGCACCATACTTGCCACAAATGTTGAAGTAATAGCGACGAGCCTCGCAAGCCCAGTCTTCTTCGTGAGCCAATGCCCCGAATTTGCCAAATCCATCGGCCGTGAACAATATCTTATCGGCTTGGTCGTAAGTCACCATCACTTCCGGCCAGTGCACCATCGGAGCCATAAAGAATTGAAGTTCGCGTCCGCCCAAGCTAAGTGTTTCGCCTTCCTTCACGGCGATGGTGCGTCCGTTGAAGTCTGTTTCTTCGAAGAATTGAGGCATCATTTGGATGGCCTTGGCAGAGGCAACAATCTTCATTTCAGGATATTTGGCCAATGTCTTCGCAATATTTCCGGCATGGTCAGGCTCCATGTGTTGCACGATAAGATAGTCGGGGATGCGTCCTTCGAGGGCTTCTTCCAGGTTGGCAAACCATTCTTCACCCTTGCGTAGGTCGGTAGTGTCCATGATGGCTACCTTCTCGTCCAAAATCAGGTAAGAGTTATATGAGATTCCGTTAGGAATGATGTATTGGCTTTCAAATAAGTCGAGGTCGGTATCGTCTACACCGATGTATTTGATTTTTTCTGTTACGTTAAATATCATAATGCTTTCTTTTTAATTTCGGTTGCAAATATCGGATTTAAAAGTTATTTGGGCAAATCGTTTTTAGAAATTTAATAACTATCGAATGCCACCGGCAACAAATCCCTTGCACTTTCCACTACATACGCCTCATCTGTTCCACATAACAGTACACGCATCGGTCTTCCATATCGTTTTTCTGTTTCCAACATCACTTGTCGGCAAGCTCCACAGGGTGAGATGAGGGGCCATTTCGCACCGGTTCCACCACAAGCAGCAATGGCCAATGCCACGACCGGCACATCCGGATATTGTGAGTTGGCATAAAACAAGGTTGTCCGTTCGGCACAGATGCCCGACGGGTAAGCCACATTCTCCTGATTGGTACCCGTCACGATGATGCCGTTTTCCAACAAGGCTGCGGCTCCTACATTGAAGTGCGAATAAGGGGCATAGCTTCGTCGGGTAGCTTCTCGGGCAGCTTCCATCAGTTGTTGTTCCTCGGCACTCAATTCGGTGGGTGCCAATACCTTCAGTGTGATATGGATATCAATTTCTTTCATGATTTTTTAGGGATAAAATATGTATTGCAAAGATAGTTTTTATATATTTGTAGGAATCTTAATAAATGCAAAAAAGAGGCAGAATGGTTTTACTTTGTTTGGAAAGGCGGTTCTAACCCAACAAAGACCAAAAACAAACGATGATGAGTGAAGATAGAATACGCGAAGCATGCAAAACCGACCCTGAGCAGGGATTCAGGATGCTGATGGAGAAGTTTCAAAGCTCCATGTATTGGCACATTCGGCGAATGGTTGTTTCGCATGAGGACGCAGAAGATGTGTTGCAGGAAACTTTCATCAAGATATTTCGCCATTTGGGCGATTTCAGAGAAGAAAGCTCTTTGTCTACTTGGATATATCGGATTACCACCAATGAGTGCATCCGTTTCTTGAACAAGAAGAAAGAAACATCCGTGTCGACCGAAGAGGTACAGACCGATTTGATGAACAAGCTGATGGCCTCCGAATACGTGGATTACGAAGACGCCATGGCGGTGAAGTTTCAAAAGGCTATCCTAACTTTACCCGAGAAGCAAAGGTTGGTGTTCAACCTCCGCTATTATGACGAGTTGAAGTACGAGGAAATCAGCCAGATCACCGGCTCGAAAGTCGAAACACTGAAGGCGAACTATCATTTTGCAAAGGAGAAGATAAAGGAGTATATGATTAATAATTGAGCGATATGAACAAGGATTTTGACTTTAATGAAATTGGTAAGCGGAACCCTTTCCGTACACCTGAAGGGTTCTTCGAACGGATGCAGGCCGAAACCCTGAAACGTGTGGCCGAAGAGCAAAGGAAAAAGAAACTCTATCGCCTCAGATGGGGAATCTCCATCGCTCTGGCAACTGCTGCCCTGTGGTGTGGCTTCATATTCTTCCCGACGCCTCAAACCGACCCCGGCGAGCAGACAACGACCACTGAATGGGTGGCACAGGCCGATGATGACATGGACCTTTACTTTCAGGAACTCACCGACGAGGAACTGGAAGCCTGGATAGAATTCTCGGAGAATGATATATTTTATGAACTAACAACAGAAAATTTAGATGAAGATGAAGACTAAGTATTTTTTCATGCTCCTGATTGCATGTCTGATGGGAGCACAGAGCCTAAGTGCACAAAACAAGGAGGCGGGGAAAAGACCTCGCAAACGGATGAGCATCGAACAGATTGTAGAGATGCAAAGTAACAAGATTGTAGCCGACCTGGGATTGGATGACAAGACCGCGGACAAGTTCAAGGAGGTATATAAAAAGTACAAGACCGAAATGAATGACTTGTGGAAGAAGAATATGCCCAAGAAGCCCGAAGTAATGCCCGGTCAAGGACAACCTAAGCAGATGCCTACCGATGCCGAGGTGGACAAGATGATGCGTGACAAGTTCAAGATGAGTCGTAAGATGCTGGACATCCGCGAAAAGTATTACGATGAGTTCCGCAAGTTCCTATCGCCCAAGCAGGTAGAGAAAATCTTCGACTATGGTCAGCATTACCGCGATAGGTTTCAAAAAGAAATAAACCGCAGGGCAGGCATGAAGCCGAAGGATGGTGGTCATCGTCCGTCATGGGATAGAAATTGATTTATATTTTTCAGGCACGGATTACATGGATTTTTGGGATTGGGTTGATGTTTACATGATTAAATCCATGTTAATCCGTGTAATCTGTGCCTGCATACCAGTTCATTTATGTTTCTATTGCTTATCCCAAAATAAAATTGTATGTTTGCACAAACTGATTGAAGCATGAAACACATCCTAACCTTATTTATATATATCCTTTGTGCCCTTTCTGTCCAGGCACAAACTCGTAATAAGCAATACGAAGATTACATCAAAAAATACCGTGATATCGCTGTCGAGGAAATGAAGCGTTATCATATTCCCGCCAGTATCACCCTGGCACAAGGCCTTCTGGAGTCGGGAGCCGGACAAAGCACCTTGGCACGCAAGTCCAATAACCATTTCGGAATCAAGTGTGGTGGCGATTGGAATGGTCGCACCGTTCGTCACGATGACGATGCCCGTGGAGAATGTTTTCGGGCTTACAAGCATCCCCGTGAGTCGTATGAAGACCACTCCAAATTCTTGGCCGGACGCCCTCGCTACGCTAGCCTTTTCAAACTGAAGATAACCGACTACAAGGGGTGGGCACATGGCCTGAAAAAAGCAGGTTACGCCACTAACCCCCAATATGCTTATAAATTGATAAATATCATCGAACTTTATGAACTCCATCGCTACGACACCAAAGGTGGCTTGAAATGGATGAAACAAAATCCCCATCCGCACCAGCCTTACGTAGCCAACGACCTGCTTTACATCGTGGTGAGGGCAGGTGATACCTGGAAGTCCATCTCCAAAGAATTCGACATCAGTCAGAAGAAACTCCGTAAGTACAATGACCTTTACAAGGGATACACTTTGCAACCGGGCGATATTCTCTATCTGGAAAAAAAGAATCGCAAGGCTCCCAAGGAACATATCGTCCATGTACTCCGTAATGGCGAATCCATGTACACCATTTCGCAAAAGTACGGCATTCGCCTGAAGAACCTCTATAAACTGAACAAGATGCAGCCCGATGACCCTGCCCCTGAGGTAGGAACCATCCTCCGCTTGCGATGAAAACGAACAGGGTGTCCGATTTCGGACACCCTTCTTTTTGCTATATTCTCTGGAAATCAATGGTTTAAGTTTTTGGCACGGAAATTGTCATGTCTTTGGCATAAACGTGTAAAATCATAAAACAAACGATATGGATAGAGAAATACCCAAAGAAGTACGACGCAAGGAGCGTAACAAGCGATGGATGAAAATAGGTGGCATCGGAGTAGGAGTAATGGTGTGTATAGCCACGCTCATTTCCTTTATGCAAAGTAGTGTCAAGCGAAAGGATTTGGTACTTTCCCAAGTAGACAAAGGGCTGATTGAAGTCAGTGTCAGTGCATCGGGCAAGGTGGTACCGGCCTTCGAAGAAATTATCAATTCACCCATCAACACCCGCATAGTCGAAGTCTATCGCAAGGGCGGTGATAGTGTAGATGTGGGCACGCCCATCCTGAAACTCGACTTGCAAAGCACCGAAACCGAGTACAAAAAACTCCTCGACGAGGAACAGATGAAACGCTATCAGTTGGAGCAACTCAAGGTGAACAACGAAACCCATTTGAGCAACCTCGCCATGAATGTCAAGGTGAGTGCCATGGAGTTGAGTCGCAAGCAAGTGGAACTGCTTAATGAACGCTACCTCGATAGCATCGGTTCGGGTACTACCGACAAGGTGCGTCAGGCCGAACTGGCTTATAATAAAGGAAAGCTCGAATTGGAACAACTTCAGCAACAATACGAAAACGAAAAAAAGGTAAAGGCTGCCGACTTGAAAGTGAAGGAATTGGAATTCAATATCTTTTCCAAGGGGCTGGCCGAGATGAAACGCACCCTCGACGATGCCCAGGTGGGTTCGCCCCGCAAAGCCATCCTCACTTTTGTCAACAACCAGGTGGGGGCACAGGTATCTAAAGGCGAACAAATAGCCGTAGTGTCCGATTTGAGCCATTTCAAGGTAGAAGGCGAGATAGCCGATACGTATGGCGACCGGGTAGCCGCCGGGGGCAAGGTCATTGTGAAGATAGGAAGCGAGAAACTGGAAGGTGTGGTGAGTAGTGTCACCCCTCTCTCCAAGAATGGTGTAATCTCGTTCAGTGTCCAGCTGAATAATGATAGCCACAAGCGTCTGCGTTCAGGCCTCAAAACCGATGTCTATGTGATGAATGCCGTGAAGGAAGACGTGATGCGTCTGGCTAACGCCTCGTATTACGTGGGTCGGGGCGATTACGAACTCTTTGTGCTCGATAGTGAAGACCAGTTGGTGAAGCGTAAAGTGAAGTTGGGCGATTCGAACTTTGAGTACGTGGAAGTAGTGAGTGGCCTTCAGCCGGGCGATCAAGTCGTAGTGAGCGACATGAGTAGCTTCAAGAACAAGAATAAAGTGAAAGTCGATTAAATTAAGAAACAACATTCATTCTCATTAAAATATGATTAAACTATATTTCAAACAAGCCTGGACGATGATGAAGCAGAACAAGCTCTTCACGTCCATCTACGTGGCGGGGACGGGACTTTCCATCGCCTTTACCATGGTGCTGTTTATTATCTATTATGTGAAGTTTGCTCCTATCTATCCGGAGTATAACCGCGACCGAACACTGGTACTAAGATACATGCATGCATCCTTTGAGAATAATAACGTCAGTTCTTTAGTATCTTACAAAGTGGTGGAGATGTTAAGAGGGCTTCCGCACCTTGATAAGATAGGAGCCGCTTTCATTCATAACGGTTCGTGGAACCCGATAACCATAACTATACCAGAAACCAACGAACAAAAGATAATATGTGTAGGTATGGTAGACGCTGGTTTTTGGGATGTCTTTACGTTCCGTTTCCTGAATGGACGTCCTTTTACCGAGGTCGAAGTAAACTCCAACTTACCCGTAGTGATTCTAACCGAAAGCATAGCCAAACAGCTTTTCGCCACGACGGATGTTGTAGGGAAGTATATCAAATGCAACGGTAACGACATGAAAGTGTGCGGTGTAGTGGCAGATGTATCGAATGCTACCCCAGATACAGCTGCCAGCATATATGTGCCTATCTTTTTTGATGAAAGCAATCGCCCGAAACCTAATAATCCAATATTAACTGGAGGTGTCAGCATTTACATGACTGCTCCTACTGCAGCTGATAAAGAAGCTTTGAAAGCAGAAGTGGAAGATGTATTCAACCGTCATAACCAAGAAGACAAAAGGTTTACCCATCACTTGAACGGACAACCCGATGATTGGTGGATAAATACATTCCGAAATGACGCCCAAATGGAGCCGGATATGGCAAGTATTTACCGGAACTTGCTCTACATGCTTTTTGCCATGCTCTTTATTCCGGCTATGAATTTGTGTGGCATGATTTCTTCCCGCATGGACGAACGCATGAGTGAGTTGGGCGTTCGCAAAGCATACGGAGCCGACAATAAAGGGCTTCTGACACAAGTGTTATGCGAGAATCTTTTGCTAACCTTTATCGGTGGATTATTGGGATTAGGTATTGCTTACCTCATAGCCTTGTTGGGTGGACAGTGGGTGCTTCACTTATTCAATGAAGGATGGACAGAGCCTAGTCTGATTCCTAGTAACCTTACCGCCGAGATGTTGTTCAATCCTACATTGTTCGGTATCGTGTTTACCCTCTGTGTATTGCTCAATGTCATTTCGGCTTTGGTGCCCACCATGATAGCCCTTCGCCGTCCTATTATTCAATCCATTCAATCTAAACGATAACGACTATGATAAAAACGATATTTAAACAAATTTGGAACCAACGTCGTACAAACGGTTGGATATTCCTCGAACTGATTATTGCCGGCTTCTTTCTTTGGACCGTTGTCGACCCGGTTTATGTACTTACCGTTCGCCACTTCATGCCAAAAGGATACGAAGAAGAAGGCCGTTATATATTGAATGTCGGTGCCTATATGCCCGGCCATGGAATGCGTGATACAACCATTGTCGGCAATCAGGTAAAGGAGGGCTATTTACGAATAGCCCGTTTGGTGAAGGATTGTCCCGAAGTAGAGTCTATATGTATTGTGAACAATGCTTCTTTCCCTAATGCCGGTTCGTGGAGTGGAAACGAGTTCTTTCCTGATACAGCTTCTGTTACGGCAGATAGGCATGTACACGTACAACATTATGAAACCTTTACCGATGAGGGGAGTGATATTTTCCGTACCTATGGCATCAAGGATGTTCATACCGGTAAGGATTTGATTTTACCCGAAGATGCCCATGCGAAGGTCAGATGTTACTTGTCCGAACACTTGGCTTTGGAACTTTTTGGTACAACTAATGTAGCAGGCAGACAAGTATACGATAGACAAAAGAAAGGATTCGAAGTTGGAGGTGTGTTCAAGGATTTGAAGCATCGCGACTTTGAAAACTATTACAACTTGTCGATCAAAGTTTCACCTACCGTATGGTTCTGGAAGCCAGAAAACCTTCATTTGGGCAATGCGATTATTTTCCGACTAAAAGAAGGAGTGGACTTTGATGCTTTCAACACACGTTTCAAAACCGAAGTGGCTCCCCATATGCAAACAGCTAACTTCTACTTCAACGGTTTTCAACCATTTAAAGAAGCACGACAAGCCAATGCCGAAATGAGAGGTGTTTACAACAAATTGCGTTTGCAATACTCGTTAGCTGCTTTCACTTTGCTTTGTATTTTCCTAGGTATGATAGGTACGTTTTGGGTACGCTGCAATGCACGTCGTCAGGAAATAGGCCTGATGCGTAGCTTGGGAGCTTCCATCGGGACAATCCGTTTCCAATTTTATGGTGAAGCGACATTATTGGTAAGTATGGCCTTTGTATGTATTCTGCCTGTTTTGGCACATGTGGCTAAGGTCAATGGCATGTATGGCGGAAGTACTATTTCTCCTAATCTTGTCGAAAATTTGACGCCCAATTGGTGGATAGAGGGTGCTTCGCATTTCTGTATGGTGACTCTCATCACTTATTTACTCTTGCTGATTGTGGCCGTGATAGGAACCGCTATCCCCGTTCATCGTGCCTCACGGGTGCTTCCGGCCGATGCTTTACGCGATGAATAACTCCTTCTGCAACCATGAAACAATAGAAAATAGTAACAAATTTAAAATAAGAAACATTATGGCAATGATCGAATTGAAAGGTATTAACAAGATTTATCGTACCGACGAAGTAGAAACACAAGCACTCGAAAACGTGAACCTGAACGTACAGAAGGGAGAATTCCTCAGTGTGATGGGCCCTTCGGGTTGTGGCAAGTCCACCTTGCTGAACATCATGGGTCTGCTGGATACTCCCACTTCAGGCACCATCGAAATAAACGGTACCAACACAGCACAAATGAATGATAAGGAACTGGCTGCCTTCCGTAACCGTACGCTGGGCTTCGTGTTCCAAAGTTTCCACCTCATCAACTCGCTTAACGTGCTCGATAATGTGGAGCTTCCGTTGCTTTATCGCAAGATGTCGTCGTCCGAACGCACGGCCCTGGCCAAGCAGGTGCTCGAAAAGGTGGGCATGACTCATCGCATGCGTCACATGCCTACCCAGCTCTCGGGCGGACAATGCCAGCGTGTAGCCATCGCCCGTGCCATTGTGGGCAATCCGGAAATCATCCTGGCGGACGAACCTACGGGTAACCTTGACTCGAAGATGGGTGCTGAAGTGATGGACTTGCTTCACCAACTGAACCGCGAGGATGGTCGTACCATCGTGATGGTAACTCACAACAACGACCAAGCCAAGCAGACTTCGAGAACGGTGAAGTTCTTCGACGGACGTCAGGTGATGTAAAACTTTAATTAATAGATACAATGATAAAACAATACATGATACAGGCGTTGGCACAACTTCGCCAACAGCCTATTATCAGTGCGGTAAGCATCATCGGGACGGCTCTCGCCATCTTCCTGATTATGCTCGTAGTGATGATGCAACAAGTCAAGACTGCCCCGTTTGCTCCGGAAAGCAATCGGGATAGGTTTCTGCATGTAAAATATATGAGCCTTACCAACAAAAGTTGGGGAGAAAGTTCGAGCAGCAATGGCCCGATGAGCGTACAAACCGCCAAGGAACTGTATGCATCGCTGAAAACTCCCGAAGCCGTAACCATCTATATGTGTTTCACCGAGGCAACACCCGTATGTCTGCCCGGCCAGCCAAGCAAATCAGTGGACAAACTGGAAACAGATGCCCAATTCTGGAAGGTGTTCGACTTCCAATTCATAGACGGAAAGCCGTTCGACCAAGCTGCCTTCGATGCCGGCCAACCCGTAGCGGTCATCACTCGTAGCGTGTCACGTGCCCTTTTCGGTACGGCCGAAGGAGTGAGCGGACGCGAATTTCTCTTAAACCATGCCTCTTATCGGGTGGCAGGTGTGGTAGAAGATGTCTCGACCCTTGCCAATATCGCTTATGCACAAATCTGGATTCCTTACACCTCTACTCGAGTGGGCACAACTAGTTGGACCGACGGGCACATGGGGTACATGAGTTGTACGCTTCTTGCCAAGAGCCGGGAAGACTTCGATGCCATCCGCGAAGAATCGTTCCGCCGGCTGGAAGAATATAACAAGGTGATTGGCGAAGATGGGTATTACATCATTCACCGCAACCGCCCTTACGATCAGGAAAAAGCATCGATTAACGGTAGTGCCAATCGAGAATTTGATGTAGCTCGCGAAAATCGTAGTCGTTTGATTCTCTATCTGATTTTGCTTATCGTTCCGGCTATCAATCTGGGCAGCATGACACAGAGCCGCCTCCGCCAACGGGTAAGTGAAATCGGCGTTCGCCGTGCCTTCGGAAGCACACGAATGGAAATCATGGGACAAATATTGATGGAAAACATGGTGGTGACCTTGATGGCCGGTTTTTGGGGCTTTCTGATGAGTGTTGCCTTTGCTTATTTGGGGAGCGAGCTGTTGTTCTCCGTAGGATATAGTTCCACCTATGTAGTACCTCGAACAGACATGAGCATGCTGCTCCATGCCTCTACCTTCGGATGGGCATTGCTTTTCTGCTTCATACTCAACTTGCTCAGTACGGGGCTACCGGCCTGGATGGCTTCACGCATCAACATTGTGACTGCCATGAGAGGAAAATTACATTAGCTTTTCGTGTCGTTCTGAACGAAGTGAAGAATCTGAAGACATAAACGTGGATGCACACAGATTCTTCGCGATGCTCAGAATGACACGAGAGAGACAATAACCAATTTATATTTTAAACATGAACAAGAAACTATTTATACAGATAAAAAATGAATGGCGTAGCAATCTGTGGCTTGCCGTGGAATTGCTTTTGGTCAGTGTGGTGATGTGGTGGATAACCGATGCACTTTATGTCCGATTGGCTGTTTACCTTGAACCCCGTGGCTTCAACACCGAGCATTGCTACAAGATAGAAATGGGTGAACTCACCTCGAAAAGCCCGGATTACACCAGACGGAGCTACGAAGAACGCTCTACCGACATCTTGGAACTGGCCGACCGCTTGCGTCACCGTTCGGATATAGAGGCCGTAAGCCTATCGCATAACTCCCATCCATACAACGGAAGCAACGGTACCATAGGGGTACAATTGGTAGGTGATACATTGGAAACTTATGGTCGGGTCATCCGTCGTCAAGTCACCCCCGACTTCGTGCGTGTATTCCAATATCAAGGAGCCAATGGCGAAACACCCGAACAATTGGCCGAAATGATAGAGCGTGGCGAGATATTGGTGTCCGACAATCTGTTCAGCAGCACTTACAACCGCCCGTTACCAATGACCAACTACATAGGAAAACGTTTCCATCTGAACAGAGATACGACCTCCTCCGTCCGTTTGGGAGCATCACTGAAGGTAGTACGATACGGTGACTTCCAATCGGGCAGTGAATCACGCTCTATGGTGTACAAACTCGATTGGTTCGACAAGGATCAGGAACTCTGCGTCCGTGTCCTTCCCGAACACGATGTGGATTTCATCAATAAGGTCAAGGCAGATAGCGAAAGCCAATATCGGGTAGGCAATATCTTTATCAGCGAAGTCCGTTCGTTCAAAGACATCCGCCGTAATATCCAGCAAGGAACCTACAATGCGATGCGAAACAATATCACCATCATGGTTTTTCTATTGGTAAACATTTTCCTCGGTTTGCTCGGTACCTTCTGGTTCCGTACACAGCAACGCCGGAGTGAAATAGCTCTGCACAAGATAAGTGGAGCCACTAATCGCGATGTGTTTATACGGTTGGTAAGCGAAGGATGGTTACTATTACTCATCATCACACCTTTAGCGTTTTTGGTTGATTACAATTTGGCTTATGCTGAATTGAATAGTTGGCGGAACGGTACAACACTGGAAATGGATCGTTTGCTGGCCTGTATCGGTATCACTTTCCTACTTATTGCTTTGATGATTGTCATAGCTATTGGCATTCCTGCTCGAAAAGCGATGCACATAGAGCCGGCCGATGCTTTACGCGATGAATAACTCCTTCTGCAACCATGAAACAATAGAAAATAGTAACAAATTTAAAATAAGAAACATTATGGCAATGATCGAATTGAAAGGTATTAACAAGATTTATCGTACCGACGAAGTAGAAACACAAGCACTCGAAAACGTGAACCTGAACGTACAGAAGGGAGAATTCCTCAGTGTGATGGGCCCTTCGGGTTGTGGCAAGTCCACCTTGCTGAACATCATGGGTCTGCTGGATACTCCCACTTCAGGCACCATCGAAATAAACGGTACCAACACAGCACAAATGAATGATAAGGAACTGGCTGCCTTCCGTAACCGTACGCTGGGCTTCGTGTTCCAAAGTTTCCACCTCATCAACTCGCTTAACGTGCTCGATAATGTGGAGCTTCCGTTGCTTTATCGCAAGATGTCGTCGTCCGAACGCACGGCCCTGGCCAAGCAGGTGCTCGAAAAGGTGGGCATGACTCATCGCATGCGTCACATGCCTACCCAGCTCTCGGGCGGACAATGCCAGCGTGTAGCCATCGCCCGTGCCATTGTGGGCAATCCGGAAATCATCCTGGCGGACGAACCTACGGGTAACCTTGACTCGAAGATGGGTGCTGAAGTGATGGACTTGCTTCACCAACTGAACCGCGAGGATGGTCGTACCATCGTGATGGTAACTCACAACAACGACCAGGCCAAGCAGACTTCGAGAACGGTGAAGTTCTTCGACGGACGTCAGGTGATGTAAAGATACAAACTTGAAACAAATTCGTCAAGGCATTTTTTAAAAACGCCAAGGGGTTTCAAGTAAAACCCCTTGAGGTTTTGATACGAACGCCTTGACGTTTCACAACGAACGATTATTCGATTATAAGATTATGATAAAACTATATTTCAAACAAGCCTGGGCGATGATGAAGCAGAACAAGCTTTTCACGTCCATCTACGTGGCGGGGACGGGACTTTCCATCGCCTTGGTGATGACACTTTTCATCATCTTCTACGTGAAGTTTGCTTCCGTATATCCCGAGTATAACCGCAACCGGACGTTGGTCGTCAGAACAACCAAGCGGATAAACAAAGCCAACGCAGGAAACTGGTCGACAAACATGGGTACTTCCTGGACATTCACAAACAAAATGTTGGACAACCTGAAACATGCCGAGGCAGTAGCAGCCGTTATCCCCAGTTGGGGAGAGAAGAAACAAGTATCCCGCATCGGAGGAAAGGAAACGATTGAAGTCCCCCATGTGTTGGTGAACGGTGACTTCTGGCGGGTCTTTACGTTCGACTTTATAGCCGGACACCCTTTCGAAGCTCACGAGGTGGAAGCTGTCTCGCCCGTTGTAGTCATATCCGAAAGCCTGGCACAACAAATGTTTGCCAATCAGGCTCCGTTGGGAGAAAAACTCTACCTTGACGGTCGTGAATATACCATTTGCGGAGTGGTGAAGGATGTATCGAATGCCACCCCGGTAACGGCCGGAGACATCTGGATACCCATTACTCACTATGCACAAGCCGTGACCGAAAACCCCGATATGGGGCTGATGGGAACCATTTCCAATTATCTGCTGGTGGCCGAAGGCAGCGATAAGGATGACCTGCGTGCCGAAGTGCTGGACATCATGAACAAATACAACCAACAGGACAAGGAGTATTACCACGAATTTTTCGGCCAGCCGGATGATTATTGGATGAGCACCTTCCGTGGCGGATGGGCCGACGAGAACTTCACCGTCTGGTCACTGCTTCATGAGTATATCTACATACTTTTGGCCTTCCTCATCATTCCGGCCCTCAACTTGAGCGGCATGATTTCGAACCGTATGGATAGCCGAATGTCCGAGTTGGGAGTACGCAAGGCATACGGAGCTACCAACGGACAGATTCTTTCGCAAGTGTTGTGGGAAAACCTTTTCCTCACCTTGGCAGGTGGATTGGTAGGGCTGTTGCTCTCTTACCTGATTGTCGCAACAGCCAGCAACTGGATACTTACCTTGTTTGATGACTTCAACCCGAATCGCAACCAAGCGATGGAAATAACCTTCGAGATGCTTTTTAATCCCGTAGTGTTCGGTTCGGCCCTCTTGTTCTGCGTGTTACTGAATCTGATTTCGGCACTGATTCCCACCACATGGGCATTACGCCGTAGCATCATACAATCCATTCACACTAAAAGATAAGAACCTATGTTTAAGATTATATTTCATCAGATTTGGAATCAGCGACGAATGAACGCTTGGATATTTATCGAACTGCTGATAGTGAGTTTCTTCCTTTGGATTGTAGTCGACCCCGTTTGCGTGCTGACGGCTACCATGAACATACCATCCGGTTATGAAATTGAGGGACGCTATGTAGTGAAACTTAACATGTACGAAGAAACACATGGCAAATATGATGCCGAGGCCGCCAAAAACGATTCGCTGAAAGTGGAGCACTACAACCATGTGGCACGCCTTATCCGCGACTTGCCCGAGGTGGAAAGTTTGGCCATCCCCGTCCAACTCAGTTTCCCGGGTAGCGGAAACTGGAGCGGTGGACAGCTATTCCGCGATACGGCCGATGTGGCAAAGAAGGACTTTGTGCACATGCAAAGGTATCAATTTGTGAAGGAAGGCAACCCGTTTGCCACCTACGGCATGAGGGATGTACGTACGGGCGAATACCTCATTCCGAACGAAGAACTGAATGGTATCTACATTTCCGAAAATCTGGCTCTTGAACTTTTTGGCACGGCCGATTGTGTAGGCCGATCCATCTATACCGGTCAGGAAGCATCATCCTCACGAGTCATTGCCGGCGTATTTCAGGACTACAAGCATTTTGACTTTACCCAACCTTATCCGATGGGCTTCTATTACGAAGGTGAGATAGAGGCCAGCCCATGGATGCAATGGTGTTATCCTTTTGTCTTCAAGCTGAAGGCAGGGGTAGACGAGGAAACTTTCCGCGAACGTTTTATTCGCGAAGTGGCTCCGCAGTTCAATCGGGGAAACATTTATTTCTCCGACTTCATGAGCTTTCAGGAGATTATAGACGAATGCAATGAGTTACGAGGCCCCAACAACAAGATTCGCCTGAGCTACATCCTGGCCGGATTTGCCATGCTCTGCATCTTCCTGGGCATGTTGGGCACCTTCTGGATACGGAGCGATGCCCGCCGTCAGGAAATCGGCGTGATGCGTAGCATGGGTGCCAACCGCCATCGCATCATCAAGCAATTCCTGATGGAAGCTACGTTGCTGGTCAGCCTGGCTTTTCTGTGTAGCATCCCTCTCTTGTTGTACTATGCACATATAAAAGGTATGTACGTAGCCATGGGGTCAGGATTATACCCTATTTTATCCGAGAAATATTGGATGAATAACTTCTGTGAGCACTTCGGACTCGTATCGATGGTAACTTATGCCATCTTGCTGGGCATATCACTTTTGGGCACTTTGATTCCCGTTGTCCGTGCCTCGCGGATACTTCCGGCCGATGCTTTAAGGGATGAATAAAGGGGAATGATGAATGATGAATGAGGAATTCTTCATTCATCATTCGTTATTAAGACGTAAGATTTTATCTGTTTTATGGTTGTTTTTTCGTAATTTTTCTGTAAATTGCCGACGTTTTATATATACCCAAGTCGGTTTTTTCTCATTACTTTACGGATTTGTTGCGTGAAGTGATGTGAAACGCGTGGGTTAAAGTGTTGTGAATAAGATAACTACAGAAAAATATATTATGTCTAAATCTGGTAAAGGGAAGAAAATCTTTTTAGGAGGATTGGCCTTCATTGTGTTGGGCTTCTCTCTGTTGATTGTATTTAACTGGTTGTGGGATAAGAGTTCGAAGAACGAATCGTGTATGGCTTGCCATTATCACACCGATTCGGACAATAGCTGGAAGCAATCCATGCACTACAATAGCAAGAGTGGTGTCATGACCGATTGTGCGGCTTGCCACCTTCCGCCGAAGGGCACCTTGGATTACACGGCTGCTAAAATCAAGACAGGTGTGAAAGACATCTGGTCGTATCTCACCAAGAATAAAGAAGACATCAACTGGGATGCCAAGGGAGAATTGGAGTATGCCCAAAACATTGTGTACAACGAGTCGTGCGAGGCTTGTCACGTCAACCTCTATCCCGAAGGCATTACCGACGAGGGAGTTACCGCTCACTTGTATTACGACGACAACAAGGAAAAACTCGATTTGCAATGTATCAGTTGCCACTTGGATGCCGGACACTACAACCCGAACTACCAGCACAAGGCCTTGACCGAAGTGCCAAAGGGTAGTGGCATCATCTACGAGGCAGCTACCGAAGTGACTGAATTCAAGAACTATACCGAAACCGTGCCGGGTACATCGGCTGCTATCAACATGATTGCCATCCCGGGAGGTACCTTCACCATGGGTTCGCCTGAATCAGAACCTTTCCATCGTGCCGACGAAGCTCCACAACGCCAGGTAGAAGTTTCACCATTCTTCATGGGCGAACTCGAAGTTACTTGGGATCAATTCTGGGCCTTCTACGCCGAAACCATGTCCGAAGGACGTACACCGCCTGCCAAGGTATATGCCAACAACTCGCGTCCGGATGTGGATGCGGTCAGCGGTCCTACACCTCCGTTTGGCTTCCCTGACCAAGGTTGGGGTATGGGCGATCGTCCGGCCATCACCATGACTCATTATTCGGCCGAAACATTCTGCCAATGGTTGTCGCTCAAGACCGGTAAGAAATACCGCTTGCCGACCGAAGCCGAATGGGAATACGCCGCTCGTGGTGGCACATCCACTCCTTACTTCTTCGAAGGTAGCCCGAGCGACTACACCAACGAAGGCTTCTGGAATGGTATCTTCGGTGCCGACACCACCGCTATCAATGGCTATGCTATCTATGTAAACAATAGTAACAACCGTTCGCAAGACCCAATCAAGGTGAAGCCGAATCCGTTTGGCCTCAAGAACATGGTGGGTAACGTCATGGAATACTGCTCGGATTGGTATGCCGAAGATGCATACGCCCAGTTGCAAGATGGCGTGAAAGACCCGAAGGGCCCTGAAAGCGGTACCGAACGTGTAGTAAGAGGGGGTGCCTATACCAGCGATGCGGCCGATTTGAGAAGTGCATCTCGTGGACACACCTTGCACGACGATTGGTTGCGTACCGACCCGCAAAACCCGAAGAGTATCTGGTGGTATTCAGACATCAAGGGCATCGGTTTCCGTGTGGTATGCGAAATCCCTGAAGGAGTAAATGCAAATTAATCTATTATAACCATAAATTAAAATATACGTATATGAGCGAAAAAATGAACAGAAGAGACTTCTTGCAAGCATCAACATTGCTTGGCGTAGGAGGTTTGGTAGGTACTTCAGCACTTTTGTCTGCATGTAACGAAGGCAACAAGCTGACTCCGTTGAAACAACCGGGTGAATTCTATGTTCCTGAATTGCCTGATATGGCTGCCGATGGCAAGGAATTGAAGGTAGGTTTGGTAGGTTGCGGTGGCCGTGGTAGCGGTGCTGTAGCAAACTTGTTAGAAGCTGCTAACGGTATTAAGGTTCATGCATTGGGCGATACTTTCTCTGACCGTTTGGAAGGTTTGAAGAAGAACTTGAAGGAAAAGCACAACCAGGATGTTCCTGCTGAAAACTGCTTCATCGGTTTCGATGCTTACAAGCAGGTTATCGATTCAGGTGTTGACATGGTAATTTTGGCTACTCCTCCTGTATTCCGTCCGGTTCATTTCCAATATGCCGTTCAGAAGGGTAAGCATGCTTTCTTGGAAAAACCAATCGCAGTAGATCCAAAGGGTTATCGTATCATCATGGCTGCTGCTAAGCAAGCACAAGCCAAGAACTTGAGCGTGGTAACAGGTACTCAACGTCACCACCAACGTCCTTACGTGGAAGCTAACAAGTTGATTCAAGCAGGTACAATCGGTGAAATCACTGGTGGTAATGTATACTGGAATCAATCTATGTTGTGGTATAGAAACCGCGAAGACAAGTGGAGTGATATGGAATGGATGATCCGTGACTGGGTGAACTGGAAATGGTTGTCGGGCGACCACATCGTTGAACAACACGTTCACAACATCGACGTATTCTTGTGGATTTCTGGCTTGAAGGTAGCTAAGGCAACAGGTTTCGGTAGCCGTCAGCGTCGTATCACTGGTGACCAGTACGACTTCTTCAGCGTAGATTATGAAATGGAAAACGGTGTACACCTCCACAGTATGTGTCGTCAGATAGACGGTTGTAGCAATGCCGTTGGCGAAATCATCCAAGGTACTAAGGGTGTATGGAATAGCTTCACTCACGAAATCAAGGACTTGCAAGGCAACTTGATTTGGAAGTACGACGAAGAAGCAGACAAGGCTAAGTTCAAACAACATAACCCATACGTACTCGAATTGGTTGACTGGGTGAACCACATCCGTAAGGGTACTGCTCACGACGAAGCTACCGAATGTGCTATCTCTAGCTTGGTAGGTGTAATGGGTCGTGAATCGGCTTACACTGGTAATACCGTAACTTGGGACGAAATCAGCAAGTCTGATTTGGATTATATGCCAGCTGTTCTCGAAATGGGCAAGATGGACATGGCTGCTAACGTAGTACGCGTACCGGGTAGCGAACAAAAATAATCACTATGGATAGAAGAAAATTTTTAACCAGCTCCATGCTGGGTGCTGCTGCGGTAGCCACAACAGGTACATCGTTGTTCACATCATGTGCTGCTCCTGCCAAGGAGCAGCCTAAGCTCGAAGTTCCTGAGCTCCGTCTTTCTTTCCAGGAAGGCATTGCCCCGGGCGAAAGCTTGAACGAAAAGTTGGACTTCATGGAAAAGTTGGGCATCGTAGGTTTCGAGCCGGGCGGACGCAACTTGGGTGCCCGTGTAGACGAAATCAAGAAGGCCCTTTCAGGACGTAACATCAAGGTATCTGCCATCTGTGCAGGTTTCGACGGTTTCATCCTGGCCGAAGACCCAGCCGTAAAGGCTCAGTTCGACTCGACTATGCGTGACATCATCGCAGCTGCCGGCGAACTTGGCTCAACCGGTGTCATCATGGTGCCTGCTTTCAATGGCCAGAAGCCATGCAAGCCTCACACACTCGAAACTCGCGAATTCCTTTGCGAACAAATGCACGAGTTGGGTGAGTATGCGTTGAAGCACAACACCACCGTCATCCTCGAACCGTTGAACCGTCGTGAGTGTCACTACCTCCGCCTGGTATCCGATGCCGCTGCTATCTGCCGCGACTCGAAGAGTGCAGGTGTGAAGTGTATGGGCGACTTCTGGCACATGCAGGAAGATCCTTGCGACTATGCGGCTTTCATCTCGGCTAAGGATTACTTGCAACACGTTCACGTGGCTAGCCGCGGACGTCGTATCATGCCGGGCGAAGACGGTGAAGTGGACAACTACGTACAAGGTTTCCGTGCCTTGAAGGAGTTGAACTATCCGCACTATGTAAGCTTCGAATGTGGCACTAAGGGCGACCGCACACAGACCGTTACCAAGGCTGTTGAATTGCTCCGTGCTCAGTGGGAACTTGCTTAATTCAATTCGGTACTTAGATGTATAAACATACCCTTAAACGCTGTGCTCTGCTATTTTTGGCAGGCACAGCGTTGCAATTATCTGTAGGTGACCTCGATCCTTCGTTTTTGGCTTATCCGTGGGGAGTAATCCTGGCAGTCAATTACCTGTATCTACTTGTCTTTATCTATGCTTTTGCGGGCAAATGGACATGGGTAAAGGGGCTTTACGACCGTCCGGCCTGTATCGCCTCGTTGGCTTCGTTGTTGGTACTTACGTTAGTGTTTGGTCTTGTTCGGCAAGACGATGCTACAGGTGGCCTGGTGGGAGCCTTGGGCTTCTCGCGGATGACTTCTTCCTGGATTTTCAATTTGTTCTTGTTCCACTTCATGACCGTCATTGGGCTGATGACGATAGACGACTTGGCTCATTGGAAGAAGCGTAATAAGTTGGCATCAGCTTTTCATCTGATCTTTTTTGTTATTTTGGTGTCGGCCCTTTTCGGTAGTGGCGACAAGGTTCGTGTGCGGGTGGTGACAACGGTAGGCCGTCCTGTGCAGGGTGGAATGACTCGCGATGATAAGCCTTTGGCATTGCCTTTCTCGCTCATGCTGAAAGAGTTTTCGATGGACGAATATCCTCCCCGGCTTTATCTGGTGGAAGAAGGCTCGTTGTCCAAAGACTTTGTGGAAGTGGGTTCGTCTGATGTTGAAGGAATGTTGGGCGATTGGCAGATTCGGTGTGTGCAGGTGTTGGATAGAGCCGGACGGATGTCAGCCGATTCCGCCTTTGTATCGATGAATCATGTCGGAGCCACTTCGGCGACTTTGGTACGTGCTACTCATATCACTGAAGGAAAGGTGGTCGAAGGGTGGGTAAGCTGCGGAAGTCACATCTTTGCCGGCAGTTCCTTGCAGTTGCCCGATGGTAGGGTAGTGGTGATGCCTCGTCGGGAGCCGAAAAAGTACTTGTCTCGCGTAGAGGTGGCCGATGAAGATGGAGTGAGGAATCTGGAAATCAGTGTGAATCATCCGGCTACGGTGGGAGCTTGGAAGATTTATCAAGTAGGCTATGATAACGACCGCGGACGTTGGAGTACGACCAGTGTGCTGGAGTGTGTCAAGGATGGTTGGTATGCCGTGATACACGTGGCCTTGTGGTCGGTGCTGGTAGCTGGTGTTTGTATGTTCATACTTGGTTGGAAAAACAAGTGGAAAGGAGGCAACTCATGACTTGGGAATCATTTGTTATCTATGCGATAGGTGCCGGTTTGTGCTGGATAGTGGGAGCTTACTTGGCTTTTCGCAATCGGCAATTAGGAGCCATTGTCAGTTCCTCGTTGGGTATCGTTGTTTTTGGAGTCTTTATTGCAGGTATGTGGATGGGGTTGGAACGTCCCCCCTTGCGTACCATGGGTGAAACTCGTCTCTGGTATTCCTTCTTCTTAGCCGTTATCGGGCTGGGGCTTTATCTGAAATGTCGTTTCAAATGGATTTTGAGCTTCAGTACGGTGATGTCGTTGGTCTTTATCTTTGTCAATTTGCTGAAGCCCGAGATACATAGCAAGACATTGATGCCGGCCTTGCAAAGTCCTTGGTTTGTGCCTCATGTTATTGTGTATATGTTCTCGTATGCCATGATGGGAGCCGTTACCTTGTTTGCCATTTATTTATGGTTCCGCAAGTCACCGGTCGAAGTCTCTGATGATGAATGGATGCTCTGCGATAACCTCGTTCGTTTGGGTTGGTCGTTCATCACATTAGGTATGGTGATGGGTTCTTTGTGGGCTAAGGAAGCTTGGGGTGACTATTGGACGTGGGATCCCAAGGAGACTTGGGCTTTTGCCACTTGGCTCAGCTATCTGCTCTATCTTCA
>SUXX01000076.1 GCA_015060735.1 Bacteroides sp.
ACTTGTAAGTATTGTGGAGTGTACCGAAGAACTTGCGGGTTACTTCCATGACACCTTCCACGTCGAACTTCAAGTTGTCCCATGGCGATGCATTGGTAATCATGTACCAACGCAATGGGTCAGAACCATATTGTTCGATGGCACCGAACGGGTCAACGGCATTACCCAGACGCTTCGACATCTTGTTACCGTTCTTGTCGAGTACCAAGCCATTCGAGATAACGTTCTTGTAAGAGATGCTATCGAATACCATGGTTGCGATGGCATGGAGCGTAAAGAACCAACCACGAGTCTGGTCTACACCTTCCGCAATGAAATCGGCTGGATAATAAGTGCGGTTATCCACGATTTCCTTGTTTTCGAACGGATAGTGGAGCTGAGCATAAGGCATGGCACCCGAGTCGAACCATACGTCAATCAAGTCGAGTTCACGCTTCATTGGCTTGCCCGATGCAGATACGAGGGTGATGTCATCCACGTACGGACGGTGGAGGTCAATCTTGTCGTAGTTCTCCTTATTATATACGCCCGGTTCGAAGCCCATTTCCTTGTACGGATTCGAGGTCATGAAACCAGCAGCGATTGCCTTTTCAATTTCGTTGTAGAGTTCTTCCACCGAGCCTATGCAGATTTCTTCGCCCTCTTCGCTACGCCAGATAGGAAGCGGAGTACCCCAATAACGAGAACGCGAGAGGTTCCAGTCGTTCAAGTTTTCCAGCCACTTGCCGAAACGGCCTGTACCGGTTGATTCCGGTTTCCAGTTGATGGTCTTGTTGAGTTCAATCATGCGGTCCTTGGCTGCGGTCGAGCGGATGAACCAAGAGTCGAGCGGATAGTACAACACCGGTTTGTCTGTACGCCAGCAGTGCGGATAGTTGTGGACATGCTTTTCAATCTTGAAGGCCTTGTTTTCGCCCTTCATGTTGATGCAGATGAACACGTCGAGCGACTCAGCAGCCTGAGCAGCCTTTTCATCGTACTTGTTGTCAACGGTGAACTGAGGGTCGTAAGCGTTCTTCACCCAACGGCCTTCGTAGTTCTTATAGAGTTCCTTGTTCACGCAAGCGTCCAAGAATGCTTCGTCGAGTTCTTCCATCAGATAGAACTTACCGGTCAAGTCAACCATCGGACGAGTTTCGCCCTTCTTGTTGATCATGTAAAGGGCCGGGATGCCTGCAGCTTTCGCTACAAAGGCGTCGTCCGCACCGAATGTCGGAGCGATGTGTACGATACCTGTACCGTCTTCTGTTGTCACATAATCGCCAGGAATCACGCGGAATGCCTTGTCCGATGCATCGTGCCATTGGCCTTCTTCGTCTACATTCACCGGCTTCACCCATGGAAGGAGCTGTTCGTACTCCATACCCACGAGGTCAGTACCCTTGTACTCGCCTACTACCTTGAACGGAACGAGCTTGTCGCCCGGCTTGTAGTCTTCGAGGGCGAGGTCAGCAGCCTTCGGGTTGAAGTGCATGTTCAAGAGAGCCTTGGCCAATACCACGGTCATCTTTTCGCCCGAGTAGCTATTGTAGGTCTGAACGGCTACATAGTCAATCTTCGGACCCACACAGAGTGCCACGTTCGATGGCAATGTCCATGGAGTGGTGGTCCATGCGATGAAGTACGGAGTACCCCACTCTGTCATTTCCGGCTTCGGGTTCTTCATCTTGAACTGACCGATAACGGTGGTGTCCTTCACGTCACGATAACAACCCGGCTGGTTCAATTCGTGCGAGCTAAGACCGGTACCTGCAGCTGGAGAATACGGTTGGATGGTGTAACCCTTGTAGAGCAAGCCCTTGTTGTAGAGCTGCTTCAAGAGCCACCAGAGGGTTTCGATGTAACGGTTATCGTAAGTGATGTACGGATCGTCCAAGTCCACCCAATAACCCATCTTGTGAGTAAGGTCGGTCCATTCCTTGGTGTACTTCATCACGTCCTTGCGACAAGCGGCATTGTATTCGGCTACCGAGATGGTCTTGCCAATGTCTTCCTTGGTGATACCCATCGCCTTTTCCACACCGAGTTCCACGGGGAGGCCGTGAGTGTCCCAACCAGCCTTACGCTTCACCTGGAAACCCTTCATGGTCTTGTAGCGGCAGAAGGTGTCCTTGATGGTACGAGCCATCACGTGGTGAATACCCGGCATACCGTTTGCTGAAGGAGGACCTTCGTAGAATACGAAAGAAGGACATCCTTCACGTTCTGTCATACTTTTGGAGAATACATCATTTTCGTCCCACTTGGCCAACACTTCCTTGTTCACTTGCGAAAGGTTGAGCTGGGAGAGTTCTGCGAATTTCTTACTCATAATTTCTATGTTGTTTTTATTTTTCTTTTCTTTTCAATAAGTCTTCTAATTGTGCCATTTTTCGCTACGCTCAACAACCCGTCTGAACGAAGTGAAGACGAGCTGTTGAGGACTTCGTCCGAAAAATCTGAAAAGCGTTAGTTTGTGTAAACAGATTCTTCGCGATGCTCAGGATGACATGGAGCGTGGAATACCTCTTTAATTTTTTAAAGCTGCAAATTTACAAGAAAATTGGTTAGATAGAAAACTTTTACCTCTTGTTTTTTAATAAAGTATGCTGATATTTCGTAACTTTGCCGTCAAAATTGTAAGAATGCATGAAATTGAATAAAATCACTCCTATTAAGAAGAAGCCCAGCCTATGGGCACTCAGTCCGTTGTTTGTATTCCTTTGTCTGTATTTGGTTACCTCTTTATTGGTAAACGATTTCTACAAGGTCCCTATTACGGTAGCATTTCTGGTTTCGTCCATCTATGCGGTGTGCATTACCCATGGGCTTCCGATGAATGACCGTGTGATGCAGTTCTCCATCGGTGCGGCCAACAAGAACGTGATGCTGATGATTTGGATATTCATCTTGGCCGGAGCTTTTGCTCAGAGTGCCAAGGATATAGGTGCCATCGATGCAACCGTTAATTTAACCCTCCAATTCCTTCCTGGCAACCTGCTTTTAGCTGGTTTCTTCCTGGCTGCTTGCTTTATTTCTTTGTCCATCGGTACCTCGGTAGGTACGGTGGTAGCTTTGGTTCCTGTCATTGCCGGTATTGCCGAAAAGACCGGTATGGACATGGCTTTTATGACCGCTATCGTGGTGGGCGGTGCTTTCTTTGGCGACAATCTTTCGTTTATTTCCGATACCACCATTGCGGCTACTCGTACCCAAGGTTGTGCCATGCGAGATAAGTTCAAGGCCAATTTCCGCCTCGTTCTTCCGGCTGCTATTATCGTGTTGGCCTATTATGTGTATCGAGGTATGAACATCTCGGTTCCGTCCGAAAGCTATCCCATCGAATGGGCGAAGGTTATCCCCTATCTGGTGGTGCTTGTAACGGCTTTTATGGGGCTAAATGTGGCCATTGTGTTGGTGCTTGGTATCCTTTCTACGGGTGTTATCGGGCTTTCTACGGGTAGTATTGATTTGTTTGGTTGGTTTGCTTCGATGGGCAATGGCATGACGGGTATGGGGGAACTGATTATCGTTACTCTATTGGCTGGCGGTATGCTGGAACTTATCCGCTTCAATGGTGGTGTGGATTATATCATACAGCTTCTTACACGTAAGATTAGCGGTAAGCGGGGAGCTGAAATGTGTATCGCTGCCCTGGTGAGCATCGCCAATGTGTGTACGGCCAATAATACCATTGCTATTATCACTGTTGGACCTTTGGCTAACGAGATTGCCACCCAATATGGAGTGGACAAGCGGAAGAGTGCCAGCATTCTCGACACCTTCTCTTGCGTGGTTCAGGGTTTGATTCCCTACGGTGCACAGATGTTGATGGCTGCCAAGCTGGCTTCCCTCTCTCCACTTTCCATCATCGAATACTTGTATTACCCCATGGGTATTTTGGTCATGGCCTTGTTCAGTATCTTGGCTCGTTGGCCGAAGAAGTATTCGTAATCATAAAATCCCACTCAATCACATGCAGGAATGAGTGGGATTTTATTTTAGTGAGTCTGGCAGGCTTATTTCTTTTTCTTGAACAAGTTCTTGCCCTTGTTGAGCAATCCCTTCGCCTTGTCCTTTGCCTTGTTTACCGGATTTTTGCTGCTGATTTCATCTGCAGCACCGCCACCATTATCACTCTTTTTGTAGTATTCTTCATACTGCTTTTCTCCGTGCAGGATGGCAAATTTCTGGTCTTCATACTTGGTTTTCAGGTACATGGTCTGTTTGGTCAAGTCCATGCCTTGCTTGATTTCCAAAGTAGGGTCGATGACAATTTCCACCTTGCCCCATTTTTCGCCAGTGCTTGCCTGGTAGATGTCGAATGTTTCCTTGTTGCCGTTCTTCTTGTAGTTCTTGATTTGCATCTTGGCATCGTCTTCGCTATCTGAGTCGTAGTAGAAGAACATTGCTTCGCGGTCAATCCAGAACTGCATGCGTGACATACCGCTTTCTATATCCAGTGTAAAAAGAAGTATTCTTTCGGCCGATGCGGACATGCACATGCCCCATACGAGCATGGCGAACAGAGTTAATTTTTTCATCATAATCATTCTATTTTTAGTTTGTTACTATTTCATTGAAACATTATTTCGTTACAGGACGTATCGGTTTGTTTTCCTTGCGATAAGTGTACGAAAAGCTTATATGGTTTTCATCCATATAGATATAGTTGGTACTGTAATTTGTAACTCCGGGCGTTGAAGTCCAATAAGACACGGATTTAGCGTACATTTCGGCTGGAATGAAGATGTAGTTTCCATTGGTCTTGCTGATGACCTTGAATCCTCTCAGTCTGCCCAATGTGCTATATTCCCAGGTGCAGTTGAACATCAGTTCCTTGAATTGTTCCAAGGTTGGCATTTTCCATTCCTTGCCCCATGCAACCGTTGCAGGATCGTATTTGGGATTACCGCTGATGTCATCAACTTTGGTGTCTTTTATGGGCGTATCTTCCGAATGATAATCGATGTACGGTGAGGTACTGCCCCAATAATAGGTGTTTCCGAATTGTTCGGAGGTAGCGGCTCCCACATTGCAGGTAGCCCATTTCGTGCCCGATGGCAGGCCTAAATCCACCCACTTGTGTCCGTTGGTCTCGCCCGATGCGGGTGTGTTAATCAATGCGTCGTTGTCCGATACGGCACGGACACCTGCCCCTGTATAGCGTTCGGCGATACTCATTTCGCCCAAGGCACTGCCGAAGATGTACACATGAGAGCCGTTGTTCACCTTATCTTTATGAGGTGTTGAAGTCCAGTACATTCCGTTTGTCGTTGCCAGTTGGTGCTTGGACGAGCCTTCCTTGAAGCCTGTGGCCGGCAAGAAGATAGAACGATTGTTGTTGGGATTGGTAAATTCATGTCCCTTGATACCGCCCCGCTCTACATAGCTGTAGTTGCAATGCAATAACAGCTCGTCGTATTCCGCCTTGGTAGGCATACGCCATCCCTTGCCCCACTTGGCGGTGGCTAAATCGTAAGTGGCGTTGCCCGATATGTCGTCCATATCCTTGTGGTAAGTCTTGTTGTTTTCGCTTACAAAGTTTGTCTTGGTGGCCAGCTCGCCCCACGCATAGAGACTGCCCGGCTGTTCGGGTTTGGTCACTCCCACATTGCAGGTAGCCCATCTGAGGCCCGATGGCAGACCCAAATCCACCCATTCGTGTCCGTTGGTCTTGCCTGTAACGGGAACTGTGTTTTGAGGTGTTTCCGTAGGCTTCACCGTTCTGACGGCTACTCCTTTGTTTACAAGTGCCTGGATATGTCTTTCCCTGCTCTCCTCTCTGGATTGTTGTGACGAGGCGTCCGATGCTTTCGGTCGTGGCGAATTGGCGCTCGATTGGGTTCTCTTTTTCTTGGTTTGTGCAGGGTCATTGTCTTTCCCTGTCACGGTATCAAAACTCTTGTTTACCTGTTTCTTCACCTCCTTTTCCACTCTGTTTTCCACTTCCTTCTTGACCGTTTTCTTTAACTTGTTCAAGAAGTTCTGAGCCGAGACATCCACCGTTCCCACGGATAGGAACAAGGCCATGATTATCAGAATATTTATTTTCATGCGATTAAAGATGATATGTGTATTCCATTTATTTGCAAAAGTATGTAAACCGATGGAATCTACCAATAATTTTGGAAACAAAATGGAACAATTTTCTATACAAAGGGGGCAGATTACAAAAACAGCCCCCATTGCACGTTTCATTACCAATCACGATACTCATCCTCGCCCGCTAACCATTCGTCCAGCTTCTCCCTGTTCTTGGGGAAAGCCAATCGATAGCCTTGGGCGATGGCTTCCGTGTCCACCTGACGGGACGGGATGCCGCACTCGATGCACGTCATCGCCAGGATGAGTCTGCTCAGCCTTCCGTAGCCCGATGCGTTGGATGGCGGAAGCAGGTTTTCCCGTCCTCCGATGCTGCTGATTTTCAGCACGTTCTTGATATAGGACTCCGTGTCGTTCTCCGAAGGAGGCGCCCATCGGCTGATGATGTTCCGCACCGTGAATGTCTGGCCTTGCAAGCAGAAGCGTTCGTAGTACGATTGTAGCACCTTCCATGCCGCCCGATAGCCGTA
>SUXX01000011.1 GCA_015060735.1 Bacteroides sp.
TCATGCTGTATCTCATATTTTCTCTGAAGCAAGTCCAGACACAGGAACAGTTGAGGCAAATGAAGCTGTAAAAAGTGTTGGACGTATATCGCTCTCAGGCGCTCAGCCCAAATTTTCCATTGTTGTGGATGATGATAAACTACGATATATTCGTGAAGGAGAACAAGGAACGTTCATCCTTAAACCACGTCCTACAGCATATCAAATCATAAATAGAGATTTTTGTGTTGCAAACGAGCATGTAACCATGCAAATTGCATCACAAGTATATGGCATTGAAACAGCTGCAAATGCTATATGCTTTTTTAATGATGGTACACCTGCGTATATTACTCGCAGATTTGATGTACACAGCAAGGGCAAATACAAACAAGAGGACTTTGCTGCATTATTGGGTTACACAAAAGATAACGCAGGATCTAATTACAAATACGACAAAGCCAGCTATGAAGAATGTGCTGAGGTAATCCATAAATATGTCAAAGCAACACTGGTTGATATACGCCGATTCTTTCGCATAATCTTATTTAACTTTGTCACACTGAACGATGATGCACACTTGAAGAATTTTTCTTTAATAGAACGTAATGGTGAATATCGATTATCTCCTGCCTATGACCTAATCAATACATCTTTGCAGCTTATGAATCCTCATATTTTTGCTCTTGACAAAGGTCTTTTTAAGGAAGGTATGGTATTTTCTGATACTCACACAATCAGTCGTTCTGATTTTGAAGAGTTCGGTAAGCGTATTGGACTTCCTATAAAAGTAATAAAACAAGAGATTGATATGTTCGCGGCAGAACAACCGTTAGTTAAAGAATTACTTGGCCGTTCGTTCCTTTCACCATCTTTGCAAAAACAATATTGGATGGCATTCGATTACAGACGTAAAATGCTGAATTTTTAAGGCATAAATAAAACAATAATAAATTATCGTTTGCGTTAATATAGCAAACAATGCCGTCGTTTACTTATCGCGCACGATGATTTATAGTACTCATACAAAGGAAAAAACTAAATTCACACATTTGTGTAATTTCCAACGATAAACATTGAGTATTATCGCTAAAAAAGCGTACCTTTGCATAAGAAATCATTTGGAACGCAAATGCGGTAAGAGGCTGAATATAAATCACTTCAATTTGGCGTTTACCGAAACTTGAAAATGAACTTGAAAAGCGCGGTACAACACGTATATCGAAATCGTTGATTTTCAGCACTATGAATTTGTGAGTATTTTCCGTATCATTGTGAAAATGCGAGTTGTACCGATTAAAAGGCTAAAACGCTTTCAATCAATAGTGTAAATGTGTTGCATCGGAAAATCACATTATACTAAGATTTTGCCATAAAATGCCACTGAAAATAACTCACATTTAATCAAATTCACAATATATTGTGAATCTAACTTGTTTTATTCGTTAAAAATTAGCTTTTGAAGATTATGCTTTTAACTATAATGATATCGATTATCTTATAGAGCGGTTCCGAATCTCCAAAGTGATATCCATATAGCTCCGCTTACCTTCGATGTAGTCAGCATAAAGTATTTCCGCATCCCGACCTTTCAGGATGCGGCACTTGCCGCAAGCCTCACAATCGTGCAGGCATTTCCAGGCGTCAAGCACATAGGCCAGCCTTTCTTCTTTAGTGGAATTATCTATCTTCGGAGGTTGCATGGTTTCTTCAAATAACATTTTATATAATAATTTTGATTTTAGCCTTATCGTTTTGTTGCAGAAATCATAAAGGTTACAGCAACAATGGCAATACCGATGCCCACAACAATGTTTGTAGTCAAAGGTTCCCCAAACATCAGCGTACCAACAAGGATGGCTGTAATTGGTTCAAATACACCCAACACAGAAGCCTTTGTCGCACCGATATTTCGGGTTGCGATGGCTAATGTGGCAGTTGAAACAATGGTTGGCAATAGGGCCAAACCTAGTAAATTCAGCCAATCGCCGCTTGTAGTAATGCCTGCAGTGATTGCTGTATCCGAAAAAGATATTTTACCCATGAATACTATTGCTCCAATCGTGAGGGCATAGAATGTCAGTAGCGTATTGGATATCTCGGCTATGGCTTTACTGCGGTTTATGATGACTATAAAAAGAGCATATACTAATGCTGAGCCCAAGGATAGGGCAACACCGATAGGATTTATCGACTCACCGCCGCTCCCTTGTGTCATAATTATCACGCCGCCAAATGTTGAAGCAATGGCAAGCCACACGGGCCACGAAGGCACGACACGCAGAAATACCATAATAATCGCTACTAGCACAGGATAAAGGAATATCAGCGTAGTAGCCAAGCCCGATGCGATATAGTTGTATGCCTCAAAAAGGAAGATGCTGCTTGACGTATACAGCAGACCAAGTGCGAGCAACACACCCGCTTGCCGTGCCGTTATCCTGAAACTCTGCTTGGTAAGTATGAGGAACGCACCAAGCAGAACAACAGCGAACGAGTATCGAAAGAACAGTATCGACTCAATGGTTGCACCGTTATTCATCAAAGGAACGGCAAACAACGGATTGAGTCCGTATGTGATACCGGTAATAATACCGGCCGGATAGCCTATAATAGCGTTTTTACTCAATGTTTTCATAGTTATTTATCAATATTGCTACTTAATAACTTCATCCAGTTTGTTCTCAAAGATATGGTAGGTTTACTCTATTTTTCTAACTTCCAACCACAGTCTCCATGGTAAATCATCTGCTTGGTCATGCCACCATCGATGCAGATGTTCTCACCCGTGATGAAGCCTGCCTTGTCACTACAAAGGAACAACACCATATGGGCAATGTCCATGGGATTGCCCACTCTACCGACAGGTTGCTGCGTGGCATCTGGACCATCGTAAACGGTGTAGGCCGTATCTATCCAGCCCGGGGAAATGGAGTTCACCCTTGCTTTTCCCGACAGACTGACAGCCAATGCATGCGTGAGTGCAGCAATGCCCCCTTTGGCGGCTGTATAGCTCTCGGTCTGTGGTTGGCTCATGCGGTCGCGTGACGAAGAGATGTTGATAATGGATGCACCATCCGCCAAATGGTTCTTTAGCAATTTCACCAAGTAGAAGGGTGCGGTTACTCCCACACTCAGGGCATACTGGAATTCCTCGTAGGAACATTCATCTATCCCTTTCATCAATGGCAAGGCATTGTTGACAATGACATCCACTTTGTCATGTTTGCTCAACACCTCGGCTGCAAAAGCCTCCAGCACCTCTTTCTTGGAGATGTCTCCAACGAAATGCTCGCCCTCCTGTTTGTCAATCACATAGACTACAGCTCCCTGAGAACGGAACTCATCGGCAATGCATCGGCCTATTCCGTTGGCACCACCGGTTACTATAACTACTTTATCTTTAAACATAAGTATATTATTCTTTTATATCATCAACATTATCCGCCCTTCGGCCTTTGTAAAAGTATCGGGATAGCGACAGATTACCGCATATACTTGATTGGACGTAACGGGTTGCCCATCCTTGCGGATATGTAGCCGTTGGCGGTTAATCATTTCCGCAATCTGTTCAGTCCGCATCCCTCGGTTGACTTCGTCTTCCTCCTCCTCGCTCGGCAAAATACAAGCAAGCTTGATTTTGCTCTCACTCGTTCGTCGGTTCTGGCTTGCAAGGCAGTATAGTATGGCTTCTTCGATTTTCATAGAGTTACCAGTAAAATACAAGCATAATAATTAATATACGGATATTTATAACAAATGTACATTATTTTCGGTTACAATGGTTGCTTTTCAAAAGAAAAAACAACTTTACTTTCACGAACTTGTTCCCGTTCGACATAGAATACAGGCAATAAAAACGCAACCCGCAACTTTGCAACTTTCGCGATTTTCGCATCGAAGGACAAACACCCCAAAATATAATTACCTGTTGTCCTTTTTCATATCAACGAATTTCTCTAACTTTGTTAGAAAATAAAGAAGCCTACCAAACTCCGGTTGATAAGTGTGGAAAAGATGGGCAAAACAATTTGGGCGAAATATCAGTTATAAAAGTATAAACAAACAGAATCAATGAAAAAGATAATCATCATCGATGGCGGGCCGCGAAAGAACATGAACACCGCCAAGTTATTGCAGCAATTTGCCGAAGGTGCAAAATCGGCGGGTAGCGATACGGAAGTTAAGACTATACGACTTTATGACCTCGACTATAAGGGTTGTATGTCGTGTATGGCTTGCAAACTCAAGGGCAAAGCCTCGAACATTTGCCGTTTCAAGGATGCACTGGCTCCCATTTTAGAAGAAATAGCCCAAGCTGACGGACTTGTGCTCGGCTCGCCCATCTATTTCGGTGAGGTGACAGGACAAATGCGTGCCTTCCTGGAACGGTTGGCATTCCCGTGGCTCTCGTATAACGACTACAGCCTGACAGCCCCCAAGCCGATGCCTGTGGTACTTATCGAAACCATGAACGGTACGCCTGAACGCAACAACAGCAACCACTTCGGCTCCATGGAAGGATGCATCACCGCAGCCCTTGGCGAACCGCAACGTATCGTGGGCTACAACACTTGTCAGGTAACGAAATATGACCGGTATGAATTAGGAGGATTCTCCGAGGAGGCCAAACACGCATGGCGGGATGCTCATTGGGAGGAGGACTTGCAAAAAGCATACGAGGCCGGAAAGCGGATGGCTATCTCATAACCGCGGGAAACCAGTCATTGGGCCATGACACCACCCATGCATGTTACAAGAGAAACGAGTCTTTGTTATACTTCAGCAGTAGATTACAGACCGTTTCTCTTGTGACGTGGCATTTATTGCTCTAAATCGTTGTTTTTACTTTAGTTACTGACCCGTTCTCCGTTGGAATAGACTACATTCATTCGTTCAATAGTAATCTTTTCCCACACATGTTCTGTCACGTAAATCTCGCTGGCCAAGTATTCATCCACTTCTTCACGATTCTGAAACTCCATAACAAGTACCGAACCTTTCAACTTTCCTTCATCATCCAGCAGACCTCCCGCACAAATGAGATGTTCTTTCAATCGCTCCATGCCTTCCAAGTGAAGAGGACGCACCTCCATCCGCTTATCCAGCATTCCTTCTCCGTCGTAAGCTGTTATTACAAATTGCATAATTATATAAAATAAGTTATTATCTCAGATTCTTATCTATAAGCTATAACGAATTAACGTCGGCAGCAAAAATACGAACAATTTCTCTAAATATTTTAGAAAGAACCTATAAAGTTACACGACATAATGTGAATTCCTTTGTTCCTACTCTTCGAAAAAGCAAAAAAGCAAGATGCTTTATTTCTTTTATTCCGACTATCTTCCTATCTTAGCGAAAATTTTAAGCATACACCATGAGTAAACACATTCAAAAACGAATTCCGTATTTGGACTTTCTGAAGTTTTTTGCCATAGTCAGTGTTCTATTGGGACATTCTGTTGAACAAACCACCGGAAATGATTTCTGGGATAATCCTATTTGGGCATTCATCTATACCTACCACATGCCGCTCTTCATGTTGTTATGTGGCTATTTCTTCGGTTCTTCGCTGAAACTCTCTTTCACCGAACTGGTAAAGAAGAAGTTTTCCCAACTGATAGTTCCTTCCGTCTCGGCATGGTTGTTAATGTATTTGTTCGTCCATACCACCGGCTATAATCCTTGTCCCGAGTTGATGGACTTCAGTTGGTTTGGATTTATGAATGCGGTATGGTTCCTTAAATGCGTATTCTTCTGTTACCTCATCGGATGGCTATTTATGAAGGTGCTAGCCAACGTATGGTTATCCGTCTTGACTTCCACCTTATTGGTACACCTGTCTCCCGTTTTCAATACCGATAACATTAACTTCATGCTTCCCATGTTCTGGTTAGGCTATCTCTGCCACCTCTACCAACCCTGGATAGTCCAACATCGGAAAGCTCTTTCTATCGGTAGTCTAATCATGTTTGCAGCCCTTCTTCCCTGCTGGTCAGGAAGACTAACGGTCTATATGGTTCCAATCCAATTCATAGACTGGAACCCTTTACAAATTGACGAACAGAATCTGCTTATCTCCCTATATCGAATGCTTATCGGTATGACAGGAAGCATGGTGTTCTTTCTCCTATCCCCATGGATATACAATCGCATCAAGCACCTTCCCATTTCACCGATAATTGAACGCATCGGAAAATGTACGCTCGGCATCTATTGGGTACAAACCTTTTTATTGGAATGTACTTGGCATGGAATAGGTCTATATGTCAACACAGCAAACAGCTTTTGGATAGGACCACTCATCGCCTTGTTCGAACTCGTCATCTGCTATCAAGTAGTCTTGCTCTTCAAGAAGAACAAATATACCCGATATCTGTTCTTGGGAGAAACAAGCCCTCTTCAGAAAAAATGACAAGGTGTTTCCCCTCAGGCATTGTGAGTCCTAAAAATATTGTTATCGAAACTTTGCCTATTTTGCTACGAACAAATTATCTTTGCGACCAATTTAAAACAAAAAATGATTTGGCATGATTAAAGTTCTGCTCATCTACCTGATTATCCTCAACGTCTTGACGCTTCTGATCTATGGACTAGACAGATTCACATTCTCTAAGACCCATTACAAGGGACATCAGCGAGAATACTCCTGGCTGGTACTGGTACTCATCGGCGGAAGCATCGGAGCCTGGATGGGGATGAAGCTTTGGCCACCCCGAAACATGGCAAAGTTCTTCAAATACTCCGTCCCCAGCATCATTGCCCTTCAAATTTTGACATTTGTCGCACTCAGATACGCTATGTAAAACAATCTCATCGTGTGAACACCAGCTCATAATCGCCCGAGGTCAAGGCCAATCCACTTTGTTCACATGCTGTCTGGCGTCCATTCAACACACATTCGCTGGCCTCGAACGGAACAATGAAATGAGCCGAAGCATTGGCAGGCACACTAACGTGGAACACTACCCTATCGGCCTCAACCACCCACGACGAGCGTACAGTACCATAAGGTGTTTCCTTAGTCACCTTTACCCACTCCATACCTTCGGGTATCTGCGGACGGAATATAATTTGCTTATACCCGGGAGCTTCCCAAGTAGGCTGAATGCCGCCCAAAGCCTGGATGAACCACGAGCCAATACCATTGTAGCAATTATGAATCTTGCTACGATGACCTTCCCAATACTCCCACGTAGTGGTAGCTCCCTGATTAACCATATATAGATAACCGGGGTAATCAGGTTTCTTCAGCATCTGGTAAAGAAAATCCACTTCACCAGCCTTCGTAGCCCAGTCCGTAAGAATAGTCACACCTACCAAGCCCACACCAATATGGTTGTCCAAATGGTTGCTAGTATAATCCAAAAGCTGTTGGCGTACACGTTCGGCCACTTCGCCCTTCGCAATGTCCACCAGCATAGGGTAAATCAAATCAATCTGCGTGCCCGAAGCATAACTATTCGTTGTCTCCTTAAAGAATGTACGATGTACCAACTCTTTCAAAGTTCGTTCCTTGTCCTCATACAAACGTGCATCCGATGATTTTCCTAACAAGTTGGCCATCTTTGCCATTACCTCGTAACAATAGCTCACAAAACAGTTGCTCACCAAATCCACCGACTCCTGATTCCGGTAGTCTACCAATTTCTCCGGAGCTAACCAATCTCCAAGATACCAATTCCGATAATCAGTATCAGGCCAACGCTTTAAAAGCCCATCCACAGTATATTTGTCCACATAGCCCAACCACTGTTGCATCACAGGATAATAACGCTCCAACAAGCGTTTGTCGCCATAGTTCAGATAAGTCTCCCACGAGGCTGTAATGATAAAGCCACACCAGTACGGTCCTCCGCCAGCCGGATAAGGATTGGGCACACAATGAGGCATACCACCATCTTCACGCACACAGTCTGCCCACATCTTCATCCAGTTCTGATAAAGGGAAGCTCCGTCATAAAGCGTTTGGAAACTTCGACACGAAGCATTTCCATCCCCACCATATCCCATGCGTTCTATCTGCGGACAATCCACAATATACCCACTGAAAGCTAACGGACGGAAAGTATATTTAATCATCGAATAAATGGCATTCATATCAGCATCCGAACTTTCGAACGAAGAAGCATCCTCGAAATCCGTTCCCACCAAATAAGCTGTCACTTTCTTGGGAGCCACAGGAAGATTACTCAAACGAATGTACTGAAATCCATGATGATTGAACTTGTTTCGGAAAACACCTTCTTTCCCTCCTGATGCAATGTATGTATCCTCGTAGTGCGGACTATGATCACCTGTATCATATTCCTCTTGAGCCATGAAATTGCCTTCTCCATCATGCCAATCACTATATTCGATAGTCACCTTCAAGCTATCAGGTAAAGCCGGAAATTCCACTTCTGCCCAACCGTTCAATGCCTTTTCTAATTTCACCACCCACACACTATCTGATACTTGCTTGATCTCTTGTGGATGAATAACCTCAATAATACGATTGGGTTCGCACATTTGAGGAGAAATTTTCAATTTAGGCACTTCGGCCACCCAAGCCTCTTTCCATTCTTGATCATCCAACGTCGAAGGGTTCACATCAGGCAACATCCGATGGGTATCCACACATTCTCCACCAAACTGAGCCGGATACCACCATCCATTGCTGGCATCACCATATTCGCTCGCCCGTGCCTGCCAATCATTGTCCGTAGCAAATTCCGTAATTACTTCAGCACCGGTTATCACATCCATTTCAGCCTTTACCAATGGTCCTTGATGAACGGCCTTGAAAGTATGTTCACGATACCACCCGGAACCTAACCAAATCAGCAAATCATTCTCACCTTCATGAATGTACGAAGTCACATCATAGGCTACCGAATTAACCGTCTTATCCAATTGAGAAACCGAAGGTGCAAGTACATCTTCCGTTACTTTCTGTCCATTCACATACACCTCATGATAACCCAACGAAGCCACATGAAGCACGCGAGTAAGTGTGCTGTCCTCCACGTCGAAGGTACGTCTCATTTGAGGCGAAGGGCAATCCTTCAGCCCGATGTATTCGCCTTTCCATTCTTCAGCAGTCAGTATACCTATCCCCAATCGTTGCACCGGACTCCAATCCGATACACGTCCATGATTGTCCCAAACACGTACCTTCCAATAAGCCAGCATTCTCGAGTCCAATTTCTTTCCTTCATAAGGCACCATCACCGACTCGCTGGATTCCACTTTGCCAGACTTCCATAAATCAGCATCCTGTTCATTCAGCAAGCCTTCTTCGGTTGCCACAAAAATTTCATAATGAGTTTGTGAAATCGCCTCCTTATCCGAAATCATCTTCCAACTGAAATGAAGTTGGTCAGAATCAATCGCCACCGGATTATCCAAGTTTTCACATCGCAAATCATACAAAGACAAATGATTGTCACAGGTACATCCTGCCATCAAAGCCATAAGCAAAGCCAATAAGCCATAAAGTTTTCTCATCACCATAATTCACTAAATTTACGCAAAAATAGAAATTATTTATGTTATAATGCCAAACCAAAGCAGTTTTATCCATTTCTTTCTTATATTTGTGTGAGTATTATCAATGAAAACATTCAATATGGGAAAAATAGTTACAATGGGTGAAATTATGCTCCGTCTTTCAACACCGGGCAACACCCGATTTATTCAGTCAGACTCATTCGATGTTGTATACGGAGGCGGTGAAGCCAACGTAGCCGTCAGTTGTGCCAATTACGGACACGATGCCTACTTCGTGACCAAACTCCCCAAACACGAAATAGGTCAATCGGCCGTCAATGCTTTGCGTAAATATGGTGTAAAAACCGACTTCATCACCCGTGGAGGTAATCGTGTAGGTATCTATTACCTGGAAAGCGGAGCCTCCATGCGTCCTAGCAAAGTGATTTACGACCGTGCCCACTCGGCCATAGCCGAAGCTGATTCAAGCGATTTCGACTTCGATGCCATCATGCAAGGGGCCGATTGGTTCCACTGGTCAGGCATCACTCCTGCCATCTCAGACAAAGCAGCCGAGCTCACCAAACTGGCCTGTGAAGCAGCTAAACGCCATGGAGTAACTGTTTCGGTGGATTTGAACTTCCGCAAAAAATTGTGGAGCAAAGAAAAGGCACAATCCATCATGCGACCGTTAATGGAATACGTCGATGTATGCATCGGAAACGAAGAAGATGCCGAATTATGTTTAGGGTTCAAACCTGATGCCGATGTAGAAGGTGGAAAAACAGATGCAGAAGGTTATAAAGGAATCTTCAAAGCCATGGCTCACGAATTCGGATTCAAGTATGTCATCTCCACTTTACGAGAATCATTCTCGGCCTCACACAACGGATGGAAAGCCATGATATTCAATGGAAAAGAATTCTATGAATCCAAACGATATGACATCTCTCCCATCATCGACCGTGTAGGAGGAGGCGATTCATTCTCGGGAGGTATCATCCACGGTCTATTGACAAAGGACAATCAAGGTGACGCACTCGAATTTGCTGTAGCAGCTTCGGCTTTGAAACACACCATCAACGGTGATTTCAATTTAGTATCGGCCGAAGAAGTGGAAGCATTGGCAGGTGGAGATGCTAGCGGACGTGTACAACGATAATCAAAAAAAGAAATATATGGCAAGATTTGACAAGATAGCAGTTATGCAAAAAATCGGCTCAACAGGCATGGTTCCTGTATTCTATCACAAGGATGTGGAAGTAGCCAAGAAAGTAGTAAAAGCTTGTTACGAAGGTGGAGTACGTGCCTTTGAGTTTACAAATCGAGGTGACTTTGCTCACGAAGTATTTGGCGAAATAGTGAAATTTGCAGCTAAAGAATGTCCGGAAATGGCCATTGGAGTAGGCTCCATTGTCGACCCGGCTACGGCTGCTCTCTACCTTCAGTTGGGAGCCTGTTTTGTAGTAGGCCCTTTATTCAACCCCGAAATTGCAAAAATATGTAATCGCCGTTGTGTAGCCTACACCCCAGGATGTGGAAGTATCAGCGAAGTAGGAGCTGCTCAAGAAGTAGGTTGCGATTTATGCAAGGTATTCCCCGGTGATGTATTGGGAACAAAGTTCGTAAAAGGCTTGATGGCTCCGATGCCATGGAGCAAACTGATGGTAACCGGAGGAGTAGAACCCACCTTCGAGAATCTGCAAGGCTGGTTCAAAGCCGGTGTCTATTGTGTAGGCATGGGGTCTAAGCTCTTTCCTAAAGAATGCATTGCGTCCGAAGACTGGACATACATTACCCGCAAATGTCAAGAAACTCTAAACGATATCCAACAAATCCGGATATCATAACCCTTTAAAACCAATCTAATTACATGAAAACATCAAACACCCCGATGACCAACTGGCGATGGTGGATTTGCCTGTTGCTCTTCATTGCAACCACCGTCAATTATTTGGACCGTCAAGTTCTATCCTTGACATGGAAAGATTATATAGCTCCGGACTTTCACTGGACCGATTCGGATTATGGAACCATCACCGGATTTTTCTCGTTGTTTTATGCCTTTGCATGCCTGTGTGCCGGACGTTTTGTCGACTGGATGGGCACCAAAAGAGGGTTCCTTTGGGCCATCGGAATTTGGTCGTTAGGAGCTTGTATGCATGCCGGTTGCGGTTGGCTCACCATGACAATTGAAGGCTTTGAGTCTATGGAAGCTTTGAAAGCTGTAGAAAATGGTTCGATGGCCGCCGTAACCATAGCAAGCATCAGCGTATGGTTATTCTTAGTTTGTCGAGCCATCTTGGCTTTGGGCGAAGGTGGAAACTTCCCGGCTTCCATTAAAACCACTGCCGAATATTTTCCAAAGAAAGACCGTGCCCTAGCTACTTCTTTCTTCAATGCCGGTTCTTCAGTTGGTGCCTTGGCTGCCCCACTCACCATTCCTGTATTGGCCGATGCCTTTGGTTGGGAAATGGCATTCATCATCATCGGTGCCCTCGGGTTCATTTGGATGTTCTTTTGGGTTTACATGTACGACAAACCTCAAGTATCCAAGCATGTAAACGAAGCCGAATTAGCTTATATCCAACAAGATGATACGGCCAATCAAGTGACAGAAAAGATACAACCTGCGATAGAAGAAAAAGCCATCCCATTCCTGAGATGTTTCCGTTACAAACAAACTTGGTCCTTCCTGTTAGGTAAATTCCTGACAGACGGTGTATGGTGGTTCTATCTGTTCTGGGCACCGGCCTATTTTTCAGAATGTGGATATACAATGCAAACTACAACCGGTAAATTGCTGGTCTTTGTCCTTTACCTCATCGTGACGATTGTTTCATTCTTTGGAGGTTATCTCCCTAAATATTTCGTTGAGAGAAAAGGCATGGAGCCTTATGCAGGACGTATGCGAGCCATGCTGATTTTTGCTTTCTTCCCGTTGTTGGCTTTGTTTGCCCAACCGTTACAAGATGTTTCTGTTTGGTTCCCGGCCATCATTATCGGTTTGGCTGGTGCTGGACATCAAGCCTGGTCGGCCAACATATTCTCTACTGTTGGCGACATGTTCCCTAAATCCACCATCGCAACCATTACAGGTATTGGCAATATGGCTGGTGGCATCGCCTCTTTCCTTATCAATAAAGGAGCAGGTATGCTCTTCGTATATGCTGCAGCTCAAGGTGATGCATTCAATTTCCTGGGTTTCCAAGGAAAACCGGCCGGTTACATGATTATATTCTGCATCTGTGCCGTTGCTTATTTGGTGGCTTGGAGCGTTATGAAAAGTCTGGTTCCCAGACACAAGCCTATCCATCCTAACGAATCGAAGTAAAACCCAATAAACCTAAGGATATGAGTCACATCAAACCATTTATGGATGCCAATTTCTTGTTGACTACAGAAACGGCACAACACCTATATCATCATCATGCGGCCAAGATGCCCATCATTGATTATCATTGCCACCTATCTCCGCAAATGATTGCCGAAGATTATCGCTTCAAAACCATTACCGAATTATGGTTAGGAGGAGACCATTATAAATGGAGAGCCATGCGTGCCAATGGAGTTTCTGAAGAATACATCACAGGAAATGCCAGCGATTGGGAAAAGTTCCAGAAATGGGCCGAAACAGTTCCCTATACCTTCCGAAATCCATTGTATCATTGGACTCATCTGGAATTGCGTACAGCTTTTGGTATAACCGAAACATTGAATCCAGATTCGGCTAAGCGTATTTATGATGCCTGCAATGCCAAACTGACCGAGGAAGGCATGAGTGCCCGTGGATTGATGAAACACTATAACGTAAAAGTAGTATGTACGACAGACGATCCGATTGATTCTTTGGAATATCACCGAAGCATCCGGGAAAGCGGCTTTGAAATCAAGGTACTACCTACCTGGAGACCTGATAAAGCCATGGCCGTAAACGATAGTGCCAATTATCAGAAATACATTGCCCAACTAGGACTAGTGACCGGCATCCATATCCAATCCTATACCCAATTACTGGAGGCATTACAAAAACGTCACGACTTCTTTGCTTCCGAAGGATGTAAAGTGGCCGACCATGGTGTAAGTGCTTTCCCATGGGCCGAATGTACCGAAACCGAAGCAGCTTCATTGTTTGAGAAAGTCATAACAGGAAACGAATTGCAAGCCGAAGAAGTGACTAAATTGCAAACTGCCATCTTGTTGGAGCTATGCCGTATGAACCATGCTAAAGGCTGGGTGCAACAATTCCATTTCGGGCCGATGCGAAACGTCAACTCCCGCATGTTCAGACAATTAGGACCGGACACCGGATTCGATACCATCGGGGATTATACTAACGGACAAGCATTGGCTCATTTCCTCGATGCATTGAATGCAGACGGACGACTCACCAAGACCATTCTTTATAACATCAATCCGGGAGAAAACGCAGTTATAGCAGCCATGTGTGCCAATTTCCAGGATGGAAGCATACCAGGCAAGATACAGTTTGGCTCCGGATGGTGGTTCAATGATCAGATAGATGGCATGGAGCAACAAATGAATACCCTTTCTCTCCAAGGATTGTTAAGTCGATTCGTCGGAATGCTCACAGACTCACGTTCCTTCGTATCCTACCCTCGTCACGAATACTTCCGCCGAATATTATGCAATCTGATAGGTAAGGACGTGGAAGAAGGTCTGATTCCGGAAAGTGAAATGCCACGGGTAGAAAACATGATTGAAGACATCTGTTACAACAATGCCAAAGAATATTTTAACTTTTAAACATAGCCTATGAAAAATTTATTTGATATCAAGAATAAGGTCGTTGTCATCACCGGAGGAACTGGGGTGTTAGGACGTGCCATTGCAGCTCATTTGGCAGAAGAAGGAGCCAAAGTTGTCATTTTAGGAAGAAAAGCAGAAATAGGTAATGCCATTGTTGACGAAATCAAAAACAAGGGTGGAGAAGCCATGTTTCTGACAACCGACGTGATGAATCGCGAAGCACTGGAAGAAAATCTAAAAGACATTCTGGATGCTTATGGACGAGTAGATGCATTACTCAATGCTGCCGGTGGTAATATGCCGGGAGCAATCATCGCTCCTTCCAATACATTCTTCGACCTCAAGGTAGAAGAATATCAACGTGTGCTTGAATTGAACTTATTGGGAACCGTATTGCCCACCCAAGTATTTCTGAAACCCATGGTAGAACAAAAGAAAGGTGCCATCGTCAACTTCTCGAGCATGGCTGCTTTTCGTCCATTGACCCGAGTATGCGGATATGCTTCGGCTAAAGCCGGCATCAGTAACTTTACGGCTTATATGGCTACTGAGGTGGCTAAGAAATTTGGAGAAGGAATCCGTGTCAATGCAATCGCTCCGGGATTCTTCCTGACCGAACAGAACCGTTCGTTGCTAACCAACCCGGATGGAACCTATACCGAACGCGGACAAGATATCATCCGCCAGACTCCATTCGGACGCATGGGCCGCCCTGAAGAACTCTGTGGCACCATCCAATACCTCATCAGTGAAGCATCAGCATTCGTAACAGGCACCGTAGCTATTGTCGATGGCGGTTTCAATGTATTTACCATCTAATGAAAGATTTCGAGAATATGATACTTTGTGAACAAACTTGGCGTTGGTATGGGCCTAACGACCCTATCAGCCTATGGGATATTCGACAAGCCGGAGCCACCGGTATTGTCAATGCCTTGCACCACATCCCGAATGGCGAAGTGTGGAGCGTAGAAGAAATCATGAAGCGAAAGCAAATGATTGAAGAAGCCGGACTTCGTTGGTCGGTTGTAGAAAGTGTACCTGTACACGAACACATCAAGACACAAACCGGAGATTTCCAGACCTACATCAACAATTATAAGGAAAGCCTTCGGAATTTGGGAAAATGTGGCGTAAATATTGTGACTTACAACTTCATGCCGGTTTTGGACTGGACACGTACCGATTTGGCTTACGAACTTCCCGACCGAAGCCGTGCCCTACGTTTCGAAAAAGCAGCTTTCGTTGCCTTTGATTTATTCCTGTTGAAGCGTCCCGGTGCCGAGGCTGAATACACTCCCGAAGAAAAAGCCAAGGCAAAAGCCCGTTTCGAACAGATGAACGAAGCCGATAAAGAACGATTAATCCGAAACATGATTGCCGGATTGCCAGGTTCGGAAGAAAGTTTCACATTGGAACAATTCCAACATGAATTGGATCGTTACAAGAACATTACTCCCGAAAAGCTTCGTGCTAACCTCATTTACTTCTTGAGTGAAATTTGTCCGGTAGCCGATGAAGCTGGGGTCAAGCTGGTTATCCACCCGGATGACCCACCCAAATCCATCCTTGGCCTTCCTCGTATTCTCAGTACCGCCGAAGACTTCCAAGCATTGATAGATGCCGTTCCTAACAAGAGCAACGGACTTTGTCTCTGTACCGGTTCGTTTGGCGTAAGTAGTGCCAACGATTGTGCAGCCATGATGAAACGCTTTGCCGACCGTATCAACTTCGTACACCTTCGAAGTACCCAACGCGATGCTGAAGGCAACTTCTACGAAGCCAACCATCTGGAAGGCGATGTAGATATGTACGAAGTAATGAAAGCCTTCCTCCTTTTGCAACAAGAACGGGGCGAATCTATCCCAATGCGTCCGGACCATGGACATCAGATGGTGGACGATTTGAAAAAGAAGACCAATCCCGGATATAGTTGCATCGGTCGCCTTCGAGGATTGGCCGAACTACGAGGATTGGAAATGGGAATTGCCAAATCCATTCTGTAAATTCGCCTTCACGTTTTAAAAATACGCCTTGATGTTTTTTAAATTCATCAAGGCGTATTCCGTTAAACAACAAGGTGTTTATTCTTTCATATCAAGTAACACCTTTCCTGAGGCATCGAGCACCTTAACTTTCAACTCGCCCTTCTTCTTTTCCAGAATCATGACGGTAGCATTCTCCAACGTATTTCCGCCTCCGATGATGACCGGATAGTTGTTTTCCGAACTACCTACCGGATGATAGGCAAAGCGATGGGTGTGGGCATGAATGGCCAGATTGAAAGGAGCTTTATCCAAATAAGGTCGCCACAAAGTTTCACATAAGTTTTTTCCCAACATGCCATAGATAGGAATATGATGCATCAGAATACGCTTGTCGGCCTTCTTGAATTCCTTTGATGACAATTCTTGTTTCAAGAAATCGACTTGTTCGTGGCGAAGATGCGTGAAGTCGTTCAAACCGGAATATTCACGATGGTCATCCGTCTTGTCTTCGCCACAATCCAACATCACGATTCGGGTATCTCCCCAATTGAAGGCTCCGAAAGTACGGCCTCCTACATAATCGAAATGCTTGCGTAAACCGATAGAATAGACGTTACGGATTTCATGATTTCCTCGCAAGAAGAGTGTCGGGATGCGGTCGCCATGAACGGCTTCGGTCAGCAACTTGACAAAACGAGTGGCTTGGTCGTGACTCTTCGGGTCGTCAATGCAATCGCCATTGAACACTACAAAGTCATAATCCACATCCGCTATCTGCTTGCAAAGAGCCTCGAATACGGGTTGACGCTGGTGAAGGTCGTTGAAGATGATAGCCGTGAACGAATCGGCGTCCGTTCTTGGGGCCACGAATGAATAGAAGGGCGACTTTGCCGTATTGCCAAAGATTTTATGGTAGGCTGCATAATGAAGGATTTCTTGCGAACAGACACGGTAATAATATTTCTGACCGGACGCCAGGTTATTCAAACGTATCTTATGAATAGTTTCGTTGAATTCCACCTGCCCATCCACCAAAAGGCGTACCCGTTCAAGATGAGTGGTGTCTGTACCAAATTCCACCCAACTATATGTCGGGATAATTGTTTCCCACATGATAGTCATACCGCCATCTGTCGGATTTTGAAGATAAGGCTTTGTGCGGAACATTTTCTCGGCCTTGATGCCTTGACGAAGATTCACAAGCACAGGGCGATGATCGGAAGCAACCGGCTCTTCCAATACCTCTTTCGAAGCTACGGCATATAACGGAGCTGTTTGTTTCCATACAGCAATATAATCAATCGTATTCTTCGGTGCGGGCGAAGGGTGTGTAGGCTTCTTGACATCATTCAACAATGTAAAATCTTTCTGCAACTCTTTCATCATAGCCGATTCGGGTACATCATTCAAATCACCGGCCAGATAAAAAGGTTTCTTACTCTTGGAAGCAGATTGACGGATGATTTCCAACGAAGCAATACGGTCTTCCTCGGTTAAAGAGAGATGGGTACATGCAAACATAAACTCATCATATTCGGCTATTAACAAGGCTCTCTGTTCTTCCCTACCGGGCAATGCCAAAGCCTCTGTATGCAAAGGCTTCACTCGTGAAAGCAACCCGATGCCATACTTACCACCATCATAATCTATCGCCGGATGATACACCGCATGCATTTGGGCACGCTCGGCTATTTCACCTAAGACATACTTTCCCCCACTACGTCCTGTCACACTATCCAATTCTTGGACGGCTACAACATCGGGAGCAGCATTGCGAATCACATCGGCCACCCGCTGGACATTACACACCCCATCCATTCCATTCGCATTTCTGACATTGTATGTCATCAACTTCAAATATTCTTGCGAAAAGACCGACGATACGGCCACTAATGCAAGCAACAAACACCAAACTTTTTTCATAGTATTCTTCTTTATCAATTTCAATGAAGCAAATTTAAGGAAAAAAAATGAATTTAGTATCTTTGCAAGCACTAACATTAAAAGAAGAAAAAAAGATGAAACGCATTGCTTTTTTGGATTACATCAGAGTGTTTGCCTGTTTTCTGGTTATCCTGGTTCATGCCAGTGAAAATTTCTATGGTGCTCCCGGTTCTACTGACTTAGCTGGTCCTCAATCCTTTTTAGCTAACGAAGCCGACCGCTTATGGGTGTCCATATACGATGGATTTGCACGCATGTCCGTACCACTATTCATGATTGTATCGGCCTATCTGCTTGCTCCCATGAAAGAAAACCAAACTTCATGGCAATTCTATCTGCATCGCTTTACTCGCATTCTTCCTCCCATGTTATTTTTCATGATTCTCTATAGCACCCTTCCGATGTTATGGGGACAGATAGATAGTGCCACCTCTTTAAAAGACCTATCTCGACTATTTCTGAATTTTCCGACACTGGCCGGACATCTATGGTTCATGTATCCTCTCATCAGTATCTATTTGTTCATCCCCATTATTTCTCCTTGGCTGAATAAGGCTACGCCCCGTGAAGAACGCTTCTTCATCGGCTTATTCTTATTGTCCACGTGTATTCCTTTCCTAAACCGTTGGGCAGGTGAAGTATGGGGGCAATGCTTTTGGAATAATTATCACATGTTATGGTATTTCTCAGGCTATCTAGGTTATCTGGTATTAGCACACTACATCCGCGTTCATCTCACCTGGGACAAGCGAAAAAAATTCTTGATAGGCCTTTTCTCTATGATTACAGGAGCTATCATAACCATCTATTCTTTCTATATCCAAGCCATACCAGGCGTGCTTCATTCCACTCCGGTCATTGAAGTAGCTTGGGCCTTCTGCACACCTAATTGCGTTCTCCTTACTGCCGGAGCCTTCTTGATGTTCTCTTGCATCACAAGAGAAGTAGCTCCACGAATTATCACCGATTTATCCCAATTAAGTTTCGGCATTTTCTTGATCCATATCTTTTGGCTTGGCTTTTGGGTGTCTATCTTCAAAGGGCCATGGGCTATGCCAACAGGAATCGCCATACCTTGTATCAGCATCACGACTTTCATTTGCTCATACCTTTCATGCAAAATCATTTCCTACCTTCCTGGAAGCAAGTGGATGATTGGAGCTTGATTAAATAATAATATGAAAGAAAAGACAATTGGCCACTTGGCATGTTTCGTGGCATATGCCATCTTCGGCATCAACATCATTGTTTGCAAAGACTTGACAAGCAGTCGGCTCATTTCGCCGATTGCTTTGTTCTGTTTACGGTCATTAGGAGCAGGTCTGCTCTTTTGGCTCATCTCATGCTTCCTACCGAAAGAGAAAGTGGAAAAGAAAGATTACGGTAAGATTCTGTCGGCATCGCTTTTGGGATTCTTCCTCACGCAAGTAACCTTTCTGGTGGCAATCCCCGACATCACACCGATGGACTGCTCCATCGTGAGTTCACTCTCGCCCATCTACACGATGTTCATCGCGGCATATGTACTAAAAGAACCGATTACACTCCGCAAGGCCGGAGGGGTAGTTATCAGCTTCATCGGAATTATCTATCTGATAATGAACAGTGTAACAGGAACGGGAGGCACCACACAAACCAGTTTCAACGGTATTCTGCTGATGATTGCAAACAGTCTTTGCTTCTCGCTCTACTTGGGATTGTTCAAGCCCGTCATCACTAAATATTCGGTCATTACATTCATGAAGTGGATTTTCCTATACGCATCTGTATTCTCACTTCCGATCGCAATACACGAACTGATGGCATTCGACTATAGCCTTCTTTCGGGCACCTATCTATCGGAACTGGCGTTCCTTATCATTTGCTCCACCTTCATCACCTATTTCCTCATCCCATTGGGGCAGAAACGTATCCGCCCCACGTTGGTGAGTATGTACAGCTATGTACAGCCCATCATAGCCATTGTTATCAGTATTTGGCTCGGAATGGACACGCTAAGTTGGCAGAAAGTACTCGCAGCAGTAATGGTGTTCGGCGGTGTGGTGATGGTGAATTATAGCCGGAGTGCAAAAGGATAGAATATTCTAATTTTGATATTCTCCCATATTGACTTTTTCGAAATTATACCCCATCCGCTTCAATTGGATGGCAGCACCAATGCGGAACATGACTTTGCACGCACGTGAGAAGACATGAAAAGCCAATTCGCTTTGCGGAGGCACTTGCTCGAACCGAATCAAATCTACTGCCTTCTCGCCACACGAACGGATGATTTCTTCCAACTCTTTTGCCGTGCGGCTATCAAGTGGCAAGCGAAGCAAATCACGAACAATATGCTCGTCCATATCATCGAATCCCTGTTCGCCATAATAACTCTGATACGGCATCTTCAAGAATGTTTCCCAATCAGCATCCCAACCATATGCTACTGCCAAGCCTAAATATGCTGCCCACGAAACAGAAACCGTAGGATAATGAATGATTTCAGGTACAGCATCAGCCATATATTCAGGAGCCAGTATCTTCCATTGCTCATCAATGTCTTCTGTAGCAAGCAACACTCCCTTCAACGCACCTCGTTGGGTGCAAAGACGCAGAAGTTCATTCTGCATCTTCTCTTCCAAACGAATCAAATATTGTATGTCCATAAAAATAATTATTTTTCATTCTTGTCATTCAGAACGAAACGAAGACGTGTTGTTGAACGAAGTAAAAATCTCGGTAACACCTACTTTATGTTACCGAGATTTTTCGGACAGAGTCCTCAACAACTCGTCTTTCTCCCTTCGGTCGTCTGAATGACATTCGGTTTGTCGTCCACAAAGATAATACATTTATCGGACATACCGAAAAATCAAGCTACCATCCGTGTAATCCAAATCCAGAACGGAGCAGCCACCACGAAAAGCAAGATGCTGAACGCCAAGGACGATGTCCCCGTCCGTTCGTAAAGCTGGTTCTGATTACCGATGATGATGCCCGAAAATGCCGGAGGCAAGGCACCGGCCAAGACCATCATCTGGAGCTTGTCGGCCTCCATGTGGAAAAACAACCCAACAAGAAGTAAGGCAGCCGGCATCAGGACGAGCTTTAACACCGTGTTGTATATCACCTCCTTATCCAACTGGAATTTCATTCCGCTCAGTGTCAAGCCTGCCGCAAAGACCGCTACACCCGAGTTAGCTTTCGCTATCAGTTCGAAGTTCGGGTCGAGAATAGCCGGAAACTTGATGTCGAGCAAGACAAGTATCACCGCCAGGATAGGTGCCCAACACACCGGCTCCTTCAAAGCATCAATCACCGGATTGCCTTTCTTGGCCTGTTGCACCGAACCACCGTTGTTCATCAACGCCAACCCTATCGGGATATTGATGGCATTCACCACGATGGACACGATGGCTACCACCAAGCCTGTCGTTGCCGTTGCTCCATAAATAGGCTCCAGCACCGCAAAGCCCAGGAATCCGATGGTGGGTGAACCGGAAATCAAGGCACACACTGCCGCCTCGCTCTTGGTGTGACGGAAGAACTTGTAGCACGAATAATACGACCACAGGAACATCCCCGTAATCACCACGAGGCTGACCAGCGTCAGCTTCAAATCATCGAACAACATCGCACTGTCAGCCTTCACGATGGACACGAACAAGGCTGCCGGAAGGGCATACGTCAGCACGAGCTTGTTCAGCACTTTCGAGTCTTCGGTCTTGAAGACTCCCACCTTCCCTGCCCAATAGCCCAAGAACATAATGACGAAGATGGGAAGGATGTCTTTGATTAGAATGTCTATCATAATTTTGTTTTTCTTTTATTCCCTAACGTGTCATCCTGAGCAACGCGAAGGATCTGATTACACAAATGGATGTATCCAGATTCTTCACTACGTTCAGAATGACACAAACGGGTAATTATTTTACAGACGAATGTGGATTCAAATTCCCGATATGCCCACTTTCCACGCCTACCGACGGGTCGATGACACAGTTGATAAGGCAAGGACACTTCAAGGCCAAAGCTGAACTGAGGGCATCATCCAATTCCTCTGGTGTAGTGACATGAAATGCCTTTCCTCCGAATGCCTCAATCATCCGGTCGTAACGGGCTTCAGGCATCAGCATCGTGGGAGCAGGGTCGCCATTCGTCCCGTGGCCTTTCTCATCGCCTCGATAGATACCTCCGTTGTTGAGTATCAGCACCGTCACCGGCAAGCGGTAACGACAGATGGTCTCTATCTCCATCCCACTGAACCCGAAGGCACTATCTCCTTCGATAGCAAGTACCTGCTTGCCTCCCGTAACGGCTGCCCCGATGCTATAGCCCATACCAATGCCCATCACGCCCCACGTACCTGTGTCGAGACGCAAACGCGGATGATACATATTCACCACATTGCGGGTGTTGTCCAGGGCATTCGCCCCTTCGTTCACCAAATAGATGTCTTTGTAGTCCTGCAACACATCGGCCACCACCTTCAAAGCATTGAAGTAGTTCATCGGAGCGGTCGGTGTCGTGAGTTTCTTCTGCATCTTCTCAGCATTGACTTGCTTCACGGCATTGATGCTGTTCATCCACGCCTCACCGCAACGGATGTTGAACGGTTCCATCTTGCAGAGCATCAAATCCAAGGAAGAGGCGATGTCGCCCACTACTGGAGCTTCGATTTCGCGGTTGCTGTCCATCTCTTCGGCACAGATGTCCAACTGGATAAACTTGGCGTTCGGATTCCACTTCTTGCCCTTGCCGTGATTCAAGAGCCAGTTGAGCCTTGCTCCTACCAGCATCACTACATCCGCTTGACCAAGTACCAAACTACGTGCCGAAGCTGCACACAACGGATGGTCATCGGGTAAGACACCTTTCGCCATCGACATCGGCAAGAACGGGATACCGGTCTTCTCAATGAACTCTTTCAACGGTCCTTCCGCCTGTGCGTATGCCGCTCCCTTACCGATGATAATCAACGGTTTAGCAGCATTGCTTAAGAGCTTCAAGGCACGCTTTACAGCTGTTGAGCAGGGTAGTTGCAAGGGGGCAGGGTCGATAGGTGTAAAGAGCGAAGCCTGTGCTTCCTGAATATCCATCGTCATACTGAGCATCGCTGTAGTAATGTCGAGATAGACTCCACCGGGCCGTCCCGACAAGGCGGAACGAATAGCTCTTGCTACACCGATAGCAATGTCCTGTGGTCGGTTGATGCGATAAGCTGCCTTCACAAAGGGTTTGGCAATGTTCATCTGGTCGAGTCCTTCGTAATCACCCTGTTGCAGGTCGATGATGTTACGGTCACTCGACCCGCTGATTTGTATCATCGGGAATCCGTTGACGGTGGCTTCTGCCAAGGCTGTCAATCCATTCAGGAAACCTGGAGCAGAGACGGTCAAGCAGATACCCGGCTTTTTGGTCAGGTAACCGCTGATGGCTGCTGCGTGTCCAGCCGACTGTTCGTGACGGAAGCCAATGTAACGGATGCCTGCCTGTTGAGCATAACGTGCCAAGTCAGTCACTGGGATGCCTACCACGCCAAAGATGTTCTCTACCCCATTCATCTTCAAGGCATCGACCAAGAGGTGCATCCCATCGGTAAGGGATGCATTGGGGTTATCTGTAATATAATTCATAGTCATCAGTTTTTACTTACACACAATATGCTTATCACGGAGAGCCTTGATTTCATCAGCCGTATAGCCGATTTCCTTCAACACCTCATCGGTATGCTCACCCAAGGCAGGAGCCGGCTTTACTTCCGGTGTATAGCTGGAGAACTTCGGAGGACAGCCGATAGTCAAGAATTTGCCACGTCCCGGTTGATCGACTTCCACAATAGTACCACACTTACGGAGTGATTCATCTTCAGCGATTTCCTTCATACTCAACACCGGACCACAAGGCACACCGAGTTTACCTAACTCTTCCACGATTGCCATCTTGTCACGGGTGATGGTATAGGCTTCGATAGCTGCATAGATTTCTTCTTTCACCTTTTCACGGGCATCGGGTGTATTGAACTTCGGATCGTCTATCCATTCCGGCTTACCGATGGCTTTAGCTGCTGCCGCAAAGGGTTTCATCTCGTTCTGAAGGACGATATAGACAAATGCACTCGGGTCATTTTCCCAACCCTTGCATCGGTAACACCATCCCAACACCTGACCGCCTTCCACATTACCGCCACGAGGTACGGTATCGGTAAACTTGCCGTTCGGATATTGCGGCATGTGCTTCAATACACCAGTATGTTCCAGAATAAGTTGGTCGCGAAGTTTCACACGACAAAGATTAATGACGGCATCTTGCATGGATTGTTGTACAAAGCATCCTTCGCCCGTTTTTTCGCGTTGCATCAAGGCTGCCAAAAGGCCGATAAGCAAGTGCATACCTGTATTGCTATCACCCAAGGCTGCTCCCGATTGAGTCGGAATGTCGTACTCGCCCTTGTACCATCCGGTAGTAGCCGCTGCCCCACCGGCACATTGAGCCACCGGTTCGAATGCCTTCACACTGGCCAACGGTGAATCGTCATTGAAGCCTTTGATAGTACCATAAATCACACGGGGATTGATTTTGTGAACTTCCTCCCACGAGAATCCGAGTTTGTCTACGGCTCCCGGATGAAGGTTTTCCACAAAGATGTCGGCAGTTTCAAGCAATCGGGTCAGAATCTCTTTACCTTCGGAAGTCTTCATATCCAATTCGATGGAACGCTTGTTACAGTTCAATTGCAAGTAATACAAACTGTCCATGTCGGGATAATCCAACAATTCGGTACGGGTAGGATCACCTAATCCCTTGCGTTCAATCTTGATGACATCGGCTCCGAGCCAAGCCAACATCTGCGTACACGACGGACCGGACTGCACTTGAGTCCAGTCAATCACTCTGATACCTTGTAAAGGTGCTGTCATAATTCGTTCCTCCTATAATAAATGAATAAAGTTTAGGGGGATAACGAATGTTGTAAGAAATGGTTCGACTCAATAAAGACCATTTATAAAAAAAGGGATGTTATTCACATCCCCTTATTTTTTTTAATCCGGAAGTTTGACCTTCTCCGGTTCCTGTTCTTGAAAGACCTGGAAATCGGGAATGACATTCCCTTCCAAATCTTCTATAAAGTCTAAATTACATCCTAACCGTTTAGCTTCTTCGGCATAGGCCCGAAGAGCAGCCAATGCACATTGGTCGGTTCCTGTCAAGACGAACACAGGTATTTCGTTCAAAACACATCGGTTCAATAACTTTCGTTGGTCTTTGGTTGCTGCCATAACAATTGGTTTAATGGTTTATTATAAAAATGCCGGGGACTCATCACGAGCCCCCGACACTAGCTACAAAATACAAATACAACTAAACGAGATATATCTTTTTTTCTATTTGAAAATCCTTGTTTTTAACTTTATGTCACAAAGATATGTATTTATTTAATAGCTTCCAAATTTTCGGCATTAAAAATTTGCTTTCCTTCCGGAGTATACAAGAATTCGATTCGCTTGGCGTATGCTTTCTCGATTTTACCGCGAACCATCTTCATGGTACTATTAATCATCTGGTTCTGTTCGGTGAAAGGTTCGGCCAAAATGGCGAAGGTACTCGGCAACCAACGTTCGGGGAACATGCCTTCGAATTCGCCACCCTTCTTATATTTGTTCAATTCTTCTTCCATCTTCTTCAAAGCGGCTTTGCGTCCTTCTTCGGTATCCAAAGTCAACTTGCTGAATGAAAGTTTACGCTTCAGAGCATCCTTGTTCGGAACTATCAAGGCGATGGTATAAGGTGACTGGTTGTTGTAAAGCATCACTTGGTCGATGTACTTGGACTGACCTACAAATGCTTCTTCAATGCCTTCCGGGCTGTACTTTTCACCGTCCGAGGAAATCAAGAGGCTCTTGAAACGTCCCTTTACGTAAAGAAGGCCTTCCTTGGTCATGTAACCCAAGTCGCCGGTGTACAACCATCCGTCCTTCACGGTATCAGCGGTTGATTCCGGATTCTTCCAGTAACCGGCCATTACGTTTTCACCCTTTACGACGATTTCACCCATTTCGCCCAATGGCAATTCTTTGCCTTCGCTATCGCAAATCTTGAGTTCCAATGGCTTCACCAACTTACCACTGGAGCCGAAACGATACTTTTCAGGACCGTTGGATGAAAGTACTGGGGTGGCTTCGGACAAGCCATAACCTTGGAACATCGGGATGCCGATACCTACGTAGAACTTCTGCAGGTTCTTGTCGAGCAAGGCACCACCACCGATGAAGAATTTCAGTTCGCCGCCGAAGTTTTCGCGTACCTTCGAGAAGATGAGTTTGTCGAACAAAGCTACCACCGGCTTCAACAAGTATCTCCAGCCCTTGAAGTCCAGGTTGCTATCACCATAATAAATCTGACGAACTTTCATACCGAAGTTGAACAGCTTCACGGTTGTATTACCCTTTGCACGGATACCTTGTTCGATGTTCTTCTTGAACGTCTTGGCCAAGGCCGGCACTGAGAGGATGAAGTGAGGCTTCACTTCCTTGATATTAAGAGGAATGTTCTTCAACGATTCGAGTGGAGTACGACCTACTTGTACGGTAGCTGCTGTAGCACCCTTCGCCATCATGATGTAGAAGCCTACCACGTGAGCAAAACAGTGGTCGAGCGGAAGGATGATAAGGGTACGCCATGTTTCGTCGATGTCTACCAACGTACAAGCCTGTTCTACATTCGATGTATAGTTGCGGTGAGTGAGGACTACGCCCTTCGGGTCGGCAGTTGTACCACTGGTATAAGTAATGGTAGCATAGTCATCGTTCTGGATGCTCTGAGCCACTTTCAAGAATTCTTCTTGTGTATGTGAAGCCAAAAACTCGTCACCCATCTTCTGCACTTCGCTGAGGGCGATTTCCTTTTCTCCGTATTCCGATTGTTCGTCGAATACAATCACTTTCTGCACTTCCGGAAGCTGGTCGATGATTTTGCGTACCTTCTTCAATTGAGTACCCGACACCATGATAAACTTCACATCTCCGTGGATGAGACGGAACAACAAGTCATTGCTTTCTTCCAACTTGATGGACAGAGGAACATTCACCGCACCGGCATAGAACATTGCCAATTCGCCGATGACCCACATGTTTCGTCCTTCACTCAACAGAGCCATATTATCGCCCTTCTTCACGCCCAAAGCCTGAAGTCCGGCACCCAACTGATAAACTTTTTCCTTTACTTGTGCGTAAGTAGTAGGTTCGAACACTTTGCCGGTCTTTTCCAACAAGAATGTGTTGTTGGGATACAATCTTACCGACTCTTCAAATAAATCTACTAAGGTTTTCTTCATTTCTTTATCATTATTAATGGCTTCGCAAAGCCTTTTTCTTTAAAGCGGTGCAAAGATAGCAAATTTTTCCTAATAAATCGAATAATCGGACAAATATCGCACGTTTTGAGGCAAAATGTGCAATTTTCAGAAATCCTTTCATCATCGAGCCGAAATTCATTCGAGAATTCTCTCATTCGATAATCGGCTTTTCAAAATATTCCTTTATCTTTGTTGAATGGGGTAAAAACAGTCTTTTTCAAAACGCCAAGGCATTTTAAAAAAGGCCAAAATACATCTCATCAAACAACAAGTAGTTTATCCAACCTTAAAAATAGAACATATGAAAAAACTTATCTGTCTTTGGAGTCTGATACTGATTACATGTACGGCCATGGCTCAGACACAAATCATTGCCCATCGTGGATTTCATGCCACACAAAACTCTGCCCACAACTCGCTATCGGCCTTGCAACATGCACAGGACTTCGGAGCTTATGGCTCGGAATGTGATGTCAACGAAACATCAGACGGTGTACTGGTGGTGGCTCATGGAGCTTATCACGGAGATTACATCATCCAAAAGACCGACTTCCAAACCTTGCGAAACGTCAAACTGAAGAACGGTGAAATCTTGCCTACACTGGACGAATACCTGCAACAAGCAACCAAGAATACCGCTACCAAGCTAATCATCGAAATCAAGGACCACAACACCCCCCAACGCGAAGCCCGTGTTGTGAAGAACATTCTGAAGGCCGTCAAGAAGTACAAACTTCAGAAGGATGTGGAATACATCGCCTTCCGCCAGAACGTGTGCGACGAATTGCTGAAACAAGGTCCGAAAGGCATCAAGGTAGCCTATCTGAACGGAAACCTCACTCCGGAATATTGCCATGCCTTGGGCTATACCGGCATCGACTACAACATCGGCGTAATGAAAAAACACCCCGAATGGGTGAAAGAATGTCATGACCTGGGCCTGACGGTAAACGTATGGACAGTAAACAAGACCGAGGACATGAAATGGTGCGTAGACCACAACGTAGACTACATCACTACCGACAACCCGGAAGAAACCGCCCGAGTAATCGCCAATAAATAAAGATGAAGATTCTGCATACCAGCGATTGGCATCTGGGACATCAGTTGTACAATTACGAACGCACGGAGGAACAACTCGACTTCCTCCGCCAACTGACCGACATCATCGCCTCTGAACAACCGGACGTAATGGTGGTGTGTGGAGACGTGTTTCATCATGCCTCCCCCTCGGCCGGTGCCCAACGGATATACACAGATGCCTTGCTGAAAATGCACGAAGCCTGCCCCACCATGGAAATGGTTATTACCGCCGGAAATCACGACAGCCCTTCCAAACTGGAAGTGGATAGAAACCTATGGTCACACTTCCGGGTACACATCATCGGGAAACCCGAAAAGGCACAGCTTCAGAAACACCTTATATATATTAAGGAGAAAGGCTATGTAGTAGCCGTTCCCCACATCTATCCGCAAAACTTCCCGATACTGACCGAAGATACTCCTCGCGAAGAACGTTGCAACCGTTTCTTCCAAGCCTTGCTGGACGAAGTAAAGCAACAGAACAAAGACCGGCTTCCGGTCGTATTGATGGCTCATCTGACCATCAGTGGAAGCGACTCTACCGGTCACGAAGAACCCATCGGAGGCATGGATTATACCCCCATATCGGCTTTAGGAGAAGGATATGATTACTTGGCTTTGGGACACATCCATTGTCCGCAAAACATCAAAGACAGCACCCATCATGCCCGATATAGCGGTACTCCCCTCCCCGTCAGCTTCGACGAACAATATCCTCATTCGGTAACGATAGTCGAAATCACCCACCACGGTGATAAGCCGGAAATACACACCCTACCCATTCACAATCCGAAGCCACTGCTGGTCTTCCCCAAAGAACCAAAACCTTTCGAGGAAGTTATGGAAGACCTACAAGCATTGGATGCCAATCTGCCGGCCTACCTGCAAGTAAACGTAAAGGTCAAGGATTATCTGACACCCGATTGCAACGAACGCATCTCGGCTCTATTGAAAGACAAAGCCTGTCGCTTTTGCCACATCAAACTGAATTGGGAGCACAACGGAGAGCGTTCCTCGGACATCCAACTATCCTTGCAGGAAATGAAGCAGACTTCCCCACTGGAAGTAGCCAAACTCTATTACCGGGAAAAGTTTGGTAGCGATATGGACGATGAATTATGCAATCTGTTCCAACATGCATTAACCGACCCATCATGAAACTCAAGAAACTAACCATACACAACATCGCATCCATCGAGGAAGCAATGATCGACTTTGCCAACGGTCCTTTAGCCGAGGAATCCATCTTTCTGATTTGTGGAGAAACGGGAGCAGGTAAATCGACCATTCTAGACGCCATCTGTCTGGCCTTATACAAGGATACACCTCGCATGAAACGCACCAATCGCGAAGCCTACCAAGACCCGACCATCACTTCGTTGGACCATGTACAAACGAATGATTGTCGACAATTGGTACGTCGAAATGCCAAGGAAGCCTGGGTAGAACTGGAGTTTGAAGACCAAGAAGAAATAACCTATACAGCTCGTTGGAGCGTGGACAGAGCACGTACCGGTAACCTGAAGAAAGCCGAATGGCAATTATACAACCACCGTACTGACGAGAGCCTACACAAGGATGCAGAGATTGAATCAACCATCCGTCGCATCATTGGGTTGGACTTCGAGCAGTTTTGTCGCACCACCTTGCTTGCTCAAGGCGAATTTACCCGTTTCCTCCAAAGCAACTCCCATGAAAAGGCCGACATCCTGGAACGATTGACCAATACTGACATTTATTCGCAGATAGGGACACGCATCTTTGATTGTTGGAAAGAACACAAGACAAATTACGAAACACAGAAAATCAAACTGGAGCAAGTCCATTTGCTTTCTGATGAAAAGAAAAACGAGTTAAGAAGTTCAATAACTATCAAGGAAAAAGAAATTCATGCATTACAACTCCAACTGGAAACAATGACTATCCAACTCCAATGGTTAGTTCAGGAACAACAACTGACAGACAAGATAAAAGATGCCTACCAGACGTATGAATCCACTCAAAAGGCTTTGCAATCCGATGGTTTCCAAGAAGCAGAAAAGTTGCTGAAAGATTGGGATTTATCAGCAGAAGCACGTACCCATTACCGAGAAAGCCAACGCTTGCAACAACAGTTTAAATCCGAAGAGAACGAACTTCAGGGACTAATTCACAAGATACATCTGCTCCATCCGGATTGTCCACCTAATACTCCTCTCCTTCCATTGCTTGAAAAAGAAGAAGAAGGGTATCGCCTCCATTGTCAGAAGCTTCAGCAAGCAATAGCAGTCCTTCAAACAGAGATTGCCCAACAAGAAGAACATTTAAGAGCCTGGAAACTGGAAGAAAAAGAAATCAGGAAAGAAGAACTACAGAAACAACTGGAACAATTAAAAGAATTACAGAATCGGTTCAGCCAATTGGAAGAAAAGAAGAAGCTTCAACAAGAATCAGAAGCGGAAATCAGTACTCTCCAACAACAACTCGCAAATCTGAAAGAACAATCCGAATCACTTCTAAAAGAAGTAAACGAAACGGAACAAAAACGTCTGATGCAGGAACGCCTGGTTCTCAAGCTAAAGGAAGCTACGGAAAATTGGGCAAAAGAAGCTCGTCGGAAACTGACTGAAGGAGACCAATGTCCGGTATGCGGACAAACAATTGCTCATTTGTTCAGTGATGAAACTTTTCAGTCACAACTGGAAGGTCCGGAAAAAGAATTGGAAGAACTACGCAAACAAGAAGATAACATTCGTAACCGGTTTAACCGTATAGTTGCCGAAGAAAACCAACATCGGCATACCTGCCAAAGAATGGTAAACAAACAACTAGAGGCACTTAAAGTGCTTCAGTCATTGCAACAGGAAATAGAAGATACCAGCAAAGCCTTACAGCTTCCGGAAGCTAGTTTAAAGACCGTAGGAACAGCTATTTCCACACGAAACGAAGAATCTGCCACCATTAGTCAAGCATTGAAATCCGGGAAGGAAATGATGCAGGCCATCGCTAACAAGCAAAAGGACACCCAACAGTTGCAACAAGTGTGGACAAAAGAAAACGAAAAACGCCATGCTTGTCGTCTACGGATTGAATCATACCACTCCCTCAACGAACAAAGCAAAGCCCTACGGAAACGTCAGGAAGCTACACAGAGCGAAGTTAACGCCCTACAACAGAAGGTGCATACATTCGTCACTACACATCCTTCCATATCCATAGATCGCTTATGCAAACTGGTTTCGTATCCGGAAGAGAAAGTACAAAACATGCGTCAACGCATGCAGCAAACCCGGGAAGATTGTATCAAGAAAGAAACCACTTTACGAAATCTTCAAAAAGAACAAGAAGATTTCCGCAAGAAGAAGCCCCTATTCCCTCCTGAATGTACACCGTTCGGATTAAACCAACAAAAGGAAGAGGAAGAAAAGAAATTGAGACTATTATTTCAAGAAATAGGACAACTGAAACAAACGCTCCAACAAGACAACGAAGCCCGTATCCGACAAGAAAAGGAACTCAAACAATTGAAAGAAAGTTACCAGACCTACCAGCAATGGACTCGCTTGAAAGAACTGTTCGGCAGTGCAGATGGTAAAACATTCCGTGCCATTGCCCAAAGCTTCATCTTGAAAGAATTATTGCAGAATGCCAACTTCTATTTGAAACATTTCACTGACCGCTACCAATTGGAAGGACAAGGTATCACCCTGACCATCCTTTTACGCGACTTCTATGAAGGTGGTATCACTCGTCCGGTGAGTACGCTATCCGGAGGTGAAAGTTTCTTGATCTCACTGGCTTTGGCTTTAGGACTTTCCTCGCTCAATCGCGAACAACTGTCCATCGCCACCTTGTTCATCGATGAAGGGTTTGGTACTTTAAGCAGTGATTACTTGCAGACAGTAATGGATACCCTCGAAAAGTTACATCAATTAGGAGGCAAAAGAGTGGGTATCATCAGCCATGTAGAAGGACTTCGTGAACGCATCCGTACACAGATTCAGGTAAGACGAATCGACAATTCACGAAGTGAAGTAGTAGTCGTTTGATTGAAAACAGAAAGCGGAGTACGTACTCCGCTTTCTGTTTTCAATCAAATCAACGAATACAGGATAAACATCCAGTGAGCGGCAATCGCTGCTACCAGCCCGCCAATCGTATGAGCCAGGATCGCTTTCGAAGTCAGTTCACGATAGCCTAACGAATCGAGCATAGCTGTATGTGTACTCAAATATCCACTCCAGCACATGCCGATAGCCGTAAATACTGCAATGGCATTACCATCTGCCCAACCTTCGGCAATGAAGCTGGGAACCAAGCCCAACGCTGCTCCTACTGCACCCAAGGCTGTAATCGGGAAGGCTACCAAGTGCGGGTCTTGGAAACCGAACAACCATTCGAAAACGATATTGATCTTACCGGCCAGGAAAGGCAACAGCTCGATACCTTCATAGGCTTCACCATTATAGACACCATCTGCACCGGCACCGAATGTCAGAATCATCACCAAGGTAGAGATTATCAATACCCCCGGAATGATGGCCATACCTACATACACCCCTGTCTGCCCACCGTCCAGCAAGGCATTCAAAGTACGGATGAACTTGGACTTTTCTTCTACTACTTCTTCCTTTTCTTCTGCAAACTTCACATTACCTTCGATGGCATTTTCTTCCAGGAAACTCGGATAAGCCTTCACCACAAAGCGTTGCATCAAACGGGTCGATACGATACAGCCGAAAAATGCCCCCATCAAACCGATGAACGGTTCGGCATAGAAGCCTTGTCCCACCATGAAGACGATGACCAACAAGCCCATACCAAAAGCCGTACCGAAGTTGGTCAACGAAATGTACTGGTATTTCTTGAAATAACTGCTGAAACGTTTGTCTTGCGACAACGAGATAATGGCCGGATTGTCCGACAAGAAAGTCATGACAGCACCCAACGCTGCCACACCCGGCAAGTTGAAGAGCGGACGCATCAACGGACGGAGCAAGCCTTCGAGCAGCTTCACCACCCCGAATTCCACAAACAGTTTACCGATAGCACCGGTAATCACACAAATTGCCATCAAGTAGAAACAAGTGTTCAGCAACAGGTCGTGTGCCGTCTTCATGATGGTGTTCAACATTTGGGGTACACCCATCTGCATACCGATGAAAGTAAACAGACCAAACACGATTACTAAGCAAGGAATGCCGTCGGGAATGTATTTCCAAATTCCCTTTTTCTTTTCAGCCATAGTTATTTAAAGATTTTATTGGTTATCGAAAGAATGTCCATTTTCCATTTCAAACCTACGTCTACCATTGTCTGGTCAGGCAACATCGTTCCAGACGGATTGCCGTTCTCACCAAAAGCCTGACAAACATAAGCATGTACACGCAAGTTCTTATTTCCCTTAGGCAACGGATAATATTCCAAACCGGCTCCTACTCGGGTCAGTTCCGTACCGGGCAACACACACAAATCCCCGACACTGTTGGTGCGGTTCACGTCATAGGTCACCTTCCCATAGATATTCAGTTTATCTTGAATCATATACGACAACTCTCCCATCACGGAACAATCCTTCAGAAAGAAAGCATGTCCCTCGGTAGCACGATTCATAAAGTCCAACTGTAACTTGGCATTGCCCATCTTGAATTCATTTCCTAATGCGATGTAATAGATGAACTCACCCGGAGCATACTCCTGTGCATTAACCGACCAGATGCTGTTATACCACCCGTGCGAGCCATACCACATCAAGTTGTAGGCATACAGGTCTTCGTTCATAAAGTTGAACGGACTTTCACAGAGTTGTGCCATGAAGCTGTCATTACCTTTATTAGTGGTATAGGTAGCACTCACTCCAAACTGATAGCAAGGGATGTTGTTCCAATACTCTGAACAGAAATAAAGGTCGATGGGGGCACGGTCGTATTCATAACCACCGATACCTACTACTTGCTTTCCTCCGGAGAAGCTCCAGTTCTTGTTCAGCTTGTATGTCAGGTAAATCCAGTCTGTTGCATCAAAGAAACTTTGGTCGGCATGGGCTTTATTCAAGCGTTGACGATAGGAATAAGAAAAATGTTCATTCAAATTTCCTTTCAGAATGACATTCAGATATTTGCCTTTAAAACCGGAGTTCGGCTTCACAGCTTCTCCGTCCAGATATTCGCGTTGGTAGTCGAAACGTACCTCTGTCTGTAGATTCACCAAAGAACTTTCTTGGGCAGAAAGACGCATGATGCCAACGACCATCAGCAGTAGAAAGATGACTTTTTTCATCGAAAGAGTTTTCTTTTTGTTTGATAAAATTAGGCTATTTTTGAAAAATCGTGCAAATATACTTTTCTTTTGTCTTGCAACAAAAGAAAAGTAACAAAAGAAAAAGAAAAACCAGCCATCAGAACAATCTCGGTGCAAACATCGACAGATAGATACGCCAATTACGCCAGATGTGTCCGTCACCATTTTCAAAGTACTCGTACTTCAAACCGTTTTCGTCCAAGACCTTGCGGAATTCGGCATTTGCTTTGTATAAGAAATCATCCTTACCAATAGCAATCCAATACAATTTCGGATTTTTGGCAAACTGTATCTTCAACTTACCCAAGATGTTTTCATAAACAGGTGAAGCTGAGTTCGCATTGGAATTCAGTCGGATGGATGACGAGAACAAACCGACATAGTCGAACATGTCCGGATATTCCTTGGAAATCTGCAAGGTGTGACCACCTCCCATCGACAAACCGGCAATGGCACGACCGGATTTCTTCTTGATAGTACGATAATGCTTATCGATATAGTTCACGATTTCCGGGAACGATTCCTCGAAGGCCCCTGCCTTTCCTCTGGCCGTACGGTTATCCGGTTGCTTCATACCACCCGATGCCTGACTTGGAGTAGCTTCCCGTCCACCATTACCATTGGTCATAACCACAATCATTGGTTTAGCCTTACCTTGGGCTATCAAGTTGTCCAAAATCTGTGCTGTACGTCCCAAGTCCATCCAGGCTTCTTCGTCACCACCGCTACCGTGCAACAAATAGAACACCGGGTAACGCTTGCCACTTGTTTCGTAACCGGCCGGAGTGTACACAGTCATACGACGTCTTTTTTCCAGTACCTTGCTGTCATACCACACTTTCGATACCGTACCGTGAGGCACATTATTCACCTGATACAAATCACCTTGACCGCCACCGATGATAAAGATGTTCACCACTGTGTTCACATCACGGTTCAAGAATACATTACTCGGGTCCAACATACGCAGACCGTCCACAATAAAAGCATAGCTGTACAATTCCGATGCCAACGGTTCGGGAGTTGTAAATTCCCATACACCATCCTTACCTTCCTTCAGGTCGGCCACCCCTTGTGGTAAGAAATCTCCTGTCAGTTGCACCTTGACAGCTTTCGGAGCACTCAGACGAAAAGTCACCGTATTATTATCATGGATTTCAGGCGAAACCACATTGCTTCGTCCCCACAACGCTTGCTGAGCAAAACTTGCCATGCAGAACAGCATACAAGCAATGAAAGTGATTGTCTTTTTCATAAGCATATCATTAAAAGGTTAAATTTCGAAGTAATACAAGAAAATAGCCACCCCTTCCAAAGCCGGCTTCTTCTGATCTTCTATTTCAATCTTGAACTTGATTTCGGCCTTGGCTGTTCCACGCAGATTCTGCAGGCTCTGCAGGGTGGTACGCAATCGGATACGCTGTCCCGACAACACTGCCTGACCGAACTTCATCTTGTCCATACCGTAATTAATCATCATCTTCAGGTTGTGCACCTCAATGATTTGGTTCCACATATGCGGAAGCATGGACAATGTGAGATACCCGTGTGCGATGGTACTCTTGAACGGACTCTCTACAGCAGCTTTTTCCGTGTCCACATGAATCCACTGATGATCCAGTGTGGCATCTGCAAAGAGGTTGATACGTTCCTGATCCAAGGCCACATAATCCGACACACCCAATTCCTGACCTACATATTTTTCAAATTCTGCATACGAGCTGATAACAAGTTTTCCCATTTTTCTTTTTACATTTTTATTTGTCAATCCGATTAATTAATTTTGCGGTTACAAAATTTCAAAGAACAAATTTAGTCATTTTTTTTGAATTTTGCATATTTTTCTGCACACATTTTCAATCATTGAGCAAAAAAAGATGATACATCCTTATCAAACGGACATCCGTTCCCTGGCTCTACCCGAGCTATTCACCTACCCTTTCCACTACACGCCCCACCCGTTGTGTGTACAGGCCTCTCAGGAAGTACAGGCCTATCTGCAGTCGCGTACCGATTGGCACGATGAACTGCAACAGGGCAAGATGTTCGGTGTATTGGTAGTCCGCACGCCGGATGGCACCATCGGCTTCCTGGCCGCCTTCTCGGGCAATTTGGCCGGAAGCAACTACCACGATTATTTCGTCCCCCCGGTCTACGACCTCCTGAACCCAGACGGCTATTTCAAGGAAGAAGAAGCCCGGATTTCTTCACTCAGTGTCATTCTTCGCTCCGCTCCTCTGAATGATACATATCTCGAATCACTCAAAGAAGAACGGAAGAACCGTTCCATTGCCCTCCAGCAATGGATTTTCCAACAATTCCGTCTTCGCAATGCCTTGGGCGAAGAGCAAGACATCCACACCATCTTCGCCGAAACGGCCCACCGCAACCCACCTGCCGGGACAGGCGAATGTGCCGCTCCCAAGCTGTTGCAATATGCTTACCTGCATCAATTACAGCCATTGGCCATGGCCGAATTCTGGTGGGGAAACTCCCCAAAAGGAGAAATCCGCCGTCACGGACATTACTATCCGGCCTGTCGCAACAAGTGCGAACCCATTCTTGGGTTTATGCTGCGAGGAATCGAGGTAGAGCCTAACCCGCTCCTCATTTCGAATACCGATGCTACCCAACTCGAAACCGTTTACGAAGACGAATACTTGCTGGTGGTCAACAAACCTGCCGGCATGCTTTCCGTACCCGGAAAGACCGGTCAGGCCTCCGTACTGAGTATCCTGCAGGAACGTTATCCCGAAGCCACCGGTCCGCTATTGGTTCACCGGCTCGACATGGCCACCTCCGGCCTACTCCTTGCAGCCAAGGACAAGGATACCCATGCCCTACTCCAAAAACAGTTCGAAGGAAGAACCGTCAAGAAACGCTACATCGCCTTACTCGATGGCCTTGTTACCGGAAAGGAACCGAAAGGCTTCATCCGCCTCCCCCTCCGGCCCGACTTCGACAATCGTCCCCTGCAAATGGTCTGCTTCGAATACGGCAAACCGGCGGTTACACGTTATGAGATTATCAGTGTCATCCTGAGCGAAGCGAAGGATCTGAATACACCTCATTATACCCGCATTGCCCTCTACCCCGAAACCGGCCGTACCCACCAGCTTCGTGTACACGCCGCCCACCCTGACGGACTGAACTGCCCCATCGTAGGCGATCCCCTCTACGGCCAACCGGCCGACCGCCTCTATCTTCATGCCGAACGATTAGAGTTCAAACATCCGGTGAGTGCCAAATACATGCACATACAAAAAGAGGCTCCTTTTTAAGGAGCCTAGCTGCACCACTATCAGCGTGAGCTTACGGTTTACCCTACGCAGGCCGTTACGCCCAGTGCTCCTGCCAAGGCCGAAGCTACTGCAATGATGATTCTCAAAATCACTTCCCATGTGTTTTTCTTTTTTTCTGTATCCATACTATTTTCTTATTTTAGGCACGGGTTTTAATTTAAGCGTCCGGAATCACATCCTCTCCGCTTTCTTCACTCTCCTTCACAGCCTTCTTGGCAACTTTGCTGTAGCTGAGTTCGGTCAACAGACCACTGAGGGCAATGCCGGGACGGAAGTTGATGCGTGCCTTGGTGATGAGCGAAGGAGTATAATCTTCTTCGGTCAACGCTCCCTTGCCGCTCAAGCCGATGCGGAAAGTGCCGAGGTCGCCCAAACGGACTATTTCGCCACTCTTCAGGGCATCAATCATCGTGTCTTCCAATGCCACCAATACAGCGTGTACGTCAGCCTTGTGTACGGTACACGTTTGTTGGATGCGTTCAGACATCTCGCGGATAGTTACATCGCCACTGGCCTGAGCCTGGGCATAATACTTCGGACTGGCGTCCTTGTCTCTCGGGTTCAATCGTGGAACCACTGAATACGTTACTGATCTTGACATAATAGTTTATAAATGATAGTTAATAAATGATAAATGATAGTTGCCTTCCGGACGGCAATTCTTCATTTTCTAAGACAAAGATACAGCGGCTTAAAACGTCATTGTCGGGGCTTGAAGAGAATGGTAAAGAATGGTCTGGCAATGTAGAGAATTGTCAGTATTTTCCCTTGAAAATCAAGGAAATATACCGATTTTTTTGTATATTTGTACAAACAAACTATCATTTATTAACTATCATCTATCATTTAAAACAGTGGAAGAAACATTCAGATTAAAGGCATACACCAAGGCCGATCTGGCCTTGCTTTACAGTCCGCACAGCGGAACGGCCACGGCCTTGCAAAACCTGTACCGCTGGATGAAGCGGAACCAACCCCTCATGAACGACCTTCAGGCCGTGGGCTACAACAAGTACCGCCACAGCTTCTTGAAACAAGAAGTAGGAATCATCGTCAAATATTTAGGGGAGCCTTAAACATACCTTTATTAAATTTATAACGCATCAAGGTGCGTAAAAAAAACACCTTGATGCGTGGAGGCAAACAACTAAGTATCTGAGGGTTATCGGCCGGAGGTGTATCGCGGTATCAGCAGTATCACTATAGACCGAACTTGCCTTCTCGCGACTGCTTGCGGAGCCACTTCTTCCGCACCACCCGATAACGGTTCTCGTTCTTGCGAAGCAGCTTCATCTCGACCAGCCGGGGAATCTTCCGCTTGGCAGTGGACTCGCCCATGCCGGCAGCCACCAGGGCACGAACCAACTCCATATACGTAAACTCGGACGGCATGGAGAGCAGCACTTTGACCACCCGGAAATAGTTGCGTGCTTCGCGTTGGGGTACCCGCTCCTGGTACATCGAGGTGGTGAGCATCAGGCTGTGTTGTACCACGACCTCGATGACGGCCAGAGCCACTTGAAAATCGTCGTCGCTACACCCGATGTCGCGGTAGCTGAACTCGGCTTCGCACTTGCGGAGGGCAGTGAGTATCATGGCGATACGGGCGGCCATCACGGCATGACGGAGCACAATGCCCACAGGTTCTTCCATACCCTCGACCCGCACCCGTAGCAACAGAGCCTCGAAGAAGGAACTGTGCAGCTTCCACTGTTCTTCGCTGAACTGCACCTCTGTGGGATAGGCCGCAAGGTAACGGTAATGCCGCAACAGCTCGTCGGCCAATTGGCGGTACCGCTTCCGCACCTGCTTCATCTCGTCGGTAGGCATCTGTGAGAGGAACTCCACCCGTTGCTCGCCGAAGTAAATCATCATGCGGCTCATCATGCCGTTCTCGGTGGACGGAATGAGGCGGATAATCTGGTCGGGAGTGCCGGCTGCACAGAAGGCCAGCTTAGGACTGTAGACCACGTAGGGATGGTCGTCCACCTTGAAGTCTGACCCCACCGGCTCGTTGTGGAAACAGGCTCGCATCAGTTCGTCGAACTTGCCGTAGTCGGCCTTCATGGCACTGGTTATCATGTCCAACTCGCTGACGTTCAGCACCACCCCGTCGGGATTGTTGTAGAGGTTGATGATGAACCGGCTCCGCGAGATGTTTGCCTGCATCAGCAGCACCCGGAAGGCAGGCTTCTCAGGACAAAGCTTGAGGTTGGGTTTCCGCTTGGCCTTCGCAGCCTGTTGGCGTTCCTGCTCCCAGTCGAGCATCTTCTCCTTGTACTCCTGCATGCTGCGGGTATTCTCTTCCTGCAGATAGCGGTCAATCCCTTCGAGCAGACGGGCAGCCTGGGTGACGATTCCTTTTCCACTGCCCGACGAGGCCAGGGCTGCGAAATACAGGTGCGGATACATCACCGAACTGCCGTAGTGCATCTTCACCCGTGGCAAGGCTCCGCTCAGGTTAGTGAGGATGGCCAGAAAGAGCATGTCGCGTTGTCGCTTGGTCTGCATGCCTATCAGCGACCGACGGATGAAGGGAGGCAGAAGGTCGAAGATGCGGTCGGGCAGATAGGGGGCATTCCGACGGGTTTCGAGGTTTTTCTCCTGCAAGGTTTCAGCCGAATCGTCTTCGTCTGTCGGAGGGGATAGCGGTACATCGCGATACCGATGAGACAACGACACCGAATGGCGACCGTTCTTCGCCGGGTCTTTCTGCATAAAACGGTAAGCATCAGCGATGGTAGCCCGGATTTCGGGAGCCGGACAGTCGGGCATTTCGAGTTGCGACACCACCAGCGAGGTCAGCTCGTCCAGGTCGTCCGTGTTCATGCCGAAACGGTGAGCTTCCCGTCCCAACTTCAGCAGAAAATTGTGACGGTAATGCGGCACGTAGGGATTGTGTTTCATGAAGCGGCGGAAGAAGTTAGGGATGATGTCCGAAGGCTGCTTCGCGGCATCGGAGTTCGCAGCATCGGAGTTTGCAACCGATGATGCGGATGCTGCGACAGCCGGTGGGGCTTTCGGAGTGCCATCGGGGTTCAAGCCCTGCAAGGCCAGTTCCTCGGCCCTCTCCCGCCAGGGAAAGACCTCGCACGTGGTTTTCAGAAACGCTTCGGGGTCGTAGGCCGCATAGCAGGTGCGTGTCAGGTCCTTGCACTGCATGTCCACGGGAGCATCCAGCATACGGCCCACATGGGCGGCCACGATGGGATAAGCCATCTGTTCGTACTCCTCTCGGGTAGTCGCGTCGATGCGGATAATCAGCTTGATGCCGTTGCCGGAGATGCTTACCCACCCGGCATAGGCCCAAGGGTAAGCTTGCAGTAACTGCAACAGTTGGTGAACATCGCCGGGATAGTGGTCGATGTCCATCATCAGGTAGCCGCTGAAGGTGCGGAAGTTGGCTTTGGAGTGTCCGCCACTGCACACTCCGGCCACCACCAGTGCCGGCATGTGGTTCTTGATGAAGTGTGCTCCCCGCTCGTCGCCCCGCTTAATGAGTAACCGATATTCGAGCACCTTGTCTTTCCAACGGTCGCTACGAATGGCGGTTACAAACTGTGCGATGTCTATCACTTCGTTTTGCATCGCCTTGTTAGTCACATAGTAGGAACATTGTCCCGGTCTTAATTCTCTTTGCATTTTTTATTCGTTGATAAATGATTGTCTTGAGGAGATTTGTTCTTGCCATCCGTGACAAAACTATGCATTCGGCATCTATCTCGCAAAACTGTTAAGACCGTACAGTTTCAGTTTCTTACTCGCTTAAATATCAACAAAATACGCCAATAACAGTGTACAAAAACCAAGAGATTAAAGCCATTTTTTCTTTACCTTTGCCTGCTGGGTTCGGGCCTGTTTGGGAGTCATCTTTCCTCTCTGCTTTTTTTGTTGGATTACGGCTAGTTCCATCTTCAGAATCAAAACTCGTAACTTCCTGTAAATCCGCTTTATTACACGTAAACTCTCGTCCGTAAAATATCCTTCTGACACCTCTGTTATCCGGTTCAATTCTGCCTCTACATAGCGGTAAAAATGCAGAATTTCGCGTCCTCTCTCCATGGTCATATTTATGAATTATTAATACATTTGTTAATTTCTCCACAAAGATTAAGCAAGAGGCATGTTTATTTATAACAAATCTAAAAAGAACCTTGATATTCTGAAATCAAGATTCTTTTAATACAAACTAAGCGTGTTATGTGAAAGTATTTTCGTATCTTTGTACCTTAAATGAGCGAACCTTTAATTTACAACAACGTATCATAGAACAACTATGTCTAAAAAATCTTTGATTATCTGCCTGTTGATGCTTTGCTTTGCTTCTGCAACCGTATGGGCACAAACAGGCAGCATGACCGACCAACAGGTGATGGAGTATGTGGAAATGGGGATGCAACAGGGCAAAAGCCAGCAACAGATTGCAACCGAGTTGGCACGCCGTGGGGTAACCCGCGAACAGGCCGAACGAGTGAAAAAACTCTATCAACAAGGTCAAAAGAGTGGTAAAACCGGTGCTTCAGCTAAAAACGAAAAACGGACACGTACGAATGTGAATGATGATTTGGCATCGGACAAGGAATATATGGGACGTGATTTCAACTTCGACAACGGGGATGAAACCGGAACAGCCAAGAGCAAGGTTTACAAATATGTCACAACCCAAGAGTTTGAATTGCCCGTAGGTAAAGACTCTATCAACTTCTCACTGGACAAGAACGGCAACCTGGTATCCAAAGAAATTACATTCTTCAAAGAAGATTTACCGGAAGACATGGTGTTTGGTCGGAATATCTTCAATACCAGCAATTTAACTTTTGAACCTAGTACCAATCTCCCAACTCCAAGCAATTACCGCCTGGGAGCCGGTGACGAAATCATCATCGACATTTGGGGGGACAGCCAGACTACCATCCAACAGACTATTTCGCCGGATGGTACCATCAACGTGGAAAACCTGGGATTGGTATTCCTGAACGGCATGACCGTGAATCAGGCTACCAGCTACCTACGCAAGGAACTGAACAAGATTTATGCCGGACTGGACGATGAAAATCCGACTTCACAAATCAAAGTTTCGCTGGGCAACAGTCGCACCATTCAGGTGAACGTAATGGGTGAAGTATATCAACCGGGTACGTATGCCCTCTCGGCTTTCTCGACTGTATTCCATGCACTCTATAGTGCCGGTGGGGTAAGTGACATCGGTAGCTTGAGAAAAATTCAGGTGGCTAGAAACGGTAGAAACATTGCTACCGTGGACGTGTATGACTTCATTATGCACGGAAAAACACAGGATGACATCAGCCTGCAAGAAGGTGACGTGATAATCGTTCCCCCTTACGAAGCATTGGTGAAGGTGGAGGGTAACGTGAAGCGTCCGATGAAATACGAAATGAAGAATGACGAAACAGTGGCTACCCTGTTGAAATATGCCGGAAACTTTGCCAGCGATGCTTACACCCGTTCGCTCAAACTGGTGAGACAGAACGGCAAGGAATACCAGATTTTCACCGTAGACGACATGGATTACTCGGTATTCAAGTTGAAAGACGGTGATGTATTGACTGCAGAAGCCATTCTGGATCGTTTTGAAAACAAGTTGGAAATCAAAGGTGCAGTATATCGACCGGGAATCTATCAGTTTGGAGGTGACTTGAACACCGTAAAGCAATTGGTGCAGAAAGCAGATGGTGTGATGGCCGATGCCTTCCTGGGACGTGCAGTATTGCATCGCGAACGAGAAGACTTGACCAAGGAAATCGTTCAGGTAGACTTGAAGGGTATCTTGGGTGGTACCAAGCCAGACATCGAACTGAGACGAAACGATGTGTTGTACATCCCAAGTATTCACGACTTACAGGACTTGGGTAACATCGAAATATTCGGAGAAATTGCTCGTCCGGGTAAATACATCTATGCTGACAACATGACACTGGAAGACTTAGTGATTCAAGCCGGTGGTTTGTTGGAATCGGCTTCGACCGTGAAAGTGGACGTAGCCCGTCGTATCAAGAACAGCCAGAGTACCGAATTGCCAAGTACTACGGGAGAGATGTTCTCGTTTGCACTGAAGGATGGTTTTGTGGTGGATGGAGAACCGGGATTTATCCTGGAGCCATACGACCAGGTTTATGTACGCAAGAGTCCGGGATACCAGCCACAGCTAAACGTACAAGTAACCGGTGAAATTCTGTATGAAGGTACATATGCCTTGACTACCAAAAGCGAACGTCTGACCGACTTGGTAAAAAAAGCCGGTGGAGCAACCCAATATGCATATGTGAAAGGTGCGAAGCTGATGCGTAAAGCCAATGAGGAAGAAATGAAACGTATGGCAGATGTGATGAAAATCATGCAACGGGAAATGGGTGCCTCAACAGATTCATTAAAACTGGAACTGGATAGCCTCTATTCGGTAGGTATAGATTTGGAAAAAGCATTAGCCAAACCCGGTGGAGATGCAGATATCGTACTTCGTGAAGGCGATCAGTTAGTCATTCCGGAAATGACAAATACAGTTAAAATCAACGGTGCTGTGATGATGCCAAATACGGTTTCGTACACACATGGCAAATCTGTGAAATATTACATCAGTCAGGCCGGTGGTTTTGCCAATGGTGCACGAAAGACCAAAGCCTTTATCATCTATATGAATGGACAGGTAGCTAAAGTGAAAGGATCTGGTAAAAACCAAGTAGAACCAGGATGTGAAATCGTAGTTCCTGTAAAAGACAAATCGAAAGCAGACAAATGGAGTATTCAAACCATCTTGGGTATAGCCTCGTCTATCGGTTCATTGGGCTTAACAGCCGCTTCAGTTGCTAACATCTTAAAATAACGGACTATGGCAGAAGATAAGAATTATACCAACGCTCCGTTGGAAGAAAGCGAATTGGAAATAGACTTGATGGAATATGCCCGTAAGTTATGGGCTGCCCGCAAACTGTTATTGAAAGTAGCCGGTATAGCTGCAGTAGTAGGTTTGGTTATTGCTTTTAGCATTCCTAAAAAATATACGGCTGAAGTAATTCTTTCGCCGGAACAGAAAAAAGGTGGAAACAGTAGCCTGTCGGGGATGGCTGCGATGTTGGGTATAGGCAATGTGGGCATGGGGGCAGATGCTAACGCATTGAACTTTTCCATGGCTTCGGACATTCTTGCCTCTACTCCATTTATTTTGGAACTATTCGATACACAGGTGCAGACCTTAGATGGTGAAATGGATACTACATTGGTAGCTTATTTGGCTACCGAAAGTAGACCTTGGTGGAGTACGGTAATGTCACTTCCAAGCATGGCTATCGGAGGTATCAAATCACTATTTATAACCCAAGAAGAAACTGTAGAAGAAAAACCTATTGACCCCTTCCGCCTAACCAGATTACAAAGAGGACAAGTAGGAAGAATCAAGAGCGTCATAACAGCGGAATCGGATAAAACGGGAATGACCAAGATTGGTGTAACCCTGCAAGACCCTTTGGTAGCAGCCACACTGGTAGACACTGTATTGGTAAAACTGCAGAAATACATCACCAACTACAAGACTTCGAAAGCACAGGAAGATTGTAAATACTGGGAACAGTTGTACCAAGAAAGACAAAAAGAATATTACGAAGCCCAGGAAAAATATGCTAAATATTCGGATGCCAACCAAGGGGTAATCCGCCAAAGCGTGAAAATCGAACAAGAACGCCTGCAAAACGAACAAAGTTTGGCTTTTCAAGTTTTCAGTCAGGTAGCTACCCAATTACAAATGTCGCGTGCCAAGTTGCAAGAAGAAAAACCGGCCTTTGCAATATTGGAACCGGCAAGCGTTCCATTACTACCCTCAGGGACTAGCCGAAAGATTATTCTGGTAGCTGTTGTATTCCTGGCATTGGTAGGTACATCTGCATGGATTCTTTTTGGAAAAGACCTTTGGGTAAGTTTGAAAGAGGGGCTGAAAGAACCAAACGAAGAAAAAGAATAATTTTGTGTCATCCTGAACACTGTGAAGGATCTGAGTACACAAACGTAACGGTATTCAGATTTTTCGGACAGGTCCTCAACAACTCGTCTTCACTTCATTTTATTACGCTCAGAATGACTAATAAATAAAATCTTTTCAATAGGAAAGAAATGAAAAAAGTAGCATTGATTACCGGTATTACCGGACAGGACGGCTCATTCTTGGCCGAATTCCTGATTGAGAAAGGATATGAAGTGCATGGCATCATGCGTCGTTCATCTTCCTTCAACACAGCACGTATCGAAC
>SUXX01000001.1 GCA_015060735.1 Bacteroides sp.
CCACCTCTTCCCATTCCGAACAGAGAAGTTAAGCCTTGTCACGCCGATGGTACTGCGTTTGTGGGAGAGTAGGTAGCTGCCGTTTTAAGTGAAGCCTTCGATACAGTAATGTATCGGAGGCTTTTTTTATCTTCATTGTTTTAGAATACCTTGTATTTCTTGTAAGGTTAAGTCACCAGTGATTGATATAATGGTAAATTCGTCTTTTTCGTCTGTGAGAAGAATAAATTCTTTCTTTTTCCCTTTACTGTCTTTAAAATAGATGGTTGTTTTTTCACCGTCTTCACGAACTCTCATCAATTCTTCATAACCGTTTTGAGCGTTGATGTGAGCAGTTTCTTTGCGTAGTTTATTAATAGTTGTGGGTTCATCGCATGATAAGATTTGAATATTCTCTAACCTATTTGCGATACTTCCAATATATACTCCGTTTATACTTCCATTCATGTCTGGTAACAGACTGAGCATACTTTTGCTGATATAGACGGAACTGACTCCTTCCATCTCTGCATACTTGTCGAAAAAGGATTGTTGAGCCTGAGCAAACAAGTTGAATACTAATGTAAATAAAATAAGGGTATAAGTTCGTTTCATTATTCGTTGGTTTTAAGTTTATTTAATTGTCTTTGGATATTTCTTTCTACTTTATCGCTGCTTTCTTGGATAACTTCCATTTGCGTCACTCCCTTGTTGATTGCTTGTGCAAACATCAGTAAGGCTTTTTCGGTATGTAGATATGCCTCCTCGGGAGTCTTACAAGTATCTTGTCGAAGCTGTAGGGGGCGGGAATGCCATCCTAAGTAGAATATTACCAATAAGCTGGCAGCAATGCTTCCAATCCAACAAAGAAGGGAGTAGTGGTGTCGTTCCTTGTTGGATTTTCTCATGAAGAGTTCCTTCTTTTCCCAGATGTCAATCTGTTTGCTTAGTTTAGTTTCTAATTTTTTGGATACTTGTAAAGCTTGTAATTGAAGGAACATCTTTTTCTCATCTAGCAAGTGTGGGGGGACTTCTTCGTTGAAGAAGAAATCCTTTAATCTTTGCTCTTCGGCTTTGGAAGTTTGAGCTTCATAATAACGCTCAAGTAAATCTTCTATATATCTATAATTTTTCATAATTCATCAGTTCTTTAAATTGTTCGCGTATCTTTTTACGGGCACGGCTCAATATAACTCGGATGTTGACTGATGATAGCCCGGTAGTCTTTGCTATTTCTTCGTAAGGCTTTTCTTCTACATCATGCATCAGTATAATTTGTTGCTGTTGTTTCGGTAACTGATTTATCAGTTTTATTACTTGATTGACCTCATCTTTTCTTTCAAGTTCGAAAGCTATATTTATACTCCCCGAGATATTCAGTTCTTCCGGTGAGTGATTATCTTCTTCCATTCGTGAAAGTCTTAATGTATCATAGCAACTATTTTTGACTAACATGACACAATAGGCTTCCAGGTTTTGGATGTTTGAAGGTAACTCGTTCCGCTTTTTCCACAATTTCAGATACGCTTCCTGTACCATGTCTTCAGCATCTTGAGTATTTCCCATTAACCAGAAAGCAACCCGATAGAGTTTAGCATGATAGGGCAGGAATTGTTCCTTAAATTGGTTAGCGTTCATTTCTTCTTCTTGTTTCTTCGTTTACTAGCTGTGCTATATATTCTTTTTTGATTTTCCCATTCAGTTGGATGAGAGCACAATCGTCATTTCCAGTACAAACGATAAGCAGTTCTCGGATAACATCCTTTTCTAGGCGGGTTAAGATACGAACTTTTTCGCCATTATCAATGGTTTGAATCATGGTTTCATATCCTTCGGATTGTAGATTGTTTATTTTCCGGTTGAAGCGTTCCTTTACTTTGTCTGAGCAGTCTTCCAAATCCAGAACTTTCATAGAACGGATAGACTTGGTTATTTCGGGAGTATCGCTATCCATAAACAATCGTCCGAGGCTCATCAAAAAGGGAGAGATCGTAACACTTTCAGCATTCCATTCTTTCCCAAATTCTTCAAAAATATCTTTTGTACTTTGTGCAAATGTTGTTTGATAGATAATCATTAATGCAATGGCAATTAAATACTTCTTCATGGTTTTATTTTGTTTTAGGGTTTATTTATAAATTGTTTGAAAGCTTTTCAATGGTATAGACGAGAAGTATTGGATAGTTGTTACAAGAAATATGAAGTTTTGAGAAAAATAATCCTTCGATAGTGAACGATAGCTGCCTATTAAAATGAGTTATCGCTTGCTAATGGAAAATAATCTAATAGTAGGTAATGAAAAAGCAGCTGATAATCAGCTGCTTTTAATCTGTGGAGCTGGAGGGAGTCGAACCCTCGTCCAAACGAGGAAGCCATACGCTTTCTACATGCTTATCTCTGCCTTCGGTTTTCGAGTACAAGCAAGACCAGAGCCACCAACCTGTACCTTAGCTTCTAAAATTTCGGAAGAGCCGCGAAGCAAGACTCCACCTATTCCCGATTTTGCTGTGCCGCTTTACCAAACGCTTCGGAACAAGAGCTTTTGAGCGACATCCCGTTTCCACCACTGTGGCAGAAATAAAGGTAATCTACTGTACTTCGATTACGCTGCGAGAGCATAAGTATTGTTGCCAGATAATAGCTTGATAACTGAGATTAAAGTGCCAATCACCGACGCACTGCATGCTTACATACCACTCCAACCCGCTGTCAAATCCAGTCAACCCCAAGTTGGTAATGTCTTTAAGACGTTGCAAATGTACAGATTGTTTTCTGACAAAACAAGAAAAAGCGGCTGAAATAGCCGCTTTTTTTAGAAATCTAAGTGTTTTAACTTTCTTAGACGTAAGTTTCCAAGAACTTAGCGTGGCCGTTTACAGTAACCTTTACTTCCTTAGTAGTAGCCGGGTAGAGGATAGATTCGCCTGCTTTTACTTCAACAGAATTACCTTCATTGTCGGTTACAGTGCAAGAACCTTCCATGCAGATATGGATAACAAATGAATCCAGTTCGCTATAATCCAATGTCATGTCTTCGGTTAAGTCATAAACAGAAGTAGTAAAGTATGGGCAAGTCACCAATTCTACCGGTTCGTTTTGCTTCGGAGTGTAGTTAGTGCGATAGTCTTTTTCTACACTATAGTCGATAGCATCCTTAGAGAGTTCAGTATGGAGTTCACGAGTATTACCGTTCTTGTCCTTGCGGTTGAAGTCATAGATACGGTAAGTCACGTTCGAAGTCTGCTGGATTTCAGCGATGAAGCAACCTGCACCGATGCTATGGATACGACCAGCCGGGAGGAAGAATACGTCACCTGGTTGAACAGCATAGTCAGCCAAAGCGTCGCAGATGGTATTGTCAGCAATCATAGCTGCATATTCGTCCGGAGTGATGCTCTTCTTCAAACCAGAACGGAGGTGAGCCTGACCGTTGTTGTTGTCAATCACATACCACATTTCAGTCTTACCCATCGAGTTGTGACGAACCTTTGCCAAAGCATCGTCCGGGTGAACCTGAATAGAGAGGTCATCGCAAGCATCGATGAACTTGATGAGCAATGGGAAGTTGTCGCCAAAGCGTTCGTAGTTGGCAGCACCGACCAATGCACCCTTGTATTCTTTTACCAGTTCGCTTAAGTTCTTGCCGGCTTCAGCTCCGTTAGCCACTACCGATTCATCACCGGGTACATTCGAGATTTCCCAGCTTTCGCCCACTTGTGGTTGTTCGATGTCAAGTCCCTTGAATGGGATAATTTTTTCGCCACCCCAGATAGTGGACTTCAAAATAGGATTGAATTTAAATGGATACATAAGGTTATAATTTAAAAGGTTATTCGTTTGCACACAAAAATAAAGGATTTCTAGGACTTTATCATGAATTTTCGCTTTAATTTTTAAGAAAAAGCTTTGTCGAAGAAAGATAGGTGCTATCTTTGTGGCTTCATGAAAGAAAATCGTTGAATTACTATTATTAATGTATATGTTTCATCCTTTTTTGATAATGCGGATTATAGGCTTTCTGCTTTTGTTAGAGGCTTTGGCATTAGTCAGTTGTTTGGGCATTTCGATAGGCGGTGGTGAACCGATTGTGATGTCTTATATAAAGGTGTTGCTTTTACTGTTGGTTGTAGGAACTTTGCTGGTCTTTTCGGGACGTCATGTTAAGCATGAAGTGTCGAAGAAGGACAGTTATTTGGTTGTAACCCTTTGTTGGCTTGTTTTCCCTGCTTTTGCAGGTTTGCCTTATTATGTCAGTGGTTACATTCCTACGGTCACCGATGCTTTTTTCGAGGCCGTTTCCGGTTTTACGACAACGGGAGCTTCTATTATTGATAATTTAGAGGAGTTCCCACCTAGTCTTCTGTTTTGGCGGAGTATGACTCAGTGGATTGGTGGTTTGGGAATTGTTTTCTTTACTGTAGCTGTCCTTCCTGTATTCGGCACGGGAAACATGCCTTTATTGACAGCTGAGTCGGTTGGCCCTATCCGGACAAAATTACATCCTCAGGTGGCAACCGCAACTCGTTGGATTTTGTTGGTTTATGTTTGTTTAACTTTGGTGGAAACTCTTTGTTTGATGTTGGCCGGCATGAGTTTTTTTGATGCCATTTGCCATTCTATGGCAACAATTTCTACGGGAGGATTTTCAACGAAGCAGGCCAGTATCGCTGCCTATCATTCGCCAGCCATCGAATATATTGTGACAGTTTTTATGTTTTTGGGTGGAACCAACTTTTCATTATTATATCTGTTTCTTTTTAAAAGGCGATTTAAGGAATTGTTTACTGACGGTGAATTCCGGACTTATTTGAAAATAACCATCCTTTTTACATTGGCTATATCCGTGGGATTGTTCTTTACTATGCCAATGGATTTGGAAGAAGCGTTTCGTAATTCCGTTTTCCAGGTGGTAACTATCATGACCACTACGGGATTCTGTACGTTAGACTATATGTCGTGGATGCCTTTGTTATGGCTTTTAGTTTCTTTCTTGATGTTTACCGGTGCTTGTACAGGCTCTACTACCGGAGCTATTAAGTGTGTACGCATTCATTTGTTGGGTCGCATTATTGGAAACGAATTCAAGAAGATTATGCATCCTAATTTGGTTGCTCCCGTAAAATTGGGAACTAAAGTGATTCCGGATAGGGTGATGACTTCGATTGTTGCATTTATTCTTATTTATTTAGGAGTGGTAGCTGTCGGCCTCGTTATTAACATGGCTTTTGGACTTGATTTTGTGGAAGCTTATGGCTTGTCGCTAACAAGTGTTGGTAATGTTGGACCAGGTTTGGGATTCTACGGCCCGGCGAACACTATGTCTTCTTTACCCGATACATTGAAATGGGTCAGCAGTTTCTTGATGTTGGTCGGTCGTTTGGAGTTTTTTGCAGTATTTGTTTTGTTTACTCCTACCTTTTGGAAAAAACAATAAAGTATAGCCTTTTGTCAAATTCTTCTTAAGGTTTCATCTTTTTTCATGGAAAACCTTTATCTTTGTCAGTAAAATTTAAATAAAGAAATATGAGAAGTTTTGCATCAGACAATAATTCCGGTGTACATCCGTTGGTAATGGAGGCACTGGCGAAGGCTAATACCGGCCATGCAGTAGGTTATGGCGATGATCCTTGGACGGAAGAAGCTACCGAAATGGTGAAGAAACAATTTGCACGTCCTTGCGATGCTTTGTTTGTTTTTAATGGGACGGGGAGCAATACGATGGCTCTTCAGTTGATGACTCGTCCTTATCACATCATCTTCTGTGCCGAGACCGGCCACATTGCAGTGGATGAATGTGGTGCTCCGAGCAAGGGAACAGGTTGTTTTATGCGTACGATTCCTACACCGGATGGAAAGTTGACTCCCGAATTACTGAAGCCTTATATGATTAATTTTGGCGTAGAACATCATTCTCAGCCGGGTGCTATCTATATCAGTCAGTGTACCGAACTCGGTACGATTTATAAGCCTGAGGAAGTGCGTGCACTTTGTGACTTCGCTCATGAGCATGGCTTGATGGTGCACATGGACGGTGCTCGCATCTCGAACGCAGCTGCTGCACTTGGCCTTTCGCTTGATGAAGTGTCTGGAGCTTGTGGTGTGGATACTTTGACTTTGGGTGGAACCAAGAATGGTTTGATGGGAGCTGAATGTGTGGTAATTTTCAACCAAGATTTAGTGAAAGAAGCACGTTTTGCCCGCAAACAAGCTTGCCAGTTGGCTAGCAAGATGCGTTACGTGTCTTGTCAGTTCACTGCTTTCTTGACTGATGATTTGTGGCTGAAGTGTGCTAACCATGCCAACCGATTGGCTCAGAAATTGCACGATGCCTTGTCGGCCATGCCAGACGTACAGTTCACCCAGCCGATGGAAAGCAACCAACTTTTCTTTATCATGCCGAAAGAAAAGGAAGAAAAGCTTCACGAAAAGTATTATTTCTATTATTGGAATGAGGCTATCGGTGAGATGCGTCTTGTTACTTCATGGGATACCACCGAAGAAGACGTAGATGGCTTGATTGAATATTTGAAGACATTATAATAAGGTATGGCCGGCCAAAACATTTTTACCATGCCATTTGCCAAGGTTTATCCCCTTTTGGTGCAGAAAGCCGAACGAAAAGGCCGAACAAAGGAAGAGGTAGACATGCTGATTTATTGGTTGACCGGTTATGATGCCATTGGCTTGCAAAGCCAACTCGACAAGGCGGTGGACATGGCTACTTTCTATGCCGAAGCTCCTTGCATGAATCCTAACCGCAACTTGATAAAAGGAGTCATTTGTGGCATTCGTGTAGAAACGATTGAAGAACCGTTGATGAAGCACATCCGTCAGTTGGACAAGTTGGTTGATGAATTGGCTAAAGGAAAGGCAATGGAGAAGATTTTGAGAAAATAAAAAGAGGTGTGTCCTAATTTAGAATTGCTATTAAAATCTCGTGTCATCCTGAACGAAGTGAAGGATCTGAATACATAAAGTAAATGTCTTCAGATTCTTCGCGATGCTCAGAATGACAATTGACATAGGCCTTCTATTTCGACACACCCTCTTTTATTTTTAGAACCTTATTTGTTGTGGAATTTCATAATCATAACAACCGGGTTGTCTTCTTCGTCTATCCGTTCGGCAATGTTTTTCAACTCTCCATTTAAGGATTCTTCTTCCAAAGCCTCTTTCAGATGGAATGCCTCTAGTACAAGGTGACTTCCCCATTCCCCCTCACATTGTGAAAGGTCTTTGTTGTTTATTGTCTGTTCAAGATTGTCTTTGTTCTTGAATATAGGTTGGAAGAATTCTTGGCTCCAGCGGTCGTACGCAATAAAACGGTTGCCCTTTGCCGAATTAGGGTCTTCCAGGTTATGGTCTTTGATTTGTTTCTTTAAAAAGATGTATCGAGGAGTAACTCCTTCCAAGGTAAGTACATAGGGTGTATCATCCTTGGCTAAGATACTTGGGGTGCGGGTTAATAGCGGTGTTGATTGGTTGCTCTTGGCATTCAGATGAAAGATGGTGTCTGAAGCGATGTCGTTCAGATAAGTTTCTCCGTGGAACGAACGGAGTATTCCTTGTTGTGCAATGCCTTTCATTTCACCCATATAGGCAGTCATGAATACATTTTCCCTCTTAATATACGGAAGGGAGTCTACTTGTTCGTCTGTTCTTGAAAGCAACAAGAGCGGACGGTATGGTCGGATGGTCTCGGCATTGATGCCTTCAGGAATCTCTTTGGATAGGATGAAGTGATTGGCTCCATAAGGGTACATGTCCGTGTGCCGGGTTTCGTGTTGGAAGTCAATGGTGCGGACATGTTTGCCGGTGAAGTCGTAGATCAAGATGTGCTTTTTGACATCCAACACATAAATCTCTTGCTTATTCCAGTCGACTGACACCTTTTTGACCTCGGTATATTCGTTAGGCCCTCCACCTCGGTGATTCATTGTCAACAATGCCTTTCCTTGTCCGTCGAACAAGAATATATCACCATCTTTCCGATGGTATGAAGCCAGTCCTTCCGGAGAAATATCCACAAAATAACCTTTGAATATAAACTCGTCCGTAGTCTCCAAGGGGAGGTAACTGACTGTTGCTACGTCCTGTAAATAGACTTCTCGCTCCGGATATTCGATGCTCAAGTCTATTTGCGGGATGCTTTGAGGCGGTTGTTCGTTACAGGAAAGAAGTAGAATACTCCATAACCCAATAAATAATAGATTCCTTTTCATGATGTTTATAATTTATGTTCGACTTTTATTTTAGTCATAAAAGTATAACTAAAAATATAAACAACAATGATTGCAATGAAGAAATAGGATTAATTAACACTTATCCTTTCTTCACATATACCTTTGCACTTCCTCGTCCGATAAAATCAATGCCCGATGTCGGGTCTTGGCGGAACTCTTTCAGTTCCAATGTGGCTACGGTGCGTGACAGGCCTGTCAGTTCTACATAATTCATTACTTTCATGGCTCCATGTTCGTTAAGATATTGCAGGGCCAGTTCTAGACGTTCTTCTTTGGAGTAAGGCGAGCGATGGATGCGTCGGATACCTTCCCGTTCCAGTTTGCAATGTTTGGATGCCTTCTTTATCAATTCTTTGTCTGCCCGATAGTTTACTCCTTTCATTCGTATGCTTTGAGCATTTCTTTGTGGAGTTTGGGGCTCCAGCGTATCCAATTCCTTGTTCTTCTCCAGACCTATCGTAGCTTTGAAGGTTCCGATACCGTTTAGGGTGACGGAATAGCCTTGCCCCAATAACTTGCTTAAGTGGTCGGCCGTAGCTATCATAACTCGTGTTATATCGGCTTCGTTCATCCCCTTGAATGATTCGTGTAAGGAGCGTATGAATTCTTCCGTGTCGATATTTCGTTCGGTTTTCAGGCGATAATAGACCTTTTGTTCACCGTTTCGGTGGATGTCCGGCATTTCTTGCTTGATGTATTTGGACATAAATGTTGTATGTATTTGATTATTAATTGTTTTCTTTCTGATGCAAAGTTAATCTTTTCAAGATGAAAAAGCAAATCATAAGTTATGATTCTATAATCATAACTTATGATTTACGAGTTATAACTTATGATTGTATAATCATAACTTGTGATTAACTTTTTTAACCAGAAGAAGCTATAAAGTTCTCTTGTTATCAGATGTTTATTAAGTATGATTTCTTGTATATAATAATCGCTTTTTGTATTTTTACGGAAATAAAAAGAGGATGAATGTAATTAAAACCATAGGATGGACATTGTTGTTTTTGCTAACAGCTTGTGTAACAGATGGAGACGAACCTTTGACAGGACAAGAGCTGGTGGTAGGAGACAGAATACCTGATTTTGAGGTTGTGATGAATGATGGGCGTCGGGTAAGTGATGAAGATTTGCTTGGGAATGTATCACTCATTGCATTCTTTCATACAGCATGTAAGGATTGTCAACAGGAGTTACCTATGTTGCAACGATTTTATGAGGCCTATCCTCAGTATCCTTTAATTTGTATCAGCCGGGAAGAAGGAGCCGATTCGGTTTCAGCCTATTGGACTAAGGAAGGGTTTACGATGCCTTATTCGGCACAAGATGACCGAACGGTCTATCAACTGTTTGCCCGTCAGGTGGTTCCTCGTATCTATGTGGTGGATGCAGAGGGAGTGATTCGCTATATTTATACGGACAATCCGTTGGTTTCGTTTGAAGAATTGGAAAAAGTTGTCTTCTCGGCTTCCGGCACTTGATGATACACGAAACGGCACTTCGATTGCTTGATTATCAGAATGAAGTGCCGATGGTGTAAAAGTGAAAAGGGGTTCTTTTATTTCTTCACAAAATACTCATTGAATACAATTCCTGCTACAATGAGTACCAATCCGATATAGGTCGTAATCACAATCGGCTCATGGAGTACCATGGCGATGAAGAACAACGACAAGAAAGGGGAGAGGTAACACAATTGGTTAATTAAAGCCGGGTTGGAAGTGATACGCATGGCAATGCCGAAGCTGATGAATGGGATGGCCATTTCGAAGCCACCGACATACATGCCCGCCAACAAACCGTTAAGGTTGGGAATGGTTAAGCCGAATATCGGTATACAAATGAGCAAATACAGACTACCACAAAGGAAACTGCCGAATAGTGAAACGATGGCATCGATGGAATCTTTGTTTTTGTTGTTTACCATCCAGTAGCCCGCCCAAAAGAAGGCACTGAAGGCAGCTAATAAAACACCGGTCAATGGAACATCCATGTCGCTCAACTGTCCGGTTCCTAACGAAATCATTACTACCCCCGACATAGAAATAACCATTCCAAGGTATTTCTTCGACGGAATAGGTTGTTTGGCAAAAACAGCCAAAAGAATAAGGAGAACTATCGGCCAAGCATAGTTGACGGGTTGAGCTACTTGGGCCGGAAGCATGTCATAAGCTTTAAACAGAATCAGATAATAGGCAGCCGGATTCAGAAAGCCTTGGAAAGCCAGTTCTTTCCATTGTTTGTGGGTCAGGCTTTTGACTTGCCCCCATTTTTGTTGGAAAGTCAGTACCAGAGTGAATATCAGTACGCTGGTAAGGCTGGCTATCAATAACATCTCGAAGTGGGTGAGGTACGTCAATGCTACCTTGAATGCGGTGGCTACGGTACTCCAACTGAGTACGGCTACAAGTGCCAACAGAATGGCTTGGGTATTTTTATTCATTTTTAGGTTGTAATTGGATGTTGAGTTCAATGGTTCCGTTTTTAGTCGGGTATGAGTGCAAAGGAATGGCTATTGACCCATATCCAAACATGGAGACGCTAAGTGTGTCTGTTGGAGCAGCACCATGGACGACATAATTTCCGTCAAAATCAGTGATAGTTCCCGTCAGTTTGTTTTTAATGACTACACTAGCTCCTAAAATTGCTGTTCCTTGGGCATCGATGATTTTTCCTGTTAGTTGCAAACCGGAGTTTGATGCAGTGGGCTGGGCCACGACAATTGGCTTGGCAAACAACCATCCGTAGGCCAAAAGCATTAAGACTAGAATTATGCCACTTTTTTTCACAGGTATACAAACTCTATCTTTCTCCAGCATGGCGAGGCGAGTGAGTTTGGCGGAGTATGCAAACGGATGAATAAAGTTGGATTGTCTTCCGCGTAGCCAACATTCGGTCAGCACTTGACGGTAATGAGCCTTTCCTATGGCTTGACTGGCAGCTTCATCGGCCAAATATTCATGATTCTCCATTAGGTAATGCTTGTATAGCCAGGCAAATGGATTGAACCACTGGAGAATACAGAAAATCTCGCAAAGCCAGAGGTCCAGATAATGACATTGGGTAACGTGTGTTTGTTCGTGGCAAAGGATAGCTTCCCGATTACGTTTATCCATACCTTCGGGAAGAAGGATATAGCGGGCAAACGAGAATGGGGAAGTGACGGATGTTTCTACAAGAATATATTCGGGAAGGACGATTTGGCGTCCCCGACGAATCGTTCGAAAAATTCGTCCAATTTCCATGATTCGAAGAATCAACAAGAACAAAATGCCCAAACCATAAAAGATAGCCATCCATGGGAGGCTATTCTGTTGGGGATGAGACAAAGCCACCGTACCATTCTCTGGTAAGAGAATCGTTGTAACGGGGGAAGTAAAGAATAATGTTTTCTCCGTTTCATATTCCAGAGGTATCCATGGTAAGATAAAGCATAGGTACATGCCTGATAACAGAAACCACCGGTTAAGATGAAACGAAGTTCTATGCCTGTAAGTCCAACGATATACGACCAGCAAAGCCGTAGTCAATACACAGAACTTGGCTAATAATAATTCCATTATTCGTGATTGCTTGTTGTCTCTTTCAACTCTTTCTTGGCTTCATCCAACAAAACGTCCAACTCTTCGAGTGTCAAGTTGTTTTCTTTGGCAAAGAACGAAGCGAGTGATGCAAACGAATTGTTAAAGTAGCGTTGTACAAGGCGTGACAATTGCTGGCGTGAATAGGCCTCTTTCGTCAGAATAGGGTAGTAAATAAAACTACGCTTGTTGCTATATTTGTGTCCGACCGCCTTCTTGCTTTCCAAAATGCGGATAACGGTTGAAACAGTTGTACGTGAGGGTTTCTTTTCCTTATCGATGATAGCGATAACATCTTGTACGGTACCTTCGCCTAATTGCCACAAAAGGTATAGGATTTGTTCTTCTGCTTTGGTTAATTCAATCATAGCTTCTTTATTTTTATATGTGATAAAGATAAGGCTATTATTCTAGTCGGGATGCGAAAGGATGCTAAATATAGCATTTTTTAACAAAAGGGCTGGCTTTTACCGTTGTTTCCAGAAAGCCGGGCTGAATAAAAGTAAAACGGTGAACAATTCCAGTCGTCCGATAAGCATGTAGACGATACTGAACCATTTGGCAACATCCGGCAAAGCATTCCAAGAAAAAGCAGGGCCACACTTTCCGATACCCGGTCCCACATTGGCCAGACTTGAAATGATAACACTATAAGCATCGTCAAAGTCCAAGCCGATAACCATCATGGAAAACCATCCGAAGAACACCAATAGTGCAAATACCACGAAGAAAGCAAGAACTGTACTTTTGGTTGTAGGGGATACGCTGACTCCATTAACTCGCACCGGAAGTATAGCGTTGGGATGGACGATTTGTTTGAACTCATTCTTGGCAATGCGGGCCATGATGACGGCACGGATGCATTTGATGCCACCCGAGGTAGATCCGGCACAAGCCCCACAATAGGTGATGACGGTGGTCAGCATCCATAAAGCAGGTGCCCATTGCATGTAGTCAGCAGTAATGAATCCACAGGTTGTTTGGATGGAAACGACTAGAAACGATGAACGTCGGAAAGCTTCTTCCAAGCCCATAGGTGAGGTAAGCAACAATCCGATTGTGATGATAATAGTAAACAAAGCCACCGTTTTGATATACCAGATGATTTCGGTGTCTTTAAATATCCGCTTGAAGCTACCTTTTAGAAACAAAAGATATAATAAGGAGAAGTTGATACCCGAAAGGAACATGAAGGTCGTAATGATATATTCGATGTAAGGTGAATTGAAAGCAGCAATGCTGGCCTGTTTGGTTGAAAAGCCTCCAGTAGCAGTGGTAGTCATAGCATGGCAAATGCTGTCGAATAAAGGCATATCGCCAGCTAGCAATAAGATTGTTTCAGCCAATGTCAACCCCAAATAGATGGTCCAAATCCATTTGGCTGTGACATCAATTCGTGGAGTTATTTTGTCGAACTTGGGTCCAGTTGCTTCCGCGGCAAACAGCTGTATGCCACCAACACCAAAAATAGGAAGGACGGCGATTGTAAAGATGACTATCCCCATTCCACCAATCCATTGGGTCATGCTACGCCAAAAAAGCAGTCCATGAGGAAGCTCTTCGATGTTATCCAAGATACTAGCTCCGGTAGTAGAGAAACCGGACATGGTCTCGAAATACGCATTAGTGATGTTAGGGATGTAGCCACTTATATAATAAGGTAACATGCCGAAAAGAGAAAAGATAATCCAAGCAAAGGTTACTACGATGTAACCGTCTCGCCGGCTTAACTTTCTTTCCGCTGCTTTCCCTGCATGAGTTAGCGGTATACCGACAAGTGCAGTGATGGAAGTGGAAATGATAAAGGCTGAAAAATCGGGTTCCTGATAATAGAAGGACATTAGGGTACATAGGGTTAGAAATCCTGCTTCGATGAAAAGCAGGAGCCCCATGATTTTAGCTATCATCTTCCAATTAATCATCAGTTGAAGAATTTTTCGGCTTTCTTAATCATCATTTCCAAACAGAAAACAACGACGTGGTCTCCCGGTTGAATCATGGTGTTACCGGTTACGAGCATACCTTCTCCGTTGCGGATAAGTCCACCGATGGTGATGCCTTTAGGTAATCCCATGTCTTTGATAGGCTTTTGAGTAATACGAGAGCCTTCCTTTACTTTAAATTCAGCTACATCGGCACTGGCAAAGGTCAAACATTTTACGTTAGTTACATCAGCGTCCAACATCATTTGATAGATGTGACTTGCAGCTATTTTCTTCTTGTTGATGACGGTTCCAATGTCCAGACTTTCAGCCATGTTGATGTAGTCAATGTTTTCCACTTCAGCAATTGTCTTGGCTACTCCCATTCGTTTAGCAGCCAAACAAGCCAATATGTTGGTCTCGGAATTTCCGGTCAATGCAATAAAAGCTTCCGTATTTTTCAATCCTTCATCCAGTAATAAATCCATGTCACGGCCGTCGCCATGGATTATCATGACCTTGTCGTCAACCAAATCAGCCAAACGATTGCAACGCTCCAAGTCGTTTTCTATAATCTTAATCTGTATGTTGTCCGGAATATATTGCGAGGTTCGTACGGCAATACGGCTTCCTCCCATAATCATGACACTACGCACATCCGGGTAGTTTTCTTTTCCTGAAATTTTGCGGATGTAGGGGATGTATTTTTTTGTTGTTGTAAAGTAGACAATGTCATTCAGCTTGATAAGGTCATCTCCTCGAGGGATAATGGTTTCATTTCCTCGTTTGATTGCTACGATATGGAATGGGATGTTTCTGCCCCCAAGCTCTTGCAGAGGTACATTCAGAATCTCAGCGGTTTCACGCATTTTGGTTCCAATCAACACCAAGGCTCCTCCGTAGAATTCCCACCATTGGCGTACCCAACTCATTCGGATGGCATCAACTATATCTTTGCCAGCCAGCATTTCAGGATAAATTAGTGAATGAACCCCTAATTGGGCAAAGAACTCCTTATGTTTTGGTAATAAGTATTCATAATTGTCAATGCGGGCGACTGTTTTCTTGGCTCCTAAGTTGTTGGCCAGCATACAAGCTGTCATGTTTCGGCTTTCTTCTGGCATAACAGCGATGAACAGGTCTGCATCGTCTACGCCTGCACTTTTCAACGCCTGTATGGAAGTAGGAGAAGCACAAACAGTCATCAGGTCAAAGTTAGAGTCCATTTTGGATAACCTGGACTGGTTTTCATCCATAAGGATAATGTCCTGCTTTTCATTGGAAAGTAGTTCTGCCAAATGAGTGCCAACGGCACCGGCTCCTCCGATGATTATCTTCATAATTGTAGGTCTTTAGAATGATAATAACACATTTTCTATGCTTGTAGCATCCATGCCACAGAGTTTATGCAACTCCTTGATACTGCCGTGTTGAACAAATTGGTCGGGTAGCCCAATACGGCGGATGGTTGGGGAATATTTATGGTCGGACATGAATTCTAAAATTGCACTTCCCATACCACCTTTCAAGACACCGTCTTCGATGGTGACTATCTTAGCGAAGTTCTTTCCGATTTCATGAAGCATTTCTTCGTCCAGTGGCTTTAAAAAACGTAGGTCGTAATGAGCGATGCTCAATTTGCTTTTCGCTTCAACCGAAGCGATGGCTTGAGATACTGCATGTCCGATGGGACCTAACGAGAGAACTGCTATGTCTTTTCCCTCTTTTAATTTTCGTCCTTTCCCTACCGTTATTTCTTCCAATGGGCATTCCCAGTTGGTTAAGACTCCTCGGCCTCTGGGATATCGAATGGCAAAGATACCTTTGTTCGGTAATTGAGCCGTATACATCAACCGTCTCAACTCATGCTCATCGTAAGGAGAAGCGATTGTAAGGTTGGGGATGGAACGTAAAAAGGCTAAATCGAATGCACCATGGTGAGTTGGTCCGTCCTCACCCACCAAACCGGCACGATCTAAACAGAGTACAACATTTAGGTTTTGTATGGCTGCATCGTGGATGATGTTATCATATGCCCGTTGCATGAACGATGAATAAATGTTGCAGAAGGGGATAAGTCCATCTTTAGCCATACCGGCAGAGAAAGTTACGGCATGACCCTCGGCTATGCCTACATCGAATCCTCTTTCGGGCATTTCCTTCATCAGAATATTCATGGAACATCCAGAGGGCATGGCCGGAGTGACACCGACTATCTTGTCGTTTTGTTTGGCCAGTTCCAAAAGAGTATGTCCAAACACTTCTTGGAATAAAGGTGGCATTCCTTCTGTGTCTGAGACAATCCGTTCGCCGGTTTCTTTGTCGAACATCCCAGGAGCATGCCAGATGGTTGCTGCTTTCTCGGCCGGTTCGAAACCTTTGCCCTTGGTGGTATGCAAATGTAACAACTTAGGGCCTTGCATGTCCTTGATGTCTTTCAGTACTTTGGTTAAGCCCTGAATGTCGTGACCATCTACCGGACCAAAATAACGGATGTTCATACCCTCAAATACATTCTGTTGCTGAGTAAGCATGGACTTCAGACTATTGTTGAAACGGATTATACTTTTTCGTCTTTGGTCGTTCAGTATTCCCCATTTGTGGAATAACCGCGAGATTTTATAACGGAAACGATTATATCCTTCGGAGGTTTGCAAATTCAACAAGTATTGTTTCATGCCACCTACACTTCGGTCGATAGCCATGTTGTTGTCGTTGAGGATAATCAATAAATTGTTGTCTGTAGACGAAACATTGTTCAGACCTTCAAACGCCAAGCCACCGCTCATAGACCCATCACCGATGACGGCAACGACATGACGGTTGTTTTCTCCGTGATGCTTAGCTGCTACGGCCATGCCTAATGCGGCCGAGATGGAGTTAGAAGCATGTCCGCAAGTGAAAGTGTCGTATTCACTTTCTTGGGGAGATGGGAAGGGACGGATACCATTCAGTTTTCGGTTGGTGTGAAACGCATCCCGACGTCCGGTTAATATTTTGTGGCCATACGCCTGATGTCCAACATCCCATACAATTCGGTCGTAAGGGGTGTTGAATATATAGTGCAAAGCTACGGTCAGTTCGATAACGCCTAGGCTGGAACCAAAGTGACCGGGATTACATGATAGTTCATCTATAATCTTTTGCCTTAGCTCTTTGCATACTTCCGGGAGTTGTTCGGCTTTTAGCTTTCGCAAGTCGTCCGGGGTATCTATACTTTCCAGCAATTTGTATGAAATATCTTGTGCCATTTTCTCTTTATCATGATAAATGTTACGCAAAAATAGTACATTTATATGTATTATGCTTATTTTTGTGTGTAAAATTTAGATTATACTTAATGAAATGAATTTCAGAACGCAAGTTGATTTGCCGAAAAATGAGACAGAAATTCGGCATTCTGAACGAATCATGCTTTGGGGCTCTTGTTTTGCTGAAAATATTGGAAATCTGTTGCTCGAAAATAAATTCAGGTGTCAGGTTAATCCTTTCGGGGTTTTGTATAATCCTTTGTCCATAGCAAGGGCCTTGAAGGAAGTGATGAGTGGGAAGCGATATCGTGAAACTGAATTGTTTGAGGCCGGTGGACAATGGCATAGCTGGATGCATCATAGTACTTTTTCGTCGGTGAATGCTTTGGAGTGTGTAGAGTCTATCAATGAACGGTTGTCGGAGGCTACTCGTGAATTACCGTCTACGGATTGGCTTGTTGTGACATGGGGAACTGCGTTTGCCTATTACTTGCGAGAGGAAAGATGTGTGGTAGGCAATTGTCATAAACAACCGGAGAAGTTGTTTGAGCGAAGCATGTTACAGGTGGATGAAATTGTGGATGTTTGGCAATCTTTGTTGGTTGAACTTAAACTTATAAATCCGAAATTGAAAGTTTTGTATACGGTTAGCCCTATTCGGCATGCTAAGGACGGAATGCATGGAAATCAGTTGAGTAAGGCAACTTTATTACTCTCCATCCATGAGTTATGCAAACGGTGCTCGGATTGTTTTTATTTCCCGTCGTATGAAATCGTGATGGACGAACTTCGTGACTATCGCTTCTACGCAGATGATATGCTTCATCTTTCTTCGAAAGCAGTAGAATATGTTTGGGAATGTTTTGCCGAATGTTATTTTCGAGCAGAAACGATGGAGATTATCCGTGAATGGAAAGAGATTAAAAAAGGATTGGAACACAAGCCTTTCCGCCCGGAATCGGAGGCTTATCGCGTATTTTTATCTCAAATAGTGTTAAAGATTAACCGAATTAAAGAAAAGTTGCCGTACTTTGATGTGCAAAAAGAAATGGAACAATGCGAAATTCGATTGAAAATATAACCAGCCTGCTGAATGCCAAGAGAGTAGGAACCCGATCGGCCGAAATTGATTGGATATTGACCGATAGCCGTTCGTTGTGCTTCGCGGAAGAAACGCTTTTCTTTGCGTTGAAAACCAAACGTAATGACGGACATAAATATATCCCTGAATTGTATAGCCGAGGAGTACGGAATTTTGTGGTAAGTGATTTGCCGGCTTCCATAGAAGACTATGCTGAGGCTAATTTCTTGCAAGTGGCAAGCCCGTTGAGAGGATTGCAGAGGTTGGCTGAAGGACATCGGGGGAGGTTTGATGTGCCGGTCATCGGCATTACGGGGAGCAATGGTAAAACCATTGTAAAGGAATGGTTGTATCAGTTGTTGGGGACGGAAAGAATCATTACCCGGTCGCCCCGAAGTTATAATTCTCAGATTGGTGTTCCTTTGTCGGTGTGGTTGATGAATGAATCGACAGAGCTTGGCATTTTTGAAGCCGGCATTTCTGAGATGGGTGAGATGGAGGCTTTACAAAGTATTGTCCGCCCTACCATTGGGGTCTTGACGAATATAGGAGGTGCTCATCAGGAGAACTTCTTTTCGTTGGAAGATAAATGTATGGAGAAGCTGGCTTTGTTTAAGGGTTGTGATGTGGTGATTTATGATGGAGACGATGAGCTGATAAATAGTTGTGTGGCTAAATCGTTGTTTACAGCTCGCGAAATAGCTTGGTCGCGGAAGGATAATGAACGACCACTCTTCATTGAGTCGATAGAGAAGGGAGGGGCTTCTACAACGATTCGATACCGCTATTTGGGAATGCCTAACGAATATACCATTCCTTTTATTGATGAGGCTTCCATCGAGAACTCCTTACATTGCTTGGCTGTATGTCTTTATCTGATGTTGCCAACCGAGAAAATAGCCGAGCGTATGGCCGGATTGGAACAGATAGCCATGCGTCTGGAGGTTAAGGAAGGGAAGAATGGATGTATATTAATTAACGATAGTTATAATTCGGACTTGGCTTCGTTGGACATCGCTTTGGATTTCATGTCTAGACGCTCGGAAGATAAGGGGCGGAAACGAACCTTGATTTTGTCCGACTTATTGGAAACCGGCCAGACAAGCAAGCTACTTTATCGTAAGGTGGCGGAATTGGTGCATAATCGGAAAGTAGATAAGATAATAGGAGTAGGTGAGGAAATCCGATTGGCTTCGGCTCGTTTTGAAATTGAAAAATATTTCTTCCGGACAACGGAGGATTTGTTGTCCTCGGATATGTTGGGGAAGTTGCGGAATGAAGTGGTGTTGGTGAAAGGGTCGCGAAGTTTCCACTTTGATGAAGTGACGGACAGGCTGGAGTTGAAGGTGCATGAAACAATTCTGGAGATTAACCTGAATGCCTTGGTAGATAATTTGAATCATTATCGAAGTAAATTGAAGCCCGAAACGAAAATGGTTTGTATGGTGAAGGCTTCGGCTTATGGGGCAGGTTCGTACGAGATTGCCAAGACGTTGCAAGACCATCGGGTCGATTATCTGGCCGTGGCCGTGGCCGATGAAGGTTCTGAGTTGAGAAAGGCCGGTATCACCAGTTCTATCATCATCATGAATCCGGAGCTGACCGCATTCAAAACCATGTTCGATTATAAGCTGGAGCCTGAAATCTATAGCTTCGGTTTGTTGAACGAGCTGATTAAAGCTGCCGAGAAGGAAGGAGTAACCAATTTCCCTGTACATATTAAAATAGATACAGGGATGCATCGCCTGGGTTTTGCCCCTTCGGAAATCCCTGAATTGGTGACTCGCCTGAAGCGTCAATCTTCGGTGATTCCTCGGTCGGTCTTTTCACATTTAGTGGGGAGTGATTCTGCCCAGTTCGATGCCTTCACCCGTACTCAGATAGAGACGTTCGAGAGAGTGTCCAAAGAATTGCAGGCTGCTTTCCCTCATAAGATTTTGCGTCATATATGTAATACGGCCGGCATTAGCCGTTATCCGGGAGCACAATTCGATATGGTGCGTCTTGGCCTGGGACTTTATGGGGTAGACCCCTTTACCAATCGTATGCTGAGTAATGTCAGTACGCTGAAAACCACAATCTTGCAAATCCGAGAAGTGCCGAAAGAAGATTCGATAGGGTATAGCCGGAAGGGACGTCTGACTCGTGATTCACGCATCGCAGCTATTCCTATTGGTTATGCCGATGGGCTGAATCGTCGCTTGGGGAATGGGAATGCTTATTGTCTAGTTAATGGACAAAAGGCACTTTATGTGGGTAATATTTGTATGGATGTCTGCATGATTGATGTGACGGACATCGATTGCAAGGAAGGCGATAAGGTGATTATCTTTGGTGACGAATTGCCCGTTACGGTCTTGTCGGAGGTGTTGGATACGATTCCTTACGAAATTTTGACTAGCGTTTCCAATCGGGTGAAGCGTGTCTATTTCCAGGGATAACAACATCGGAACATTCATACGCGAAGGCGTTTGGACAATATGCGAAGGCGTTTGAGGTGAAACGCCTTCACGTTTTAAATGAAACATCAGGAGATAATTGTAGGAATGACTGAAGAGGCAAGGGAAATATATCGGGAACTTTGGGAGGTTGTGATTGCGAAGGAAACACCTTTGCGTCATCGCTATCGCTCGTTACGCGAGTCTTTGGAGCGTGTAATTCGGGGGCAGATGCAACATGTCTCCTTGCAGGCTACGGATTTAGCAGCCCGCATCAATTATCTCGCTACACAATTTTCGTTGAACGGGCGATTGAAAAATGCCCTGCATACTTTTCGCCTGACTTCAAACGATGTGCTTAATCATCGGAAAGAACCCTTGGGGGATGAATTCCTCCGTGATGTCCGTTCGATGGCCGAAGTCCTTCAGGTGATATGTGGTTGTCTGATGCCCAAGGAACTATCGGAAATCTTGCCTAAGGCCCCAATGGATTTCTCGATGAAAAGGGAGAAAAAGGAACTTTCCCGGCGTATCCGTGTCTGTTTTGATTATGCCGATGATGAGTTCCTCTATGTTTATCCTACGGAAGAAACTTCGGATGAACCTTGGAAGGTGAGGTATAACGTGCCAGGAGTGAATGACGAATTCACGGAGGGACTTGTCGGAGTGTGGCGTCATGCTCAATTGAATCTGTTGGATGTGAAAAAGAACGAGGACAACACCTATACCCCTTCCTTAATAGTGCTTGAGCCGGATTACTTGATTGATATCAGTTCGCTGGCCGAGTGTTATCGGGATTATGGCAATCATCCGGCCAATTATCTGATGGGGCGATTGATGTCCATCGACAATCCCCGTCCTTTGTTGTTGGGAAATATAGCCAATCTTTTTCTGGACGAATGGATTCATTCAGGTGACGAGGAGCCGGATTATCTGAATTGCATGAAAAAAGCTTTCCGTCAATATCCGCTTGAGTTGGTGGCATGCGAAGATTTGCTGGATGCCGGAAAGGAGAAAACCTTCTTTGAAGATTGCCGGAAGCACTTTGAGCATATCCGTCAAACGGTGAAAGAAACATTCTTGGCTCCCGGTTATCGCTTGGATAAGGAAGATGCCGTGTTAGAGCCTTCGTACATCTGCGAGGCTCTAGGTGTCCAAGGACGTTTGGATTATATGCAACGCGATATGAGTAGTTTTATCGAAATGAAGTCGGGCAAGGCCGATGAATATACCATCCCCGGCAAGATAGAACCAAGGGAGAATAACCGTGTGCAAATGTTGCTTTACATGGCCGTACTCGAGTATAGCATGGGCATCGATCATCGTCTTCAGCATCCTTACCTATTATATACCCGTTATCCATTGCTTTATCCGGCTCGGGCATCTTGGGCACAAGTGCGTCGCATCATAGCCTTGCGAAATCGCATTGTGGCAAACGAATATGGCATACAGATGCATAATCATCCGTCCTTCACGGCCCAACTATTGGCTCAAATCAATCCTCTAACATTGAATGAAAAAGGTTTGAAAGGCCGTTTTTGGGAGCAATACCTGAAGCCGGGGATTGCTCGTTTTCAAGAACGCTTGTCGGCTTTGGATGCTTTGGAAAAGGCTTATTTTTATACGCTTTACAATTTCATTACCAAAGAACTATACACCTCCAAGTCGGGTGAGGTAGATAAAGAAGGTAGGTCGGGAGCTTCTACTTTGTGGCTCAATACTTTGGACGAGAAATGTGAGGCCGGCGAAATTCTTTATGATTTGTGTATCGTGGACAATCAGGCTTCAAAACCTCATAAGGCAACCATTACTTTGAGTATCCCGACTTATGATGAATCGTTCCTTCCAAATTTTCGAAAAGGTGATGTCGTCGTGCTTTATGAACGGAACAAAATGTCTGATAATGTAACCAACAAGTTGGTCTTTAAGGGGAATATCGAATGGCTTACGGCATCGGAAGTTTGTATTCGTCTCAGGGCTTCCCAACGCAATCTCTCGCTTTTCCCGCCCGATAGTCTTTATGCCATGGAGCATGACTATATGGACACAACTTTCCGTAGCATGTATTGGGGACTTTCTGCCTTTATGGAAGCCGATAAGGAACGAAAAGACTTACTTTTAGGAAGACGACTTCCTCGCTTCGACGAGGATGTACTGAAAGAAAATCCCCTTTTTACCGACGATTTTGAGCGTGTGGCTACGAAAGCCATGGCGGCCAAGGATTATTTTTTGCTGGTTGGTCCTCCGGGGACGGGAAAAACCTCTCGTGCTCTCCGTCGGATGGTGGAGAAATGCTATGCTCGTCCGGATGCACAAATTTTGTTGTTGGCCTACACCAATCGAGCGGTCGATGAAATCTGTGCTTCTTTGAATAGTATAGAACCTTCTGTTCACTATATCCGTATTGGGAGCGAACTTTCGTGTGATGAGCGTTTTCGTGACAGATTGGTAGAAAATGTCTTGTCGCCTTATGAGAAACGAAAAGATGTTCGTAGGTGTTTGTCTGCATGTCGCGTTTATGTTGGGACGGTTGCCTCAATTTCTTCCAAACCTGAATTGTTCAAGTTGAAACATTTTGATGTGGCGATAGTGGATGAGGCTACACAAATATTAGAGCCTCAATTGTTATGGTTACTAACCGCTAAATCCTCGGATGGGAAACATGTGGTGGATAAATTTGTACTTATAGGCGATCATAAACAACTTCCGGCCGTGGTGCTACAAAACAAGGAATCGTCCGAAGTCTATGATGAAGGACTTCGTAACATTGGTTTATATAATCTGAAAGATTCTTTGTTCGAAAGGCTCTATCGGTCTCATGCTTGTGTAGTGGACTCTCCGGCATTGGACATGCTTTGCAAACAAGGGCGAATGCATCCCGATGTAGCGGCTTTCCCTAATCATGCTTTTTATGAAGGGAAGTTAAAATCGGTCGGCCTGCCTCATCAACAAGAAATGTTGAATCATCCGGTTCTTTTTCTTCCTGCTAAGCGGGATGATCGTAGTATTACAGGTAAAACCAACCGGGAAGAAGCTCGTATGTCCGCAGATTTGGCCGAGCAGGTGTGGAAGGAGTTTGGAGAAGATTTTTCTCCCAATTGTTCTTTGGGTATCATCACTTCATATCGTAGTCAGATAGCTCTGATTAGAAAGGAATTACAGGCAAAAGGAATTCCTGCTTTGTTGGAGGTTTCTGTAGATACGGTAGAACGCTATCAAGGAAGTGAACGAGATGTGATAATCTATTCGTTTAGTGTGAATAAGGTATATCAACTCGATTATTTACCGAATGTAGTAGAAGAAAACGGCGTCCAAATAGACCGTAAACTGAATGTTGCCTTAACCCGTGCCCGTAAACGTGTTTATGTGTTGGGCGTTCCTGATGTACTTCGGCATAACCCCATTTATCGTCAAATGATGGAATCTTTTGGTTGAAGTTACATAGCCTTCTCCCTTAATTTGTTATATCTTTTTGTTTTTGTGATTTTTTGTTTACTTTTGTGGCAAAGGAAAACAAATAATAGAAATAATGATGAAAAGAGTGTTTGTAGTAGCTATGATGCTAAGTAGTCTGTTGGGATTGACTTCAGCATTAAAAGCTCAAGAAAGATTGCCTGAATATCTTCAGGCTGAGAAGTTTACGCAAGACAAGTTAAAAACAATGCTTTTTTCTACTACGGTAGACCCGCATTGGTTTCAGCAAGGAAACAATTTCTGGTTTGAATACAAGACCAGCGAGGGTACATTCTGGTATGTGGTGAATCCAACCGCACGTACGAAGAATCTGTTGTTCAATCGTGAAGAGATCGCAGCTCAACTGACCGAAATCGTACAAGACCCGTTTGAGGCTCGTCAGCTCCCTATCAAAAATTTGAAGGCCAAAGAAGACGGACGTACCTTTACATTTGAAGTCGTTTCCAGTCGTGATGCCAAGCCTAAAAAAGATGCCAAGAAAAAGGATGCTAAACCCAAGAAGGAAGTGTTCTATTTCTCATACGATTATCCTTCTCGCAAACTGACTCATTTGAAGGATCAAGAAGAAGAACCGAAGCGTTTGGCTTGGGGAGCTGTTTCGCCGGATATGAAGACCGTTGTTTATGCCAAGGACTTGAACCTTTATCGGATGAGTTATGAAGATTATTTGAAGGCCAAGAAGAATGAAAAAGACTCTACCATCGTGGAAATCCAGTTGACTACAGATGGTATGGAAGATTTTGGTTATGGTGTTCCTCGTAATGTATTGAATACCGATACCATTTGCAACGGTAAACGTCGTGGTGTGTATGGTGCTTGGTCACCGGATTCTCGTTATTTTGTGATGACCGTTTCGGATAATCGTGCCGTGAAGCCTCTCTGGGTCATTAATGTAATGGCTCAACCACGTCCTACATTGGAAACTTACAAGTATCAGATGCCGGGTGAAAAGGAAGCTCCGATTGTACATACTTACTTGTTCGATATGCAGAACAATACCCGCAAGGAGATTCAGACAGCTGCTTATAAGGATCAGACTATCAGTATCCAATACAAGCCGATGGAACAGAAGCAACGCGATATGGAAGTGGTTTCTCGTGTATGGCAAGGCGACAACAACCGTTTCTACCTAACTCGTAGTAGCCGTGATTTGTATCGTATCGATATTTGTTCGTATACCATCGGTCAAGATTCCATCGTCCCGGTTATTAAGGAACGTATGAATACCTATCAGGAAACTCGTCCGTTAAAGACTTTGAGCGGTGGTAAGGAACTTATTCAATGGAGTGAACGAGACGGTTGGGCACATCTTTATTTATATGATGACAAGGGTAATCTGAAGAACCGCATAACCAAAGGTCCATGGCATGTGGAAGAAATCTTGAAGGTAGACGAAAAGGCTCGTGTTATTTATTTTACCGCCAACGGACGCAATAAGGGTGAAAATCCGTATTACGAACATTTGTATCGTGTGAATGCAGATGGCTCGGGTTTGCAACAACTCACCAAAGGCGATTACTTCCATCAGACAGAGGTGGACGATGACGCTCGTTTTATTGTGGATAATTATTCTCGTATCAATACCGTTCCTAAAGCCGTGTTGTTGGATAACAATGGCAATAAGGTGATGGATATTCAGGAGAGCGACTTCTCTCAACTTTTTGCCAATGGGTATAAGTTTCCGGAACTTTTTACCGTGAAGGCCGCTGATGGTGTGACCGACCTTTATGGTGTGATGTACAAACCATTTAACTTTGACTCGACAAAGGTTTATCCGATTGTAGATTATGTTTATCCGGGGCCGCAGGTAGAAGCTGTATATTATCCGTTCACTCGTATGAGTCCTCGTACTGACCGATTGGCACAAGCCGGTTTCATCGTAATTTCTGTAGGTCAGCGTGGTGGACACCCAAGCCGTTCGAAATGGTATCATAACTGGGGATATGGCAACATGCGTGACTATCCGTTGGCCGACCATAAGTATGCCATCGAGCAATTGGCTAATCGCCATTCGTTCATCGATATCAATCGGGTAGGTATCCATGGACATTCAGGCGGTGGTTTCATGAGTACAGCAGCCATGTGTCAGTATCCTGATTTTTTCAAGGCAGCCGTATCGTGTGCAGGTAATCATGACAACACTATCTACAACCGTTGGTGGAGTGAAACCCATCATGGGGTGAAGGAACAAATCACAGAAAAAGGGGATACTACCTTTGTCTATAAGATAGCCACTAATCCCCAAATTGCCAAGAATCTGAAGGGACATTTGTTGCTTATCCATGGAGATATCGACAACAATGTACACCCGGGTAACACTATGCGTGTGGTAGATGCTTTAATTCGTGCCGGAAAGCGTTTTGATATGCTCATGCTTCCGCAACAACGTCATGCTTTTGGGGATATGAATGAATATTTCTACTGGCGATTGGTGGATTACTTCTCCGAGCACTTGCGAGGCAAGAGCGAAAAGTTCGTAGATATACCGAAAAGGTAATTTATTGGGAGTTTGACCTAGTTTTGTCTTTACACTCCAAGGGATTTGGTATTGAGTGACTTGTGCTGATAGGGGGGCTTCGCCTTCAGTACAAGTTCATTATTAAGGATGAATGTTCTTAGTGATGAAGTGAAACATATTTATTGGAGTATTCATGGTGATAAAGAAAATCTCGATAACATTAATGGATGTTATCGAGATTTTTTCTTGCTTTGGGATACCACCATGACATGTGGATATCAAGGTAGGTTAAATCAGAGAACTGATATATTCCTTCATAGCCGGTTCTGCTTTGCAAGCTTCTTGATAGAACTTGTATTGGGCTTTGGTGCGAACCAAGTTATGGTCGGCAAACTGGATGTGATAATAAGTGTCGCCATTGATGTAGTCGGCCAAGAAGCGGACGGCTTGCATGTATGGGAACAATTGGGCGGCAAAAGGCAACATCTCGATTTCGAGCGGAGTAAGGAAACTGCGTGCCGATTCCAAATAACCCTTGGCGAAAGGCTTGAAGATTTCCATGTTGAAACGGACGTTTTCCAGTTGAGGTTCGTCTTCCTTACCGGTATTGGCTGCGGTGCGGAGGAAGTCGCCAAAGTCGGAGAAGATGAAGCTAGGCATGATGGTGTCCAGGTCGATAACACACAACACCTTGCCGTCCTGGTCGAAAAGCATATTGCTCACCTTGGTGTCGCAATGGCAAATGTGTTTGGGTAATTTGCCTTCGCGGAAAAGTTGTTCGGCTTGGCACATCTTTTCTGCATCGGCTTCGATGGCATCGACGAGGTCCTGAACTTCGGCCAAACGACCGGCCTTGTTGTCGGCTACGGCCTCGCGAAGTTGTTGAAGGCGGAATTCCATGTTGTGGAAGTTTGGTATAATTTCGCCCAATTCATCGGGAATATCGGCTAGCATTGCTTGGAATTCGCCGAACTTTAAACCGGCCAAATAAGAAGATTCCGGAGTAACCGCTTCGAGGGTCTGTGAGTCGGCAATGAATTCGGAAACACGCCAGTAGCTTTCTCCATCGAAGTAGTAAGTCTTTCCATCGGTAGCGGGAACAAAACGGAGCACCTTGCGGTTGATGTCGGTTTCTCCTTTGGTTTCCAGCTTGCGGCGGATGTGTGCCGTAGCGGCTTCGATATTGCGTTGAAGCATGTCGATGTCCGTAAAAATCTGATGATTGATACGTTGGAGGATGTAATTCGGAGTTGTTGCGGCAGGAGTTTCTACCAAATAAGTTTGATTAATCCAACCGGAGTTCAGCCGTCGGGTCTCCTTTACTTCCTTTATCTCGGGAAACTGTTGGATGATATTCAATAATTCGCTCATGGTATGATTGGTTAAAAGGTTTATCTGCATACAAAGATAGCTTCTTTTCCGAAACAGGAAAAGAAGCTATCCACAATTTATTTTTCTCTCTTAAATAATCGGTTTATTGAAACATGCGGCTGGCACGGAGCAAGTGTCTCCAGCTACTTACCAATTCTTGTGATTCCTGCAAGATGTTCAAGTAAACCAAGGCTGTCTTTACGTTTACGCTTTCATCGTGGATGCGGTTCATCTGATGACGACGTAAAGTAGAGATCTTCACCTTCAAACCATCGCCGTCCTTCAGGATGGCATCCGCCTTGTCATAGTCGCCACTGATGATGACATCACGAGCCTGAGTCATAAGGGCAATCATTTCGTCGCGTACAGGAATGAATTCTGTACGGGCACGTTCTGAAAGTGGTTTGAAGTTGTTGTCCACGTGTTCCTTACATGGTTCACAAATACGCTTCATGCAGTACAACATCTGTTCGCAGCTGTTACTACCCAAGTGGAACCAAGTATTCTTTTCGATGGCTGCAAACTTGTCGATGCGGCGTAAGCCGATGATTTCCTTGCGGCGGCTCTTCTTCAAAGCTTGTTTTTCTTCGCCTGTTCTTATCATGGCCTTGCGAAGGCTCTTGATGTCTTCATTGATAAAGCCGTCGGTGATTTGGGTATAAGTAGCCATAATGAAGTCGAACATATCCACATGGTTGTTGTTTACATGCTGACGGAGCAATGACCAACGTTCTTTCATGTCCTGGCTAGCCAACAGCTGCTTGAAAATGACATCGTTAGCTTTTTCATCCTTTTGCTTCTTGCTGTATTGGCGTTCGCTACGGATAAGTAGGAAGATAACCAAACCAATCATAGCGAACATGGCGATGAATCCACCATAATACATAATCAAGGTTACGATGGCACAGATGGTAAAGGCGGCACCGGCAGTGATGAACCAACCACCAATCACCGAAAGTACACCGGTGATGCGGTAAACAGCAGTTTCACGTCCCCAAGCACGGTCGGCAAGGGAAGTACCCATCGCTACCATGAAAGTAACGTAAGTGGTTGACAAAGGCAACTTTAAGGAAGTACCCAACGCGATGAGCAAACCTGCCAATACCAGGTTAACCGAAGCACGTACCAAGTCAAAAGCAGCACCATTTTCCATGACCATTACGTCCTTGCAGAAACGCTTGTCTGCCCATGTCTTGACGCCATCGGGGATGAATTTGGAGATGGCTTGTCCTGCGTTCATTGTATTGCGGACGATGCTTCGTGCTACACCCGATGAACCAAACATCTCATCGCCTTCATCCTGACGTGACAAGTCTACAGAGGTCTTGATAACATTTTTAGCTTTTTTCGATGTTACCAAAGCAATTACCATGATGGCACCAGCGGCAAATAAATAGATGAATGGAGTCTTGGCTGGCCCGTTCAAAGAAGACATCAGAAACTCCATCGGTTCTCCATTGCCATTGGCGGCATAGTCCTGGAAAGAAGCCAAACCAGCCAAAGGTACCCCGATAAAGTTTACCAAGTCGTTGCCGGCAAAGGCGGTCGCCAAAGCGAAAGTACCCATGAGGACAATCACCTTAAATACATTCACCTTGCACCAGTGCAGAATCTGCATCAAGACGGTGAATGCGATGAAGCAATAAGCGGTAAGCATCAGCGTGTTTTCCTTCACCCAAAGCTTGTTTTCGGCAGTCATGAAAGAAGAATCCTTTAAGCCCTTGATGAGCATGAAGTAGATGATGGCTGTAGCGGCGACACCGCCAAACAAGCCGATGGTATATTTAAGGCGTCCGGTATAGTTAAATGTGAAAATAAGTCGGGAAATGTACTGTACAATGGTACCGAAGAAGAAAGCAATCGCCACCGAAAGGAAGATACCAATAATGACGGACAAGGCTTTTTCTGTATTCAACAAGTCACCAAAGCCCAACATGCCGGTTTCATCCATCGCAATTTTGATAATGGCTAATACGAATGTACCTCCGAGGAGTTCGAATACCATCGATACGGTGGTTGATGTAGGCATTCCGAGTGTGTTGAAAATGTCTAACAGGATAACGTCTGTAACCATGACTGCCAGGAAGATACACATTAATTCCTGAAAATAGAAGTGCTCGGGTTGGAAGATCCCGTGTCGGGCAATTTCCATCATACCGTTACTAAGGGCGGCTCCGAAGAAGACACCGACAGCGGCTACGGTAATAACGAGTTTGAAAGAGGCGGCTTTGGAGCCGATGGCCGAATTGAGAAAGTTGACAGCATCATTGCTGACACCTACTACCAAATCAAAAATGGCTAGTAGGAACAGGAATACGACGATTCCTAAAAAGATTGTTTCCATAAAATGATTTTTGTTTTGCTATTTCATCTTGGTCGCAAAATTAGACAGCCTATATTATGAAAACATGTCATACATATTACATTTGTGTTACAAAAAACTTTTTTGTTTAAAAAGTCATTAAAGGTTAAGTTTTTGCCTGTTCTCTATTTATATATAGTAGAAAAGTTGTACCTTTGCACTTTAAAACACATAATATTAAGAAAATGTCAGAAGCTAGAAGAATTAAGACCGCACTAGTATCGGTTTATCACAAAGAAGGTTTGGACGAAATCATTACCAAACTTCATGAGGAGGGAGTAGAGTTCTTGTCGACCGGTGGTACAAGACAGTTTATTGAATCATTGGGCTATCCTTGCAAGGCAGTGGAAGATTTGACTACTTATCCTTCTATTTTAGGTGGACGTGTAAAGACATTGCATCCGAAGGTCTTCGGCGGTATCCTTTGCCGTAGAGAATTGGAACAAGATATCCAACAAATCGCTCAATACGAAATTCCTGAAATAGACTTGGTTATCGTTGATTTGTATCCGTTCGAAGCCACAGTTGCTAGTGGTGCGGAAGAACAAGCTATCATCGAAAAGATTGATATAGGTGGTATTTCCTTGATTCGTGCAGCAGCAAAGAATTTTAAAGATGTAGTTATCATTGCCAGTCAAGCTCAATATAAGCCTTTCTATGATATGTTGATGGAGCATGGAGCAGAAACTTCGTTGGCTGAACGTAAGTGGTTTGCCAAAGAAGCATTTGCGGTTTCTTCTCATTACGATTCGGCTATCTTTAATTATTTTGACGGTGAAGAAGGTTCAGCTTTCCGTTGTGCAATGGAAAATGGTAAGCAACTCCGTTACGGTGAAAATCCTCATCAGAAAGGTTTCTTCTACGGCAACCTTGATGCAATGTTCGACCAAATTCACGGAAAGGAAATATCTTATAACAACTTACTCGACATCAATGCGGCCGTTGATTTGATTGATGAATTCGATGAAATCACTTTCGCAATCTTGAAGCACAACAATGCCTGTGGCTTGGCTTCACGCCCGACTTTACTTGAAGCATGGAAAGACGCATTGGCTGGTGACCCGGTTTCGGCTTTCGGTGGTGTGCTGATTACCAATACAGTAGTGGATAAGGCGACTGCTGAAGAAATCAATAACTTGTTCTTCGAAGTTATTATTGCACCGGATTATGATGTGGAAGCTTTGCAGATTCTGACTCAGAAGAAAAACCGCATCATTTTGGTTCGTAAGAATGTAGAGTTGCCTAAGATGCAGTTTAGATCGGCTTTGAATGGTGTATTAGTTCAGGCTAAAGACTTGAATGTGGAAACAGAAGCAGACTTGAAGCAAGTGACAGAAAAGGCTCCGACTGCTCAAGAGATAGAAGATATGTTGTTTGCTAATAAGATTGTAAAAAATAGCAAGAGTAATGCTATTGTATTGGCTCGTGGCAAACAACTCATTGCAAGCGGTGTAGGTCAGACCAGTCGTGTGGATGCTTTGAAGCAAGCTATTGAAAAGGCTAAATCATTTGGTTTCGATTTGAATGGTGCAGTAATGGCTAGTGATGCTTTCTTCCCATTCCCTGATTGTGTGGAAATTGCAGATAAAGAAGGTGTTAAGGCAGTAATTCAACCAGGTGGTTCGGTGAGAGATGATTTGACTTTCCAATATTGTAATGAACATGGTGTAGCTATGGTGCTCACTGGTATCCGTCACTTTAAACATTAATTTGAGCAACTTGCTACTAGTGGCTAGCTACTAGTAGCGTTGTGACCATTTTAAATGATAATATAAAATAGGTATATAAATATAGAACTAGTCACTAGTAACTAGTAGCTGAAAAAGATATGGGATTGTTTTCTTTTACACAAGAAATAGCGATGGATCTTGGCACTGCCAATACCATCATTCTGAATAATGGCAATATCGTTGTAGATGAACCATCTGTGGTAGCACTAGATCGTCGGTCGGACAAGATGATTGCTGTGGGTACACAGGCAAAGATGATGTATGAAAAGGAAAATCCGAATATTCGCACTGTACGTCCCTTACGCGATGGCGTGATTGCAGACTTCAATGCCTGTGAGCAAATGATTCGTGGGTTGATAAAGAAGGTGAATATTGGAAATCGTTTCTTTTCTCCTTCTTTGCGTATGGTGATAGGTGTTCCTTCGGGTAGTACCGAAGTAGAACTTCGTGCGGTACGTGATAGTGCTGAACATGCCGGCGGACGCGATGTGTATTTGATATTCGAACCAATGGCTGCTGCTATTGGCATCGGTATTGATGTAGAAGCCCCTGAAGGTAACATGATTGTTGATATAGGTGGTGGATCTACTGAAATTGCAGTCATTTCATTAGGTGGTATTGTCTCTAATAATTCGATCCGTATTGCAGGTGATGACCTTACAGCTGATATTCAAGAATATATGTATCGCCAACACAATGTTAGAGTAGGCGAACGAATGGCTGAACGTATTAAAATTCACGTAGGTGCCGCATTGACAGATTTAGGAGATGATGCTCCCGAGGATTATGTAGTATGTGGTCCGAATCGTATTACGGCCTTGCCAATGGAAGTTCCGGTTAATTATCAAGAAATTGCTCATTGTTTAGAGAAGAGCATTGCAAAGATTGAAACAGCTATCTTGAGTGCTTTAGAAAATACGCCTCCTGAATTGTATGCCGATATCGTTAAGAATGGTATTTATTTGGCCGGTGGTGGTGCCTTACTCCGTGGTCTAGATAAGCGATTGACTGACAAGATTAATATTCCTTTCCATATTGCGGAAGATCCATTGCTTAGCGTGGCAAAGGGTACGGCTATAGCATTGAAGAATGTGAATCGTTTCTCGTTCTTAATGCGATAAGAATTTGATTCAGAACTGTATTCATCAGATGGATGAATGCAGCTCTGAATAATGAATGTTTATGAAAGTTGTTAGATAGCGGAATATGAAAAACTTATTGGATTTCTTCCTGAAGTATAATTACTGGTTTCTTTTCATTTTATTGGAAGTAATCAGTTTTGTTTTGTTATTCCGGTTTAATAATTATCAAGGGAGTGTATTTTTTACCTCTTCCAATTATGTATCAGGGGCTGTTTTTGAAACGGCTAATCGTATTACCAGTTATTTCCATTTGAAATCCATCAATGATGATTTGGTGCAGAAAAATGTAGAATTGGAATTACAAATAGAGAATCTTCGTGAGAAGCTTGTGACTTTGACTAATGACACTACGGGTATAGAGCGGATGAAGAATGAATCGTTAATGGGATATGATATATTCAAGGCTAAGGTTATAAATAGCAGCCTAACGCATGCGGATAATTATATAACATTGGATAAAGGGGAGAAGGATGGTGTTCGAAGCGAGATGGGTGTTGTGGATGGTAATGGAGTCGTTGGGATTGTTTATATGACATCTGACCATTATTCAGTTGTAATACCCGTTTTGAATTCTAAAAGCAGTATCAGTTGTAAAATTAAACGGAGTGATTATTTTGGTTTCTTGAAGTGGGATGGCGGAGCTGCCAGTCATGCCGTAGTAAAAGATATGCCTCGTCATTCATTGTTTTCTTTGGGAGATACGATTGTTACTAGCGGACATAGTGCGGTTTTCCCTTCAGGAATACCAGTAGGGACGGTAGAAGATATATCAGATAGTCATGATGGGCTTTCATATTTGTTGAAAGTAAAGTTGTTTACTGATTTTGGAAAATTAAATGATGTACGTGTCATTGCTAAAAAAGGGCATGAGGAACAAAAGAGATTAGAAGAACAGGTGAAAAGAAATAGTAAATGATAGGTGTTTTTCATAGGATAGAATGGTTTGTCGGATTGGTACTTGTACAGGTGCTGATACTTAATCAGATGCATATTTATGGTTATGCAACTCCTTTTTTATATATTTACTTTATCCTGAAAATGAACTCAAAGATTGGACGTAATGAATCGATGATTTGGGCCTTTTTATTGGGATTGGCAGTAGATGTTTTCGGTAACACTCCAGGTATGAATGCGGCAGCGGCTACTTGTCTGGCTTTCTTTCGTCCTTCTTTATTGAGGTTAGTTACTTTGCGTAGCTTAGATGAGGCTTTCCGCCCATCAGTGAAGAGTTTGGGCGTCTCTTCTTTTTTTCGCTATTCATTGTTGGCATCCGGCTTGTTTTGTACCCTATTACTTATGATTGACACCCTAAGTTTTTTTCAGTGGGAAAAGTTGTTGCTTAAAATAATATCCAGTACGGTTTCAACGGTTGTGTTAATATTTTGTGCAGAATCAATAGGGAGGAAGAAATCGTGAAGCGGGATTTTAATTTAGAAAAACGCAAATATGTGTTAGGGGGATCGGTTGTCCTCGTAGTCTTGATTTATTTAATTCGTTTGTTCTCGCTCCAGATTATGAGCGAAGATTATAAAAAGAATGCGGATAGTAATGCTTTTCTGAATAAAGTTCAGTATCCTAGTCGTGGGGTGATGTACGATCGCAATGGAGAATTATTGGTTTATAATCAGCCGGCTTATGACGTGACGTTGGTAATGAAGGAAATAGAGTATTTGGATACACTGGATTTATGTAAGACTCTGAATATTACCGTAGATTATTTTAAGCGTCGAATTCAGGAAATGAAGGATCGTCGTTCGAATCCGGGTTATTCGCCTTATACTCCACAGGTTTTTATGACGCAACTTTCAGCAGAAGAATGTGGCGTTTTTCAGGAGAAACTTTTTAAATTCCCGGGTTTTTATATTCAGAGAAGAATCATTCGGCAATATACTTACAATGCAGCGGCTCATGTGTTAGGGGATATTGCTGAAGTTTCTAAAAAAGACATAGCAGATGATGATTATTATGTTCGTGGAGATTTTATAGGGAAACAAGGAATTGAGCGTTCCTACGAAAAAGAACTTCGTGGAGAGAAAGGAGTGGAAATCCTATTACGTGATGCTCGTGGTCGTATTCAAGGACGATATATGGATGGAGCTTTGGACAAAACACCGGTTGCAGGTAAAAATCTGAAGCTTGGTATTGATATAGAACTTCAACTTTTAGCTGAACGCTTGTTGGAAGGAAAAATAGGTAGTGTGGTAGCCATCGAGCCTTCGACTGGCGAAATATTGTGTATGGCATCAGCTCCAACCTTTGATCCGCGTTTGATGGTAGGACGACAGAGGGGGAAAAATCATTTGGATTTGGCACGAGATTCGTGGAAGCCTCTATTGAATCGTTCCATTATGGGGCAATTCCCCCCTGGATCTACATTTAAAACAACGCAAGGTTTGACTTTTTTGGAAGAAGGAATAATAACACCTGAGACTTCTTATCCATGCTATGGTGGCTTTGTCCATTCGGGATTAAGAGTAGGTTGCCATGGACATCCGTCACCACTACCTTTAGTTCCAGCTATTGCAACGTCTTGTAATGGTTATTTTTGTTGGGGATTGTATCATATGATTGGTGCTCGTAAGAAATATGGGACAGTACAGAATGCCATGGCTACTTGGCGTGATTACATGGTTTCAATGGGATTTGGTTATCCTCTAGGAGTCGATTTGCCAGGTGAAAAAAGGGGGATGATTCCTAATGATAAGTATTATGACAAGAATTATCGGGGTTCTTGGAATGGGTTGACTATTATCTCGATTGCAATTGGTCAAGGAGAAGTGACGGCTACTCCTTTACAAATAGCTAACCTTGGGGCAACAATTGCTAATCGAGGATACTTTATAACACCGCATGTTGTTAAAGAAGTGGAAGGCTCTGAATTGGAGTCACAATATCGGGAGAAGCGTTATACCAAAGTTCGTAAAGAACATTATGAAACGGTCGTACAAGGTATGCGTGCGGCTGTTACTGGTGGTACATGCCGGGCAGCAAATCTTCCAGGGTTGGATGTTTGTGGAAAGACCGGTACTGCTCAAAATCGCGGTAAAGACCATTCCGCATTTATGGGGTTTGCTCCCATGAACGACCCCCAGATTGCGGTTGCTGTGTATGTAGAAAACGGAGGTTGGGGAGCAACTTATGGCGTGCCAATTGGTGCATTGATTATGGAGAAGTATTTGAAAGGCTCTCTGTCTCCTGAAAGTGAGATGAAAGCAAAAGATATACAAATGAGAAGAATTGATTATGGCATACACGAACGGTAGTTTGATTAAATCGGTTGATTGGATAACCATTTGTATTTATTTAGCGTTGGTTATTTTAGGATGGGTCAGTATTTGTGGGGCTAGCTATGATTATGGTGAAGTGGATTTGCTTAGTCTGGATACACGTTCAGGGAAACAATTCCTTTGGATAGGTTGTTCGTTGGGGATTGGGTTTATTCTGTTGATGTTAGAAGAAAAATTTTTTGATTGGTTCGCTTATATCTTCTATGCAGGAATGATGCTTCTATTGGCTATAACCCCTCTTATCGCCGAAGAAACAAAGGGTTCTTATTCATGGTTGAAATTTGGCTCGGTTAGCCTTCAACCAGCAGAGTTCGCTAAATTTGCGACAGCCTTGGCTCTAGCAAAAATGATGAATACCTATGGCTTCACGATGGACAAATTGAAGAATTCGTTACCAGCTGTCGGAATGATTCTTTTGCCGATGGTACTCATTATATTACAGCGTGAAACGGGATCGGCATTGGTGTACTTTGCCTTCTTTCTTGTTCTCTATAGAGAAGGTATGCCTGGTTCTATTTTGTTTACTGGAATTTGTGCAGTAGTATATTTTGTAATTGGTATTCGCTTTGGACAGGAAATGATGCCGGATGAAGAAACTTATATTGGGGAGTTTGTTGTATTATCGTTGATAACTTTGTTTGCCACTCTTTTAGTTAATTCATATTGCCAGAATAAGGTCGTTTTTAAAAACATTCTTTTGTATGGTGGAGGAAGTATCACATTAGCATTTTTATTTTCGCTTTATGTGATTCCTTTTAATGTAATTAATTTCCTGTATGTTGAATGTGCGGCTTTGGTCGTATATTTATTGATTCTTTCTTTTCGAGAAAGGATGATACATTATTTCTATATTGCAATATTTGTAATTGGATCTATTGGCTTCCTTTATTCGGCAGACTATGTGTTTGAAGAAGTACTAGAACCGCATCAGCGAACTCGAATAGAGGTACTGTTGGGTATGGAGGAAGATTTGGCTGACGCCGGGTATAATGTAAACCAAAGTAAAATAGCTATTGGTTCTGGAGGATTGTTAGGGAAAGGTTTCTTGAATGGGACTCAGACAAAATTGAAATATGTGCCGGAACAAGATACGGACTTTATTTTTTGTACCGTTGGTGAAGAGCAGGGGTTTGTTGGTTCTGCATTGGTCTTGCTACTTTTCATGGGCTTAATCCTTCGTCTGATTTCGTTAGCCGAAAGGCAATATTCCCGATATGGTAGGGTATATGGGTATTGTGTCCTGAGTATATTTTTCTTTCACTTGTTTATAAATGTAGGTATGGTTCTTGGATTGACGCCTGTAATTGGCATACCCTTACCTTTGTTTAGTTATGGGGGATCTTCTTTGTGGGGATTTACTATCCTTCTGTTTGTCTTTCTTCGAGTAGATGCTTCCAGAACTATTCGTTAGTGTTGTTTTGGATGTAAAGCCCTATATCTTGGATACCTGTTAGTGGATAATCTTTCATCAGATGTATGATTTGAAATCCTATGAGTGTGTCTTTTGAAGATAGGGGTAGGGAAGTCCCAATTGGTTGGACGAACTGACGTAATTCACCGATTCCTTTTCCTTTCCAAAGACCGATAGAGTCAGATAAATATATGTGTACCGTATCTGTTTTTACTGCACTCACAGAGTCTTTGAAAAAAGGAATAATCCCTAACCAAATGTCTTGATATAAATAAGAATCTTTGTGTCGGATACCTATTTGGCAGTTGTATCGGTTTTCGTCGGATATGTATGAATCAAGTATATAGGTTAATGTATCATTCTGATACCAACCTATTGGGTTTATAGGCTGGTAAGAATGATATATAATGTTTTCTTGGCAAGCCGTCAAAAGGAACAATAGAACTCCTATGCCCTTATTGAGGATTTTGAGTAGAGGTTTTCTTTTCATTGCTTTTGTTCTTAGGGAGCTCGCCCGGTTGTTTTTCTCGGGAATCTCCAACTCGTTTGTTTCGATTCTTGTTTCGGTTTGTGTTTTTCCCTTCTTGTGTATGAGTGTTTTTGGTTGGATTGTTGTTCTCTACTATCCCTTCTTTGACATTTCCTTGTTTTTTCTTTTTCTTTCGGTTGTTTTGCTTTTTCTTGTCGAATCGTGTTAAACTTTCTTGTTCTACCAGGTCAACAAGACGCTTGTCTTCACTTCTGCCGTCTACATCCATTAAGTTTTCTGGTTTTTCTCCTCGTTTATTCATGTTAATGATTTCAAATGCTCTTCGAGTAGAAATAGTTACGGCATTTGCCATAAAATTCTTGTCACTTGAATAGGTGATAAGGCCTTTTAAAATATCTGCTTTGAAGAAATAGAAGGTTCCTTCGGTTGTTTCGAGTGTAATTTCTTTACTCGGGAAGCGTTTCTGAGACTCTACGTATACATCAACTTCATAATTTAAACAGCATTTTAACTTGGCACATTGTCCGGCTAATTTCTGCGGATTTAAAGAAATGTCTTGATAGCGTGCTGCACTTGTTGAGACTGAAACAAAATTGGTCATCCAAGTAGCACAGCACAATTCACGACCACAAGGGCCTATGCCGCCAATGCGACCGGCTTCCTGGCGGGCTCCAATCTGCTTCATCTCAATGCGAACTCTGAAAACTTCTGCCAGAACCTTGATAAGTTGACGGAAGTCAACCCGTTCGTCGGCAATGTAATAGAAGATGGCTTTGTTTCCATCGCCTTGATATTCAACGTCGCCAATCTTCATGTTTAGATTCAGGCTTAAAGCAATCTGGCGTGAACGAATCATCGTATCATGTTCTTTAGCTTTGGCTTCCTCGTATTTTTCGATGTCAGTAGGTTTAGCTTTGCGATAAATACGTTTGATTTCTGTGTCAGGCTTCAAATTAGCTTTTTTCATTTGAAGTGGTACAAGTCGTCCTGTTAGGGTGACGGTTCCGATGTCATGTCCGGGGCTAGCTTCTACTGCTACAATGTCCCCTTTCTCAAGTTTCAACTTGTTGCTGTTCTTGAAATATCCTTTGCGGGTATTTTTAAACTGAACTTCTACAATCTCCTGTTCCTCGGCGTTTCCTGGGATGTCTGCTAGCCAGTCATAGGTATTCAGTTGTTTATCTTGTATGCCGCATCCTCTATAACAGAGATTGCCGCTTCCGTTTTTAAGTTTAAAATGGTTATCCATAGGTATATATCATTTTTGTAAAAGCAGAACAATCATTTTAAGGGCAAAATCAAAGAAGACCATTTTGGCATTTACATTTTGCTCAATATGTCGTTGTGCTTCGTTTAATTCATTCATAATGCTTATTACATTCCTTTCGTTTACAAATGGGGCAAAGCGATTGGAAAAATTCTGTTCTTCCATGCTTAAGTACGTTAGCTCGGGCTGGTGAAAATTATAGATAAAATTTTCCCGAATCATTCTTTGGCAGAATGTGAGGAAATGTTTTTGTCGTTCACGTCCCATTCCCGCCAAGTTTTCACTCCATAGCTTCATCTCGCGAACTTTCCGTTGATAAGATAGTCGCATTAAGTTGACAAACAACTCGAAAAAAAGTTGATTTTCTTCATTTATATGAATACTTTCCAGTGCTTTCAAGAAGTTGCCTTCTGAGCGGTGGGCTATGTTCAAGGCGTCTTTTTCTTGTACTCCGTACATCTGAATCAAGGCATCCACAATAGAACTTTCTTCAATGCGAGGCAAATTGAATTGTTGTGTACGGCTAAGTATGGTTGTCAGGAGTGTTCCCGGTTCTTCTGAAATCAGGAAGAAAAGAGTTTGTAGTGGCGGTTCTTCCAAGAGTTTTAGTAATTTATTACTACATTCGGTATTCATCTTCTCGGGAAGCCATATAATCATTATTTTATAGCCTCCTTGACTTGACTTTAAACTTAGCTTGCGAAGAATCTCATCACTTTCTTTTACGTATATTTGTGCTTGTTGATTTTCAGCTCCCATCTCCCTTAACCAGATATTTAGATTGAAGTAGGGAGTAGAAGTTAGTAGCTCTCGCCATTCGGTCAGATAATCGTCACTGACTGTGTCCTTATTCTTTTTCTTAATGACAGGAAAGGCAAAGTGTAAGTCCGGATGTGCTAATTTATTGTATTTGATGCAGCTAGGACAAGTACCGCAAGCATCGTTTTCAAGGGGATGTTCACAAGATAGATAACGGGCATAAGCAATAGCCAAAGGAAGTTTTCCTGTTCCTTCGTTGCCGCAAAACAATCGTGCATGGGCTATTTTCCCTTCTTTTGCCTCTTTGATAAGGCGTTGTTTTGCTTCTTCTTGTCCAATTATATCTTTGAAAAACATATTTAATAGATAGCTTTGGCTACTTGTTTAATACTGTCTACTGCTCCAATACTGTAAAAATGAATGCTGGGGACACCATAATCAATCAGCTCTTTGCATTGTTTGATACACCATTCTACTCCTAAAGCAACGGTAGATTCTTCTGTTTGGCACTTTAAAGCTTCTTGAGCTAGTTCCTGTGGTATGTCTACTTTGAATGTCTTAGGAATGACAGTCAACTGTGATTGTTTTCGGAATGGTTTGATACCTGGAATGATAGGAACTTGAATACCGGCTTTCCGTACTCTATCTACAAAGTCAAAATACTTTTTGTTGTCATAGAATAGTTGTGTAACCGCATATTCTGCCCCGGCTTCTACTTTCTTCTTCAACCAATAGATATCTTGATCTATATTGGGAGCTTCTTCATGCTTTTCAGGATAACAGGCGACTCCATAGCTGAATGGAGTATTGGTTATCTTAATAGGTGAGCCATCTACAAATACTCCCTTATTGAAATCATTGATTTGATATTCCAATTCTATGGCATGGGAAGGCCCATTAGGTTCGGGCGTAAAAGATGATTCATGTTTGGCCTTGTCCCCTCTAAGTAAAAGGAGATCGGTTATACCTAAAAACTGCAAATCCAATAAGACATATTCAATGTCTTCGCGGCTAAATCCGCTACATAGAATATGAGGTACGGTTGTGATATTGTATTTGTTATGTAAGGCAGCTGCTACAGCCACAGTGCCCGGGCGGCGTCTTAGACGTGCACGTTCATAAAGTCCATTACCCAATTCTTTGTAGACATATTCGCTACGGTGGGTAGTAATGTTGATATATTTGGGGTCAAATTCCCTTAAGGTATCTACTGTTTGATAAAGTTTTTCAATTCCTGTTCCTTTTAATGGAGGAAGTACCTCAAAAGAAAAGGCTGTTTTACTTGTATCTTTAATTAAATCGACTACTCTCATTTTCTTCTTTTCGGTGGTTGCCTACTATGGCAAATTTACAATCTAGGCAAAAATAAGAAAAATATTGTAGTAAACGTGGACTTGATAAAAATTTATTTCATAATCAGTGTTTTGCTAGAGGAAGGGAGTAAATAAATGGGCAAACCATCCCAAAAATTTCTTCCAAGTAGAACGTTTCTTGTATATCTCTGAGGTCAGTAGCGTACTTTCTTTCTGATCCTCTTTAAACATGCTGATGAGCTCGTCTGTAGTTTCATCGTCGAAAATGAATGCATTCACTTCATAATCGAATCTCAAGCTGCGGCTGTTTAAGTTAGTACTGCCTACCGTACAATATAAACTGTCTATCATCATAATTTTGGAGTGATGAAAACCGCCATTATAGATGTAAATGTCTGCTCCTTTTTTACGTAATTTGTTAGCTATATAAAATGCTGCATCCGGTGTAAAGCCAATGTCTGATTTGCCGGGAATCATGATTTCTACTTTTACTCCTTTTTTCAGTGCTGTTTTAATAGCCTTTTTGATGATACGGGTAGGAGTGAAGTAAGGATTGATAATTTGTACTTTTTCCTCTGCGGACTCAATAGCCTTAGCATAGATTCTTCGCATGGCTTTCGGATTTTTTCTGGGATAACGGTCTACAATGGCTATCTCTTTTTCTTGATCTTTTAGGAATGCCAATCCATGCTTGTATGGGTAATAGGATGCCCCACCAATGTTTTGTTTGGTGCATTTGTTCCACATATCTAAGAAGATATCTTGTAAATCGTTTACAGCTTCTCCTTCAATACGAACATGCATGTCCCGCCAATCACCAATCTCAGGTAGCCCCGTGATGTAATAATCGGCAATGTTCATTCCACCGGTATAACCTACTTTCCCATCAATTACAACGATTTTGCGATGATCGCGATGGAATACATGGTTTATCCATGGGAAACGGATAGGGTCAAACTTAACGATTTCAATACCTCTTTGGCGGATAGATTCCAAATGCCCTTTCTTTAGGGGTTGGTTATTGGAACTATTCCCGAAAGCATCAAAGATAGCACGGACTTCTACACCTTCTTTTGCTTTCTTGCCGAGGAGGTCAAATAACAGGTTGGCTATGGAGTCGTTCCGGAAATTAAAATATTCCAAGTGAATATGATGCTCTGCCTTTTCAATATGCTCGAAAAGGTCGATAAATTTTTCATGTCCGCTTTTTAGGAGTTCTAATTTGTTATTGGTCGTAAGTTTTATTCCATATTCGCTGAGATAGGCTATTAGTAAGGAATCGCTAGAAACTTTAGGTGTGGGGCGTATTTCAGCTTGAATGTTAGCTGCTACGATGTGGAATAATAGTGTGAATATTAGTATGCGTATAGTTAGTTTTTTTCCTGGTTGTATCATCTTCTCTTTATTTTTGGTGCAAAGTTAGCCATTATTTGTGAAATAAAAAAGCCACATCATATTGATGCGGCCTTTTTACTTTATGGATTGTTCTTCGATTACTTAACTTCCATAATTACTACGCGGTTCAAGTAAGCCTTTTCGAACATAGGATCTGTGCCACCCATAGCAACCTTTTCAAGTTGGTTAGGATTAACACCTTCAGCTACCAATGCATCGTAAACAGCTTGAGCACGCTTTTCAGACAAAGTCTGGTTGAATGAAGCAGAACCAGTACCCTTATCAGCAAAACCGGCAATTTTGTACTTAGCGTTAGGATATTTCTTCATTGCTTGAGCCATCAACTTGATGTTAACCATGCCTTCAGCATTGATCTTAGCCTTATTAATTTTGAAGAATACAGCAGCTGAACCACCACCGATTTCTTTGATAACTTCCTTAACTACTTCTACAGGAACTTCTTTAACCACTTCCTTAATCACTTCCTTTTCGATAACGCGGTCAGAAACCTTAGCAAAGTTCTTACCACCGAATGTGTAAGCAACACCTAGAGTCAATCGGCCAGTAGCTTCAGCCTTACGGCAGTCGCTTGCATCACCGAAGATAGAAGGAGTTACACCTACACGTCCTTCCAAGTTGATTGCCCAGTATTGATTTACATTGAAACCTAAGCCCAAACCAGCTGTTGCACCGAGACGAGTCTTTGTTCCTTCTTCGGTCCAAGTAGTTTTAGAATCACCGCTTTGACTAATTGTGATATCTGTATCAACAGCCTTTGCGAAATTCATAGTAGGACCAGCAAACAAATAAAGGTCTACTACACGGTTAGCATTGTAGCCACCGATCAAGTTTGTTAAGTTCAACATTGCATCGAAGTTCAATTCTGCAAATGTCTTCTTATCGCCCTTATATCCAGTGTCTTGAGCGTCAAGTTTTTGCCATAAGCCACTGAATTGACCGCGAACACCCCATGTCGGAGTAATATACTTACCTAAAGAGATGTTGAAGTTGAAAGTAGGAGAGGTTACACCATCGTTCAAAACCGACATGGCACCTACACCTGCACCCAAAAAGATATTGTCTGTCCACTTCTTGGTGTAATAATTTTCTGTATCCTGTGCATTTACAGAGCCACAGAAAGTAGCCAAGGCAAGTGACATGATGATAAATTTATTTTTCATCGTTCTATTCATTTAATTGTTATTTATTAGGTTAAAGTCGCCTGCACGTTTGGGTATTATTCAGCCCAACCGATACCACCACCAGCATTGTTGCCATTGCCGTGGCTGTGACCGTGTTGATAGTGACCTTCGTGACCAGGGATAGCTGCTTCTTCACCTTTACATTCTACCTTTTCCAATGGGTTTGTCAACTTAATCTTGGCAACTACATAATCAGGATTTTCCTTAGATACGACATCGTAAGTAGTTTCTGTAGCTGTCAAAGTAAAGATAGTTCTAAACATAGCCCATGCAGAGATGTTGAATTCGGCAGTACCTTCCTTAGTGAATTCTTGAGCAAGAGCCTTCAAATAAGCTTGTAACTGTGGAGAGTTTGCAATTGTTTCCAATACTTCAACTTCAATCTTAGCAGTTTCACTCCATTCTGCAGTAAACTTAGCAGAATAATCTGATTGGTTCATAAACCAAGAGAAACCATTATGTGAATGACCTGCATTTACATTACCATACTTTGTTGTAATAGTTTCTGCAGCATCACCAACTTGAACGAGATCAAACAAACCATTGCTCAAAACGATCAGTGGAGAATAAGTTGCAGTTGTTCCGGCTTCAACAGCATCGTAATTTACTGTAGTAGAACCTGTGGCACCGCTAGCTGCAGTTGCTGTGATTGTAGTTGAACCTGCAGGGATGTTCGGAGTACCAGTGATAGTTTCAGCACCAGTAAAAGTAGCTGTAACTGTAGCATCAGTAATCGGATCAATCACTGTTGGGTTGAAATAAATCTTAGCATTGGTCTTCTCAACATTGAGGTTGAAGTCTTCTTCAGTACAAGAAGTCAACATAGCACCAAATGCTACAACGGCCATCGCAAACTTAGCGATTGAGCCAGCGAAAATTGTTGTCTTTTTCATTTTGATAAAAATTAATAATTGTTAGATAATTCTGATTTAATAAAATAAGGGTTAAAACTATTATTATTCATTATATTCTCGTCTGCTGCTGATCTGTATTGTCTGTAATAATATTGTTCATTACCTGCGTTGTACACAATTCCCATTTGATTGGATGTGGTAACTCTCGGTATGTACTTGTTCTTAAATCGTTTATACTTATAAGGTGGCAAAAGTATTTGAAACCTAAAGCCTCCATTTGAGTTAGCACGTTGCCCTTTTTGTGCATAAAAGCCAACTGATGCATAACGGAAATGGCGGACCATTTCAAATTTCACTCCTTTTTCTCCCATCAAATATTGTTCACCCTTTAAACTGAATTGGGTGTTGTACCGAGGCCAATAAAAATAGCCTCCCAAACTCCATGTAGCACTGATGTCAGCGTCATAATGTAAATGAAAGCCTTCCCAATATCCTATACCAGTTAATCCTACTCTCCCTTCCAAAGAAAACCGTTGGTCTTTGAACGGGTAAAATAGCATCAAGTCGACACCATATCGGTCGGCATTGAAGTATCCAATGGTCGCTTTCCCTTTAATGTTGAATGGCAACCTAAAGCGTTGCGACAATGTTATGAATCCTGGTTTTATTTTATCATTCAAATAACCGTATCCGTCGTTGTAGACGGGGAGAATTATTTGTCCTGTAAATTTCATCCCAGGCCATAATGATACCTCTATTGCCGGATTTAGAGAGAACAATACTTGGTAAATCTGCGTAATAATCAAATTCTTGAATGATAACTGCGGATATACCACAATGTCCACTTTAAACCGTGAACTGTTCATTAACTTTTCTTTTTTCACCTCGTTCCAGCCGTCTATGTCGTAGCTGGTTTGCCATCCTTCGCGGTTGCCTACCGTTGTCGTGTCATTGCTGTTCGGCTGGTAGGTCAGTGAAAGCTCGGGCACATCCAAGTTGGTTACTATGACTTTGCATCGCTTGTCTGTGGGCAATCCCATTTTTTGAATGACATCAATGGCTTTTGCTATACCGACTCCGTTCGCTTTATACACGTTGTTTTCAATGGTGTAGATGCGTTCGTCTTCAGTTTCTGTCCATCGTACATTCTCGAATCCTATATTAACTAATTCTTCAGCGGCGTTTTTGCCGTTTGTCTGTCCCCATATCCAAACACTAGGCATTAATGATTCTATAAGTATCATTATGTATAGCCATTGTTTAGTAAACGGTTTTAGACTGAAGAATCCGTTTTTCATTTCAGTTTAATATTTATAACTTTAAATATGTTCGCACCAATTAGGGGATAGTATACATATTTCGCACAAAATTAATGCACTTTTTTATAATATCAAAAAAAACTTCAGAAAAAATGTTGAAGACGGTGAAAAAGGGGGGCGTACGCTCTTGTTAAAGCCTCTTTGGAGAAGAAAAAGGAACTTCTTAAGTCGAAGTTCCTTGGTGATCCGCTTGGGGCTCGAACCCAAGACCCCAACATTAAAAGTGTTGTGCTCTACCTGCTGAGCTAGCGAATCAAACCTCTTGTGCTTCTTTCGAATAGCGGGTGCAAAGATAGTTCTTTTGGGTGAATTGTCCAAATACGGTAAAGAAAAACTTTATTAAACATGAAGGCATTTTTAGAAAACGCCTTCATGTTTTAAGATAAACACCTTGGGGAAATGTTTTAATCTTCCGACTTCATGTGTCGCTCGCTTTCTTTGATATACCTTTTATAATAAGAAAGGATGATGCTGGTACATGGTAGGGCAATAATCATTCCGACGACTCCCATTAAAGCCCCCCAGACAGAGAGGGATAACAGGATGATGGCTGGGTTTAAGCCGGTAATTTTTCCCATAACCTTAGGGACGATGATGCTGTCTTGAATCAGTTGTACGATACAGAACACCAACAAGGCACAGCATAATATCCACCAAAAGTTTTCACCGGTATCTGCAGCCTTCAATAATGCCAACAATACGGTTGGCACCAATGCGATGAGTTGCAGATAAGGAACCATATTCAGCAGGCCGATGAAAAGCCCGAATCCGACGGCCAAGGGGAAGTCGATGATTAAAAATCCGATGCTGAAAAGTACGCCAACTAAAAAGGCTACCAAGGCTTGTCCACGAAAATACTTATTCATGCCCTCTTTCACATCGTTGACAATACGGGTAGCCATCTGACGATACTTGCCCGGCACCAATCCGGCCCAACCACTGGCAATGGATTCGTAGTCCAGCAAGATGAAGAACATATATAATAAGGTGATAAAAAGGGCGAAAATGCTGAAAACGGCATTTACCGAATGAGTGAAGATGCTCCAAGCCTTAGGAAGAACCTGCTGGAGCGTTTGTGCTAGATTCTCTTCGCTCAAAGCACGTTGTATTTGTAACATGTCGATGTGTTCTTTTATAAAATTAGCCAATGTGCCCGGAATAGCTGCTTGCTTAGAACCTTCGATGAAATAATCGGTTAGTAATTCTTGCAACTTACCGAATTCGTCAATGATGGGTGGCACCAGCAATACGAAAGCCAAAGTCAGGACTCCCGTTAACACCATCAATGTGACAATGATGGATAAAGCCCGGTTTTTCAATTTTAGCTTGTATTGGAAAAATGTGACCATCGGATAAATCATGTAGGCAATGAGCCAGGCAATGAAGAAAGGGAGCAGCACACTGCTCAGGTAATTCACCAAATATAATACACCTATTATAATAAGGATAGTGATAATCCCCCGAATGAAACTATCGAATGTTATTTTCTTTTCCAACATAAGCCTTTTGAATCACGATGATGCACAAAAATACGATTTATGAAACAAAAAACGGTGTGAATTGTTGATAAAATTAGTGATAAAAGGTGGAATTGCAGAAATATTAGGCAACTTCTGTTAAATTATGGATGGAATTGATGTTGTACTTCCAAATTCTTTTTACTTTTGTCTAAAAGATTAAGAAAAACATCGTGTTATGGGAAGATTGTATGTGGTACCTACACCAGTAGGGAATTTGGAGGACATGACCTTTCGAGCCATCCGAATACTGAAAGAGGCTGATCTGATACTTGCAGAAGATACAAGAACCTCCGGTATTTTGCTGAAACATTTTGAAATCAAGAATGCCATGACCTCACACCATAAGTTCAATGAACATAAGACGGTAGAAGGCATAGTAAACCGTTTGAAGGCAGGAGAGACGATTGCATTGATTTCAGATGCCGGTACGCCCGCCATTTCTGACCCAGGTTTTTTGGTCGTCAGAGAGTGTGTGAGAAATGGGATAGAAGTACAATGCCTGCCGGGTGCGACCGCCTTTGTGCCCGCCTTGGTTTCTTCCGGACTACCTAATGACCGTTTTTGCTTTGAAGGTTTCCTTCCTCAGAAGAAAGGGCGAATGACGCGATTGGTGTCTTTGCAAGAAGAGACTCGAACGATGATTTTTTATGAATCGCCTTATCGCTTGGTTAAAACCTTGACGCAATTTGTCGAATACTTCGGCCCTGAACGTCAGGTAGCGGTATGCCGAGAGATTTCAAAATTACATGAGGAGAGTGTTCGGGGAACATTAACAGAAGTTATTGCACATTTCACTGCAAATGAGCCACGGGGTGAAATTGTGATTGTTTTAAGTGGAAAAGAAAACTAACTAAAAATGAGACGTATGAAAAAACTATTATTCCTATCAGTATGTGTAGCCGTATTATCTTCGTGTGGAAATATGGCACAAAATGAGACATTGAAGGCTGAAAACGATTCCTTGACTTATGTTTTGGCCAACCGTGATGCCGAACTGGATGAAATCATGGCGGCATTTAATGAAGTACAGGAAGGTTTCCGATTAATAAATGAGGCTGAAAACCGAGTTGACTTGCAAAGTGGTGCGATAGAAGGGGTGTCCGCATCTCAAAAAATAAAAGAAGATATCCGTTTCATTAGTGAAAAATTGCAGTCCAATCGCGAGCAGATAGCCAAGTTGGAAGAACAATTGAAGAATAGTCAACATAATTCAGCCCAGTTTAAGAAGGCCATTGCTAACTTGAATAAGGAACTACAGATTCGGACTGAGCAGATTGAGACGTTGCAAATGGAGTTGGCTTCCAAGAATATCCGTATCGCTGAGTTGGATGATGCAGTTGCCGGGCTGAATCAGAATGTAGCCGATTTGGTTGCCGAAAATGAGGCGAAGGCTGCGGTTGTGGCTAGTCAAGACAAAGCATTGAATACCGCTTGGTTTGTTTTTGGCACAAAGTCAGAATTAAAGGAGCAGAAGATTATTGAATCCAAGTTCTTACAAAAAACAAAGGTCTTGGCTGATTCTGAATTCAACAAAGACTATTTTACTCCGATTGATATCCGGACAGACAAGGAAATCAAGTTGTATAGCAAGAATGCAGAACTATTGACCACTCATCCGGCCGGTTCATATGAATTGGTAGAAGATGATAAAGGACAGTTGACATTAAAGATTACTAATCCGAGTAAATTCTGGAGCGTGTCTCGATATTTAGTGATTTTGGTCAAATAAGATTATTCCACTAACCAACGCTTCACATTGCGGGTTTCGGTACTAAATTTTACGCAAACCTTCATCAACTAACGCTTGCCGGCCTTGAAAGTATTGGCAAGCGTTTTTCATTGATTTGTTGTAAAGTATCCCGGAGTGTGTCGTCCAATTGAACTTGAATACATCGTATTTTATTCTGAAAAGTAAGATTAGGCTGTCGTTTTTCATGTTAATTGGTAAAAAAACGAGAGAGGGTATGTTAACATACCCTCTCTTTTGCTTATGTAGAAGAATTACAATACGTTTTGATCTTCTTCGTTAATCAAGTCATTTTCTTGAATTTCTTTCAAAGGAATTTGGTAAATCCAGCGAGTGTCACGTGCAGGAACAGCGATGTTATATCCCGGCATGTAATTGTTGCCTTTGTATGTACGATCGATACCTTTGTTTAAACGCTTCAAGTCGTAGTATGCAAACCCTTCACCCCACAGCTCAATACGACGTTGGAGATGGATGTCGTCAAGTGTAACAGAAGTCATGTTCCAATCCGGTTGGCGTGCACTCATCAGTTCCTTCAAAACTTGAGCACCCTTTGCACCGTCACCCATACGTACATATGCTTCCGCTTCGATCAAGACCATTTCAGCAGCACGCATATACATGTAGTTTTCTGACCAGTCGCTTACGTGACCGAACTTCACATTTGCATATGGTAATGAAGCTGCCTGAGTAGGTTGAGTTTCATCACCTTCCGGACCGTTGAACCACTTCTTACGTGCATCGGTATCCGGAATTTGGTTGTACAAACGAACGTCAATCAAGCGTGGAGCATAACCGATACCTGCATAACCTGGAGCAATGTTTGAAATCATTGAGAAGAATGATGCATAAGTTGTCTGGGTTTCAGTTGTGTGAGCAAATCCCCACATCCATTCTTGATTGTTGATTGTCACGAAACCGTCGTAAAGACCTGCTGCAGTAGCCGGCATCATTGTATAGCCTTGGCGAGCCTTGTTGGCTGCATTGGCTGCTTCCTGCCACTTGTTTGCCAACAAATAGTAACGTGCCAAAATACCGTAAGCTACGTTAGCGTCTACATAGTTCTTGTTCGGACGTTTGTAACCGCCTTCTAAATTTTCAACAGCGTTGGTCAAGTCCAATTCAATTTGAGCCATAACTTCTCCCACTGTGTTACGTCCCTTTGCTGCTGCGATTTCTTCTTCTGTTTTGCCATCAGCTGCAGTGTATATAAGAGGAACACCCGGAGCATCTACGTTCACAGAACCGTCTGCAGCTGTAGCGAATTGGTACAACTGAATTAGGTGCAAGTAAGCTAAACCACGGATAGCCTGTGCTTGTCCAATCAACCCTTTTTGATCGGCAGTTTCACCACCTTCCGGATAAAGGCTGAGGATTTCGTTAGACTTGGCAATCATGGTATAATAGTTCAACCAGTGGCAGAGGGTACGACGGTATGGCTCTTGATGGTTGTCAAGTTGGTGGTCGTAATTGAACCAGTGTGAAGATTGCATAACAATATCTTCTGCCATCATGTCGGTTGCATGAAGTGAACCCATGTAACCGAAATCGTCGTGGGCATTGTTACTTGTTTGGTTGAAAGTGACCATCCATGACCACATACCATTTAAGAATACATCCGGATTCTTTCCAGCTGCTTCAGCCGCAGCAGTTTCATCCAAATAATTGGTGTAATCAGTATCAAGGTATGAGTCGCTACATGCAGTCAGACCTGCAAGAGCAATCATGCTTGCTGCGATATATTTTGTAAATTTCATATTTGTCTGTTTTTTTAGTTGATAGTTTGATTAGAATGTCAAGTTCAGACCGAGTGAGTATGTTCTCACGGCTGAGTAACCTAACTTCGTATCACCGCTGAAGTACATACGTGGGTCCAAACCTTCGCGTTTAGACTTCAACCAGAGGTTATCACCTGTAACATAAACACGTAATCTCTCAATACCTGCTTTGCGAATCCAGTTTTCCGGCAAAGAATAACCCAAAGTTACGTTACGCAAGCTGAAGTAAGATGCATCTGTCAAGAAGAAATCCACATAGTTACCTTGTGCGATACCTTGGCTTTGAATCTGATAGCCCAATGCCGGAATATTGGTCTTGGTGTTTTCCGGTGTCCAACGGTTCATCATATCCTTGTGGAAGTTCTGACCGGCGTCACCTGAATTCATCAAACCGGAATAGTTGCTATCATATACATTGCCACCCAATTGGAAAGCTGTTTGGATAGACAAGTCGAAACCGTATGCTTCGAAGGTAGTAGAAAGACCACCTACGAAATCAGGAATAGACGATTTGCCTGTTTGGCGTCTTGTAGCATCGGTAATTGTGCTGACTTTTTCTATTTCGCCGGTTTCGTTACCGTTGTTGTCAGTTAAATACTTGTTATATAACGGTGAACCTGTTTCCGGGTCTACACCGGCGTATTCATAAGTGTAGAAATCATACAATGAACCACCCAACTTTCTCCAATACATACCAGCTTGGTAACCGTCAGGATATTTATCGGCAGGTTTAGATACCGGTAACTTGGTCAATTCGTTCTTGTAGTGTGTACCGTTCAATGATACATTCCACTTGAAGTTCTCAGTGTTGAAGATGTCTGCATTGATTTCGAATTCAATACCGGTATTCTTCATGTCCATTTCGTTGCGGTAGATACCGGATGGGCTACCTTCTGATGAAGCAAGCGGGCTGTAGTAAAGCATGTCTTTAGTTTCCTTGATGAAGAAATCAAAGTTGAAGTCCAACCATTCCCACAAGCCTAATTCGATACCGGCATTGAAGTTGTTACTCTTTTCCCATGTCAAATCCTTGTTGCCACGCAAATACTTGGTAAAGGCAGCCGAACCGTCAACACGGTCTACGGTGTACAAATCTGAATAGGCTTTCCAAATGGTAGCACCGCTTGAAGTCAAGATGTTATCATTACCTTGAGTACCGAAAGACGCTTTCACTTTCAAGTTATCCAACCATGCAACATCCTTCAAGAAGGCTTCTTCCTTGGCTCTCCATGAACCACCGATGGCCCAGAATGTACCCCAACGATTGTCTTTATGGAAACGTGAAGAACCGTCGCGACGGATAGAACCTGTCAAGTAGTATTTATCAGCATAGTCATAATCCATCTTAGCAAAATAACCTTCCAATGCATATTCGGCACTGTAGCTAGTCAAGCCTTGATATTGAGAAGCGTTGCTGAAATCCGGGTTGGTCGGGTCAGCAAAGTTAGTCATGTGACCTTCCAAGTATTTGTACTTGTCATTTTTTGTTTCATGACCCAACAATACGTTGAAGTTGTGTTCGCCGAATTCGCGTGTCCAGTTCAACAATTGGTTGATGTTCAATGCACCACGACGGCTGGTGTAGTTGTAACCACGGCCTCCTACATTGTAAGCATCGCCACCAATCGGAGTTGCAAATTCAACGCTTGAATTGTTGAATACGTCATAAGCTACGTTCAAAGTGAACTTGAAGTCGTTCAAGAAGTTTGCTTCAAAGTAACCACGTGAACTCAAGTTGTCGGACATGAACTTATTAAGGCTTTCCTTGGCTGTAGCTAGTGGGTTTTGTTCGGCTGAATAAGGACGTGCGTATTCAGAACCGAAGTCATAGCGTACGTTACCCTTTTCGTCGTACATCAAGTTACCGTTAGCATCATACAAATAAATCGGATAGATAGGGGCGATGTTTTGGGAGAACATGAAGATGTTCGAGTAAGTACCGCCACTTTCGGAACCGAAGGCTCTACGGATAGTGTTTGAGTAAGCCATGTTACCACCTACACGGAAGTGCTTACCGATGTTTTGGTCAACCTTTACACGGGCAGAGATACGTTCGAAACCTGACCCCACCATGTAACCTTCGTCTTCCAAGTAGCCCAAAGAAGCATAAGCCTGAGTCTTGTCGTTACCGCCGGAGATGTTGACGTTGTATTCTTGGCGTGAACCGTTTTCGAACGGGTCTTTTGTCCAGTCATCGTTCCACTTGTAATCCTTAGCCGAAGCATTCAATTTGCCGGTTGTAGGGTCAATCAATGCATTATCTGCAACCCCTTTGAACTTGTTGTATTTCAAGACCTTTCCAATCAAGTTTTCTGCAGCATATTGGTTAACGTCACCTTCGATGTTTCCAATGAGTGAGTTACGATATGAGTCGTACATCATTTCGTAATATTCGCCGGCATCGCTGATGATGTCGTAATTGCCTACGCCACGTGTGTTCAAACCATAACGAGCCTCGAAGTTAATCTTGGCCTTACCGCTCTTGCTACCCTTAGTGGTAACGATAATAACACCGTTAGAACCACGGGCACCATACATAGAGTTTGCAGCTGCATCCTTCAATACGGTCAATGATTCGATGTCTTGTGTAGAAATAGAGTTCAAAGAACCTTCGTAAGGTACACCATCTACCACAATCAGCGGTTCCTGGCTACTGGAAATAGAACCGATACCACGGATACGGATGCTGGCACTTGTACCCGGAGAACCGGATGAAGAAGCAATCTGTACACCTGCTACAGCACCTTCCAATGATTTGGAGATGTCCGATACTTGCATCTTCTGAATCTTGTCACCACGCATGGTTGCAGCCGAACCTGTAAACGAAGATTTCTTTGCAGTACCATAAGCTACTACCATTACTTCGTCCAACATGGCATTATCGGCCTTCAAAGAAATTACCAAATTTGGTTTGATAGCCACTTCCTGCGTACGCATACCGATGAAAGAAATCATCAAAGTCTTCGCAGAACTTAGTACACTAAGTCTTCGCAGAACTATGCATCCCTTTATTGTGCTGTCTTTATGAGAGTTACACCCTGTATGCTACACTCGCTCACCTACGGTAAGTCTTTTAGCTTACATCCATTATCCTTTGTTTGAGTGATGCTTTGTTCCTATATTTCTACCTATATATATAATAAGGTGTATTCAATTTTGTCTCTGACTCATCTATGGCTGTGTACTTGAAATATTAGCTTTCGCTTCTAGAAGTATTAATCGATAGTTTTTGAGCAACTAGCTTTTCCACAACATGTGGATAAACTTTTCCACAGTATATAGAATAGTTGTTCCACATTCTGTGGAAAGGGCGTTCCACGTAATGTGGAAAAGCTAATTGTTCAGCATGTAGAGACTAATTCTAGCCGAGAAACGTGTCAATGTATCCGGAGAAGGGGGATAGTTCCTACATTTTTCTTCTTTCTACTCTTTTTCTACCTCTTTGTTTTAGTGCACCTTTTCAGGTCTTTCACCAATGTTCTTTCCATCACTTGACTATAAATCTGAGTGGTGGAAATATTGCGATGTCCTAAGAGCTTCTGCACGGTGGTAATGTTGGCACCCTTGTCTATCAGCAGTGTTGCATTGGTGTGGCGTGCCGAATGGAAAGAAAAATGCTTTTTGATTCCCGCCAGTTTCCCGATGCGAATCAGTTTCTTATTGATGCTGGAGTTGGACTTCAGCTTGAAGAAACCGGACAAGTGGTGTCCATACTTTCGAAGCATCTTCCAGGCTTTGCCTTCGAATAGCAAGGCTAAAGGCAATTTAACCTCCGCGCCGGTTTTTACGGCTTTAAACACAATCCATGGTTTCCCGTTGATTCGCTGGATATTTTGCTCGCTCAGACTGGTAAAGTCGGAATAGCGAAGCCCGGTATAACAACAAAACAGAAAGGCGTCCAACGCATGTTCCAATGAAGAATGACGCCCCTCCAATGACAATTCTTCCAGCCTTTGTACTTCTTCCGGTAGCAGAAAGGCATGCTTAAACTCCTTTGTCTTGATGCGATACCTTCTGAAGGCATAGTCTTCCATGCTGAGATAACCTCTGTCGATGGCCGAGTTGACAAAGGCCTTCAAGTGTTTCATGTGCTTGGCTACGGTGTTGACATGTAGGCCGCTCTCGACAAGGTAATGTTCGAAGTCGAAGATGAATTTGCTGTTTACATCCTCGAAGGTCAGCGTAGGACAGAATTTCCGTAATAAGATCCATGTGGTCATTCGGTTCTTTCGGGTGCTTTCTCGGGCTTGAGAAGCGTAGATGACATCTTTAATAAATTGCAGGAAGGAAGGTGAAGCTTGCGGATTGCACTTGCCTTTCAAGTGGTCGAGTGTCACCTCATGCCCACTTTTCCACAAATTTAATTCTTTTTGTTCCAGGTGTAGGATGAATTCTCTCAGCATCCGATTGAGCTGTTCCGCATGAGGATGTTTTATAATGATTCGTTTCTTTTTGTCCCATTGTTCGGGTTTCAAGTAAATATGGGAAGAGAAATATATCTTTTTCCCCATTAAGTAAGCTTCTATTTGCAACAATGCGGTGCCATGGGCATTCAGACGTTTTTTCCTGTTGTAGACGGGTCGATAGCTGATCTTTCTCATAATTCTCGTGTTGAAGAAAATTTAACATTAAAGCGTTAAAAAGAAAGCTAAATCAAAAAAATAGGTTTACTCCCGCTTCTTTGAAAAGCCTCTCTTTTCTGAATAAAAATAAAAGAATGATGCAAGATTAATGCAAAAAAGTGCTGAAAAGCATAGAAAAGAGGGGCAAAAATGGACTTTTTCACAAATAATGACTTGATAATTGAAAGATTATTAATATTTTTGCCAACTGACAGAGTGAATTAATTTATTAATGTTAAGTTAAACTTTTAGAGAGAATTTTTATGAAAAGAAAATTAATGCTGTTGATGACCTGCCTATTTATAGGTATTGGTCTGGTAAACGCTCAGATTGCGAAGGTAACCGGTGTGGTTACGTCGGAAGAAGACGGTTTACCTGTAGTAGGCGCCTCTGTATTAGTGAAAGGTACCACTCAAGGTACAGTTACTGATATGGACGGTAAGTTTGAATTATCAAATGTGCCAAGTTCTGCGAAAACTTTGATGATTTCTTTCATCGGTATGCGTACGCAGGAAGTGGCTATCAAGCCAAACATGATTGTGGTGTTGAAAGCTGACAATGAAATGTTGGATGAAGTGGTGGTAACCGGTTACGGTACTTTCAAGAAATCTTCATTTACCGGTGCTGCTTCGACTATGGAGACTGAAAACTTGAAGGACGTTCCGACTGTATCTGTAGAAGATAAGTTGGCCGGTACTGTAGCAGGTGTTCAGCTGAACTCATTGTCTGGTCAGCCGGGTGCTGCTGTAAACATCAAGATTCGTGGTATGGGTTCTATCAATGCAGGTAACAACCCGTTGTTCGTTATTGATGGTGTGCCTATGACCAGTGGTAACGTAGCTGAATTCGGTTATGCTGACGCAGGTACAAACTTGTTGGCTACCTTGAACAGTAACGACATCGAGTCAATGACTGTTATCAAGGACGCTGCTGCCGCTTCACTCTACGGTTCGCGTGCTGCCAACGGTGTAATTGTTATCAATACCAAGAAGGGTTCTGAAGGTAAGACTAATATCAACTTCAAGGCTGACTGGGGTTTCTCTAACGTAGCTATCGACTATCGTCCGACTTTGGATGGTGACAAGCGTCGCGAATTGTTACACTGGGGTTTGGAAAACTATGCTGCTGATAACGGTATGTCTGCATCAGACGCTACTGCTTTCGCTGACAAAAACATTGAAGCTTTCGCAGGTAAACCATCAGCCGGTTGGACTGACTGGAGAGATTTGTTGATTAAGAACGGTAATCACCAGAACTACGAAGTAAGTGCATCAGGTGGTAACTCTAAGACTAAGTATTATTCTTCTTTGTCTTATACTAAGCAGGAAGGTGTTACTTTGGGTGCAGGTCTGGAACGTATGACAGGTACTGTTAACGCCAGCCATCAGGCCGGTCGCGTGAAGTTGGAAGCCAGCTCTATGTTCTCTAAGACTAACCAGAAGTTGAGCAACGAAGGTACTTCATTCGCTTCTCCATGGATGGCTGTATCTTGGACAACTTCTCCGGCAATGACTGCTTACGAAGAAGACGGTAGCTGGAGCACTTGGTTCCCTATCACCAGCGGTACTAACCCGTTGCAGAGCTTGACTTATAACTATAACAAGTCAAACGTAACTCGTTCTATGAACACATTGGCTGCTACATGGAACATTTGGGACAACTTGAACCTCCGTCAATCTTTGTCATACGACTATATCAACAATACATCTGATACATTCTGGGATCGTCGTTCAGGTGACGGTGATGACTACAACGGCTTGTTGCAACGCGTTATCGCTACTCACGAACGCTTGAACACTCAGACTCAGTTGACTTATGCCAAGACTTTCAATGAAGTGCACAATGTAGATGCTTTGTTGGGCTTCGAAACTGAAGACTATCAGTATGCATGGCTTTACGCAAGCGGTTACGACTATCCGGGTTTGAAGACTGAATTGCAGAATGCCGGTACAAGAGACGCAGAATCAGGCAAGGACCGCTCGAAGATGGTTTCTTACTTGGGTCGCTTGAACTATAACTATGCTGACAAGTATTATGTAAGTGCTTCTTATCGTATGGACGGTACTTCTCGTTTGGCTCGTGACAACCGTTGGGGTTCATTCTGGTCGGCATCAGGTTCTTGGCGTTTCATGCAAGAAAGCTTCATGGAAGGTTTGAAGAGTGTTGTTACTGATGGTAAGCTCCGTGCTTCTTACGGTGTGAACGGTACATTGCCTTCAAGCTACTATGGTTACATGACTTTGTATTCTTACGGTTGGATGTACAACGGTTTGGGTGGTATGGCAGAAGGTAATGCCGGTAACTTGGATTTGAAGTGGGAAAAGAACAAGTCTTTGAATATTGGTCTTGACCTTACTTTGTGGGATCGTTTGTCAATGACTGTTGACTGGTATACCCGTACTTCTTCAGACTTGTTGATGAGTAAACCTATCTCTTACGTTCCGGGTTACAACAGTGCATCAGCATTGATGAACGTAGGTGAATTGAAGAACACCGGTATCGAAGTGGAACTCCGCTCGACTAATATCGATTCAAAGGATTGGTTGTGGACTACTTCATTCAATATCGGTCACAATAAGAACAAGTTGGTGAAGTTGGATGGTATGCAGACTGAAATCATCGATGGTCGTTTGATTCATCGCGAAGGCGAAGCTTACAACTCATTCTACTTGTACGAATATGCAGGTGTGAACCCTGAAACAGGTAACGAATGGTACTACATCAACGGTGACGGAGCAGACGCTCGCGAAAAGACCGAAGATTTGACTAAGGTAAACAAGGTGATTGTTGGTAAGCCGGATCCGGTTGTTCAAGGTGGTTTGACTAACTTTGTGAAGTGGAAATTCATCGACTTCAACATGACATTGACTTACTCGTTGGGTGGTGAAGCATTTAACTATGCTACATGGCAGAATGCTAACGGTGGTAATGCATCTTATATTTATTATGGTGCTGTTCCGGCATTCTATGATATCGACAAGATGTGGAAGCAACCGGGTGACAATGCTGCACTTCCTCGTTTCGTATACGGTAACGAATATTATACTACTCAATCTTCTCGTTGGTTGATGTCTACTGACCACTTGCGTATCAAGAATATGACAGTAGGTTTCACATTGCCACAGAACTGGATTAAGAGTGCAGGTCTCAGCAAGTTGAGAGCTTATTTTGCTGCCAACAACCTGTTGACATGGAAGAGCGATGACCTGATTGTGGATCCTGAAACTCCGGCAGACGGTCTTTGTACATTCGAAGCTCCTGCTTTGAGAACATTTACATTCGGTATTGAAGTTGGATTCTAAAAACAATCAAGATTAAAAGACATGAAAAAGAATATATTTAAAACATTTGTCTGTGGTTTCGCTGTGTTGGCTCTGACTTCATGTGCCAACAACTGGCTGGACACAGAACCGAGTAATGGTGTAGATGCAAGCACTGCCATTACCACTGATGAAGAATTGTACAGTGCCCGTACAGGTATGTACTACATGTTCAAAGGTAGCTCTAGCTACTACGATTATTATGGTGCCCGTATGTGGTATTATGCCGATGTTCGTGGCGAAGATATTCAGAATGAGCCTTCTGGTAGCCGTACTACTTCTATGTATGGTTTCACTTATCGTACAGCATCGGATGCTCCGTCTATCTGGACTACTCCGTATCGTGTAATTCGTCGTGCCAGCCGTGTGATTGAAGCTGCTGAAAGCGGTAACTTGACCGGTGATGCAGCATGGATTGCTGAAATGGCAGCTGAAGCGAGAGTGCTCCGTGCGTTGGCACACTTCGACTTGGTGCGTGTGTATGGTCAGACTTATACAGCCGATAACGGCGCTTCTTACGGTGTGCCTATCGTTACTTCTGCTTTGGGTATCGATGCTACTCCGGGTCGTAATACAGTAGCTGAAGTTTATACGTTCGTAGAAAACGAATTGAACGCTGCTATCAGTTCAGGTGCTTTGTCTACAGACATCACTACAGGTTATGTAAATGCATGGGCTGCCAAGGCTATCTTGTCACGTGTATATTTGTATAAGGGTGACAATGCCAACGCTTTAAGCTTGGCTGAAGACATCATCAACAACAGCCCGTACGAATTGTGGGCAAACGATGAATATGCCGGTGCATGGGATAAGAAGAGCCCTGCTCACATCAAGGAACCTATTTTGGAAATCGTAATGACAGGTACTACTGACTGGGTTGACCGTGAAGGTATCGCAAACTTGTATCAGGAAAGTGGTTATGCTGATATGATCATGACTAAGAGCTTCCTAAACATGATGAGCGAAGATATGGATGACTGCCGTTGGGGTGTAATGGTAGCTGCTCAAACAGAAGATTACGGTGCTAAGTATGGTACAGACCGCGTGTTCTTGAACAAGTATTTGGCTATGAATACATTCAACAGTTTGCCGGTTATCCGTTTGTCTGAAATCTATTTGATTGCTGCTGAAGCTGCTGCCAAGACTAGTGCTGCTGACAAGGCTGCTAAGTATTTGAACGCTATCGTTCTTCGTGCTAATCCGAACGCTACTCCGGTGGCTGAAGCGGATGCTACAGTAGCTCGTATATGTAAGGAACGTCGTAAAGAATTGGTAGGTGAAGGTCACCGTTTGTTCGATGCTATGCGTAACAACGAAACCATCACTCGCTATACTTCAGAAGCAGACAGAGGTTATCACTCACCATTGAATGAAGAAGCTCGTTCATTCGACCGTTCTTTCTTCAAGGTGTTGTTGCCGATTCCGCAAGGCGAATTGGACGTAAACCCAACTATCGCTGCACAGCAGAATCCGGGTTATTAATACTGACCTGAAAAGAATAAAAAGAATGCATCTCAACCGGATGCATTCTTTTTTTGTTATATATGGAAGAAAAAACTATCTTTGTCGCGGATTATACAACGTAGATACATGAAAGAATTTGTCATATCAGAAGCAAAAGTCGAAACGGCTATCTTGGTCGGCTTGATAACTCAAACGCAAGACGAACGGAAAACGACGGAATATTTGGATGAACTGGAGTTTTTGGCACATACAGCCGGTGCCAAAGTGGTGCGACGTTTTACCCAGAAACTTCCGGCAGCCCATTCGGTGACTTATGTAGGGAAAGGTAAATTGGAAGAAATCCGTGACTACATCCGTACGGAGGAAGAAGAAGAACGTGAAATAGGGATGGTTATCTTTGATGATGAACTTTCGGCCAAGCAAATCCGTAACATCGAAGCGGAGCTGAAAGTGAAAATATTGGACCGTACATCTTTGATTCTCGATATTTTTGCCATGCGTGCTCAGACAGCGAATGCCAAAACGCAGGTGGAATTGGCTCAATATAAATATATGTTGCCTCGCTTGCAACGATTGTGGACTCACTTGGAACGTCAGGGGGGTGGTTCCGGTGCCGGAGGTGGTAAAGGTTCGGTAGGTCTTCGCGGCCCTGGTGAAACGCAGTTGGAAATGGACCGCCGTATCATCTTGAATCGTATGTCGTTGTTGAAAGAACGATTGGCAGAGATTGATAAGCAAAAGGCCACCCAGCGGAAGAATCGCGGACGGATGATTCGTGTAGCTTTGGTTGGATACACCAATGTGGGAAAATCAACATTAATGAATCTGTTGGCCAAAAGTGAAGTCTTTGCTGAAAATAAGTTGTTTGCTACCCTCGATACAACGGTTCGTAAAGTAATCATTGAGAATCTTCCTTTCCTGCTCTCAGATACGGTAGGGTTTATCCGTAAACTTCCTACGGATCTGGTTGAATCGTTCAAGTCTACATTGGATGAAGTTCGTGAGGCGGACTTCTTGGTGCATGTGGTAGACATTTCGCATCCGGATTTTGAAGAACAAATCGAGGTGGTGAATAAAACCATTGCTGATTTGGGTGCCAATGGAAAGCCGGGTATGATTGTCTTCAATAAAATTGATGCTTATACCTATGTAGAAAAGGCTGAGGATGATTTGACTCCCAAAACAAAGGAGAATATCACCTTGGAAGAATTGATGAAGACATGGATGGCCAAATTAGATGATAATTGCATCTTTATTTCAGCTCGTGAGAAGACTAACTTGGATGAACTAAAAACAGTCGTATATAATAAGGTGAGAGAACTTCATGTACAGAAGTATCCTTATAATGATTTTCTCTATCAAACGTATGATGTTGAATAAACATAATTAAAATAATGATGACAGATTACAGACAACTAACAGACCAAGAGATTCGTCTTTTGCAGGAACATTCCTGTACGGCCGATGATTGGGCGAACATCGAAGTGGCTCAAGATTTTAAACCGGACTTTGTCTTTTATACTCGCTTCTCTGGAAAAGTAAGGTTAGGGGTATTCGATTATGAGTTTACATTGGCTGGGGGAATGAAGAAACATGCCGGACTTTATCATGTGACGCTACACAATGTCTCGGTTGGAAACTATTGTTGCATTGAGAATGTAAAGAACTATATAGCCAATTATCAGATAGGTGACTATACATTTATTGAAAATGTAGATATTCTGCTAGTGGATGGGCGTAGCCGTTTCGGGAATGGTGTGGAAGTAGCTGTACTGAATGAAACGGGTGGACGTGAAGTGATGATGCACGACCGTTTGTCGGCTCATCAAGCTTATATCATGGCTCTTTATCGTCATCGACCTGTTCTCATAGAAAAGATGCGTGGAATCATCGAAAGATATGCCGAAGAAAATGCGTCAGAAATAGGAACAATAGGTTCGCATGTTACTATTGTAGACTCAGGGTATATCAAGAATGTGAAAATCGGCGATTATTGCAAGATAGAAGGAACTGGACGCTTGAAGAATGGAAGTCTGAACAGTAACCAGAAGGCTCCGATTCATATAGGATATGGTGTGGTGTGTGATGATTTCATTATTTCGAGTGGCTCGGATGTGGAAGATGGCACCATGCTGACTCGTTGCTTTGTTGGGCAAGCTTGTCATTTGGGACATAATTATTCGGCTTCAGACTCTTTGTTCTTTAGCAATTGTCAGGAAGAAAATGGGGAAGCATGTGCAATTTTTGCGGGTCCGTTTACGGTGACACATCATAAATCTACCTTGTTGATAGCTGGTATGTTTTCGTTTATGAATGCCGGTTCGGGTTCTAATCAAAGCAATCACATGTATAAGTTAGGTCCTATTCACCAAGGAGCGTTGGAACGTGGGGCAAAAACAACTTCGGATTCATATATTTTGTGGCCGGCCAAGGTGGGAGCCTTTTCTTTGGTAATGGGACGACATGTGAACCATTCGGATACTTCTAATCTGCCTTTTTCTTATTTGATAGAACAGCAGAATACGACCTATTTGGTTCCGGGAGTGAATTTGCGAAGTGTGGGAACCATACGCGATGCTCAGAAATGGCCGAAACGTGATAAGCGGAAAGATACTAATCGATTGGATCAAATTAATTATAACTTATTAAGCCCTTATACTATCCAGAAAATGATGAAAGGAATCCGAATTCTGAAGGATTTACGTCGGGTGTCTGGTGAGACTTCTGAAACCTATTCTTATCAAAGTGCAAAGATTAAGAATTCATCATTGGGAAATGGTATTAAGCTTTATGAAACTGCAATTCATAAATTCCTAGGAAACTCGATTATCAAGCGTTTGGAAGAAATTCCATTCCAAAGTGATGAGAAAATTCGTGCCCGTTTGACCCCTGATACGGAAATCGGGTCGGGCGAATGGGTGGATATTTCTGGATTGATTGCTCCTAAGAGTGAAATAGAACGGTTGATGGATGACATTGAACAAGGCGTATTGGTGGATGTTGAGCAGATTCATGAACGATTTGTTGAAATGCACCGTCATTATTATACCTATGAATGGACTTGGGCGTATGACAAGATTCTATCCTTTTATCATCTACAGCCAGAAACAATTACAGCCAAAGATGTGATTGGCATTGTAAAGCAATGGCAAGAAGCTGTGGTGGGATTGGACAAGATGTTGTATGCCGATGCCAAAAAAGAATTCTCTTTGTCCGCAATGACAGGCTTTGGAGCCGATGGAACTCGGGAAGAGAAAGAACAAGACTTTGAACAGGTTCGTGGCGTGTTCGAAAGCAATCCATTTGTGACAGCTGTACTTCAACACATCGAAGTAAAAACAGCTTTAGGAAACGAGTTGATAGAACGGATTTCTCCGTTGGTATAAAGAAAGGTCGGCATTTGCCGACCTTTCTTTATTTCTTCACAACAGGGAGCAGCAATCGGGTGGCTGCACCTTCTTGATGGAATATCTTGATGTTTTGTTTCATCAAGAAATCTTCTATTGTGCAATGGTAAGTATCAATGAACTTTTGTGGGTTGCGGTCGATGATAGGGAACCAAGAACTTTGGATTTGAATCATCAAGCGATGTCCCGGTAAAAATGAATGTGCTACATCGTATAACGTATAGTTTACCGGGGTAATTTCATTCGGGGTGAAAGCTTGAGGATTGTCAAATCCAGTGCGGAAACGACCACGGAACAATTCCCCACGTACAAGTTGTTGGAAACCACTCATGGGGTAACGTGCATTGTTCAAATAATCTGTCGCTTCTTTCGGGTAACGGAAGTTTTCCGGATATACGTCGATAACCTTTACCATAAAGTCGGCATCTGTGCTACTGAGGGCAGTCATCAATTCTACTTCTATCGGGCCGGCAAGTGTTAATGTATCGGTTAACGGTTCGGTCATAAAAGTAATGACGTCTGGACGTGTTGTTGCAAAACGCTGATCGTCTAGCATGAATTCCTTTGTACGATAGGTTGTCGGATTGGCTGTATAAGGCACTGGGTGTTCCATGTCAGATACATATTCAGTAAAAGATTCCTTTTCGGTTGGGGCTTTGGTGGAAACAGAGCCATCAGCATGAATATAATAAGGTGTCGGTTGCATATCTTCGATAGGCCATTGGTTATAGAATCCCCATTCATTCTTTCCGGAATAGAAGATGTTTACTGGATGTTGAGGCTTTTCACCTTCATTTTCAAGATAATAACGGAAGAAAGGATATTGGATATGATCCATGTAATAAGCAGAACTGTTTCCGCCAAAATATACATTTCCGAATCCTTGGAAGTCGCGTCGTGTCCATGCTCCGTGCCACCAAGGTCCGAAAGCCAAGTAAAGTTCGGTCTCAGGAGATTGTTTGCGGATAGCTTGATAAAGTCCCCATGCACCATAACAGTCTTCTGAATCATAAAGTCCGCCAACAACCAAGATAGCTGGTTTTAAGTTGTAGCAAGTAGTACGGGCATCTCTTTCTTGCCAGAATTCATCGAAAGTCGGATGATTTTTGATGTTATTCCACATTGTTTCTGTGGTGTCGCGTACCAAGTCGTCTGCATTCTTGAAGGTTCCTAAAGTCAAGAAGTCGGTATATACATCATTCTTCACAATGTCTCTGATTACTCCTTTTCCATAGTTTCGTCCTTCCAAACCTGGGAGAAAATTCGTGGTTTGCAAGAATGTGAAAGCTCCGTTGTGATGGCGATCGTCTCCTCGGAACCAGTCTGTAACTGGTGCTTGGGGTGAAACGGCTTTTAAGGCTGGGTGGTTGCTGGATGCTGTCATGGTAGCATAGAATCCATCATAGCTAATCCCCCAAGTACCAACATTGCCATTGTTGTGAGTGTTTTTCAATAACCACTCAATGGTGTCGTAAGTATCGGTAGCCTCATCAATGTTCTTTTTGTCTTTCTTTCCTTTCTTGTTTTTGTTCAATGGACGAACCTGTTCAAATTTTCCTTCACTTTTATAGCGTCCTCTTACATCCTGATAAACAATGATGTAGTTCTTTTCTACGTAAGTGCTTAAAGAACTTCTCAGTGACCGGTCGAATGTTTCTCCATATGGTGAACAAGAGTACGGGGTGCGGTTCATTAAAATAGGATGTTTTTTGGCATTGTCCTTTGGTTCATAGATAGCGGTGTAAAGCTGTACTCCGTCACGCATCGGTATCATGACTTCACGCTTGGTGTAAATACCCCGGAGTCTCAGTTCTATACTGTCCGGTTTTTCATTTGCATTTCTCTGTGCATGGGCTGGGGTGCCAATCGCAGTCAATAAGAAAAGCATTAGGAAGAAGTGTAAAATTCTTTTCATTTGTATGCTGTTTGAGTTAAAATCGGTGACAAAGGTACATACATTCCTTGAAAGATTTTAAGATGAATAGAGAAAAATTCAAGAATAGTTTCTATCTTTGTCCTAATTGATAACTAACATCTAATAATTAAAGTACAATCATTATGGCAAATCCAGAATTCCACTATCAGCCGATGTTTGATTTGGGTCCAGACAAGACCGAGTATTATTTGCTGACCAAGGACTATGTGTCAGTAAGTGAATTTGAAGGTAAGCCTATCCTGAAGATTGAAAAGGAAGGTTTGACTGCAATGGCTAACGCCGCTTTCCGTGATGTGTCTTTCTTGCTTCGTCGTGCACACAACGAACAGGTAGCCAAAATATTGAGCGACCCTGAAGCAAGTGATAACGACAAGTATGTAGCTTTGACATTCCTTCGCAATGCCGAAGTGTCTGCCAAGGGCAAGTTGCCTTTGTGCCAGGATACAGGTACAGCTATCATCCACGGTGAAAAGGGTCAACACGTTTGGACAGGCTATTGCGATGAAGAAGCCTTGTCGCTTGGTGTATATAAAACTTATACAGAAGAAAACCTCCGTTATTCTCAGAATGCACCGCTTACTATGTACGATGAAGTGAACACTAAATGCAATCTTCCGGCTCAGATTGACATCGAAGCTACCGAAGGTATGGAATACAAGTTCCTCTGCGTGACTAAGGGTGGTGGTTCAGCTAACAAGACATACTTGTATCAGGAAACTAAGGCGGTATTGAATCCGGCTACATTGGTTCCGTTCATGATTGAAAAGATGAAGTCGCTCGGTACAGCAGCTTGTCCTCCGTATCACATTGCATTTGTTATCGGTGGTACATCTGCTGAAAAGAACTTGCTCACCGTGAAGTTGGCTTCTACTCACTACTACGATGAATTGCCTACTACCGGTAATGAATACGGTCGTGCATTCCGCGATGTAGAACTCGAAAAGCAAGTACTGGAAGAAGCTCACAAGATTGGCCTCGGTGCTCAGTTCGGCGGTAAGTATATGGCTCACGACGTACGTATCATCCGCTTGCCTCGTCACGGTGCTTCTTGTCCGATTGGTTTGGGCGTTTCTTGCTCGGCTGACCGTAATATCAAGTGTAAGATTAACAAGGACGGTATTTGGATTGAAAAGATGGATGACAAACCAGGTGGACTCATTCCGGTTGAACTCCGCGAAGCTGGCGAAGGCGATGCCGTAAAGATTAACCTCAACCAACCGATGGCCGATATTTTGAAAGAATTGACCAAATATCCGGTAGCTACCCGTTTGTCTTTGAATGGTACTATCATCGTAGGTCGCGATATTGCTCATGCCAAGCTGAAAGAACGTATTGACAACGGTGAAGACTTGCCACAATACATCAAGGATCATCCTATTTACTATGCAGGTCCTGCCAAGACTCCAGCCGGTATGGCTTGTGGTTCTATGGGCCCGACAACAGCCGGTCGTATGGACTCTTACGTGGACTTGTTCCAAAGCCATGGTGGTAGCATGATTATGTTGGCCAAGGGTAACCGTAGCCAGCAGGTGACTGACGCTTGTCAGAAGCACGGTGGTTTCTACCTCGGTTCTATTGGTGGTCCTGCCGCTATCCTTGCTCAGAATAATATTAAGAGCATCGAATGTGTAGAATATCCAGAACTCGGTATGGAAGCTATCTGGAAGATTGAAGTAGAAGACTTCCCGGCATTTATCTTGGTAGACGACAAGGGTAATGACTTCTTCAAGCAGTTGAAACCTCGTTGTGCTTGTAAGTAATATTCGTATTAAATAAAAAAGCGGAGTTTAACTCCGCTTTTTTATTTAGTATGAGTTTGTTTCCACATTCGCCAGACATAATAGGCACAGTGTGTGAATGCAAAGAAAAACGAGATAATCAATAATGTTTTGTCTGATTCCCAACCAGCTGTTTGTTGATGCCATAATCCGGTGATGACAGCTAATACGCTAAGTCCGATTCCCATTGCATTTAATACCATTATTCCCTTGCGGCGAGGAACATTGTGTTCCAATAGACTATGCTTTACACCATAAACGGCGTAGATATCTAAACCTATCAGCATCCACAGGACTAAACGAATCCAGGTATCGGCCGGTAAGAATACCATCATGCAGAGGCAGGTTAGGATACCCAATATAGGAACAACTGGAACAAACGGAGTCTTGAAGGCACGTTCTACATTAGGCATGCTCTTGCGGACAATCAAAATGCCGGCACATACCAAGGTGAAGGCAAATAATGTACCGATACTAACCATTTCACCAGCAACACGGGCAGGGATAAAAGCAGCCATGATACTTACGATAACCATAAACAATAGGTTGCTATGTGCCGGTGTACGGTATTTTTCGTGAATTTTTGAGAAGAAAGGTGGTAACAATCCATCGCGGCTCATGCTAAGGAATACACGGCTTTGCCCCAACAGCGTAACCATAATTACCGAGCAATAACCAAAAAGAATAGCCATCACAATGGCACGGTTCAACCACGGATAGGCCGGGGTGATGACACCGGAAGCATTTGTTGGCCCCATATGGTCGATGGCTACGGCAACAGGGGCGATACCTTGTTGTCCGGCAAATTCGGTGTAATGAGCTACACCTGTCATGACGTGGGCAAAAAGAATGTAAAGTACAGTGCATACCAACAAGGACATCAGGATACCGATAGGCATATTGCGTTCCGGGTTCTTGGTTTCTTGGGCAGCGGTACTCACGGCATCAAAACCTAAGAAAGCGAAGAATACAACAGCTGCTCCTCGAAATATACCACTAATACCAAACTCACCTAGAACTCCTGTGTTGGTAGGGATATAAGGGGTGTAGTTCTCGGCATTGATAAACTGCCAACCTAAAACAACGAAAATTAGGATGACCGATACCTTTAAGAATACGATAATGTTATTTATGAGTGAACTTTCTTGCGTTCCTCTGACCAGGAACAGGCTCATGATGATAACGATGATGGCTGCCGGTATGTTGGCGATACCGCCGTCCCATGGGCATGCGGTGAGTTCGGGCGGAAGGTCAATACCCAGCCCTTGTAGGAAGACAACCAGATATCGACTCCAACTGATGCTGACTGTGGTAGCCGCAACGGTATATTCCAGTACTAAATCCCACCCAATAATCCAGGCGATAAGTTCGCCCATGGTAGCGTATGAATACGTATAGGCACTACCGGCAACGGGTATCATGGATGCAAATTCGGCATAGCATAATCCGGCAAAACAACAGCCAATGGCGGCTATGATGAAACTTAAGGTAATGGCCGGCCCTGTATATTCGGCGGCTACGGTTCCCGTGATGGAGAAAAGTCCGGCTCCGATGATAGCCCCAACACCTAAAGCGATGAGTCCCCATGGTCCGAGAACTCTTTTGAGCGATTTACTGCCCGACTCATTAGCCTCTGCTTCGAGGGTAGCAAACGGTTTCTTGATAAACAATCCCATTTTCTAATACGTTTTTAGTGATAATTGGGTGCAAATTTACAGATTGGAAGTTATAGAACCAAACTTTTTAAGATTAATGTATATAAAAAGGTGGGTGTGCTTTCGGCACACCCACCTGATAGAGTTTTAATATTTTTCGTTGGCTAATTTCCAGAAAGCAAGGAAAGAGGCCTTGGTGATGTCAACCATCTTATTCCAGTTGATTCGTTCGGAGTGGTCGCTCGGCAAATGATAATCGGGATGTCCGTCGGTGTGGTACCAAATGATAGGAATTCCCAATTTTGCAAATGTTCCGTTATCGCTACCACCTACCGGATTGTCCCATGCCCGGTAGTCTGGGTCTAACTGCAAACGGTAAGTTTCGATGTCCTTTTTCAGCCAATCACCGAAAGCTGGATAGGCAGCTGTATAGAAATATACAAATTGCATTGGTCGGTCTTCTTGGTTGTTACGGCCAATCATGTCGTAATTCAAATAACCTTTAACTTTTTTAATTTCAGGGTAAGTCATGGCAAAATAGCGTGAGCCTAATAATCCTTTTTCTTCACCATCCCAGAAAGCAAAGATTACGGTACGTTCAGGTTGTTCGCCTGTGGCAAGGAAGGCTTTGGCAACTTGTAGAACAGCTTGTACGCCGGAAGCGTTATCGTCTGCACCATTGTATATTTGGTCGCCTTCCAGCATCGGGTCGTATCCCAGATGGTCGTAATGGGCACCGATGATGACGATTTCATTTGGATTCTTGCCGTCGATTTTAGCTAGGATGTTACGCATATCTAGCTTTTGATGAACGGTCTTCTTCAAATTGGCAATAGAGTCTGGATGAACTTGCCAGCGTTGTCCTCTTTTTTGGCGTTCAGCGTGTGCAGCTTCAAATGGTTGTACATAGTTGTTTTCAAACAGGGGTTGCAATCCCATTTGTTTCAGACAGGAAATGATGTAATTTCCGGCGATGCGTCCGCCTTTCCATCCGGCTTCACGGCCTTCCAGTTCGTCACATGCCAGGAAGTCGACGTGTGCTTCAGCGGTTGTTCGGTTGATACTGGCTACTCCTTTGGCTTCAGGGGTTGCCTTCTGATTCTTTTTTTGTGGGGAAACGGCTCCCAGTTGAGTTGCTCCAAGAATGGTTAATGCAACTAAAAACAAAAGCTTTTTCATAGTTGGGTTAAGGTTAAAATGCGGCCCGGTATTTCCCTTCTTCCTTATCTTCCAGCATGTTCAGATAGGAGGTGTAACGTGACTCGCTGATTAAATGTTTTTCGACGGCTTCTCGGACGGCACAGCCCGGCTCGTGCCGATGAGTGCAATTGCCGTATTTGCAATGAGCCGAATGCTCGAATATTTCTTTGAAATAGTGTCCCACTTCTTCTTCTTCCATGTCGAATGTGCCGAAACCCTTGATGCCCGGGGTGTCTATCAAATAGCCTCCTTGGGGAAGGGGAAACATTTCGGAGAAGGTGGTGGTGTGCATTCCTTTGTTGTGATAGTCAGAGATTTCTCCGGTCTTCACACTTAACTCTGGCAAGATGGCATTGATTAAAGTTGATTTTCCTACACCGGAGTTCCCTGAAAGTAAGGTCACTTTACCTTCTAAATCCTGATTGATTTCTTCGATGCCGGTTTCGTTCAGTGCCGATACCTTGAAACAAGGATAGCCGATGTAGGTGTATAGGTTGATGAGTGCTTCCATGTAGCGGGTTTCCTCTTCGTTGTATCGGTCTATCTTGTTGAATATCAGTTTGACGGGCACGCTATATGCTTCGGCGGTGGCCAAGAAGCGGTCGATGAAGATAGTGGATGTTTCGGGATAGTTGATGGTAATAATCAGCATACACTGGTCGAGGTTTGCGGCCAGTATATGCGATTGTTTGGATAGATTGGATGCACGTCGGATGATGTAGTTCTTACGGTCTTCGATTTCGCTGATGAAGGCAGTGCCCTCGTTGTTGACAATGATTTGTACATGGTCACCAACGGCTATGGGATTGGTACTACGAATCCCTTTCAGGCGAAAGTTTCCTTTGATTTTGCAATCAATGAGTTTCCCGTCGTCTGTCTTTACTTGATACCAGCTTCCCGTATTTTTGATGACTAATCCGTGCACGTCTATTCTTTATACGGTCATGATTTCTTTTTCCTTGGCTGCAAACAGTTCTTCAATGGTCTTGATGTACTTGTCGTGCAACTTCTGGAGTTTTTCTTCACCATTCTTCTGCTCGTCTTCAGGCAAGCCTTCCTTTACGGCCTTTTTCAGTTTGTCTACACCATCGCGACGGGCATTTCGAACGCTGACCTTGGCGTTTTCGGCTTCACCCTTACATTGTTTGGCCAGTTGTTTACGGCGTTCTTCGGTCAATGGTGGGATGCCGATGCGGATGATTTCACCGTTGTTTTCCGGCATGATGCCCAGGTCGGAGTCGATGATGGCCTTTTCAATCACGCGGAACATGCTCTTGTCCCAAGGCTTGATGGCGATGCTGCGTGCGTCCGGAGTGGTAACGGAAGCTACGTTGTTGATAGGCACTAAGCTGCCGTAAGAGTCTACGCGGATGCCGTCTAGCAGACGGGTGTCGGCTTTGCCTGCACGGATGTGTGCCAATGATTCTTCCAGATACATGGTGGCCATATCCATTTTGTCTTGAGCCTCGCTGAGGCAGGTCTTAACATCTGTCATATTCTTTATTGTTTTAATTGATACTATGTTTCATTGAAACAAAAGTAAGCTATTTTTTGCACCTATGCAATTATTCATCGAGTCAAAATGGAGGTTTTCATAAGAAAACCTCCACAAATGCCTTGTTTTAAGTTATTTGATGTAATATGGAAGCTCAATTTCTACTTCTCCATTGACTTTGGAATGCAACTTCAGCTTGATGCCTTTGGCCGATTCGAGTGGCAAGCTTTCCAGATTGAAGGATACGGCGTTGCTGGCTTGATAGCCGGTGATGTCGTTGTAGGTGTTGTAACGGAGTTGCAGATGGAGGTATCCGTCTTCTCCTAGAAGCTCATCATCAGATGCCGGACGTACTAGTGTGATGCGGTGTTTGTTCTCGGCCGGGATTTCTTGTTGGTAGATGATATTCATGTGGTTACCGCCGATGGTGAGGTTTCCTTTGTGAATGGTGATAGGGTCATTGCCCAAAGTTTCCTCGTTCTCTGGGGTTAGAATTTCGACTCCTTTGGTTAATACCTCTGTGAGGCTTAGGATTTTAACGGCATGGTCGTATTCATAATAATTGTCCGAAATCGGGTTATAAGTTGCAATGACTCGTTGGCCATCGGTTGGTTGGTAACCATTATTTTCCGTGTGAAGGCTTTGATTGATGGGCCATAATGTACCCCATGTGTCGTCATACAAATAGAATCCGTCACCATTGGTGGCAATGGTTGCCCAGGATGGGGTAGTGAAGTTACCGATGGCATAGCCTTCCTCTTCTTCGCACGCATAAAAAACAGGGATGATTGCTAAACAGATAGCGATAAAAATTTTTTTCAGTCTTTTCATAAATGTTTGTTTTTGTATATGATTGTGCAAAGATACGAAAATTAAGCGAAAATCCAAATTCTTTAACATGGAATACCAAAAACGCCTTCATGTTTCAAAATAAACGTGAAGGCGTATGGCTTAAAACGCGAAGGCGTTTTTTAATTATGTACCAGCGTGCCGATGTTTTCGCCGGACATGACTTTCTTCAAGTTGCCCACTGTATCCATGTCGAATACAATGATGGGGAGTTTGTTTTCTTTGCACATGCAGGTAGCGGTCAAATCCATTACCTTCAATCCGCGGCTCAATACTTCATCGTAGGTGATGTCGTCGAACTTGGTAGCCGTCGGATCCTTTTCCGGGTCGGCGGTATAGATACCATCTACGCGAGTTCCTTTCAACATCACGTCGGCTTCGATTTCGATGCCACGCAGAGAAGACCCCGTGTCGGTGGTGAAGAACGGATTGCCTGTACCTGCCGACATGATAACGACTTCGCCATTTTCCATCGCTTCGATGGCCTTCCATTTGCTATAGAATTCGCCGATAGGCTCCATGCGTACAGCGGTGAGTACACGTGCCTTAACACCGACTGCTCCCAAGGCACTGCTCAACCCCAAACTATTGATGACGGTTGCCAACATACCCATTTGGTCGCCCTTCACACGGTCAAAGCCTTTCGAGGCACCACTCAATCCACGGAAAATGTTACCTCCACCGATAACGATACCGATTTGTACCCCCATTTCGTGGATTTCCTTGATTTGTTGGGCATATTCCCCCAATCTCTTTTCGTCAATCCCGTATTGTTTTTCACCCATGAGGCTTTCGCCACTCAGTTTCAGAAGAATTCTTTTAAATCTTGCCATACTCTTTATTGTTTGATTGTTTTTGCAAACTTACATAACTTTCGCCTCATCGCAAAATCTTTCTGCCTAAAAAGCTTTGCATCACTCCGCGTAGTGACAGATAGAGGATGAAGGCCAGCCACAAGGCGTGGTTGCCCATCTGACCTTTCAAGCAGAAAAAAGTCAGGAAGAACACAGACGAAGCAACGAACATGCTTTGAAGCATGAGGCGGGTAGCCGTGGCTCCGATAAAAATACCATCCAAAAGAAAAGCCGAAAATCCCGCCAACGGTATCAGTAACACCCAAAGCCAATACGTTTGAGAAGCTTCGATCACGGCTTGGTCGTTCGTGAGCAATCGGAGGAAATTTTCCCCACCAAGCCCGTAAAGAAGGGTAAAGACGATGGCGATGCCCATGCCCCATAGGAAAAGCCGGCGTATCATCCGATGCAACTCCTCGGCTTGATTAGCACCGATGTACTTTCCGGCCAAGGCCTCGCCTGCATAGGCAAATCCATCCATGAAATAAGAGAAAAGGGTAAATAGCTGCATCAATAAAGTGTTCACCGCCAGTATGATTTCTCCTTGTCCGGCACCTGCCGATGTGAAGTATAGTGTGACGGCTACCAGACAAAGCGTTCGCAAGAAAATATCCCGATTGACTTGGAAGAACCGATACATGGCCCGTTTGTTGAACAGACTTCGGAAATCTTTCTTTCCGTCTTCTTGCTTATAGTGATGCCTCCATAAAAGGCAGGCCATGAAGAAACCGGCATACTGGGCTATCAATGTTCCTATGGCCACCCCCTCAATCTTCATTTCATACCCATATACCAACACCAGGCTCGCCATGATGTTGACTAAATTTTGTGTGATGGCCACGTACATCGGGTAGCGTGAATTCTGCATGCCGATAAACCAACCGGAAAGGCTGTATAGTCCCAATACGGCAGGTGCTCCCCAAATGCAGATGCGGAAATAGATCGAAGCAAGCTTTTCCACATCCGGCGAAGGCCCTATCAAAAAGAAAGCCGTCCGCTCAATGGGAGCCTGAAGAAGAATCAATAGGGTCGCAACCAAGAATCCAATACTTAATGAACGCACAAGAAGGGCAGTAGTCTCCTCGAAATCGTTGGCACCGTAAGCTTGCGATGTCATACCGCTCGTCCCCATGCGTAGAAAACCGAATATCCAATAAATGATATTGAATAACATCCCCCCTACGGCTATGGCTCCGATATAAGAGGTTGCTCCCAAATGACCGACAATGGTCACGTCTATCAGCCCTAGCAAAGGTACCGTGATGTTCGATACGATAGCCGGCAAGGCAATTTGAAGAATTTCCCGATGCCCCTTGTTCATAGTAGATAAGTTACTTCCTTGAATGCATATTTGCGGATATTTCCTTCCTCGTCCTTTAAATAAAGGTGTCCGTCAGAATCTATCTGATAAAATTCGGCCATGAACTGTCCCTGCTTGTCTTGATAAGGATAAAATCCATGGCGTCGGTAAAGTTTTAGCAGGTATAATAGCCTAAGAGCTTCTTGGATGCCCGGATAATTCTTTTCCATGGCCCGATAACCGGCAACGATGTTGTGCAAGATTCTTTCAAGCAGTTCTTCCCTGTTGAGCTCTTCACCGATAATTTGTGCCAACGAAACCGGATTGGGAGCCGATGAATGAAACTCCTTTTGGTTGACATTCAGCCCGATACCGATGATGCATTGGGAGATATATTTCCCTTCCAGTATGTTTTCGATAAGGATGCCGGCTATTTTTTTATCCTTCCAGTAAATGTCGTTGGGCCATTTGATGGAAAATCCTTCGGTGAATTGCTCTAAGGCATCTAAGATGCTACCTGTCACTAATATGGATAAATTAAATTGTTGTTTGGCTTCCAATGTCGTTGGATAGAGCACGGTGCTGAAAAGTAGATTTTTCCCGGCTTCTGACTCCCACGAGTTGCCACGTTGCCCTTTGCCTGACGTCTGAAACTCGGTGAATACTGTATGGAATTCTTCAACATTGCCATGGGCACATTGCTCGGCCAAATATTCATTGGTCGAAATGGTTTCGGCCAATTTTTCTATCTTGATGGGGGTCGTTTGCGGAAATTTCATGAGTTGGGTATTAATGGTTACCAAATAGGGGCAAAGAAGGCATCCTCAATATGCTCCATTTGAAAAGGTGATGTTTCTCCCACAACGGTGATGATGTCAAATCGTACGGGTAAGTCAATCTTGTGCTTTCGCAGGTAGGCATCAGTCGAGGAAATGATATGTCTGATCTTTTGGGTGTTGATGGCATCTTCCGGTAAACCGAATGACGTGTTTCTGCGAGTTTTGACTTCCACAACAATCAATGTCTTTTGATGCAGGTCGGTTGCAACGATGTCCAGTTCCTTCTTCCCGGCACGCCAGTTTCGATGAAGGATAGAATAGCCTTTCCGAAGCAATAGTTGTACTGCTTCTTCCTCTCCTTCTTTTCCTAAGTTGTTGTGTGTAGCCATTCTGTAATTTTATTGCAAAAATAAGCATTTTAAGTTTTGAAATTACGTAAGTAAGGTTAATTTTGCAAAGAATATGGCAAATACGGTAAAAAAGCGGGTAAAGGTACCTTCGACAACTCCCAGACGCAAGCAGCGGATGGTTTGTCTGATGAGCGAAGAAGAAGTGCATATTGTGGATAGTTATCTCAAGAAATACAAAATAACCAACAAGGCACGCTGGCTTCGCGAGACGGTATTGGCCTTTATCCATCAAAAGATGGAAGAAGATTATCCCACGTTGTTTAATGAGCATGACATGAGACGGTGATGGAAGAAGATGTGCGTTATATGAAACAGGCCCTGGACGAGGCTCGGAAGGCTTTCGACAGAGGGGAAGTGCCGGTTGGAGCTGTCGTGGTTAGCAAGGGGCGTGTGATAGCTCGTTCTCATAACCTGACAGAAGCCTTGAATGATGTGACGGCACATGCCGAGATGCAGGCCATCACGTCGGCAGCCAACTATTTGGGTGGTAAGTATCTGACGGATTGCACACTTTATGTTACGGTTGAACCGTGTGTCATGTGTGCCGGAGCCATTGCATGGGCACAACTGGGCAGATTGGTTTATGGGGCTTCGGATGAGAAAAGGGGCTTTCGGCGTTTGGCTCCAACTGCTTTGCATCCTAAGACTGTGTTGCTTCAGGGAGTTTTGGAGGATGAATGTGCCGAATTAATGAAAACTTTCTTCCAACAAAGGCGTTGACTTGCTAGTTTACTTCTTCAAATTCCACGTATTCGCCTTCATCCTTGCCGAAAATTTTCTTCTTGGTATTTCCGGGCTCGGTATAAGTGTCTTGAGTCGATGTTTGTGTATATCCACCTGCCGATGTCTGGTTGTTGCTTCGTTTGGGGGTGCTTTTCCCTAAACCGAAAATGAAACGGACTAAATTTCCTAGAATGGCAAAAGCAAACAGGATGATGACAAGTAGAATGATGAATATAAAACCTAAGAATCCAAACATAATTTTCCTTTTTTTATCCTACTATATGCAAAAACCGTGCCAAAGCTTCTCAAGCCTTCTTTTGTGTCAGGAGTGACAGGAGAATGTACCAGACAATAATGGCAGCAAATCCGCTTGCACGGAAGATGAACAGCAACGGAATGCATACCAAGAGGAAAGTGTAGCTGGTTTTGTTGGATTTCCATGACCAATCTTTGAGTTTCAAAGAGAACATCGGTATCTCGGCTATCAGTAGAAAGGACATAACGCATACCAATATAAATAGGTATAGAGCGTTGAATGTTGGCGATGTCAGGAAAGAATGTCCGCCAACGACGAGCGATCCCCAAAATAAGGCATTGGCTGGAGTAGGCAAGCCGATAAACGAACTGCTTTGACGGGGGTCGATATTGAATTTGCCTAGTCGGAGAGCTGAAAATACAGCAATGATGAAAGCTGTGTAGGGGAAATAAGCCTCAACGGGCATTAAGAAATCCGGGTAGTGTACTTCTTTGAACAATGAAAAAACAATGACCGACGGAGCCAAACCGAAAGTGATGTCGTCAGCCAGCGAATCGAGTTCTTTACCCAAAGGACCGGATACGTGAAGGATGCGAGCCAACATGCCGTCGAAGAAATCGAACACGGCCCCAATGATAATAAACAAGATGGCTGCTTGATAATTGGCTTGAAAAGCCATAACGGCAGCAATGCAACCTGAAAACAGGTTACAGCATGTCACAAGGTTGGGGATGTGGTGTTTGATGGGGATGCCCATGAATCTCTTATTTTAATTTAGCTATAATTGTTTCGTTACCAGTAGTTTTCTGTCCTAATTTGACGCATGGCTCAGAGCCTAACGGCAAATAGACATCCACTCTTGAACCGAATTTGATGAAACCCATGTGCTCGTCGATGTAGCATTCCTCTCCCTCTTGGGCATAGGTGACAATGCGTCGTGCTACTGCACCGGCAATTTGTCGGGCCATAACCATGTGTCCTTCGGGAGTCTCAATCACTACGGTCGAACGCTCATTTTCGGTGCTTGCTTTGGGGAGCCATGCTTTCATGAATCTACCGTTTTGGTGGCTGACATGCTTTACGACACCGTCTACCGGATACCAATTGGCATGTACGTTGGTAACATTCATGAAGATGGAAATCATCAATTTCTTTTCGTGGAAATATTCTTGTTCGTCCACCTCTTGTACGACAACTACTTTACCGTCTGCCGGGGCGATAACAATCTTTTCGGTATCTTGCTCAAACCGGCGGATAGGGCATCGGAAAAAATTGACCATCATCAGATAGACAAAGATGCTGATGGCGGCAGATAGATAGAAAAGCAGATTCCCCTCACATGCCCAGTAGACAAGTCCGTTGAGGGCTGTCAGCAAAGCGGCACTGGCAATCAATATTTCGGTTCCTTCTCGATGAAGTCTTATCTTTTTAAGTTTCTTTAGTCGGTTCATAGTGACAGTTAACCAGATTAATCATGCAAAAATAAGGTTTATTGGTAAAAAAAGCAAATAAAAGCCGCTCATTCTCTTTTTTATTCCCTTTTTTTACATAAAAAACGAAATTGTTCATAACTTCTTCTCCTAGATTTTGCAGGATTTGTGAAAGCAAAGTATCTTTAGCTGATTTTTTTAATGAAAGAATTTATGCAGGATTTTGTCCATTTACATGTTCATACCCAATATTCCATTTTGGACGGGCAGGCATCCATACCAAGGTTGGTCGACAAGGCCATTGCCGACGGTATGAAGGGGATTGCCGTGACCGACCATGGCGATATGTTCGGCATCAAGGAGTTCTTCAACTATGTAAATAAGAAGAACGGAAAGACGAACGGAGAAATCAAGGACTTGAAGAAAAGGATAGCCGGATTGGAGAAAGGCAAGATAGAATGCGAGAATCCGGAAGAAGAATTGGCGAAGGCGAAAGAGGATTTGGCGAAGGCGAAGAAAAAATTGTTCAAGCCCATCATCGGTTGCGAAATGTACGTGGCCCGTCGCAGAATGTTCAACAAGGACGGAAAGCCCGACCAAAGCGGTTATCACCTGGTGGTATTGGCCAAGAACGAAAAAGGCTATCACAATCTCATCAAACTGGTATCGAAGGCTTGGACGGAGGGTTTCTATATGCGTCCCCGTACCGACCGGGTGGAATTGGAGAAGTATCACGAAGGTCTGATTGTCTGTTCGGCATGTTTAGCCGGTGAAGTGCCCCGAAAAATCATTCAAGAGAAATACGATGAGGCTGAAGAAGCCATCCAATGGTATAAGCGGGTATTTGGTGATGACTTTTATTTGGAATTGCAACGTCATAAAGTCAGCAATCCGGCGTTGCGTGCCAATCGCGAAGCTTACGACTTGCAACAGATAGCCAACGCTAAAATCATAGAGTATGCCCGAAAGTTTGATGTGAAGTTGGTTTGTACCAACGATGTACATTTCGTGGATGAAGAAAATGCCGAGGCACACGACCGTCTGATTTGCTTGAGTACCGGAAAAGATTTGGACGACCCCAACCGTATGCTCTATTCCAAGCAGGAATGGATGAAGACCAAGGCTGAGATGAACGAACTCTTTGCCGATGTACCCGAGGCATTATCGAATACAGCCGACATTTGTGACCAAGTGGAGTTTTATAGTATCGACCATGCTCCCATCATGCCGAACTTCGAAATCCCGGAAGATTTTGGAACCGAAGAAGGTTACCGACAGAAGTATTCGGAAAAGGATTTGTTCGATGAATTCACGCAAGATGAGAACGGGAATGTGGTGATGAGCGAAGATGCTGCCCAGGCCAAGATTGACAAACTGGGAGGCTACGATAAATTATACCGCATCAAGCTGGAAGCGGATTATCTGAAGAAATTGGCTTTGGAAGGTGCCCGCAAGCGTTATGGCGAGGTGTTGGACGAAGAAACCAACGAACGCATCAAGTTCGAATTGCATATCATGAAGACGATGGGTTTCCCGGGATACTTCCTTATCGTACAGGACTTTATCCGGGCTGCTCGAGAAGAATTGGACGTATCGGTAGGGCCGGGACGTGGTTCAGCGGCCGGGTCGGCAGTGGCCTATTGCTTGGGAATCACACAAATCGACCCCATCAAGTACGACTTGCTGTTCGAGCGTTTCTTGAATCCCGACCGTATCTCCTTGCCTGATATTGATGTGGACTTTGACGATGACGGACGAGGTCGAGTCTTGAATTGGGTGACGGAAAAGTACGGACAAGAGAAAGTGGCCCATATTATTACCTATGGCACCATGGCCACCAAGCTGGCCATCAAGGACGTAGCCCGTGTGCAGAAATTGCCCTTGTCGGAGTCCGACCGTTTGTGTAAGGCCATTGGCGACAAGTTGCCCAGTGGCAAGAAGATGAATTTACCGAATGCCATCGATGAAATTCCCGAATTGCAGGAGGCCGAAGTTTCTCCCGACCCGATTTTGCGTGACACCATCAAGTATGCCAAGATGTTGGAAGGCAATGTTCGTAACACCGGTGTACATGCTTGTGGTACGATTATTTGTCGCGACGACATTACCGACTGGGTGCCTGTGAGTACGGCCGACGACAAGGAAACCGGCGAAAAGATGCTGGTTACCCAATACGAAGGTTCGGTCATCGAAGACACAGGACTTATCAAGATGGACTTTTTGGGATTGAAGACCCTTTCCATCATCAAGGAAGCCGTAGAAAACATCAAACATAGCAAGGGTATTCTGTTGGATATTGACCAAATCGACATCGAGGATCCCACCACTTATCAATTGTATTGCGAGGGCCGCACTATCGGTACATTCCAGTTCGAATCGCCGGGGATGCAGAAATACCTGCGTGAGCTGGAACCGAGTACCTTCGAGGACTTGATTGCGATGAATGCCCTGTATCGTCCGGGACCGATGGATTACATCCCCGACTTTATTGACCGTAAGCATGGACGGAGTCCGATTGAATACGACATCCCGGTGATGGAGAAGTATCTGAAGGACACGTATGGCATTACGGTTTATCAGGAACAGGTGATGTTGCTTTCCCGTTTGCTGGCCGATTTCACCCGAGGCGAATCGGATGCTTTGCGTAAGGCCATGGGGAAGAAATTGCGTGACAAGCTGGATCAGATGAAGCCGAAATTCATTTCGGGTGGACAGAAGAACGGACACGACCCGAAGGTGCTGGAAAAGATTTGGGGCGACTGGGAAAAGTTTGCTTCCTATGCTTTCAACAAATCGCATGCCACTTGTTATTCGTGGGTTGCTTTTCAAACCGCCTATTTGAAAGCCAATTATCCGGCCGAATACATGGCCGCCACCATGAGCCGGAACATCTCGAACATCAACGAAATCACCAAACTGATGGACGAAAGCAAGGCTACCGGTATCAATACATTGGGACCGGATATCAACGAAAGTATGTTGAAGTTCTCCGTAAACAGAAAGGGAGACATTCGTTTCGGGTTGGGAGCCGTGAAGGGTGTGGGTGAAAGTGCCGTACAGAGCATCTTGGCCGAACGCGAGAAGAATGGTCCTTTCCGGGGAATCTTTGACTTTGTGCAACGTGTCAATTTGTCATCTTGCAATCGTAAGAATATTGAGAACCTGGCCCTGGCCGGTGCATTCGATAGTTTCTCTGAAATCAAACGAGAAGATTTCTTTCAGAAGAATGCCAAGGACGAAACATTTGTGGAAGTGTTGGTGCGTTATGGAAATAAATACCAGTTGGACAAGGCCGAGGCGGTCAACTCCCTGTTCGGGGGCGACAATATGGTGGAAGTGGCCACCCCTGAAATCGTGCCGGCACCGGCTTGGAGTGATCTGGACCGTTTGAATCGTGAACGCGACTTGGTGGGTATCTACTTGTCTGCCCATCCGTTGGATGAGTATCAGGTGATTCTGGAAAATGTCTGCAATGTACAGATGGCCGAGTTGAACGACCTGAAGCCCTTGCAAAACCGTGATTTGGTGATAGGCGGTATTGTGACAGGTGTTCGCGAGGGGCAGACCAAGAAAGGGAATCCCTTCGGCATCGCCAAGGTAGAAGACTATTCCGGTTCGGCCGAGTTTGCCTTCTTCGGTAACGAATGGGTAGAGAAGAAGAATTTTTTCAACATCGGGATGTTTCTCTTTATGAGGGCCAAGTGTCAGCCCAAGCAATGGAAACCGGACGAGTACGAAGTGAAGGTCAAGACCATCGAATTGTTGCCCGAGGTGAAGGAAAAGGTCATCGAAAAACTGACCGTTTCGCTCCCCCTTTCGGAGATAAACGACGAATTCATCGAAGAATTTACTACTTTGGTGAAAGCCAATCCGGGACATGTGGAGCTGAACTTCTACATACGCGACGAAGAAGGACAGACGGTGGCCTTGACTTCGAAAGGAGTGAAAATAACGCTGCAAAAAGAGATAGTGACATATTTAAAGAGCCAATCGTTATTGTCCTATAAAATTAATTAGTATCTTTGTCGGCAGATAAAAACGAAGAACATAACCTAAAACAAAGAATAATTATGGCATTAGAAATTAAAGATAGCAATTTCGAAGAATTGCTGGCTTCAGGTAAGCCGTTGGTAGTTGACTTTTGGGCAACATGGTGTGGACCTTGCAAGAAGATTGCTCCGGATGTGGAAGCGTTGGCCGAAGCTTATAAGGATCAAGTGATTATCGGTAAGTGCGATGTGGATGACAACGACGAGTTGACCGGCAAGTTCGGTATCCGTAACATTCCTACCGTGCTTTTCATCAAGAACGGTGAAGTACAGGACAAGACCGTAGGTGCCGTAACCAAGGCTCAGTTGGAAGAAAAGGTAAAGGCATTGCTCTAATCCCTTCTCCGATTTTTTCACCTTATTAATATAGACGAACGATGGGAATGGAAGACGATTTTCTGTTGGGTGCGGAAGATGACGCCAAGACAGTGGAATTTATTCAAAGTTATCTTCCTCAGGATTTGAAGGACAAGTTCACCGAGGACGATTTGTATTACATCCTGGATGTCATTGCCGACTATTACACTTCCAGCGAATGTCTGGAAGCCGAGCCGGATGAAGAAGGCTACATCGACATTGATTTGGACGAAGTAGTGGATTACGTTGTCAAGGAAGCCAAGAAGGACGGTATGGGGCCTTACGAAGCAGAAGACGTATTCTTCGTGGTTCAAGGCGAAATGGAATATGGAGATTCCTTGGAAGAATAAGAGCTTAAGGTATATTTGTCGAAGCCTCGTCATGCTAGATGACGGGGCTTCGTCATGCTAGAAGACCACGCATCGTCTTCTAGCATGATTTTTCAATCACATCTGCAACATCTGCAACCGACCTGTAACATCCAAACATTCAGTAAGATACGGTGGTAGATAATCTGCACGTTGCACTAAATCTGCCACATCAACGTCTTAATAGTCAAACACTTATACACTCATTGCAGATTTGGCAGATTTTCAACGAATTCCAAGAACAAAGTGAGAATTCAAGGCATTTGCCTCAAAACCCCTTGGCGTTTTGCCTCAAACACCAAGGCATTTTTTTGAAGCACCTTCATGTTTTTAAAAAACACCTTGATGCGTTTGATAGAGTATGATTTTTCATTACATTTGTGCAAAAATTAAATAGGATGAAATTGGACTTTTAGAAATAGTACTTAAAATACGCTTTTAAACAGAAAAGATGAAAAAATATTATTGGGCTTGTTGGCTATTTTTGAGTTTGTTTTTTCTTTCTTGTGGAGGAGAACAAACTTATTCGGGTGAGAATCGCTTTAACTGGAATGATTTCGAAATAATTCCTCTTCAAGGGAAAATGATGGAATTTGATGAAGATATAATGAATCCTTATCATTTGTTGGTTCGTGATTCTTTTTTGTTGACGATGAATCAAGGTACGGAAAAGCTTTGTCATATATTTAACCTTCATACAATGAAAAAGGTAAATGAACAGGTAATCATGGGGCAAGGTGCCAATGATATGATTCACCCTTTCTTTGTAGATTCGAAAGATTCTTTAAAGTTGTACGACCCGATGACTTCCAATGTCTTTAACTATTCATTGGACGAATTCGTATATTCAGAGAATGTAGTTCCTTCTTCCAAGATTAAACTAAACGAAATAGCTTTGTTTAGCGAACTCGCAACTCTTGAAAATCAATATGTTTGTGTTTCTTATCGGCCGGATACACCATGTTATCTTTTTGATGCTGAAGGTAAAAAACAAGATGTTTCTTTTGGAAAATATCCGATGGGACCGAAAGAATATAGTGAGTTGGAAGTCGTTAATGCATTTCGTGCCATTCCGGCTTCAAACAAAAAAGACAGGGTTTCCGTATGTCATATATTTACGGACTTAATTGATTTTTATAACGATAAGGGAGAATTGTTGAAACGTATGCATGGCCCTGACCATTTTTATACCGAATTCATAGAATTTAATAATGGTACAACAATGGGTAGTAAGGCCAATGGGGATTATTATCGGGATGCTTTTTATAGTCCTGTCGGGACGGATGATTATCTATTTGTGTTGTACAATGGAAAGTTTGTCAATAAGCCGGGGCATGATTTATTGGCCAAAAACTTGTTGGTATTTGATTGGAACGGATGTCCAAAGTATTGCTATCAGTTGGATAAGGGAGTATCCATAATAACAGTAAATCCCATAGAACGAAAAATTTATGGTGTTAGCGATAATCCTGAATATCATATCGTCGAATTTACTTATTGATTGAGTTATGAAGAAATCACATGCTATCCTGACTGGAATCGCAATTTGTTTCTTGTTGGCCAGTGTAATAACAGCTATCACTTACAGAAATCGCATCTACGCCTGGACGTTAGGCGATGTAGATATGCTTTATACAAAAGCCAAAAGTTTATACGATGCTCGTAATTACAAGGATGCTTATCCTTTATTCCAGAAGTTGGCAGGTATAGACTCTGCTGCCTATTCCAAGTTCGTTTTGGGTGATATGTACTATCGTGGTTTGGCGGATAGTGTGGATTATTCGAAAGCATTTGCCTTGTTTAATGAGTCGGCAGCTTTGAACAATACGGATGCCTATAATAACTTGGCCGTGATGTATCTTTATGGTCATGGTGTGGAAGTGAATTACTCGAAAGCTTTTCGGGCTTTCCAATATGGGGCAGTAAATGGTAATCCTCAAGCTTTATTGGGGCTGGGTACAATGTATCGTCACGGTTGGGGTACGGAACGTAATTTGATGAAAGCATTCGATTATTATAAACGGTCGGCAGCTCATGGGAATGCTGATGGGATGAACAATTTGGGATATATGTATGTCAATGGTTATGGTACGGTGATGAATGCTAGAACTGCCATGTTTTGGTATCAGCGTGCAGCCACTTTGGGACATCCCGTTGCTCAATATAATATTGGGGCTTTGTACAGTGAAGGTCGTGGTTGTGAACGTGATTTAAAGAAGTGTGCAGAATGGTTGATGAAATCAGCTTTGCAAGGAGTTCCGGCTGCTCAATTCAATTTAGGCAACATGTATTATCTTGGTAAAGGAGTGGAACGTGATTTGGTGGAAGCTGAAAAATGGTATCGATTGGCTGAAGAAAAAGGTCATCGGAATGCCAAACGCTTTCGCGAACATTTGGAACAACATAGGGATATCGCTGAATTAGATTCCAATTTCGTTATTCATTTGATTCCTCAATAATTGGATTAATGAATACTTTTACTTTGCTTCTTGAACGATTGTTATCTATTGCCTTTTGGCTCTGCATCCTCGGTTTGTTGTGGCTGGTGCTTCAAGTAATCGGCTTCACCTCTTTCCGTATCCCTACAGATTCCATGCTTCCCACCCTGCAGCCGGGTGACTGCATACTGGTAAACAAAGGAATCATGGGCGGACGCATCTTCGATTTCTTCGCTTCGGCAGAGGGAGATGAGGGAGGAAGTGAAGAAATTATGGGAAGAAAATAATGGGTGTTAAATCTAAACACATATTGATATGAATTGTCTTGTTTTTGGTGAGCCTGGAAAACTTCTTTTGATCAGGATGAATTGAAAATAGTTTTTAACAGGCTCTCATGGGAACTTTCTTCGCTTCGCTCTGAATGACATAGTTATTTGATAGCGGTTTTGCATTATGAGATCTTCTGTACTTCCAGAAAGAAGTAGATGGCGGTAGCAATCATCAGTATCCCAAGTAGAGCATAAAATAAACGGGCTTGCTTGCGACCCACATTGCTCACAATGAAACGGGTGTTTTGAGACTGGAAAAACCAGTCCCAATTAAAAGCGGAAGCAAGGATGGCAAGCAAGCCTACTAACGCAAAAATGCCTTGTATCAGATAGTGCATACCCATGAGGAGAAGTATTAATCCATGCTTTCTAAACGAATGGTACGGGTGCCGTCTTCTACTTCTTCAATCGTTACCTTCACGGCATCGCCCGGCAAGACTTCTTCGACTAACTCGGGCCATTCGATGAAACACAAAGCTCCGCTATAAAAGTAATCTTCGTAGCCCATGTCGTACACTTCGTCGAGCTTCTTGATGCGGTAGAAGTCGAAGTGGTAAATCAGTTCGCCGGTTTCGTCGGAACGGTATTCGTTCACAATGGCGAAGGTGGGCGAGTTGATGACATCGGTCACTCCCAATTCTTCGCAGATGGCTTTGATGAAGGTGGTCTTACCGGCTCCCATCTTGCCGTAAAAAGCGAATACGGTGTTGTCTTCCATGGCCGCGATGAATTGTCGGGCGGCTTCTTTTATGCTGTCTAATGAGTGAATCTTTATTTCCATAGGTAGGATTATTTAATTTGCTTTAAAGTGCAAAGATAAAGGCTTTTGCCCATTTTACAAAGGGCATAGGTAATAATTGAGAAAAAGATGATGGCTGCCCCTGAAGGTATTTGTAACTGATAGGAGATGACCAGCCCTCCCAGGCATCCGATGTAGCCGAAAAGAATGGACAGGAGAATGATCTTTTTGAAATTCATCGTGAAGAGGTTGGCCGTCATTTGAGGAATGGTGAGTAACGACAGAGCCAGTACGATGCCAATCATCCGCAAGCAGGCCACGATGGTTAAGGCTATAAACATCATTAGGATATACTCGAATAAAGCGACCGGAATGCGTTGCGAACGGGCAAATTCGCGATCGAAGGCTATATACAGGATAGGACGAAGGAAAAAGGCAAAGAAAAGGGTTAATATGACGGACAAAACCATCAGTATGCCGATATCAGTGCCGGTAATGGTGAGGATGTTGCCGAACAGGAAAGCTGACAAGTCTGGTGCAAAACCGGGAGACAGGAAACTGAAGATAATGCCGATAGCCATGCCAAAGGTCCAAAATACGGCAATGGCCGAGTCTTCTCGCATATCGCTACGCTTACTGAGCCACTCTACCCCAAAGGCTGAAAGTACGGCAAAGATGGCCGCAGAAAGGATGGGGGAAAGACCGGTATATAAGCCGATGCCGATACCTCCGAACGAAGCATGGGTTATGCCTCCGCTGATGAAAACCAACCGGCGAGTAACAATGTAGGTGCCGATGATGCCACAAGCGATGCTGGCAAACAAACTTCCCAACAAGGCGTGTTGGAAAAAGGTGTACTGAAACAGGTCGAGCATATCGGTTGATGTTATAAAAATCTTAATGTGCAATTCTCCGTTCGCCGATAATCAGGAAAAGCTCGTCTTTCAAGTCATCCGGCAATTCGATGCCCCGTAGTTGGAGGCTACGACACCAACCGGCCACTTCGTCGTCCTTGCAAGTGAGCATCACTTCGCGGAACTCGTCCACTTCCTCATCAGTATATTCGTCCGAGTAACGTCCGCGATAGCGATCCAACTCCTCGTCGTTGTAGTATTCGATGCCCTTGCTCACAGCAGCCAGGAGGCTGTCCTTTTCACATGTTTCGTGCTGACCGCAACATTCGGCATCGGCTTCTACAATCTCGGGGATGGCTTCCAACTCGCCACGTTCTATCTTCCGGTTGATTCGATGATAGTATATCTTTCCGATTACCATCGCTATGATGGTCAATACTATGAGAGCAACAATTAAAAACCACATAATGTTTATATCTCCTTGATGATGAAGCCCGCTTGATGCAAATCGTCCCAATAGCGGGGATAGGATTTGCTGACTACTTGCGGGTTGTTAATGGTTATATCGGGTAAAACCAGCGAGGCCGGAGCAAAAGCCATAGCCATGCGGTGGTCTTCGTAAGTGTCGATGGATTCGATGCTTCGAGGACATCGTTTCTCTTCCCAAGACAGGACTGAGCCTTCGGATTCTTGAAGCACATATCCCAATTTGCCCATTTCGCGGATAAGGGCAGCTATGCGGTCGGTTTCCTTTATTTTCAGGGTTTGAAGCCCACTGAAACGGAAGGGGATGTTGAGCAAAGCACATGTTACGACGAACGTTTGAGCCAAATCGGGCTGGTTGATGAAATTATATTCCATCCGCTTGATGGGCTTGCCCTCTTTCCGAAGGATGACGTTTGGACCTTCGTGGATGGTCTTTACACCTAGCGAGGCAAATAATTCGGCCACTTTGCTATCTCCCTGATAACTTTTCTCGAACAGTCCGGGCAAGGTGATGGTGGCCTCTTTAGAAAGGGACGCCATCTGATACCAGTAAGAGGCTGCACTCCAATCGCTTTCGATGGCATAGGGAACGGATTGATAGGGCTGAGGCTCTACGACAAGCACATGGTCGGTTTCCCAACGGGCTTTAGCTCCGAAGTCGGCCATCAGTTGTAGGGTCAAGTTGATGTAAGGACGGGAGATGATGTCGCCCGTCAAAGTGAGCTTTAACCCTTGAGGAAGGGTAGGGCCTATCATCAACAAGGCTGAAATGTATTGCGAACTGACATTGCCAGGCAAGCTGATGGCGGAACGAGTTAAGGCTTTACCCCGGATTCGTAACGGAGGATAACCCTCATGGGATACATATTCGATGTCGGCTCCCAGTTCGCGGAGAGCATCGACCAACACCTGAATGGGGCGTTGTTGCATCCGTTGGGTGCCGGTAATCATTCGTTCGCCCGGTGTGACGGATAAATAGGCCGTGAGAAATCGCATGGCCGTGCCGGCAGCTTGAATATCGATGGTGTCATTGGGTTGTCCGTTCAAGGCACGAATCATGACTTGGGTATCGTCGCAATCCGACAGATTTTCGATGGGATAAAGCCCATTCCCCAAGGCGTTGATAATCAAAGCACGATTGCTGATGCTCTTGGAGGAGGGCAACAGAATGGTGGCATGGATGCTATCGGGGGGCGTGATTTGTATTCTCATCTTTATCTGCTTATAGAGTTGCAAAAATAGTACATTTTAAGAAGGTGAGCAAATAAAGTGGATGTAAACGGATTTTTTAATTGCCTTCAAAAGGACATGATGGGAGGTTCGAAATCCAGTTCTAATTGTTTCCAGTTGTGATGTCCTTCTTCTTTTTCTTCTTTGGGGTTGGAAACCGAAAGACCTATCAGGCGGATGGGGCGTAGGCTGTAATCTACTTCCTTCAAGAGCCGTTTGGCCAGGGGAAGGATGTCGTCCATGTTCATCAAATCCTTTTCCTGGGTAATGCTCCGGGTGATTTGTTTGAAGTCGTAGAACTTGATTTTGAGCGTGAGGGTAGTACCGGTAAATTCGCTTCTTTTCAAGCGACCTACCAATTCGGTGGCTACATGATACAATTCGATGATGACCGACGAGGATTGATGGACGTCCTTTTCGAGGGTATGCTCACACCCTACAGACTTGCGGATGCGGGTAGACTCTACCGGACGCAAATCAATTCCCCGAGCAAAGTCATAATACAGATAACCGGCCTTGCCGAACAGGCGGGTCAGCATTTCGAGGGTGCATTGTTGCAGGTCGCTTCCCTTGTGTATGCCCAAGGCGTGCATCTTTTGGGCGGTAACGGGGCCGATGCCCCAAAACGATTCGATGGGGAGCTTGGCGATAAACTCCAGGGCCTGGTCGGGATGGATGGTGCAAAGTCCATCGGGCTTGCGATAATCGGAAGCGACTTTGGCCAGGAACTTGTTGTAAGAGATGCCGGCCGAGGCTATCAGGTGCAACTCGGTGCGAATGCGTTGCTTGATTTCTTTAGCGATGTCTACGGCCAGGGAGATGCCAGGCTTGTTTTGGGTGACATCCAGAAAGGCTTCGTCCAGGGATAAAGGTTCGATGAGGTCGGTGTAGGCGTGGAAGATTTCGTGAATCCGAGCCGATACTTCTTTATATACATCCATCCTTCCCGATACAAAAATCAGCTCCGGACAAAGGCGTTTGGCTTTTTGTGACGACATGGCCGAACGGACACCGAACTTTCGAGCTTCGTAGCTGGCTGCTGCTACCACTCCCCGTTGCTCGGCATGGCCGACCGCAATCGGCTTGCCTCGCAATTCGGGATGGTCTCTTTGCTCGACGGATGCATAGAAAGCATCCATGTCGATGTGTATGATTTTTCGTTCGGTCATTCTTTTAGGGAAAGTTCCGAGTGGTTATAGGGCCGGAAGGAGGTGTTTCCACACCAGGTTGATTTCGGCTTGCATGTCTTCGATAGCTGCGGTCATGGCGATGACGGTGTTTTGCTCGGGCAAGATGAGGATGTATTGTCCGTTGGCACCATCGGCACGCACACCGTTATGACGACAACGCCACATCTGATAGCCATAGCCTTGTAACCAGTCGCTATTCTTCGGATTTTCGGTGATGTTGTCGAATCTCATGTGGGTAGGACAGGAGTTGGTATGCTTGGTGGTTGCTTCGTCTATCCACGAGGCTGGAAGAATCTGTTGGCCATTCCATTGTCCGCGTTGTAGGAATAATTGTCCCACTTTAGCCAAATCCTCGGTCTTGAGATAAAGTCCCCATCCGCCCAGGTTGATGCCTTGCGGACTTTCTTGCCAGGTGGCTCCTACGATGCCCAATGGACGGAACAAGCGGGGGTAGAGGTAGTCGATGGCCTTTTGGCCGGTAACTTTCTGTACGATAGCCGAGAGCATGTAGCTGCCCAGAGTGTTGTAAGCATAGAAGGTGCCCGGTTCATGTTCGACAGGAGCAGCGAGGAAGGTAGTTACCCAGTCTTCCTTGTCGGTGAGCTTCCTAATGCTGGGGGCAACATCGTGACCGGTGGTCATGGTCAGCAAGTGGCGGATTTCCATCTTCTTCAGGTTGTCGCTGACGGTGGCCGGTAGCTTGTCGGGGAAGAAGGAGATGACCTTGTCGGTTACTTTCAGCTTGCCCTCGGCTACGGCAAAACCGATGGCCGTAGCAGCAAAGGTCTTGCTCACGGAGTTCAGGATATGGGGCGTGTTGCGTTTGCCTTCGCCCAGCCATTGTTCTTTGATTACTTTGCCATCCTTTACAATCATGATGCTATGCAGGTCTTGTCCGGCTTTTTGCACGGCATTCAGGTATTTGTCGAAGGCCTTATCCAACTTCTTGTATGATTCTCCGCGTGGCAGGGATTTGGTCAGGTCGTTGTAGTTGATAAGTTCGATGTTCTTGGCTTTCAAAGCTTCTTTTACCTTTTCGCTGGTGAAGAGGTCGGTCACACCCTGGCGGTCTGTGGCTACGTTTTCATAGCCTACATGGCCTACGGTTTGCATTTCTTCGTTGTTCAGTGCCGGATGGTCGAGGAACATGTAGTTCTTACCCGGTTCCAACTTGTCGAGTGCCCGTAGGAAGCTGGCTTCTTTTTCGGCCGAGGTGCCTCTAGGTCCGTCGTAGCCGATGTAGTTCAAGGCGTATTCTTTGAAGGCGGTGCCCGAGTCGACGAGTGGCAGATGGTATTCTTTGCTCAGTCGTTTCATGAGTTCTTCTACTTCGGGGGCAAAGGCCAATGAACCCATGTGGCCGGAAATGTGGCTGATGTGTGGGATGTTTTTCAAGGCCAACTCTATTTGGGCACGGGCTTCCTGTTCGATTTCGGCCAGGTTCCATTTGTTCTCTGTGATGGAGCGTCCTTCGTATCCCTCCCGAGGTGTCATCATGGGCCAGAAGTATCCGTTCTCGTCTACCAGGCTGGGGCAATGGGTGAGCGGACGCCACTTCACGTTGTCCCACTCGCTGGTGATGGTAAAGTGCAGGCCGACGTCGATGCCCGGATTTTCACGCAACATGCGGGCTGCTTCGGGGAACCAGGCCGTGGTGACCATCACTTCGATACTGGTTTCAATGCCATTCTTGTATCCTTCCAGACAAGCGATGTTGGCTGCCCGGAAAGAGCCCATATCATCGGCACGGATAATCAGACGTGGGTTGTTTTCTTGGGCCGTAAGCGGTAAAGTCATGGCCATCATCATTGTAGAGCAAATCATACTTCTTATTTTTTGAACCATAATAGTAGGTGTTTAGGTTAATATCTTTTTGGAGTTCGAAAGATACAAAAAAATGGGGAAATGTGATGCGAATCGGCCAAGAAACTCTGTTAAATAATTGCGTGACATGAACCGAAGGCATGGATTCTTGTTATTATGGGAAACGCATATTAAACTTTAACTAAATTTAGATGAGTATGAAAAAAACGATTCTTTTATCAGTATTTGCCTTGTTGGGGGTACTGGGTATGAATGCTCAAATCGAAGTGGTCGAAGGAGGAGGCTTCTGGGATAATTGGTCGATGGGCTATCGTAGCGGGGGAACCATGAAGATGAGTGGTGCTCCGTTCATCAAGAGTGCCCGTCCGGTATTCGGCCTCAGCATCGGCAAGCAATGGACACCTATTCTGGGTACAGAAATCCAGGGCTTGGGTTACATCAACACGACAAAAAGCAAAACGGCCATTGATGCCTCGGAACTTGCTTTGATTACCAACATGAACCTGATGAACCTTTTTGGTGGTTACGAAGGCATGCCGCGTACGTTCGAGATTGAAACTGCTACCGGTTTTGGATGGTTGCATCATTATATGAAAGGTGCGGGCGACACGAACGACATCTCAGCTCGTGTAGGATTGAATTTCAATTTCAACCTGGGTGAAAGCAAGGCATGGACGTTCGGCATCCGTCCCGCCATTGTCTATAACCTGACGGGAAACTTTCCGCAAGAAAAGCTAGCCTTTGATAAGGACCGTGCCCGTTTCGAAGTGTTGACGAGCTTTACCTATCATTTCGCCAACTCAGAAGGCCAACGACACTTTGCGATGGTGCCGGTGGTAGACCCTTTGGCTATGGCAGCTATGAACGAAGAAATCAATGTGATGCGTGAAACCATCGCTGCTCAGGAAGCGGCCATTGCAGCTTCGGCTCTCGAAATAGCGGATTTGCAAAATAGTTTGAATGATTGTCAGAATGCGGCCAACCAACCAGCTGAGCCTGCCGTAACCAATATCTTGGAATCCATCGTGGCCTTCCAGTTCAACCAGGCCGTGATTCAGCCTTCTCAGATGCCAACCATCGAACGCATCGCCACTTATTTGAAGGATAATCCGGGTGTGAATGCCGTTATCAATGGATATGCTTCGCCAGAAGGTACGGAAGAATACAACTTGCAACTTTCTCAACGTCGTGCCGATGCCATGAAGTCTGTTTTGGTGGATAAGTATGGCATTGATGCTTCTCGTATCGAAGCGATTGGTCACGGCATCGGTGACATCTTCTCCGAGCCGGCTTGGAATCGGGTAGGTATCTGCACCATCGAGCTGAAATAAAGTATGCTGATACATCCTTTCAAGAAAACGCCTTCGTATTTTAATAAAACGCGAAGGCGTTTTTGTGTAAACATGCAGGTGTTTTTTCGTGTAAATCAGTTGGTTTTCCCTGTAACTCAGGCGAAAATGCATGAAAACAACGAGGTTTTGAAATTTTTGAGATTGATAAATTGTTAATTAAGGTTGTTGGCGATAATGTTGGTGTTTGTATAATAATTCATGCGTTTTTAGGCGAAAAATGGCTGATTTAAGAATGCTTTTCGATAAAACAAGCTGGTTCTTATGGCTTTTTAGGCTTTTATAAGTCTGTTTTTTCTTTCGATTTTTCTGGTTTGAAGAGGGAATTTGTAGTGTTTGAATTTGTATTTGCTTAATAGTCAAGTGGTTGTAAAACAATGGTAGTCAGGTAGTCAGTAGTCAGTTAGTTGAAACATCGATTTTACACTATAAATGTATATATATAATTAATATATAAATATATATTTAATGTATAAATGTTAATAAAATATGTATTCTCAAAAAAACAAACTGACTATCTGACTACTTGACTACCCTCTAAATATTATAATTTCTTTCATCAACTACCCCAAACAATTCACTCCCTTTCTATGTTTAGGTATTATCAATTAAATGCGTGAAATATGGATAGATTTAAAGAAATGATTCAATCGTCCAAACTTGTTTTGGTCGATTTTTATGCGGAATGGTGTGGCCCGTGTAAAATGATGAAGCCGCGACTACTTGACGTTGCTGAGCGTATAGGCGATAATGCTAAAATAGTCGAAATAGATGTAGACAAAGAGAAGGAAATTGCTGATCGTTGCCGTATTCAGTCAGTTCCCACCTTCATTATATATAAGAACGGCAAAGAATTATGGAGGCAGAGCGGCTTAATCTCTACCATAGCCTTGTTACAGCTATTGAAAGATTATCAATAAAATAACGAAAATGATAGCAGGCACTAACGCATAGTATTCAAGCAACCTGCCTAAAAAGAAAAAGCATCGACAATCATCAGATTATCAATGCTTTTTTTGTGTCGGGATGACTGGATTCGAACCAGCGACCTCGCGCCCCCCAGACGTGTACTCTAACCGGACTGAGCTACATCCCGAACTTTTCGGATGCAAAAGTACACCTTATTTTGGAAAATACAAACAATTCTTCCCTTTTTTCTTAGCAGCCCATCGTTTCACGATAGAAATCGAGCATCTCAAAAATTTCTTCTTTGTTGGCCGATTGGTTGATGCGAATGTCGCCAATTTCGCCTAAAAGGGTGAAGTTGATGATGCCTGAAGTGTTTTTCTTATCATGGGTCATGAATTCGTACAGTGTGTCGTATTGCTTGCAATCAAAGGCAAAAACGCCATAGTTTTCCTTGATGAATCGGACGGTTTGGCGGAGTTTTTCCTTGGGAAAACCTACTTTTATGTGTGAGAAATAGAGTTCGCAAACGATACCCCATGCTACGGCATAACCGTGGAGAACAGGATGTTGGTGAGCCAATGCCAAACTTTCGAAAGCATGTCCTACGGTGTGTCCCAGATTCAAGGCCTTTCGGATACCCTTTTCGAACGGGTCTTGCTCTACGATGTCTTCCTTGATTTGTACGGACAAGGCAACCAGCTCCTGAAGTTTTCCATAATCAATCTGATTCATGTCGAAATTCAGCAATTCGGCCCAATGGCTTGTGGTGCTGATAAGCCCGTGCTTCAACATCTCGGCATAACCGGACAGTATGTTGGGATGATCCAATGACTGGAGAAAACGGGTGTCAATTAGTACATGGGTGGCCGGCGAGAATACACCGATTTCGTTCTTTAACCCATTGAAATTGATGCCGGTCTTTCCACCTACCGAGGCGTCTACCATGGCCAATAAGGTAGTAGGGATATTGATGTAGGGGATACCACGTTTGAAGGTAGAGGCTGCAAATCCTCCTAAATCGGTCACCATACCTCCACCCAAATTAATCATCAACGAATGTCGGGTGGCACCTTGGTTGCCCAGTGATGTCCAGACGGATGCCAAAGTTTCCAACGTCTTGTGTGCGTCACCGGCTTCAATGCATAAAATACCGGCTTCTTTCAGGCCGGGAATGTGCTCGATAAACGGAAGACAACAATCACGGGTATTTTGGTCGGTTAAGATGAAAATCTTGTCGTGAGAACACTCACACGCGGTTTGGGCGAGGTTTTCCTGGATATTGGGGCATATAATAACTTTCTGTTTGCTCATAGTTTTCTTTTGTTTGAATGCAAAAATAGAGAAATTTATACAAATTATGTTCGCGTCTCCAAATATTTTGTTACTTTTGTCGCTGATTTTAGGATATTAGTCGATTTTAAGGGAAAAAATATATCTTTTTTTAAACCTTTGCGGTGCGGAAGTGTCCAACCCAATAAATCGATAGAAAGAAAAAAGATTATAATAATGAAAAGATTGGTGTTTTTAGTATGGCTAATAGGTATTAGCTCTATTTTTTTGTCTGCTCAAAATCGGACGCAACAAGGAAGAAACCGCGTAACGGTTTCCGGATCAGTCTTTGATAAAGAAGACGGTTCGGCTATTTTGCAAGCCACGGTGCAGTTGCTCTCTTTGCCGGATAGTACCATGGCGACGGGTAATGTAACCAATAATAGCGGACATTTCAGCTTGTCAGCACGTCCGGGTAAATATGTTCTTAAAATTTCGTATGTAGGTTATCTTTCTTACTTGAAGGAAGTGCAACTTTCGACTTCCAAACCGAACTTGAATGTAGGCAAGATTTCGTTATCGACAGATGCGATTATGTTGAAAGAAGCTGTTGTGGTGGCCGAGGCTCCGCAAGTGACCGTTACGGGCGATACATTGGGCTATAATACTTCGGCCTATCGTACTTCGGAAGGTGCTATGTTGGAAGAATTGGTAAAGAAATTGCCGGGAGCCGAAGTGGACGATGATGGTAATGTGAAAATCAATGGTAAGGAAGTCAAGAAATTGATGGTCGATGGTAAGGAATTCTTTGGCGGTGATGTAAAGACTGGCTTGCAGAACTTACCGGTTAACATGATTGAAAAAATCAATGCTTACGACAGACAATCGGATAATGCCCGTATTACCGGTATTGATGATGGTGAAGAAGAAACCGTACTCGATTTGACCGTAAAGAAAGGCATGAATCAAGGTTGGGTGGGTAATTTCGACCTGGGTGGTGGTACTGAAGAAAGATATTCGGCCAGCGCCAATATCAATCGTTTTTCCAGTCATGGTGGAAAGAGTAACCAGTTCTCACTTATCGGAAGAATCAATAACGTGAACAACAGACGCTTTGGTGGTGGCGGTGGACCTATGTGGCGAAGAAACAATGGCTTGACTACCAGTAAGGAAATTGGTGGGAACTATGCCATGGAAACAGAAAAGTTTGAATTTGGAGCCAGCGTACGTTATAACTACCGCGATAATGATGCACGTAGCATCGGACAGGTAGAAAACTTCTTGCCAAGTGGTAACAGTTCTTTTGCCAATTCGCGAAGTGCCAGTCGTTCAAAGAATGATAACCTCAATGCCCACTTGCGTATGGAATGGCGACCGGATAGCATGACTACATTCTTTATGCGAGGCAATCTGTCGTGGGGACAATCAGAAAGTACTTCTGAGTCGTTGACTGCTACTTTTAATTCGGATCCGTATGCGGTGGTGACCGACCCCAACAAGTTCCTGGATTTTGATTCGGAAGCTAATGAAGAATTGGACAAGATTCGCGTCAATGCATCCGATAATGAGTCTTTGTCGGAAACCAAGTCGTTGTCGGCCAATGGTAATATGCAATTGACTCGCAGATTGAATAACCGAGGAAGAAATGTAACTCTCCGTTTGATTGGTAGCTATGGTGATAACGAAAATGACCGTTATTCCAATAACTTGACCCGTTATTATGTGGGAGGAGATGGTATCCCTACGTTCAATGAAGATACAATTCGTCGTTATATCACGACTCCGACCACTAATTATAACTTAGGTACAGAAATAAGTTATAGTGAGCCTTTGGCGGATAGAGTGTATTTGCAATTCAGCTATCGTTTCCAATATGGATATAGTGAAAGTGACAATTCTACATACGATTTGCAAAATGCTTCGGATAGAATCAATTTTATACTAGGACGTCTTCCGAACGACTTCTCTGAATCATGGATTGACCCTGAGCAAAGCAAGTATGCTGAATACAGACGCTTTAACCACGATGCTCGTGTAACCTTCCGTGTAAACCGTAAGTTGTGGAGATTGTCGGCCGGGGTAGCTCTCAGACCTCAGAATACAAAGCTTTCATACAAGAAGGGGGATTTCCAAACAGATACGACCCGTAACGTATTCAACTTCTCGCCGGAAGTGGATTTCCGTTACCAACCTCAGAAGCAGACTCAGTTGCGTTTCTCTTATCGCGGGCGTACCAGTGATCCAAGTATGGAAAATTTGTTGCCGATTACCGATAACTCTAACCCGTTGAATATCCGTACCGGTAATCCGGGGTTGAAGCCTTCGTTTACGCATAATATGAACATGCATTTCAATACGTTCAATATGGATAAGCAAAGAGGCATATTCTCGGCGTTGAACGGTTCGTTTACTCAGAATGCCATTAGCAATATTCGTAAGTATAATGATGCAACCGGTGGATGGACAACCATGCCCGAAAATATCAATGGTAACTGGAATGTCTTTGGTATGTTCGGTATGAATACCGCCTTGAAGAACAAGAAATTTACCATCGATACCTTTACAAATGCAAGCTACAACAATAATGTGGGTTATGTTACCACCGGAGAAATGAAAGACGCTCAAAAGAATACCACGACCAACTTGTCGTTGGGCGAACGTTTGGGTGGTAGATATCGTAACGATTGGTTGGAAATCGGCTTGAATGGAAGTTTGAATTATACCTTTGAAAAGGATAAGTTGAATCCAGAAAACAATCAGGAACCTTATACCTTCTCTTACGGAGGTAATATCCAGATTTATGCTCCTTGGGGAACTACCATTTCTACTAATATGACCAATCAAGCACGTCGAGGTTATTCGGATACTAGTATGAATCGTAATGAATTGATTTGGAATGCACAGGTAGCTCAAAGTTTCTTGAAAGGTGCTTTGACATTGAGCTTTGAATGGAATGACATTTTGAAGGAACAGAGCAATATCACCCGTTCGTTGACATCAAGCGGTCGTTCGGTATATACCTACAACGGAATCAATAGTTATGGAATGGTGCGTTTGATTTATCGATTCAATATTTTCGGTAGCAAGGAGGCACGCGATAGTATGATGAATAGACGTGGAATGGGAGGACATGGTAGACGTCCTTTTTAAACAATAACACATTGAGAAAAAATCCTAATCTATCACAATAGGTTGGGATTTTTTTTTGTATGTTTGTTCATCGAATTATGTTGAATGCCGGATTATGTGGAGTCAATTTGAAAATATCTTCTCTATAGCGGTTAGTTGTTGCCTTTTCTTGACCGTTGTAGTCACGATTGTGGTCGTGTTGTTGGATAACCGTAGCCCGGTGAAAACATTGTCATGGGTATTGGTGCTGACCTTTCTTCCGGTAGTAGGCTTGATTTTCTATTTCTTTTTTGGCAGAGATACACGCAAGGAGAAACTAATCAGCAAAAAAGGGTATGCCCGATTGACGAAACATCCGATGGCCGAGTATCAACAACAAGAGTCTTTTCGATGTTCGGATGAGCAGTATCAATTGATGCGTTTCTTTAATGAAATGAATGGTGCACTTCCTTTTGAGGGAAATGTTGTTCGCTTCTATACTGATGGATATGAAATGTTGCAAAGTTTATTGCAAGCGATTAACAAGGCCAAACATCACATTCATTTGCAATCATATATCTTTGAAGATGATGCCGTTGGACGTCTTGTCCGTGATGCATTGATAGATAAGGTCCGCGAGGGCGTGGAAGTGAGGGTGCTTTACGATGACGTGGGATGCTGGAAGGTTTCTCATTTGTTTTATGATGAGATGCGTGATGCAGGTATTGAAGCACATGCCTTTCTGAAAGTGCGTTTCCCAAGATTTACCGGAAAGGTCAATTATCGGAATCATCGGAAGGTGACGGTGATTGATGGTCGTATCGGTTTTATTGGTGGAATGAATATAGCGTTGCGTTATCTGAGAGGGGTTTCCTGGGGCGTTTGGAGAGATACTCACTTACAGGTGGAGGGCAAGGCTGTTTATGGGTTACAAACCTCCTTCTTGACGGATTGGTATGCAACCGATCATTCTTTAATCACTTCTTCTCGTTATTTCCCGGTTATGGAGAAGGAGGGAGACTCATTGATGCAAATTGTGACATCTGACCCGATAGGAAAATGTCGGGATATCATGCAGGGGTTATTGATTGCGATTGCTTCTGCCCGTCGGTATATTTATATACAAACTCCTTACTTACTTCCCACAGAGCCTATCTTGATGGCTTTGAATACGATGGCTCAGGCAGGTGTTGATGTACGTATCATGATTCCGGAAAAGGCTGATACTCGTTTGCCTCATTGGGGAACACGGTCATATTTGGATGAGCTAATGGAAGCCGGTGTCAAGATTTATATGTATAAGAAAGGATTTTTGCATTCTAAGTTGGTGGTTTGTGATGATAGTCTTTCTACCGTAGGCTCTGCGAATATGGATTTTCGTAGCTTTGAACATAATTTTGAGGTTAATGCCTTTATGTACGATCGTGGTTCTGCCTTGAGGTTAAGAAATATCTTTCTGAACGACCAAAAGGACTCCGTCATGCTCTCATTAAAAAACTGGAGAAAACGACCTTGGTATCAAAAACTATTGGAGTCGGTTATTCGTTTGTTTGCTCCTTTGCTCTAAAGAACGAAAAGTTTACACTTCCGTACACCCGACGTTCGATGAAATGCGGATTCTCTTCAAAGTGGTTGTCTTTGCCATGTTCCAAAACCAAAAGCCCGTCTTCTTTCAATAAGCCTTTCTCGAAAATAAGGGAAGGGATTGTTTCCAAACCTTTTAAAGCATAAGGCGGATCGGCAAAGATGAAATCGAATTGTTCGTTGCATCTTTCGATATACTTGAATACGTCGGCACGCATCGGGAAGCATTTGTCGGTTTTCACTTCACGCATGATTTGTGTGATGAAAGCCAGATGTTGAGGGTCTTTTTCGATGGAAATCACTCGGTCGCAACCTCGTGAAACCAATTCGATACTGATGCTTCCTGTGCCGGCAAACAAATCAAGGGCTGTTATCCCTTCTTCAAAATCTATGTAGTTGTTACAAAGAACATTGAAAAGGTTTTCTTTGGCAAAGTCCGTAGTGGGCCGAGCCTTGAATGAATGAGGCACGTCAAATCTGCGACGCTTGTATATACCGCTAATTACTCGCATATTAATAAAGTTTGTATATCAAAAGGTAGGTTCAAATCCAAATCAGGAAAGACAGAAACTTGGCGTAGGAATTTGCGAAGTTCTGTTTTCAATTCTTTGTCTGTGGTTGGAGTTTCAACTAGCCATAGTTGGTCTTTGGTTTGGTTGAATCCCAATTGTTGCCAGACGTATAGTATGTAGTACACCTGGTCGCCGGTATGTTTGCAATTGAATGTGTTAGTCAACAAAAGTTTGCCTTTGTCAAAAGCATGTATCTCCAGTTGCTCTTTTTTAATATAGGCGTATAGCTCCCGGTATGCTCTTTCTTTGCTTTGGATAGTGAAATATTCAATCAGTGGGCTTGTACAGGCAAAGAAGCGTGCAGAGGGGAATGTTTCGTTCAAAAGCTGGTAGGCATGCTTGTCCATCCCGAACAGAAGAACGGTATTGCTCTTTGCTAGGATGTTACATAAAATGATTTCGTTGTTGACCTTGTTGAAATTATGATAAAATATTGTTTCGCCTTGTTCGTCTTCGTATATATCAAAAGGTATAAAGGTAAATCTTGGTGTCTCCACAAGAATATTGACCTTTTGATAGGATTGTTTGAGTAAATCCGTTGATGCCAACATCTCTTTGATGTTAGCAGTCATGGAGTATGAAGTGTTTACCTGATAGGGAATAGCAAGTCTCTCATCCTTGTGGGAGGGATGATGGATGTAAAAAGAAAATCCATCCGCACTTAGGCGGATGGATAATGTGTATTGTTCCGATTTTGTAAAATCGAGTTCAAACATTCTTATTCCCAGTTACCTGCGTTATTGTTCGGTGATTCGATGTCACCTACACGCAAACCGCAATATTTACCCAACTTAGTCTGAACGTCCTTCAAGTTGATCAACTGTTGCTTATCCAAGTCGCTCATGTAAGTTTCATACGGAGTTTGAGCTTGGAACAAGTTCAACGGAGCACCAGACTTGGTAGTGTCTTGACGGCTTGCCATTTCAAATTGCTTACCGTTACCGAATGGTACATATCTCAAAGAGTCAGCGTTGAAGCCCTTTGGATAGATAGTGTCCAATACAGATACCCACATAGTATCACGCTTGAAGTTCATCAAACCTTCCTTTTCTACATCTTTCCAGTTACCAGTCTTCTTGGCCTTGTTGATAAGAGCCATAGCCTTCTTTTCAGTCATACCTGCTTCCAACTGAGCGTCAGTCAAAGCACCTTCCTTCTTAACGAATGAAATTTTGCCAGTCTTTACGAAATCAATCAAAGAGTCAAAGCTGGCAGTATATACACCCTGATGAGCGTTACGATATTCTACCTGAGCTTTGCGGATGTCAATCAGACGTGCAATAACTTGTTTCTCTCTCGCTTCTCTAGTGTTGTCAAAGTTAATCGGTCCCATGATACTACCGAAGCACAAGTACACCAAAGCTGCAGCACAAACGGCCAAAACGATATTAATAACTGTTTTCATGATAAATATGTGTATTTTTTTAGTTTATATTCTTATATTCGCATCGCAAAATTAAAAATAATAAATTTAATAACATACAGTTCTTTAAACTTTTTATTATTAATTTATGGTAAATACTTATTTAGGGCAGCAAATTAAGACAAATTTTCCATATAAACCAACTTTCGAGCAAGAAAAAGTGGTGAAAATTTTGGCCGACTTCCTTTTTTCTCGAAATTCGGAGACTTTGTTCCTCTTGAAAGGGTATGCAGGCACGGGAAAAACGTCTTTGATTGGAGCTTTGGTGAAGACGCTTGACCAACTGGAGCAGAAGTGTATTTTGCTGGCTCCTACCGGAAGGGCTGCTAAAGTATTTTCGCATTATGCAGGTCATCCGGCCTATACCATTCACAAGAAAATATATCGGCAAAAAAGCTTTTCCAATGAGATGGACAATTTTTCCATCAATGACAATTTGCATCAACATACTCTATTTATCGTCGATGAGGCTTCGATGATTGCGAACGATGGTTTGGCTGGTTCTGTATTCGGTACGGGACGTTTGCTTGACGACCTGATTCAATATGTATATTCAGGACAGGGATGTCGGTTGATTCTCATAGGTGACACGGCCCAACTTCCACCCGTAGGCGAGGAGGAAAGTCCGGCACTTTCTGTGGATGCGTTGAAAGGATATGGATTGGATGTTTTCGAGGGAATGCTGACAGAGGTTGTTCGCCAGCTACACGATTCGGGCATCCTTTGGAATGCCACGGAGCTTCGCCGTTATATTGCTGAGGAAGATTTCTTCACGCTTCCCCAGATAAAGGTGGAAGATTTCCCTGATGTCAAGGTGATTCCCGGTAATGAACTGATAGAGGCAATCAATGATTCTTATGATCAAATAGGTATGGATGAAACCATTGTTGTATGCCGTTCTAACAAGCGTGCCAATATATATAATAAAGGTATTCGCAACACCATCCTCTATCGCGAGGAGGAATTGGAAACCGGCGATTGGTTGATGGTAGCCAAAAATAACTACTTTTGGGCAGAAGCATGCAAGGAAATCGATTTTATAGCCAATGGAGACATTGCAGAAGTACGCCGGGTTCGTCGCGAAAGGGAAATGTATGGCTTCCGTTTTGCCGATGTCACACTCCGTTTTCCAGATTATAACGATATGGAGTTGGAAGTGACGCTTTTGCTTGATACGCTTCACGTCGATTCACCTGCCTTGCCAAAGGAGATGAACGACAAGTTATTCTATTCTGTTTTGGAAGATTATGCCGACATCACCGTGAAGCGTGAACGGATGAAGAAGATGAAATCCGACCCTTATTACAATGCTTTGCAAGTGAAGTATGCCTATGCAGTGACTTGTCACAAGGCGCAGGGTGGCCAATGGAAACGCGTATTCCTCGACCAAGGCTATATGACGGAAGACATGCTTTCGCCCGATTATTTCCGTTGGCTCTACACCGCTTTTACCCGTGCCACGGAAACGCTTTATTTGGTGAATTGGCCGAAGGAGCAGATGGAATGAAAATTATATAAAAAGTGTCATCCTGAACATAGTGAAGGATCTGGTTGCATAAAGTATATGTTTCCAGATTCTTCGCAATGCTCAGAATGACACGAGTATGATAATTGGATGATTATAATCCTGCCAATTCAATCACCTTGTCAACGGCAGAAAGCAGACCTTCGGGGTTCTTGCCGCCAGCAGTTGCAAAGTGAGGGGCTCCACCGCCACCACCTTGAATCAACTTGGCAGCTTCCTTCACCAACATGCCGGCCTTCAAGCCGCCCTTCACGAGGTCTTCACTCAACATTACGGTCAACATTGGCTTGCCGTTATCCACGCTACCGATAACTACGAGCAAGCTACCCGATACTTCGCCCTTCAATTGGAAAGCGATGTCCTTGGCTACATCGGCAGTGATAGGAGCAACGGTCTTAATAACCTTTACACCGTTCATTTCCTTGGTGTTGGCTATCAATTCGTTTTTCAACGAAGCAGCCTTTTCCTTCATGAACTCTTCCACTTGCTTCTTCAAGCCAGCGTTTTCTTCGATGGACTTGCGGATAGCACTGCGGAGGTCGGGCACGTTGTTGAACAATGCCTTCAAGTCGGCCATCGTGTCTTGGAACTTGTCAATCATCTGTTCTACCTTTTCACCTGTGATGGCTTCGATACGACGAACACCGGCAGCTACTGAGCTTTCGCTGATGATGCGTACCATACCAATCTTACCGGTAGCCTGTACGTGAGTACCGCCACAGAATTCGATGGAGTTGCCGAATTGGATAACGCGTACTTCGTCGCCATACTTTTCACCAAACAATGCAATCGCACCGAGTTCCTTCGCCTTTTCAATCGGCAAGTTGCGGTATTCCTGCAAAGGTACGTTGGCACGAATCTTGGCATTTACTAAGTGTTCTACCTGACGAATTTCTTCATCGGTCACCTTTTGGAAGTGAGAGAAGTCAAAACGCAATGAATCTGGTGATACCAACGAACCCTTTTGCTCAACGTGTGTACCGAGTACTTCGCGGAGTGCTTCGTCCAACAAGTGAGTACAAGAGTGGTTAGCAGCACAAGCGGCACGCTTTTCAGTATCAACACAAGCCATCATCGGAGCTTCCGGATGTTCGGGCAACTTTTTGGCAATGTGGATAGGAAGGTTGTTTTCCTTCTTGGTATCGATGATTTCGATGGTTTCGAATTCGCTGCAAATCACACCGGTATCACCTACCTGACCACCGCTTTCGGCATAGAATGGAGTGTCGCTCAACACGATTTGGTAGAGTGTCTGGTTCTTCTGCTTCACCTGACGGTAGCGGAGGATAGAGGTCTCATATTCTGTATAATCGTAGCCCACGAAGTTGGTTTCGCCTTCGTTCAATACAATCCAGTCGCCTGTTTCTACGGCTGCTGCATTGCGGGCACGTTCCTTCTGCTTCTGCATTTCAGCCTTGAACTCTTCTTCGTTCACGGTCATGCCGTTTTCACGGAGAATCAATTCGGTCAAGTCGAGCGGGAAGCCGAATGTGTCATATAAGGTAAAGCCGTCTACACCGCTGATTTCCTTCTTGCCGGCTGCCTTGGCTTCGTTCATGGTCTTTTCCAACAAGCGGATACCGGTTTCGAGGGTACGGAGGAATGAATCTTCTTCTTCCTTGATAACCTTTTCAATCAAAGTCTGTTGAGCTTTCAATTCCGGATAAGCTTCGCCCATGTTGTCAATCAACACCGGCAACAACTTGTACATGAATGCCTGCTTCTGTCCGAGGAAGGTATAACCGTAACGAACGGCACGACGGAGGATACGACGAATCACGTAACCGGCCTTGGCGTTGCTTGGCAACTGACCGTCAGTGATGGAGAAGGCGATGGTACGGATGTGGTCGGCAATCACACGCATAGCCACGTCCTGTTGGGCATCCTTGCCATATTCAGTGCCGGCCATCGCTGCGATAGCCTTAATCATCGGTTGGAACACGTCGGTGTCGTAGTTCGATGTCTTGCCCTGCATAGCCATACACAAGCGTTCGAAGCCCATACCGGTATCAATTACCTTGGCAGGAAGACCTTCGAGTGAACCGTCAGCCTTGCGGTTGAACTGCATGAACACGAGGTTCCAGATTTCGATTACCTGTGGATGGTCGTGGTTCACCAAGTCGCGACCGCTTACCTTGGCACGTTCTTCGGCCGAACGAAGGTCGATATGGATTTCCGAGCAAGGACCGCACGGACCTGTATCACCCATTTCCCAGAAGTTGTCCTTCTTGTTACCGTTGATGATATGGTCTTTCGGGAGGAACTTTTCCCAATAGCCTGCTGCCTCGTTGTCACGTTCCAAGCCGTCCTCTGCACTGCCTTCGAATACAGTAGCATAAAGATTTTCCGGGTTCAGCTTCAAAACATCTACCAAGTATTCCCAAGCCCAGCTGATGGCTTCTTCCTTGAAATAATCTCCGAACGACCAGTTGCCGAGCATTTCGAACATGGTGTGGTGGTAGGTATCGTGACCTACTTCCTCCAAGTCGTTGTGCTTACCGCTTACACGCAGACACTTCTGTGAATCCGCTACTCTCTTGTATTTTGCCGGGGCATTGCCCAAAATGATATCCTTGAACTGGTTCATCCCTGCATTGGTGAACATAAGTGTCGGGTCATCCTTAATGACCATCGGAGCCGAAGGCACGATTTGGTGACCTTTCGACTCGAAAAAACTCTTAAAAGAATCTCTAATTTCTTTAGCTGTCATCATTGCTATATAGTCTTGTAGTTAATATTCTCGAAAATGATTTGCAAAGATAATTGGTTTTATTAATTTTGTCGCTAAGAAAAGTGCAAAAACTTGAGATGTTGTGCATTAAAAACCTGAAAAAGTAGAAATCGATGCGTAAAGTATACTACATATATAATCCGAAAACACGTACGTACGACCGGGTGTATCCTACATTTCGCGACCGGGTGTTGAATGTGATGAAACGATTGTTTGTCGGTATGGGCTTCGGAGCGGGTAGCTTTATCCTTTTGCTCTGGATTTTTGGTTCTCCATCCGAAAAAGAACTTCGTATAGAGAATTCCCGTTTGTTGGCTCAGTATAATGTGTTGTCCCATCGTTTGGATGAAGCGTTAAATGTGATGCAGGGCATCCAGCAACGTGATGACAATTTGTATCGGGTGGTGTTACAGGCCGACCCTGTGGCCGATGCTGTTCGCAAGGCGGGATATGGGGGGACTAACCGTTATGAAGAATTGATGGACCTGGCCAATGCCGATTTGGTGGTAAATACCACTCAAAAGATGGACATGTTGAATCGTCAGCTCTATATTCAATCCAAATCGTTTGATGAGGTGGTCGATTTGTTTAAGAATCATGATGAAATGCTGAAATGTATTCCTGCCATTCAACCGGTGTCGAATAAAAACTTAAAGCAAACAGCATCAGGATATGGATTGCGTATTGACCCTATTTATAAAACGACAAAGTTTCATTCCGGCATGGATTTCTCGGCCAATATAGGTACTCCGGTTTATGCTACGGGCGACGGAAAAGTGATTAAGGCAGGTTGGGAGAGTGGATATGGAAAAGTGATTAAGATTGACCATGGTTTTGGATATGTAACCTGGTATGCTCACCTGAATGATTATAAGGTGAGGGTAGGGCAGAAGGTAGTACGCGGTGAAGTGATTGGTGAAGTTGGTAATACAGGTAAGAGTACAGGTCCGCATCTTCATTACGAAGTTCATGTGAAGGGAAAGGTCGTAAATCCGGTAAACTATTACTTTATGGATTTAAGTGCTGAAGATTATGACAAGATGATCGAAATTGCAGCAAACCATGGTAAGGTATTTGACTAAGAAAAAGAAAGTATGGCATATAATCCGAATAAAGAACTGAAATTATATTATTCCATTGGTGAAGTGGCAAGAATGTTCAATGTGAACGAATCTCTGTTGCGTTATTGGGAAAAGGAGTTTCCTATCATAGCTCCTCGTAAAGCCGGTGGAAACATCCGTCAATATCGGCAGGAGGATATTGACAATATTCGGTTAATTTATCATCTGGTGAAAGAAAAGGGTTTGACGCTTCAAGGAGCCAAACAACGCTTGAAAGTAAACAAAGAAAAGGTTGTACAGACAAGCGAAGTAGTGGATCGCTTGAAACAAATTCGTGAAGAACTGATGACCTTACGTCGGAGTCTGGACTATTTGACATGAAAATTTCTGAAACTCTTTAAAATTAGTTTTTTAGAACTCTTTTTACTTCCTCTCTCATCTCCCGGATGGCAGTAAAATGTATCATCCCTCATGCCATCGGCCAATAAATCGTTCAATCGCCAGTACGCAGCCCAGCAACAGGATATGTCTCAGGTTCTTCATGTTCATTCTATCTTTTTAAACACACGTTCCCAACGGATTTCGTCGGTTGTCGGGTCGATGGATTTCCAGATATGGGTAGCCCCCCCAATAACCAATAGAAAAATATATTTTATGTTTACAAATTTAATAAACCACTACGTTTAACATCATGAATTGGATAAAGACGGGTATCGTTTAGTTCTTCTTCATCACCTCAGCCACCGTATCAATCATACCCTGGCCACGAAGGTCTCGTTTTAAAATAGTACCATCAGGAGCAAATAGGATAATGTGCGGAATACCATCCACTCCATACGAATCTGTTACTTCCATCCCCTCAACATTAACGATTTGAGGCCATACAATACCTTCTTCTTCAACAGCCTTTTTCAAGTTTTCCTTCTTATCCCAAACAAAAAGGCCTAATACCGTTAAGCCTTTGCCCTTGTATTGGTTATGCAATTTAAGCAAATACGGGATTTCACCTTTACAGGGACCACACCAACTTGCCCACATATCCAAAAGCACATAGTTCCCTTTGCCTATATAATCGGACAAAGCCACAGGATTTCCATCCGCATCCACTCCCTTAATGTCAATAAAAGGCATTCCTTCTGAGGTCTTATTTAAAGCTTCCAAACGCTTAATTGTAGCTTGTACACTTTTTTGCGATTTCAGCCAAGGACCAAATGTAGACATAATTTGCAACTGGGTATTTGTATCTAGCCATCTCATGGAATAAGAATGTACTTGTGAGTAACCTACGACATCGTTGTTATGAAGATTGTAAATTCCCTTACAACGGGCAAGTAAATTAGCCTTAACTTCATTCATGAATTTTTTCATCGCCTCACGAGCCTCTATGTCATCCGAGTATTGCTTCCTTATTTCCTCTTGCTTCTGACGAACATACTTCAGAATACTATCTTCCTCTTGACAAATTCGTCGAAGTTCATCATTCAACGATGTGCCGGAAGGACTAATGTGTTCCTTCAAGTTTACCTTAATATCACCACGTTCAAGAATTAAGATGGAAAAATCCGAATAGCTCACATCAACTCGGCAATATGAAGCCGTATCGACTTTACCCCTAAACACAAATTGTTTTCCTTCAACGAAGGTACTATCTATGTATTTATTGTCATCCAAACGCATGATGTAGATCTTCTTTCCATGATGCGTTGAATCATCCAACTCACCGGTTACGGTGTATAAGTTTGATTGCTTCGAAGGTTGGCAAGCACATAACATGGCCAATGTTAGAACAAAAAAATGAATACTTTTCATCTTTATATAATTAGGTGTTTAGTTTATTTTATTTAATTCTTAGATGCAAATGTAATGAAAAATCATACTCCATCAAACGCGTCAAGACGTTTTTTTAAAACATGAAGGCGTTTTTTAAAAATGCCTTGGTGTTTGAGGCAAAACGCCAAGGGGTTTTGAGGCAAATGCCTTGGTGTCTCACCTTGTTCTTGGAATTCGTTGAAAATCTGCAAAATCTGCAATGAGTGTATAAGTGTTTGGCTATTAGGACGTTGATGTGGCAGATCTAGTGCAACGTGGCAGATTATCTGCCACCGTATCTTGCTGAATATTTGGATGTTACAGGTCGGTTGCAGATGTTGCAGTTGTGATTGAAAAATCATGCTAGAAGACGGGGCGTGGTCTTCTAGCATGACGAAGCCCCGTCATCTATAATGACGAGGCTTCGACAAATATATCTTAAGGTCTGTCCTCGAATTTCTCTACGCGGGTAACGACTTTCATTTCATCAATCTTCCGTAAGTTGGCGATAATGGTCTTGACATCGTCTACATCGTGTACGTACAGTTGGATGTGGCCTTCAAAGAGTCCGTCGGTGGTTTCAATGAAAATCTTCCGGATGTTGACATTCAATTGTTCAGTAACAATGTCGGCTACCTGATGAAGGATACCCATCGCATCGATACCTTGGATGTAGAGGTTGACAGGGAAGTCTAAAGCCTTGCCTGTTTCCCACTGTGCGGCAAGAATACGGTTGCCAAAGCTGGTTTTCAACTTGGCCGCAATCGGGCATTGTCTCTTGTGGATAATGATACGTTCATTTTCGTCACGGTATCCTAAAACATCATCTCCCGGGATAGGCTTACAACAATCGGCTATGATAAAGTCCTTTTGGATAGCTTCGGGGGTTAGTTTTAGAATCTTCTTGCTGTCAATTTTTGAAGCAGGAGTTCTAGAAGTCGATTTTTCTTTCTCTTTGTCTGATTTGTTCCCACCGAAAGAGAATGGTATGATTTTTTTCCAATTATTGGCAACCGTTTTCTTTATTCTCAATTCATTTAAATCGGCCTCACCTAATGTGATTGTCTTGAAGCCGATAGATGAAAAAAGTTCCTCCGGTGATTTCAATTCGTGTAACACACACAGTTTGTGTACGTTTTCGTCATTGAATTCAATTTCAGCGTCTTTAAGGAAATCCTGAAGTTTGTCTTCCCCTTTTTGTTGCATGCTGCGTTGTTCACGCTTCAAGATGGCTAAAATCTTGGCTTTAGCCTTGGCGGTTGTTGCAAAATTAATCCACGAAGGTTGTACGCGTTGCGATTTGGATGTCAAGATTTCTACCTGGTCACCACTCTTTAATTTGTGACTTAACGGTACGAGTTTGTGGTTTACCTTTGCACCGATGCAATGGCTTCCGAGGAATGTATGTATGGAGAAGGCAAAGTCCAATGCCGTACAGTTCTGTGGCATAGTCTTGATTTCTCCCTTAGGTGTGAAAATGAATATTTCGGATGCAAACAAGTTCAGTTTGATGGTGTCAAGGAAATCGATGGCGTCCGGTTGAGGGTCGTCCAAAATTTCTTTGATGGTATGCAGCCATTTTTCCAGTTCGCCTTCATCTTCATGGCTCGGACCGTCCTTATATTTCCAGTGGGCTGCAAAACCTTGCTCTGCGATGTCGTTCATGCGTTCGCTTCGGATTTGTACCTCGATCCATTGCCCCTTGTTACTCATTAAGGTGACATGAAGGGCTTGATAACCATTAGATTTCGGATGGTTCACCCAGTCGCGAAGTCGGTCGGGGTGTGGCCTGTAAATCTTGGAAATGGTCACATAGATGCCGAAACATTCATTCGATTCTTCTTCCAAATCTTTCGGGTCGAAGATAATGCGTACGGCCAAAATATCATAGATTTCCTCGAAAGGAATGTGCTTGGTCTGCATCTTGTTCCATATAGAATATGGGGATTTGACACGGGCCATGATACGATATTTGATACCCATCTTATCCAACTTTTCGCGGATAGGAGCCGTGAATTCGTTGAAAAGTTCTTCACGCTCTTCTTTGCTTTCCTTCAGCATATCCTCGATTCGGGCATATTCTTCCGGGTGTTCGTACTTGAAACTGAGGTCTTCGAGTTCGGTCTTGATTTTGTTGAGGCCCAGACGATGAGCCAAAGGAGCATAGATATACAGGGTTTCGCCCGCAATTTTATATTGTTTGTTCGGGAGCATCGAACCCAAAGTACGCATGTTGTGCAAGCGGTCGGCTATCTTGATTAGAATGACACGGATGTCGTCATTCATCGTCAAGAGCAGTTTCTTGAAGTTTTCGGCTTGAGCAGAAGCACGGTCGCCAAAGATACCTCCGGAGATTTTGGTCAGCCCATCGACGATTTGTGCAATCTTAGGGCCAAAAAGATTTTCAATGTCCTCTACGGTATAGTCAGTATCTTCTACAACATCGTGCAAAAGGGCTGCACAAATGGATGTTGAACCCAAACCAATTTCAGAACAGGCGATTTGGGCTACGGCAATAGGGTGCATGATGTAAGGCTCCCCGGAACGGCGTTTTACCCCCTTGTGTGCCTGCTTGGCAAAGTTAAATGCTTTGGTGATGATTTCAACTTTTCTTCGATGTTTACTTGTCAGATAACTTTCCAAAAGTTGCTGAAACCCTTGGCTTATCATTTCCTCATCTTCTTGCTCTTGTCTATGCTTTTCATCGGTCATAATGCTTCCTAATTTTCTTTCTTGCAAAAATAGACAAAAAAGATACTTATGCAAGCATTTAATGGGGTCTATTTACAAAAAACATGTTTTATTATCGAATACGGAGTGTTTTTCCGGCAGTAATGTTGTTCCCACGAATACCATTTAATCGTCTGAGTTGGCTGACGGTTACCCCATATCTGCGGGCAATACCACCCAACGTATCACCGCGTCTGATTTTATGATATTTGGCTCCCTTGACATTCGAAGAACTTCCGGCATCGGATACGGCTACGGTTCTTCGCTTGTTGAGGTATTTCTTTTGGTCAAAAGCATAGATGCTGTCTTCTCTTTCGATAAAGAGATTGGCTGTATTGTTGGGTAAGCGTAATGCATACACTTTGCTATTTCCCGGAATGATGTCTTTTTTGTATTGAGGATTCAAGCTACGTAACTGTTCAATGTCAATGTTACATACACTGGCCACTTGTTGCAGATGCAAATCCTTGTTGATATGAACCGTGTCGGTGGTTGCCGGTAGTTGTGATTCCATCGGGCAAATGCCATGCTCGCAATAATAAGTCATTACGTAATTGGCCGCAATGAATCCCGGTACATATCCGCGGGTTTCTCTGGGCAGGAACGGGTAGATAGCCCAATAGTCCGTATTACCTCCGGCACGGCGGATGGCTTTGTTTACATTTCCGGGACCACAATTGTATGCAGCAAGTACCAGATTCCAGTCGTTGTAAATATTATATAGGTCTTTCAAGTAACGTACTGCAGCCCAGGTAGATTTTACAGGGTCGCGTCGTTCGTCTATCAGGCTATTGTTGTCGAGACCGTAGATTTTTCCTGTACGGAGCATGAATTGCCACAATCCGGATGCACGTTGGCGGGACAGTGCTTTAGGATTCAGAGCAGATTCGATGATTGGTAAATATTTCAGTTCCATTGGAAGATCGTAGGTATCCAATGCTTCTTCAAATAGGGGCATATAGAAATTGGCTGCAGCCAGCATGAAAGAAACTTTGTTTCGGAGGCGTCCGGTATATGCTTCGATATGCTTTTTCACGATGTCATTGAAAGGCATTTCGATGACGGAAGGTATACGAGACAGACGATCGATGTATACCGAATCACTGACAACAGGGTTACTTGAAGTCATTTGGCAATTTTCATCGATACTTATCAAATACTTGGATTGCCAATCCCAGTAAAGGCTGTCCATGTCTGACTGCATACTTTCTGGGAAGATGATTGTTTCTTCCTGTTCTGTCTGAGCTTGAATGCTTGTTATAAAGAGCGATAGGGTAATGCCAATTAAGATGTTTCTCATGTAACTTTATATTAAAACTTTAAACTACATTGCAAACCAAGGGAATTGAAGTTCCTGGTCTTTTTATCGTTGATTATAGCGGGTTCTATTTTTAAACCAAGGTCTTTGGATATGTCGAAGTCGGAAAGTTCGGCATCTACGTATGCATCAATGACGGATAAAAGATATACTCCAATGAAGCAGAAAATACTAAGGTCTCTTTGACGCCGGAACATGTCTTTTCTTTTTTTGAATAACTCTTTATAGCGTGTTTCTTGTCCGGCAATACTTGAATTCAGCGGAAGGAAGTCTTCGTAGCTTTTCGTATTCGGATCGTCGTCCATGATGTCCAAATAGGCTTGCGAATAGTCTTTGTACATCTTGTTATTCCAATTTAAGGCATAGGTACATCCTACAAAACCTCCGTAGACGATGGGAAGTTTCCAGTATTTCCGGTTATATATCTGTCCTCCTCCGGGGAAAACCAAAGCTAACCAAATAGCACGGTTGGGGTTAGGGATGAAGCGTTTTTGGGGTATTGGAGCTTCCTGTTGCATCGAATCTGCCTGAAATGCAAGTCTGAATGTGTCTACAGGAGCTTCTAGTAGGGCTAATTCTTTTTTGTTCTTTTGGTCAAGACTGTCTGCAATTGCATCTTTAGGGGTATTTTGGATGGCTGATAGGGAATCTCTTGGAACGCCTTCGCGTCGTTGCTTTGCGTTTTGAGCATACAATTCCATACTTCCTGCTAGGATGAAAGCAAGAAGTATGATTACGGACTTAATATATGTATTGTAATATTTGTTCAATGTCTTTAATTTTTCTTTAATGAATCCAGAATCTCCATGATTCGTTCCAAATCTTCTTCGCTGTTGAAAGGAATACTAATTTTCCCTTTTCCTTTGGAAGAACAGGATAATTGTACTTTCGAATTAAAAAAGCCACACAAATGTTTCTGCAAAATTACGTATTCTTCCGATAATTTGCTGCCATTGGCTGTTATTTTCTTTTTTCCGCTTGAAATAGATTCTCCGGAAGTCAAGGCTTTAACGATTTCTTCAACTTTCCGGACGGAGTATCCTTGTGATTGAATTTCATTAAAAATGCGGATTTGGGTTTTAGGGTCATCCAAGGCCAAAAGAGCACGTGCGTGTCCCATATCTATTTCCTTGTTTTTTAATGCAACTTGGATTAAAGCCGGTAACTTAAGTAATCTCAGATAATTGGCTATGGTTGTTCTTTTTTTACCAACTCGCTCGCTGAGACGTTCTTGGGTCAAGTTGTATTGCTCCAGCAAATGTTGGTAGGCCAATGCTATTTCCAGTGAATTCAAGTCTTCACGTTGAATATTCTCTATCAGAGCCATTTCCATGACATTCTCGTCATCGGCAGTCCGGATATAAGCCGGAATTGTTTTCAATCCGGCTTGCACGGAAGCACGGTATCTTCTTTCACCCGCAATGATTTGATAGGAATCCTCACTGAGCTGACGTAATGTTATCGGTTGGATAATGCCTATTTCAGAGATGGAATCGCTTAACTCTTGCAATGCTACAGGGTCAAATTCACGTCGGGGTTGGTTTGGGTTAACGGAAATCTTACTCAGTTCTATCTCGTTGATAGAAGAAGATCCGGATGTCTTTATTTCTTCTGTAGAAATCAGAGCATCAAGGCCACGGCCTAAAGCAAATTTTTTCTGTACAGCCATTTCTTATTTGTTGTTACGGGTAATTATTTCTTGTGCTAATGCCAAATGATTTTTGGCTCCATTGGATTCTGCATCATATAAGATGGCAGGAACACCGTGACTGGGAGCCTCGCTGAGTTTGACATTACGGTTTATAATTGTCTTAAATACAAGTTCCTGAAAATGTCTCTTAACCTCGTCGTATATTTGGTTAGCCAAACGTAAGCGAGAATCAAACATTGTCAAGAGGAAACCTTCTATTTCAAGTCTTGTGTTCAACTTTGACTTGATTATTTTGATGGTGTTCAGCAATTTACTGATACCTTCCAAGGCAAAATACTCACATTGTACCGGAATGATGACAGAGTCAGCAGCGGTTAGTGCATTAACTGTTATAAGTCCCAATGAAGGAGAACAGTCTATCAGAATATAATCGTATTCATTCTTCATGGGGGCCAGTACTTTCTTCATTATTTTTTCCCGGCTTTCCAGATTGAGCATTTCAATTTCTGCTCCAACTAAATCGATGTGCGATGGAATAATGTCCAATCCATCGATGTCGGTCGTGTATATGGCTTCTCTAATGTCTGTCTGATTAATCAGGCATTCATAGATGGAGCATTCCACTTCTTTGATGTCTACACCTAAACCGGATGAGGCATTGGCCTGAGGATCAGCGTCAATTACCAAGACTTTTTTCTCTAGGGTTGCCAGAGAAGCAGCTAAGTTAATTGTCGTTGTTGTTTTTCCTACACCACCTTTTTGGTTCGCTAAAGCTATAATTTTTCCCATAATCGTCGTTTTTTCTGCTGCGAAATAACGAATAATAGCCGACAACACCTATTAATTTGTGCAGACATTTCCCAAACTGTTGATAACTTGTCGGTTTTGTTAATAACTTGACCGGGCAAAGATAATTATTTCCTCGTAAAATTGAATGTTTTTTTGTACCTCCTTGTAGAAGATTAAGATTATTTTCTAAATCCAACAGAATAGTTCGGGCAAAGATTGTATCTTTACGCATGAAATTAATAAGAATATGTTTATGAAGAATGAAAAACCTCTAATATTAATCTCGAACGATGATGGTGTGAATGCCAAAGGGCTTCATGAATTGGTTAATGCGTTAGCTGGGTTAGGTGAAATAATAGTGATGGCTCCGGATGGCCCTCGTTCGGGTGCTTCTTGTGCCATCACTTCGGAATATCCGATTAAATACCATGAGGTGGAACAGAAACAGGATTTGACTATCTATAAATGTAACGGTACTCCTGTTGATTGCATGAAACTGGCTTTGTTCGAGTTGTTACCTCGTTGTCCGGATTTGATTCTCAGTGGTATCAATCATGGAGATAATTCTTCGGTAAATATCCATTATTCCGGAACAATGGGAGTTGTCATTGAAGGTTGCCTGAAGGGAATTCCTTCAATTGGTTTTTCACTCTGCAATCATGCTGTGGATGCGGATTTTAGTAAGATGCTTCCATATGTAAGGCAAATTGTGGTTGAAACACTGAAAAATGGTCTTCCTCAGGGAACATGCTTAAATGTAAATGCTCCTATGGCCGATGAAATTAGAGGGGTACGTATCTGTCGCCAGACAAAAGGAGAGTGGACTAATGAATGGAAGCAGAATAACCATCCGCGAGGTGGAAAATATTTCTGGTTGACCGGTAGTTATTCCAATTTGGAACCAAAGGCGGAAGACACAGATCAGTGGGCCTTGTCGAACAACTTTATTGCGATTACTCCGGTTCAGGTAGATATGACTGCTTATACATTTTTGGACGAATTAAAACACTGGAATTTGGCGTTATGAAATATTATTTAATCGTTGGTGAAGCTTCAGGAGATTTGCATGCATCTAATTTGATGTGGGCATTAAAGGAACTGGATAAACAAGCGGAGTTCCGTTTTTTGGGTGGAGATTTGATGGCTAAGGCAGGAGGACATTGTGTCAAACATTATAAGGATATGGCTTATATGGGCTTTATACCGGTATTGCTTCATCTTCGAACAATATTCAAAAACATGGACTTATGTAAAAAGGATATTGTGACATGGAAACCGGATGTGGTTATATTGGTTGATTATCCTGGTTTTAACCTGAAAATAGCTGAATTTATAAAAAAGGAAACAACGATTCCGGTTTACTATTATATCTCCCCGAAGATTTGGGCTTGGAAAGAATATCGGATTAAGAATATAAAACGGGATGTAGATGAATTATTCTCTATATTGCCGTTTGAGGTTGATTTTTTTGCCAAACATCAGTATACCATTCATTATGTAGGAAACCCTTGTGTCGATGCAGTGGGGCATTTTAAGGAAACGGGCGGTGATTCTTTTGAATGGTTTGTCGCCGATAATAAGTTGGATAAGAAACCGGTTATTGCTTTGTTGGCTGGAAGCCGAAAGCAAGAAATAAAGGATAATTTACCCAAAATGCTAGAGGCGGTAAAACCGTTTTTGAATGATTTTCAAATAGTTGTGGCTGGTGCTCCGGGAATTGATACTGCTTATTATGACTCTTATATGAATACGGACATTCCGGCACAAATCATATTTAATCAAACTTATCGTTTGCTTGGACATGCTCAGGCAGCATTGGTGACATCAGGAACAGCGACTTTGGAAACGGCTTTATTCAAAGTGCCTCAAGTGGTGTGTTATTATATCCCGATGGGAAAACTAATTTCGTTGTTACGCAAATGGTTTTTGAAGGTTAAATATATATCTTTGGTAAACCTGGTGGCCAACAAAGAGGTGGTACGTGAATTAGTGGCCGATGAAATGAATGTTGGAAATATTCGTAAAGAATTGGCCGAAGTGCTGTATGATAACACTTCAGGACGTATTCGGATGCTTGAAGAATATGAGCGGATGATTCAACGATTAGGCCCGGCGGGTGCTTCCCGCCAGGCTGCTTCCAAGATGGTGGAACTATTAAATAAAAGATAGTAAATATAGGTAGACAACGGCCGCTGGAACAGCTAAGATAGTGCTGTCAAAGCGGTCGAGTATGCCACCATGTCCGGGAAGAATGTTCCCGGAATCTTTAATCCCTAAATGACGTTTCATTAGCGATTCGGTTAAATCACCCCATGTGCCGAAGACTACGACAGTTAATGCCAAGCCAATCCAAGCTCCGATTGAAAGGATGGGGAAGAAGTGAGCTAATGCAAATGATGCCGCAATGCAAAATACAGCTCCACCAATGGAGCCTTCCCACGATTTCTTAGGGGAAATTCGTTTAAACAAAGGGTGTTTGCCGAAAAGCACACCTGTACAATAAGCACCGGTATCATTCATCCAATTAAAGATGAAGATGGATAAGGGGAATATGAATAGGTATTGGGATGTTGAACTAAACGAATCGCTTTGGAAAGCCAATACATTCAATAAAGCAAAAGGTAATGCGATATATAGTTGGCTGAACATGGCATAGGCCCAACTGTTTAGTGGATTTTCTTTCTTTAAATACAGTTCGCTGACCATTAAATAAATTAAAATAATCAGATAAGGAATGAAAATGTTTGTTTGGACGGGATTCATACCGTAATAAAAGAAGCATAGAAAGAGGGTAATGCTTCCTAACATACAAATAGCCCGGTTTACTTTAACTCCTTCTTGTGAATTTACCAATTGGCAGAATTCTGCCGTAGCCATGGCACTGATTAGACAGAATAATATACCAAAAGATAAGGGACTTCCGATGATGCAACCGGCCAATACTGCTACGAATATTAGTCCTGTAATGGCCCTTTGTATGAAATTCTTCATGATTCGTTCTTTTAAATATGACTTATTTGTTATCCAACATAGGTGTTTCTTCCTTTTTGTCGGTAGGTAATTGCTTGTTTTCTTCTTGCGACATGATTTCTTCCGAGCGTGAAGCCCAAGGACGTTTCCCGAAAATTTGTTCGACGTCATCAGCAAAGATAACTTCTTTTTCCATTAAAAGTTGAGCCAATTGGGCATGACCTTCTTGATGTTTCAATAAAAGCTCTTTGGCACGTTCGTATTGTTCATTAATCATGCGTTTTACTTCTTCGTCTATCAACTCGGCCGTACGTTCGCTGTATGGCTTGTTGAAAGCGTATTCATCGTTGTTATAATAACACAGATTCGGGAGCTTGTCGCTCATACCTGCATAGGCAATCATACCATATGATTGTTTGGTGACTCTTTCCAGGTCGTTCATGGCCCCAGTCGAAATGTGTCCGGTAAACAATTCCTCTGCAGCTCTTCCCCCCAAGGTAGCACACATTTCGTCCAACATCTGTTCTTTGGTGGTAATCTGTCTTTCCTCAGGTAGGTACCAGGCAGCTCCCAATGCACGGCCTCGTGGAACAATTGTTACCTTGATAAGCGGATTGGCATGTTCCAAGAACCAGGAAAGGGTTGCATGACCGGCTTCATGGAGTGCTATTGTTCTCTTTTCGTGGGTTGTCATGACCTTGGTTTTCTTTTCCAGTCCACCGATAATGCGGTCTACTGCATCTAAGAAATCTTGTTTGCCTACGGCGTCTTTCTTGTGACGGGCAGCAATGAGGGCTGCTTCATTACACACATTGGCAATGTCAGCACCACTAAACCCCGGGGTTTGTCTGGCTAGTAATTCCGGATCGACAGTGCTGTCTAATTTTAATGGCTTTAAGTGAACTTCAAATACGGCTTTACGCTCATTTAAGTCAGGTAAATCGACATGAATTTGTCGGTCGAAACGTCCGGCTCGTAACAATGCTTTGTCCAAAATATCAGCACGGTTGGTTGCAGCCAAGATGATAACTCCACTGTTCGAACCAAAGCCGTCCATTTCGGTAAGTAATTGGTTCAGTGTGCTTTCTCGTTCATCGTTTCCACCCATGTTCGGGTTCTTACCGCGAGCTCGTCCCACGGCATCTATTTCGTCAATGAAAATGATACACGGTGCCTTTTCTTTGGCTTGTCTGAACAAGTCGCGAACGCGGGAGGCACCTACACCCACAAACATTTCTACAAAATCAGAACCAGACATGGAGAAGAAAGGTACATCTGCTTCACCGGCTACGGCCTTAGCCAATAAGGTCTTTCCGGTTCCCGGAGGGCCGACCAGCAAAGCTCCTTTAGGGATTTTACCCCCTAGTTCGGTGTATTTCTCCGGTTGTTTTAAAAAGTCAACTATTTCTTGTATCTCTTGTTTTGCTCCTTCTTGACCAGCCACATCCTTAAAGGTGATTCGGTTGGTATTATCTCCCTTTTCGTAAACTTGAGCTTTGCTCTTTCCTACATTGAAAGGATTATTTGCTCCAAGTCCGCCACCTCCACTCATGCGTCGCATCATGAAAATCCAAATCCCGATGAAGAAAAGAAGAGGGGCAATGTTCCAAAATAAGGTGCCGAACATGTCTGATTTCTTTTCGTAGCTGATTGCTCCGGTGAATTTTCCTTCTTTCTGTGCCTCTTCCAGAAATTTGTCTAATGATTCTATGGAACCAACTTCTACAAATAGAATGGGGCTTCGTCCTACTTTCTTATAATCTTCCTTAAATACGTCTTTTACATATTCCGGTTTAAGCGTCATTTCAACGGTGTTGTCATTATACGCTGTAATTTTACTGGCATATCCTTTGTTCACCATTTCTTTGAACTCGGTATATGTCAAACGCTTGTTAAGTCCGGCACTTTCATCGCTTGAAAAGTACAGGAAAGCAAATGTCATTGCTATAAAGATGTATAGCCAGCTTAAATTAAAGCGTGGCATATTCATTTTAGGTTTATTGTCGTTGCTCATTGTCTCTGTCGATTAATCAATGTCAGGAATGTAGGTCAATTTGGCATCGGCCCAAAGATTTTCCAAATTGTAGAAGTCTCTGGCTTCCGGTAAGAATATATGCACTAATACATCGCTATAATCCATTGCTACCCATTGTGCGTTTCTAAGTCCGTCGATGGCTGAAGGTTTGTTGTGTGTCTCTTTTCGGACATAATCTTCAACGAAGTCGGCGATGACGGAAACTTGTGATGGGGAGTTCCCTTGACATATAATGAAATAGTTGCAAATGGTATCGTCAATTCCGGTTAAATCGGCTATGACGATGTTTTTTCCTTTTTTTTCTTGAATTCCTTCTGTTATCTTTTTTACTAAAATATTCATTCTTTTATTTTACTATATGCGGTAAAACATGTTTGTTTTTTCTGAATATAAAATACAAAGATACTTGGTTTTATGATATGAACGAAAAAAAGGGTGTGAAATGTGTGCTGTTTTTGTTTTTTTAGGAGATACGGAAATTTCTTTTTCGTCTTTTAGCAAAAAAAACATGGATTTTTTTGTCGGGTAATAAAATAGTAGTATATTTGCAGCGTCAAAAACGGAACGGGTGGTTCTGTTTATAGTTTGGACTATGGTGTAATGGTAACACAACAGATTCTGGTCCTGTTTTTCCAGGTTCGAGTCCTGGTAGTCCAACGAACAATGGGTTAAAAACAAAGAGCCTGCAAGCGTAAAAGTTTGCAGGCTTATTTTTTTTAGGCACTGATTACACGGATTAATACGGTTTTTATGTATGCTTATGCCTGAATTTTATCCGTGAAATCCGTGTAGTCAGTGCCTGAATAATTATTAATGCTGTTGTATGGATTCGTCGATTACCTCTATTTTTTTTGTAATGAGTGCCAAATCGTCTTTCAACTTGTCTACTTTGCGTTTCATTTCCGAAACTAATGAATTCCCCTTTTTCGATGAACTACTCAAGAAACCAAGGTTGTTTTCATAGGTCTTGATTTCGTTTTTCATGTTTTCGTAGGCTCGCATCAATTTTTCGCGTTCTTTATACAAGTTGGCTTCCTTGTTGATGCTCGATTTGAAATTGTTCAATTTCTTTTGGGATGCCGACAAGTTGAATTTCTTAAATAAATCATCAATCGCGTGATGATATTGCTTGTAGATTCTGTCTTTTTCCTTAAATGGTACAAAACCTATTTTGTTCCATTCTTTCATCAACTCACGTACGGTTGCTTCTGTATTATTGCTTGCATCCCCGTTTTGGATGATGTTGTTGAGTTTCTCGATGATTGCTTTTTTCTTTTCCAGATTTTCTTGTTCGGCTGTTTTATGAATCGCTTCAGCTTTATTCTTTTGTTCGAAGAAGTAATCACAAGCCGTAACAAATCTTTTCCAAATGGATTCTGAGTGTTTTTTGGAAATTGGACCAATTTGTTTCCACTCCTTTTGTAAGCGGGTCAAGATGTCGGCTGTTGTTTTCCAATCGGTGCTGTCCTTTAAAGCTTCAGCTTGCTCGCACAATTGTTTCTTCTTCTCCAAGTTTTCGGTCATGTTGCTTTTCAATGTTTTGAAATGCTCTGCCTTACGCTTGAAGAAGTCATCGCATGCCGCACGGAAACGCTCAAAGATTTTCGTGTTCATCTTCTGAGGGGCAAAGCCGATGGTTTTCCATTTGGCTTGCAAAGCTAGGATTTCTTCTGTCTTGTCATGCCAATCTTGGAAGGTTTGCATTTTATCATACTCCATGGCTTCGACAATCTCGCAGATAACTATTTTTTCGTCCAGATTCCGTTGCTCTCTTTCTTTGATTTCTTCGAAATGCTGTTGGTGACGACGGTTGACAATGGATGAGGCGGCTTTGAAGCGATTCCAAATGTCTTCCCGTTGTTCTTTGGCTACAGGACCGGTCTCGCGGAATTCCTGATGCAATTTTTGTAGCTGGTGGAAAGCGGAAATTACATCTTCTTCTTCAGATAGCTTTTCAGCAGCTTCGCATAAGCGTAGCTTTATTTCGAGGTTCTTCTTAAAATCGTATTCGCGGAATTCGTTGTTCAGCTTTATCCGGTCGTAGAATTTCTCGGTATAAAGTTGGTAGCTTTTCCAAAGTTCATTCACTTTGGTAACTGGAATGTTCTTGATTTCGTTCCATTCAGTTTGGAGCTTTTTGAATTCATTGTATGCCTTGTTGGTGTCATCTGTCGATTCGGCTAGTTCTTTCATTCGATCGATGATTGCCAACTTTTTGGCTAGATTGTTTTCTCTTTCCTGTTCTTCTTCGGCTTTCAATGCATTTCTTTTTTCTCTGATGGTACTCATGAGTTCCTTGAATTTTGTTTCGTACTCATCTTTGGGCGTAACAAAATTCTCCGGATTGTTGCCGGTTTCCTCAAACTCTTTTCTTGCCAGTTCTACTTCGGCATTGCGGAGCTTGTAGAACGTTTGTTTAAGGTTGTCGAGTTCCGACTTGTCGCCTGGGGTTTCTTGTAAACAGATTTCTTCCAAGCGAGCAATTACATCTTCTTTAGACTGTAAAGGGGCAGCATTAACATTCGTTACTACTACAGTGTCAGCAACTTCCTGTGCTGGTGTTTCCATTAAAGGACAATTCTTTTCGTTTGAGTCCATCGTATAGGTTTTAAAGGTCAACTATCATTCAAGAGTAAGATACAATTTACAAATTAAATGAATAATTTTAAAAAAACATAATTTTTTATTTTTTTTTCTTCGTCACTAAGTGTATTCTTTATGAAAGTAATACGGTGATGCCCATATATAGCAACATGCCAATAATGTCGTTGGTAATGGATATAAACGGACCGGTGGCAATGGCCGGGTCAATTTTAAGCTTTTCCAGTGTCATGGGAACCAATGTGCCAAATATGGATGCAAACATTACTACGGCGAATAGACTGAGTGATACGGAGTAGGATACGGTTGCGGTAGCTCCAAATCTTGCAAAATTGTAGACATAGACAAGCATGGAAATGATGGTGGCATTGATTAATGCTACAACCGACTCCTTCAATATCTGTTTCCATGTATTGTTGGCATCTAATGAACTGTTGGCCAGACCTTGAACCACTAATGCGGATGACTGGGTGCCGACATTTCCACCTGTACCCCCGATAAGTGGGATGTATAAGGCCATTTCAGGATGGGCAGCAAAGGTTGTGTCGAAGTTGCCAAGAATCATAGAGTTTCCAATACCACCTAACATGCCAATGAGCAGCCATGGGAGGCGGGCTGTTGTTTGGCGGAATACGTTGTCATCGGTTTCTACGTCTTGCGAGAGACCAGAAGCTAATTGGTAATCACGTTCGGCTTGTTCGCGAACTTCGTCCATGACATCGTCTACCGTAATGCGTCCGACCAGGCGTCCGATACTATCTATTACAGGGACGGCTACCAGATTGTACTTTTCGATGGTTTGAATTACTTCGTCAACGGGCGTGTCTACGTGGACGGAGATGGGGTCTTTCCGCATAACATGTTTTACCTTGGATACCGAAGGACTGGTAATCATTCGTTTCAAGGGGAATACACCTCGTAGGCGTTCCTCATCATCTACTACATATACGTAATAGATTTCGTCCATTTCTTCGGCCTGAATTCGCATTTCGCGAAGGCATTCCGGCATACTCCAGTTTTCCTTCACGATAACCATTTCTGTACCCATCAACCCCCCAGCGGTGTCTTCGTCGTACTTCAGCAAGTCTACGATGTCACCGGCCTGCTCAATGTCCTCGATGTGCGAAAGGATTTCTTCCTGCTTCTCTTCGTCCATTTCGCGGATGATGTCTACAGCATCATCCGAATCCATGTAGTCTACGAATCGTTTGGCAATGGTTTCAGATGGGAGAATGTCAAGGAAATCCTTACGGGCATCTTCGTCCATTTCGGTCAGCACTTCGGCGGCCGTTTCGTTATCTAGTTGCATGTAGACGAAGCGTGCTTCTTCTACGTCCAATTCATCGCAAAGCTCTGCTATATCAGCAGGGTGCAGGTCGGCAAGCAGCTCTTTCAGGCTGTTTGCATCTTTTTGTTCAATCAACTCTTGGATTTGTTCAAAATCCAATTCTTCAAATTCTTTCATCCTACACGTCTTTTTTCTTTAATGTTATGAAAACATGTTTTTTCATCGTGTCATTCTGAGTCTCGCTCAGGATGACAAGGAAGGTTATTCTTCTTTTTTCAATGCCGCTTCCACCCGGTTAGTCAATTCTACAAACTCTTTAACAGACAATTGTTCGGGACGTTTGTTGAATATCGGGTCTGCACTTAGTGGATGGCTCTTGTCTAAGATACTCGAGATGGAATTTCGGAGCGTCTTTCTTCGTTGGTTGAAAGTGGTCTTGACGATGTTTTTGAATAACTTTTCATCGCATCCCAAATTCGTGGTCTCATTCCGTGTCATCCGTATGACAGCACTTTTTACTTTAGGAGGTGGGTTGAATACATGTTCGTGTACTGTGAACAGGTATTCCACTTTGTACCAGGCTTGAATCAAGACGCTTAAAATCCCGTAAGTCTTGCTTCCGGGACCTGCGGCGATTCGTTCTGCTACTTCCTTTTGTATCATTCCTGTGCAACATGGAATCAGATCTTTATAATCTAGCATCTTGAAAAATATCTGGCTTGAAATGTTGTATGGGTAATTACCCGTCAAAACAAACGGCTTCCCTTCGAAAATGTTTTCCAGTTTCAGCTTCAGAAAGTCGTCTTCGATGATTTGTCCGTCCAAAGCAGGGAAATTCAGCTTCAGGTAGGCTACCGATTCAAAATCCAGCTCCACGACTTTGACTTCGCGGTCTTTCTTCATGAGGAATTGAGTAAGCACTCCCATGCCTGGACCAACCTCCAGAATAGGAAGGTCGGGGCATGCATCTACCGTGTCGGCTATGTCGTTTGCGATGCCTAAATCGGTTAAAAAATGTTGGCCTAAGAACTTTTTGGGCTTAACTAATGGCATTTTAATCTTTTTTCTGATGTTAAAGAATCGGTTTATTTCGCCAAGATGCTATCTTTGCAACATGCAAATATAAAAAATGTAAATTAAAAAACATGGATTTTGGAAGGAACTAATCGAAAAAAAATAGGAAATAGGGTCTTGCAGGTTGTTTTCCCGTTCTTGTTAGGGGCAGCAATTTTGTGTTGGACTTATCGTGACTTTAATTTTCAACGGGTAGGCGATGTTCTTAGTGGTGGAGTGGATTATGCTTGGATATTGCTTTCGTTGGTGTTTGGTGTAACGGCTAATTTGTTTCGGGGATGGCGTTGGACGTTGGCGTTGGAGCCGTTGGGTGAGTATCCGAAGAAGTCGAATTGTGTTTATGCCATCTTTGTATCTTATGCGGCTAATTTGGTTATTCCTCGTGTGGGCGAGGTGTCACGTTGTGGCGTATTGGCCCGCTATGACGGAGTTTCTTTCCCTAAGTCGTTGGGCACGGTGGTATCCGAACGCTTGATTGATACACTTTGTATCGGGCTTATTGCCGGGGTTACTTTGCTGGTGCAGGCTCCGGTTTTTGCTTCTTTCTTTCAAGAGACCGGTACGAATGTGGAACGGTATGCCGAGGTGCTGACTTCTGTACATTTTTATATCTTGTTAGCTTGTGTTTTAGCAATTCTTCTGCTTGTTTTCTTTTTGATTCGTAATGTGTCAGTCTTTGCCAAACTGAAAGGATTGGTCAAGAATATATGGTTGGGCATCATTGCGTTGAAGGATGTGAAGCACGTCCCTTTATACCTTATATATACAGTTGGTATTTGGGGCTCTTATTTCCTGGAGTTTTATCTGACTTTTTATGCGTTCGATTTTACGGCTCATTTAGGAATCATGGCCGGTATGGTGATGTTTGTGGTGGGTAGCATTGCGGTCATTGTTCCGACTCCTAACGGGGCAGGTCCGTGGCACTTTGCCGTGATTACGATGATGATGCTATATGGTGTTGGGAAAGAAGATGCGGCGATTTTTGCTCTTTTAGTACACGGAATACAAACCTTTTTATTAATTTTGTTGGGAATATATGGATTATCGGCTTTGCCGTTCACTAATAAAACAAAATAACTATGGACACAATTCTTTCTCTTGCTCCGCAAAATGTGTGGAAGCATTTTTATTCGTTGACACAAATACCTCGTCCTTCCGGTCATCTGGAAAAGATTCAGGCATTCTTGCTGGACTTTGGGAAGAGTATTGGTGTAGAGACTTTTATGGACGAAGTGGGTAACATCATCTATCGCAAGCCGGCTACTCCGGGCATGGAAAACCGTAAGGCTATCATCTTGCAGGCTCACATGGATATGGTGCCTCAGAAAAATAATGATACTGTACATGATTTCGTGACTGATCCTATCCAAACTTGGATTGATGGCGAATGGGTAAAGGCTAAAGGTACTACCCTCGGAGCAGATAACGGTATGGGTGTAGCTGCTATCATGGCCGTAATGGAAGACAATACCTTGGTGCATGGTCCGTTGGAAGCCTTGATTACTGCTGACGAAGAAACCGGTATGTATGGTGCGTTTGGTTTGAAGCCGGGTACAGTTAATGGTGAAATTCTTTTGAATCTTGACTCAGAAGACGAAGGTGAACTTTATATCGGTTGTGCCGGAGGTGAAGACTTAAGTGCAAGCCTGGAATACAAGGAAGAAGAAACCGACCCTGAAGACATCGCTTTGAAGGTGACATTGAAAGGGCTTCGTGGTGGTCACTCGGGCTTGGAAATCAACGAAGGTCGTGCCAATGCCAACAAACTCATGGCTCGTTTCGTGAGTGAGGTGATTGCTTGTGACGAAGCTTGCCTCGTATCTTGGAACGGTGGTAACATGCGTAATGCTATTCCTCGTGAATGTGAAGTGGTGATTACTATTCCGGCTTCGGAAGAAGAAGATGTTTTGGCATATGTTCAGGAATGTGAACAATTGTGGAACGAAGAATATCATGTACACGAAACTCCGATAACCTTCAAGGCCGAGCGAGTAGAATTGCCGAAGTATATGGTGCCGGCCGAAATTCGCGATAACTTGGTGGATGCTATTTATGCTTGCCACAATGGAACACTTCGTATGATTCCTACGATTCCTGATACCGTGGAAACATCGAACAACTTGGCTATCATCAAGATTGGTGGCGGTAAGGCTGAAATCAAGATTTTGACCCGTAGCTCACGCGACTCAATGAAGGATTACCTGAACACCAGCCTTGAATGCTGCTTCTCTATGGCCGGTATGCAAGTCGTTCGCTCGGGTGGTTACTCCGGTTGGGAACCCAATGTGGATTCACCGATTTTGAAGGCTATGAAGGAGTCGTATAAGGCTCAGTTTGGTGTAGAACCAGCCGTGAAGGTGATTCATGCCGGTTTGGAATGTGGTATTATCGGTGCCGTGATGCCGGGATTGGATATGATTTCATTCGGTCCTACACTCCGTTCTCCTCACTCACCAGACGAACGTTGCTTGATTCCTACCGTATCGAAATTCTATGACTTCCTCGTGGCTACATTAGCCAATGCTCCGGTGAAGGAATAACTTAAAGTAGAAATATTATTTCTTCCTTTCATCTTTCAAACAGGGTGAATGTCTATACTTACGCTGAAGGCAGATATGTTTTTGCCTTCAGCGTAATTCGTTATCAATCAGTGAGTCTGAAGGCTGAAGGCACTATATAAGTAATGTCGCTTGAGTGAAAATGAGTACGGGTGAAAGTTCATTTGCTATAATTAACACCCTAAATGCAGCATAATTAAATGTGAATTTGTATATTTGTTCTATCACCAAATCAACTAAAAGATGAAGACGCGAATATTCTTACTGGTTTGCTTGCTTGTGCTGGGCGTGGGCATGCAGGCACAGACTTATAACCAACTTTGGACGAACGTCGAACAAATGGAACAGAAAGATTTGCCGAAATCTGTCATCGCCGAGGCGGAAAAAATATACGCGAAGGCGAAAAAGGAACGCAACGTGCCTCAGATGATGAAGGCGTATCTCACCATGATGGCTTGGCGAGGAAATATCTCGCCCGATAGCATCTCCGTGGACATCAAAGGCTTGGAAGAATGGGCTTCGCAAAAGGATACAGAAGTGCAGGACAAGGCGGTGCTATATTCTATCTTGGGTGGAATTTGCATCCGTGATGACTTTGAAAAAGGAAACCATTATCTGCATCTTTCGTTGAAAGACAGCTTGACGCTGGTGGGCTATCCAGCGGAGAAACTTATGCCGGTGGTAGAGTCGGGAGAGACGAGCCGTCTTTATTTCGACAATAATCTCTATGACTTGTTAGCAAGAAGAGCTATTCGATTGTGGGAACAAAATCAATGGAATGTTCAACAAGTGGATGTTCGCCAAACCATTCGGGAAACTTATCAATCCTTGTTGCATATATATAAGGTAAAGGGAATGCGTTCGGCATGGCTTCTGACTGCTCTCGATGCTTATCCGCAAGCTGATGAGAACCAACTTCGTGAATGGATAAAGGAGTATGGTGATCTGGATGTGTGTGCAGAAGTATATCTCCGTTTGGCTCGTTGGATGTTGCGAGAAGATGAACCAGCCAAGCGATTAGCCTTACTTCGGGAAGGCATCGACCGTTATCCCCATTACAATCGCATCAATGCGTTGAAGAACGAAGAACGGGACATATTGAAACCCCGGTTAAACCTATCGGTGGAGCATGCATATCCGGAAGAACCGATGGACGTCAATATCCATTATTGCAATTTGAAAGGACTCACTCTCAAACTCTATCGCCTTGATTTGCCGGTAGAATCGCCTTGGTTATCTAAGGTAAATGCCAAGACGATTGCTCAGTATGGCACTTTGCTACAAGAAGAACATTTTAGTCTTCCGGTTACTTCTGATTATCGTTCGCGGACAGAGAAGGTGATGGTAAATGCTCCGAAAGCCGGGAATTATTATTTAATGGCTGTCCCCGAGGGGATTGGGAAGATACAAGAAGGTGCTTTGTTGCAACTTACGTCATTGATGCTGATAGAACGTGGTGTTCCGTCGGATAGGCAAGAGGTTGTGGTACTCAATCGAAAAAGTGGGCATCCGGTGCCTCATGCACAAATTGCTATTTGTGCAAGAATGTCGAACGGGGGATATGAAGTCAAGGAAATTCATAAAGCAGATGCAGACGGGAAGGTGGTGCTGACCGGAAAAGGCGATCAAAATGTCTATTGGAATGCCTTTACCGATGAAGATAAGACGATGCCTATCCATCGGATGCACTTTCAGAAAGTTCGTGAATTGCCTTCTCACACCGAGGAGTATGTACAACTATTTACCGACCGTTCGATATACCGCCCGGGGCAGGACGTTTATTTCTCGGGTATGATATATACCCGTACGGATGACTTGACCCATGCTAAGGAAGGGCGAAAGCTTACGGTTGGTTTGTGGGATGCAGATAATCGGGAGATAGTGAAACTAGACGTTGAGACGGATGCATTCGGCACTTTTCAAGGGATTTTCAACTTGCCGGCATCGGGTAAGTTGGGGGTGTATCGTTTGGAAACCGAAAAGGCTATGGCTTCCATTCGGGTGGAAGAATATAAACGTCCGACATTCGACGTGACCTTTGAAGCGGTTGAAGATGCTTATCACCCCGGCGATACGATTCGAGTGAAGGGGGTAGCACGTCGTTTTTCCGGAGCATCGGTGCAAGGGGCAAAAGTGAAGTATAGTGTCTCACGCATGATGAATCGATATTGGCGAATGTCGGGGACGGAAACTCATCGGGTGACCGGTGAATGTGTGACCGATGCACAAGGATGTTTTGAAGTGCCGGTGCACCTCTTACCGGTAGAAGAAGGTGAGCAGAACAGATTTTATACTTATCGGATAATAGCAGATGTGACGAATCTTTCGGGTGAGACCCAAGAAGGGATATTGGAACTTCCGTTAGGAAGTGCCTCTTTACGGATTGAAGTGCCGAATTGGGAAGGTGAAACTGTAGTGAAGGAACAAGGAAAGAACTTGAACTTTGCCGTGGTCAATTGGAAGAATGTGCCGGTGAAGACAGAAGTGAGCTATCGTGTCTTTACCGTGTTGAAAGATACGGACGGAAAGATGCTTCAAGGTAAGTGTGTCTGGCAAGGCAAAGCCCTGTCCAATGACTCATTTGTGCCCGAGGGAATTTATGCATTACCTTCCGGACAATATCAGTTGCAGGCATCAGTAAAGGATGAGGCTGGCAGAACTTGTGAGCAGACGATTACGTTTGTGTTGTTCTCATTAAAAGATGAAAAACTCCCTTGTGATGCAACGGTCTGGAGTTATCAAACGGGGATGGAGTTCGACTCGAGAGGGGATGCTGTGGTTTATTTCGGGAGCAAGGAAAAAGATGTATATCTGTATTATGACGTCTATTCGGAAAAGAAATGGATAGAAAGCAAACGGATTCATTTTTCGGATTCTCTGTTGAAATTTCCTTTTGAATATAAGGAAGAATACGGAGAAGGAATCATGGTTTCCTTTATCTTTGCCAAGGATGGCCAACTTTACGCCAGGTATCTTGGGATAAAGAAACCGAAACCGAATAAAACATTGCAACTGAAATGGAAAACTTTCCGTGACAAACTTCAACCGGGGCAGCAAGAAACATGGACGTTGAACATTCTTCGTCCGGACGGGAAACCGGCCGATGCCCAATTGATGGCGACACTTTATGATGCGTCGTTGGATCAAATGGCATCTCATCGTTGGCGTTTTGCCTTGGATTTCCCAAGATATATCCCTACTTATTATTGGGGTGGAGAACGAATGCGGCCATTGTATTGGGGCTTTTCATTCGTAGCTCGACCGCTGAAATGCAATCCTTTGGATTATAGTATACTGAATCTTCCTCACGGCCTTGGTGTAAGAACTGGCGGGTTGATGATGTATAAGGCGAATACGGCAAGAGAAGAGTCAGTTATAGAAATGAAATATGTACCTCCTACATCTTCGTATACGTCTGCTGATGCGGTGCATGAAGAAGATATGATGGAGGAAACGGTTTTGGAAACATCCGGAAAAGGACATATTCGCACTGATTTTGCCGAGACGGCATTCTTCTATTCGCAACTTCGTACCGATGCCAATGGAGATGTGAGCATTGAATTTACCCTTTCCGAAAGTCTGACCGAATGGAAGTTCATGGGCTTGGCACATACAAAGAATATGGACTATGGAAGTATCGTGGCGGAAGCGGTAGCTAGCAAGGACTTTATGCTTCAACCTAACTTACCGCGATTTGTCAGAGTTGGGGATGATGTGAATGTATCGGCTTCTTTGATGAATCTTTCGGATAAGGACGTGAATGGTGTTGTTCGTATGGAAATCTTTGTACCTGAGACAGATAAGGCACTTTTGACACAAAAACGCCCTTTCGCGTTGAAAGCCGGAGAGACGGGAAAGGTTTCGTTCAGCTTTGAGGTCTCGGATAAGTACGAAGGACTGGTCGTGCGGATGGTGGCAGACGGAGATACGTTTAGCGATGGCGAACAACGCTATCTGCCGGTATTGAGTAGCAAGCAGAAACTGACTGAAAGTGTTTTGCTGAATGTGAATGGGGCAGGAACTTATACATTTTCGTTGGAAAATCTGTTCAATCATCATAGTAAAACCGTAAGCCGTCCACAAATGTGGGTAGAATTTACGGGCAGTCCGATATGGTATGCCATTCAGACCTTGAAGGTGGTGAGCTTGCCGGAAAACGACAATGCCCTTTCATGGGCATCAGCCTATTATGCCAATGCCTTGTTGGGACATTTGGCGAAGGTGGAACCTCGCATAACCGATTCTCTGAAAGTGGAAGGGCTGAAAGCCAATATTGAAGAATCAATCTTGAAAATGAGGGATTTGCAACATGCAGACGGGGCGTGGAGTTGGTTTAAAGGAATGGATGGAAGTTTGTATATGACCATCTCTATTACCCAGTTGTTGGCACGCTTGCAACAGATGACCGGTGAATGGGCGGATGTTGAGACTGAACAGATGTATCAAAAGGCACTTGTCTATCTGGATAAGCAGATAGTTGAAGAGGTTCGTAAGATGAAGGAAGCCGAGAAGAAAACCCGACAAGAAGTGGAGCCATCGGAGTGGATGTTGCAATACCTTTATATAAAGGCACTTGATAAGAATCGGAAAACACCGACCGATGTTACCGGCTATCTCGTCGATAAGTTGGCAAAGATGTCGGGACGCCTGACGATTTATGGCAAAGCTTTGTCGGCTATCATCTTGCAAGAGGCCGGTGAAAAGGCTGAGGCGAAAGAATTCTTGCAATCAGTGATGCAATACTCGGTGATGACTCCGGAGATGGGGCGGTATTTTGATTCGCCCAAGGCTCATTATTCGTGGTTTAGTTATAAGATTCCAACGCAGGTAGCAGCCATCGAAGCTGTCCGAAGAGTGGCAAACGAGGAGAAGACGCAGGAGGAAATGAAGCAATGGCTCTTGAAGCAGAAGCAGGCTCAGGTATGGGAAACGCCAATAGCAACCACGGATGCCGTCTATGCATTGCTCACTACAGGCACCGATTGGTTGGCGAACACGGGTGAAGGCGAAATCGTCATTCGCGAAGGCGAAAACCGAAAACGCGAAGATGTTTTGAAGTTTGGCGATGGTGAGAGTCTGGGGTATATTCAGCAAAAGATTCAGGGCAACGTGATGGATGTTCGCGAAGTGACGGTCAAGAAGAAGTCGGCAGGCATCGGATGGGGAGCCGTTTATGCTGAGTTTGAAGAAGATATGGACAAGGTGCAAACTCAAGGTAATGCATTGAAGGTGACGCGTAGACTTCATAAAGCGGGAAAGCCGTTGGCCGACGGTGATGCCTTGCAGGTGGGCGACCGATTGACGGTATGTCTTTCCGTTGTGGCAGATCGTGACATGGACTTTGTGCAAGTCAAGGATGAGCATGCCGCTTGTCTGGAGCCGGTAGATGCCCTTTCGGGTTATCGTTGGAATGGCCATGTTGGGTATTATCAGGAAATCAAGGATGCTTCGACCTTATTTTATATGGATAAAATGAGAAAGGGAACCTATGAGTTGAAGTACGATGTGTATGTCATTTCATCGGGTGTTTATAGGCAGGGAGTGCCCGAAGCCCATTCGGTGTATGCTCCTGAGTTTGGCGGACATGGCGAAGGTGGTCGCTTGATGGTAAAATAAATTGGGTGGAATAAAATAAATATGTATCTTTGCTAGCGTAATTGTAGATATGGTAACTATGAGATATCAGATATTGACCTTCTTGTTGGTTGGAATGATGTGTACTTTGGGAGTCAAAGCCCAGCCGAAAGCATCGTTTGATAAAGAAATTTATGAATGTGGTTTGGTGCTTTGGAAAAATCCGGTGACGGCAACTTTTCAGGTAAAGAACGACGGAGACAAGCCTTTGGTTATCTCGAATGTAACGACTTCCTGTGGTTGTACAGTCGCTGATTGGACAAAGACACCTATCCCTCCGGGACAAACGGGCGTCATCACTTCGACTTTCGATTCGAAAGCGTTGGGGCATTTCGATAAAAGTGTAGGCGTATATTGTAATGCGTCGCCACGCCCTGTCTATTTATGGCTTCGCGGTGAGGTAACGGCCGACCCTGAAAATTACATTGTAACACATCCTTATGAGTTCGGTGCCATCCGTCTGAACAAGGATCAGATAGAGTTTGATGATGCCAACAAGGGCGACCAGCCTGTGATGGAGATGTTAGTTGCGAATACGACTTCCGAAGTCTATACACCGGTATTGATGCATTTGCCTCCTTATCTGAAGGCTGAAGCTATGCCGGAGAAGTTGGGTAAGGGACAAAGCGGAAAGATACGAGTGACATTGGATACAGACAAATTACCTAAATTTGGTTTGACGACAGCTACCGTTTATTTGTCGCGTTTCTTGGGCGATAAGGTGGGTGAGGAGAATGCCATCCCGGTGTCGGTTATCCTATTGCCCGATTTCAGTAACATGAGTCAGCAACAGCGTTTGAATCCGCCGGTTGTCGAGTTGTCTATGAAAGAAATAACCATGCCGGCATTGGCTCCGAACGAAAAGAAAACTCAAACCGTTGTGGTGAAGAATACAGGAAAGAGCAATTTGGAAATAACAGACTTGCAAGTATTCAACCATGCACTTGGAGTGCAATTGAAAAAACGTGTATTGAAACCGGGGGCAAGTACCAAGATGAAAATTACGGCTTATGGTAAATACTTGAAGGAAATAAAGGGAACACCACGTGTACTGATGATAACCAATGACCCTAATTGCCCAAAAATAATTATCAATGTGAATGTAACTGCAAAGAAATAGCTATGGAACATCCGGAAAACAATGAAGAATATAAAGGCTTGACGGTGAATGCCGGTATAGAACAGCCTTCGATGATTAATCCATATCTGAAGTTGAGAAAGAAACCTCGTCGTCGGGATTTCACGGTGGCTGAGTATGTCGAAGGAATAGTGAAAGGCAATGTAACCATTCTCAGTCAGGCGGTGACGTTGGTTGAAAGCGTGAAACCTGAACATCAAGCTTTGGCTCAGGAGGTTATCGAGAAATGTTTGCCTTATTCGGGTAATTCGGTTCGCATTGGTATCAGTGGAGTGCCGGGTGCCGGAAAGAGTACATCCATTGATGTGTTTGGCTTGCATGTACTGGAGAAAGGAGGTAAGTTAGCTGTTCTTGCAATCGACCCCAGTAGTGAACGGACGAAAGGAAGTATTTTGGGAGATAAGACACGCATGGAAAAATTGTCTGTACATCCCAAGGCTTTTATCCGTCCCAGTCCATCGGCAGGTTCATTGGGTGGGGTAGCTCGCAAGACCCGTGAGACCGTAATCTTGTGTGAAGCTGCCGGATTTGATAAGATTTTTGTAGAAACGGTGGGCGTTGGGCAAAGTGAAACGGCCGTACATTCAATGGTAGACTTCTTTTTGTTGATTCAGTTGGCCGGTACGGGCGATGAATTGCAAGGGATCAAACGCGGCATTATGGAAATGGCCGATGGTATTGTTATTAACAAAGCGGACGGTAATAACATTGAGAAAGCTAAATTAGCTGCCAGTCATTTCAGAAATGCATTGCATCTGTTCCCTACGCCGGATTCGGGTTGGACTCCGAAGGTGTTGACTTACTCAGGTTTCTATGGTTTAGGGGTTAAAGAAATTTGGGACATGATTGATGAATACTTTGTTTTTGTGAAGAAGAACGGTTATTTTGATTATCGTCGCAACGAACAAGCAAAGTATTGGATGTACGAGACAATTAATGAACATCTACGGGATAGCTTTTACAACAATCCTACAATTGAGACGATGCTTGCCGCCAAGGAACAAGACGTGTTGAACGGTCGGCAGACATCATTTGTTGCAGCTAAACATTTGTTGGATACTTATTATCGGTTGTTGAAATAAAAAAAGAGAGCTTTTAAAGCTCTCTTTTTTATGATTAGATACTCAATTCATGCAATACGTTTACCAGTTCCTTGTCGATAGGTTTGTCGTTCTTAATGGCCTTGGCAAATGGTACATACACAATCTTATCGTTTTCGATACCAATCATTACATTGCGTTGGCCTTCGAGTAAGGCTTGGATACTGGCAACTCCCATACGGCTGGCGATGATACGGTCGTGTGCCGTGGGGCGTCCGCCACGTTGCAAGTGGCCAAGGATGGTTACACGCACGTCATATTGCGGATACTCGTTCTTTACACGTTCGGCGTAGTGCATGGCTCCTCCGGTGAGTTCGCTTTCGGCTACAAGCACGATACTACTACTCTTTGATTTGCGGAATCCATGTTCGATGAATTGTTCTAATTGGTCCACTTCAGTGCTGAATTCAGGGATGATGGCTGCTTCGGCACCGGCAGCGATGGCTCCATTCAAGGCCAGGAAACCGGCATCGCGTCCCATGACTTCTACGAAGAAGAGGCGTTCGTGCGAAGTGGCGGTATCACGGATCTTGTCTACGGCGTCTAGGATGGTGTTCAAGGCAGTGTCGTAACCAATGGTGGTATCGGTGCCGTACAAGTCATTGTCGATGGTACCGGGAAGACCGATACATGGAATGTCGTATTCTTGTGCCAAAATGCGGGCACCGGTTAAGGAACCGTCACCTCCGATAACAACTAATGCATCAATACCATGCTTTTTCATATTTTCGTATGCTTGAGCACGTCCTTCTGCTGTCTTGAATTCTTGGCATCGGGCAGTCTTCAGGATAGTGCCACCCATTTGGATAATGTTACTGACATTCTGAGATTTGAATTCCATGATTTCGTCAGTCACCAAACCTTTGTATCCTCGGTAGATTCCGAAAACTTTCAGCCCATTGTAGATGGCCGAGCGAGTGACCGCACGGATGGCTGCATTCATGCCGGGAGCATCGCCTCCGGATGTCAAGATACCGATAGTGTTAATTTTTGCCATAAGCGTTATGTTTATATGTTATACAATTATTTTTCTTTTAAAATTACCTTCTTGCATTCTTCCATCAACCATTTGGGCGTGGAGGTTGCACCACAAATACCGATAGATTGGACACCTTTTAGTAATTCTTGGTCGATTTCTCCTGGCTGGTCGATGAGGTGGGAGTTGGGGTTCACTTGCTTACATTCGTGATACAGAATCTTTCCGTTCGAGCTTTTTCGTCCACAGACAAAGAATATCAAGTCGTGGCTGGAAGCGAATTTGCGAATGTTTGGCATCCGGTTGGCAACCTGACGACAGATGGTGTCGTGGTATTCGAAGGTGGCATCCGGAGAGATGTGTTCCCGGATATATTCTACAATTTGGCGGAACTCGTCCAGTGATTTCGTTGTTTGAGAGTATAAACGGATGTCTTTGTTGAAATCCAATCGGTCAACTTCAGACATGCCTTCAATGACAATGGCTTGCCCGTTGGTTTGACCGACCAGGCCCAAAACCTCGGCATGACCGTTCTTCCCGTAGATGACAATTTGTTTGTCGGTGGAACTGTTGTCGTATTCCTGCTTGATGCGTTTTTGTAGACGAAGAACAACAGGGCAGGTGGCATCGATGATTTCGATACTGTTTTTTTGAGCCAATTCATAGGTGGCGGGAGGCTCACCGTGTGCTCTCAATAAAACTTTGACGTGGTGAAGTTGTGCAAATTCGTCGTGGTTGATGGTGATTAAGCCTAGTTTCTTCAATCGTTCGCATTCCTGACCATTATGCACGATGTCACCCAGGCAATAAAGCCTGTTGCCTTTTGCCAACTCTTCCTCTGCTTTTTGGATGGCGGTAGTCACCCCGAAGCAAAAGCCTGAGCTGTTGTCTATTTCGATGTTTACCATATTCTATGTTTATTTTTCATCAATAACGTCTTCGGATGACCGTAGAGAGAAAGGTCGTTTATATAACCGAGATTTTTCGCTTCGCTCTGAATGACAATACTAATTGGTCGCTTCTTCAAATCGTTCCTTCAGCCATTGCTTCTGTTCTTCGATGGTGAGGTGGCTGTTGTCTAATAAGATGGCATCTTCTGCTTGGCGAAGGGGGCTGACGGCACGATTTTGGTCGATGTGGTCGCGTTCCTTTACGTTTTGAAGAATTTCTTCGAATGATGCCTCTTGTCCTTTGGCTTTGAGTTCATCGAAGCGGCGTTGGGCACGGATCTCGGCTGATGCGGTTACAAAAATCTTAAGTTCGGCATCGGGAAATACGGCTGTGCCAATGTCGCGTCCGTCCATGACGATACCCTTTTCCTTCCCCATTTCCTGTTGCAATTTCACCATGGCGGCACGTACGAAAGGCAGGGCCGCAACCGGACTTACATGCGAGGACACTTCCATGGTACGGATGCGTTCTTCTACGTTTACACCGTTCAGGAATGTCATCGGACGCTGGGTGTCCGGATTCAATTGGAAAGAGATTTGGATATCGGACATTGCCTTTTCCAATTCGTCGGTGTTGATTCCTTCGGGAGTGAACAGCTCGTTCTCCAGACAATAGAGGGTAACGGCACGATACATCGCACCGCTATCGATGTAGATGTAGCCCACTTCGCGTGCCAAATCCTTGGCCATGGTGCTTTTCCCGCATGATGAATATCCGTCGATAGCTATTGTTATTTTCTTCATATATATTAATGTATGTAAATGACACTGATGATGTACAAAGATAGCGAAAACAACCACTCGTTCGCTATATTCCTAAGAAAAACTCCACTTTTAGCATATTTTTTATCTTCAAATCCTTTTTATTTAAAAGAAATGTGCTATTTTTGCCGAAAATGTGAGAAACACTAATTTTTAAATAACAATTTATGGAAGTAAAAAAATCCCCCAAGGCAGATTTGGAGAACAAAAAGACGACCAATCTGTTGATCGGTGCAATCCTGACATTGTCAGTGTTGTTTATCGGGTTCGAATGGAGTGAACGCGACAAGCAGGTGACAACGGATACAGGTTTGACTGAAATTGTGTTCGAAGAAGAAATTATTCCTATCACTGAACAGGAACAACCTAAGCAGGCTCCTCCACCGCCTGAAGCTCCGAAGGTGGAAGAAGTGTTGGAAATCGTTGAAAACGATGCTGACGTAGAAGAATCTACTATTCAGGCTTCGGATGATACTCAACAGGCTGTAGAAGTAAAATATACTCCGGTTGAAGTGGAAGAAGAAGAAGTGGAAGAAGAACAAATTTTCCAGATTGTAGAAGAATCGGCTGAATTCCCAGGAGGTATGGCTGAATGTATGAAGTTCTTGAGTAAGGAAATCAAGTATCCGACTATCTCTCAGGAAAACGGTGTACAAGGTCGTGTTATCGTTCAGTTCGTGGTAAACCGTGACGGTTCTATCGTGGATGCTAAGGTAGTACGTGGTGTAGACCCATACTTGGACAAGGAAGCTCTTCGCGTTGTAAACAAGATGCCGAAGTGGAAACCAGGTAAGCAACGTGGTAAGCCGGTTCGCCAGCAATACACATTGCCTGTTATGTTCAGATTACAGTAATTAATACCTTTATAAAGAAAAGGCTGCTGACCAGGCAGCCTTTTTTTCTAGCCCTTGATAGATAAATGATGATGTATAGTGCTCCTCAATTATTGGAAAAGGTAAACGCCTATTTGGCTCAGATGCCTTATGCCCGGCCTCCGCAGGGCTTGTATGAACCGATTGCATACGAGCTTTCGTTGGGAGGAAAACGTATTCGTCCCGTGTTGATGTTGATGGCTTACAATCTTTATAAGGAAGATGTAGATGCTATCTTGCCCCAAGCAGCCGGCTTGGAAACTTATCATAACCATACGTTGTTGCACGACGACTTGATGGACAATGCCGATATGCGACGAAACAAGCAAACGGTACATCGAGTGTGGGGAGAAAATGCGGCCATCCTTTCGGGAGATGCCATGCTTATTCTAGCCTATCGTTTGATGTCTGAATGCCCGCAAGATAAATTCGCGAAGGTGTTTGAAGCATTTTGCGAAGCCACAATGGAAATTTGCGAAGGCCAACAATGGGATATGGAATTCGAAACCCGAATGGACGTTACCGTGGATGAGTATATCGAGATGATTCGCCTGAAAACTTCGGTCTTGTTGGCCGTAGCCCTGAAGATTGGTGCATTCATGGCCGATGCTCCTGAGGTGGACGTGGAAAAGCTGTATGAATTCGGTATCAAGATGGGCTTGGCATTCCAATTGCAGGACGATTTCTTGGATGTATATGGCAATCCGGAGGTGTTCGGCAAGAATGTAGGTGGTGACATTCTGTGCAACAAGAAAACCTATATGCTGATTACAGCGTTGAAAAAAGCGGACGGCAAGCAGCGTGAAGAGTTGGAGTATTGGTTGAATGCCACCGACTATGTGGCGGCTGAAAAAATCGAAGCTGTTACACGTATATATAATGAAATAGGCGTAGGAGCCTGTTGTGAGCAGAAAATCGAGACCCTTTATTCAGAAGGTCTGCAGGTATTGAATGACATCGCTTTGCCGAAAGAACGCAAGCAGGTGTTGAAGGAATTCGTTTGTAGTTTGATGAATCGAAAGGTTTAAACGATGATAGATACCCATACCCATTTGTTTGTAGAAGAATTCGAGGAAGATTTACCTTTGGTAATCGAACGTGCCAAGGCGGCAGGGGTAGAGTATGCCTTTCTGCCCAACATCGATGACACGACGGTAAAAGCCTTGTTGGAGACTTGTGCCAAATATCCGGGCTATTGCTTCCCGATGTTGGGTTATCATCCTACATCGGTTGATGGAGATTCAATGCCAAAGGTTCTTCAAATGAAATCGTTGTTGAAGGAAGGGCATCCCTATGTTGGGATAGGCGAAGTGGGTTTGGACCTTTATTGGGATAAAACTTATCTGAAAGAACAACAACAGGTGTTGGAAGAACAAATCCAATGGGCTTTGGAGTGGAACTTACCCCTGATAATCCATTGCCGGGACGCCTTCCCTCAGTTGTTCGAAGTGCTCGAACCTTATAAACATACCGCTCTTTCCGGTATCTTTCATAGTTTCACGGGGACGGAAGAAGATGCAGCTCGGGTTTTGGAATACGAACACTTCATGCTGGGCATTAATGGGGTGGTAACTTATAAAAAAAGCACCTTGCCGGAGGCTTTGAAGATTGTTCCGTTGAAACGCTTGGTGTTGGAAACCGATTCTCCCTATTTGCCACCTGTACCCCATCGGGGAAAACGGAATGAAAGTTCTTATGTAAGATGGGTGGCGATGAAGCTGGCCGAACTTTATGAAGTGAGTTTAGGAGAAATAGAACGGACAACAACCCGGAATGCCTTAAAAGTCTTCAAAAATGAGGGAGAAGTCTTTAAAGTTTATTAATTTTTAGATGTTCAGAGAAGTTTATCCCCCAGAAAACTGCTTAAGATGAAAAAAAAGGGTACATTTGTAGCTGAAATCGCTTGCAATTCCCGAAATTCTTTGTAATTTGCACCCGATTTGTGAGAGTGACCTTAAAAGTGCCTATAAAAGGAGAGATGCTCGAGTGGTTGAAGAGGCACGCCTGGAAAGCGTGTAAACGCCAAAAGTGTTTCGCGGGTTCGAATCCCGCTCTCTCCGCAAGGTCGATAGATAGGACCTAATGGATAATGAAAAACAAATGATGTATAAAATAAATTAATTAATTAATCTTAAAAAATCACACACAATGAAAAAGTTATTTGCAATGCTTGCATTGATGGGAGCAATGACTCTCAGTTCAGTACCAGTAATGGCTCAGGACGCTCCTGAAGCAGCTGTAGTTGAAGAAGGTGGTATCCACAAGGAATTGAAGACTAAGTACATCGAAGGTGGTGCAGACTTTATGTCTTTGCCTGCTATCGCTTTGGTTTTGGGTCTTGCTTTCTGTATCGAACGTATCGTTTACTTGTCATTGGCTGAAGTTAACGCTAAGAAGTTGATGGCTAACATCGAAGGTGCTTTGGAAAAGGGTGATGTAGAAGGTGCTAAGAACATCGCACGTAACACTCGTGGTCCTGTTGCTTCTATCTGCTACCAAGGTTTGATGCGTATCGACGAAGGTTTGGACGTAGTAGAACGCTCAGTAGTTTCTTACGGTGGTGTACAAGCTGGTTACCTTGAAAAGGGTTGCTCTTGGATTACATTGTTCATCGCTATGGCTCCGTCACTCGGATTTATCGGTACCGTAGTAGGTATGGTTATGGCGTTCGACGATATCCAACAGGCAGGTGATATTTCTCCGACAGTTGTTGCCGGTGGTATGAAGGTGGCTTTGATTACTACTATCTTCGGTTTGATCGTTGCTTTGGTTCTCCAGGTATTCTACAACTATATCCTCGCTAAGATTGAAGAAATCACTAGCCAAATGGAAGATTCTTCTATCACATTGTTGGATATCATCATGAAGTACAACTTGAAGTACAAGAAGTAATTATCATAAACTGAAGTCTAATATCTAAAAAAAATTAGAGTAATGGCTAAATTATCATACAAAGTATCTTACTACATCTTTTACGTCCTGATAGCACTTATCTTGTTAGTGTTGGGATTGTTCTTCGGTGTAGGATACGAAAACCAGGTGGGCGATTATAACGCTCCTGAACATACAGAAACATTGCTGTTCTTGATGTACGCAATGTTGGGTGTATGTATCCTTGTGACAATCATCGGTTCGCTTGCACAGTTTGCAACAACTTTGAAAGATAACCCGAAGGGTGCAATGAAGACATTGGTATGTCTTGCTTTGTTCGCAGCAGTTTTGGCTGTAGCTTATACAATGGGTTCTGATGCACCAGTTGTAATGGGTGACGGTACAGAATTTACAGAGGCAGGTTGGTTGAAGTTGACAGATATGACACTTTATGCAATCTATTTCTTGGTTGCAGCTGCCAGTGTTGCTACTTTGGTAAATTTGAGCGGTATCTTTAAGAGATAATATTATTTGTGTTAATTAAAAGAGTTAAGTAAAATGGCAAGAAAGAAAAGATCAATGCCGGGGATTAATGCTACGTCTACGGCGGATATTGCCTTCATGTTGCTTATCTTCTTCCTTACAACCACATCTATGAACACTGACCGTGGTTTGGCTCGCCGCCTTCCGCCACCGCCAGATCCAAATGTGAAACAACAAGATAATATTATTGTTAAGGAACGTAATGTACTTCAGGTTCGTATCAATAAGGATAACCAATTGATGGTGGGATCTGAATACATGGATGTAATGCAACTGAGAGCAAAAGCAAAAGAATTTGTCGCTAACCCGAACAACGAAGACAACCTTCCGGAAAAGCATGTGAAGAATATTCCTTTGCTGGGTGGTGAATGTATGGTGACAGAAAACCACGTAATTTCTGTAACGAATGACGTTGGTACAAGTTATCAGGCATATATCGATGTCCAGAATGAATTGGTTGCTGCGTACAATGAGTTGAGAAACGAAAAGGCTAACGAAGCTTTTGGTAAGGATTATGCAGAATGTAGCGAAGACGAACAAAAAGCCGTTCGTGATTTCTATCCACAAAAGATTTCAGAAGCTGAACCTAAAAAGTATGGAGGTAAATAAACATGGGAAAATTTAATAAGACCGGTAAAAAGGGAATGCCTGAGTTGAATACCTCATCTTTGCCTGACTTGATCTTTACCATGTTGTTCTTCTTTATGATTGTAACAACCATGCGTGAAGTGACAATGAAGGTTCAGTTTAAGGCTCCTCAAGCAACAGAATTGGAAAAGCTGGAAAAGAAGTCGTTGGTAACATTCATCTATATGGGTAAGCCGACTCAAGAACTTCAGGCTAAGATGGGTGCTGAAACACGTATTCAGTTGAACGACCGTTTCGCTGACGTATCAGAAGTTCAGGACTACATCTACCAAGAACGTGAAAACATGAAGGAAGAAGACCAGCCGTTTATGCAGGTATCTTTGAAGGTGGACAAGGACACCAAGATGGGTATCGTAACAGACGTAAAGCAGGCTCTTCGCCAGTCATACGCTTTGAATATTAACTATTCTGCTGCTCAACGTCAGTAATTATAGTTTTTATTGATACAAAAGAAGCTCCCTCAAAAGGGGAGCTTTTTTTGTATGTATACTTGTATAATAGACTATACAGGCCTTTTTATTTCATTTTCAAGCTTTTTATTTAAACAATAGATTTCTCACTAGGCAATATTGGTTTTAATCTATCTTCTTCATTGTTTTTTTATTTGCCTACCTTTATTTCTTATAATTCTTCTTTGCATTTTATTCCTTCAAAATCTTATTAATCGTTTTTTTGATTTAATACAACTAAATCTAACTTAGGAGTTTTTTGTGTAAATCAAATTTACCTTGCAGCCGTATATTCGGGAAATTTATATGTTACTTTGCAGCTTGAATTGTGCCCTGTTGTGTCGTAAAATCGGGGTTGTAGGTAGTTGTAGAGGGGATTTTGAAGGATGCTTATTTAGAATTTAGTATAAACAAGAAACGAAGCATATATAATATATAAGGTATACCAACGAGAATAAATTAAACAATTATAGTACTAACTTAAAAACAATTAAGAATTATGGAAATGAATTATGTAGCTCCAGAATTGGAAGTTTTGGAAGTCATGGTTGAAAAGGGATTCGAAGGAAGTTCGGAAGGCGATTTCGTTATCGGCGGTGGTGGCGATTGATGAATAACTTTCCCTTTTTTAGTTTAAGAATGAGAATTTACAAACTATTTATTAATTAATTAATAATAAAATGAGAACAAAACACATTTTTAGTACATTGATGCTGGCTGCTTTGGCAACCGCATGTTCAAACGAAGAGCTTGAATTGGCTAACAATTCAAACGAATTGGCTAAAGGACGCGTTGAACTTGGCCAAATTGAGCTCGCTTTAGGTGACGGTGTAGATAGCCGTTATGCTGTAGGTCCTAACTTCAACGACTTGTCTGCTGAAGCTGGTGACGAATTGGGTGCTGCTTTGATTGATACTTGGACTCCGACAGATGGTAAAGATCATGCTCATGATTTCAAGTATGACTACACAATCACTGATTACATCCAAACAAACTACTCTTTCAAGTACAATGGTGAAACTTGGGCTTCTGAAGCTAAGATGGTAGAAGGTAACTATTTCTTCTATGCTCCTTACAATGCAAAGCATGTAACTCGTGCTTCTGTGACTGCTAAGTTCAACCCGGTACAGCAATTGGCATTGAACGCTGATGGTACTATCGACGAACTTTCGACTATCAAGCAGTTGAAGGAATCGGGCGAAGTAATGGCTGTAGGTTACAAGTTCATCTCTAGAGAAGATGGTAAAACTGTAAAGGCTAGCTTGCTTCCTATCTATGCTTATCCTGTAATTTCTTTAACTAATAACTATAAAGAAAAACCAGAAGGTAGTACAACTCTTGTAGCTACTGACCTTATCATTAATCAAGTGGTGATTTCTACTACAAATGGTTTCCCGACTGCGAATACATTCAAGTTTGCTGAAGCATTAAAAAATGCTATTTCTGCTGCACAAGGTGTTGTGGCTGCTTTGAGAGACTTTACTTATTGGAAATCTGATGATAAACCGGCTGAAACTTTGAAGGGTGAATTTGCTAAAATGAATGGTTCTAAGGAGAACTACACAGCTAGTTTGATGAATACTACTCCATCTGCAGAAAGTTCTGCTATCGTAGTGAAGGCTCCGGCTAATTACACTTTGAAAGCAGGTGCTTCAACAAAGTTCCATGTTGTTATGCCGGCTGCTGAATACAATAATTTGAAAGTAGAATTGTACACTAATAAGGGTGTATTCGAACTTTTGGATGGTAATTTTACTATCGCAGCAGGAAAGAGATATAGCAAGAATTATTACAATGAAGACGGTACATTGATCAACGATGCAGAAGTTCCTACTGGTGAAAATATGATTTTCAGTGTTGCTGGTACACCGGCTACTTCAAGTAATATTGTTGCTAATGCTACTGACTTGACTGCAATGGTTCAAGGTTTCGAAGGAAATGCGGATAATAATAATGTTTTGGAAGTACAACCGTTGAGTGAAGATGTAGAAATCAATGCAGCGGTAATGACAGCTGTGAAGGCGAAAGCTAAGATTGGTTCAAATGACTTTAAGTTGGTTTTGACTGCTCCTGCAACTATTTCTGCTAACATGAATTCTTCTACTAGAAAGGTTGAATTCCAGAAGGGTGCTATCGTTAAGGCTGGTGAGATTACTATCAACAACCAGGTGGACTTCACAACTGAAGGTGGCTTGACAGTGAAAGGTGGTACTGTAAATGTTGCTGCTGCTTTCAATGTTGCAACTCTTTTGGTGAAGGATGGTAACGTAACATTGAATTCTGCAGTTGCTGCAACAGTTGAGGGTGGTACTTTGACTATCGGTGATGAGGCTGCTAATGGAGAGATCACTAACGATGGTGGTACTGTGACATTTGCTGCTGGTGCAGATAAAGACCACATAAAGTCGTATACAAATGCTGTTACAAACAATAAGGGTACTTTGACAGTTCCTGCTTATGCTACTTTGTCTAGTGTAGCATCTAACGGTGTTGCTGATAGTAAAGAAGGTAAAATCAATGTAGAAGCAAACGGTACTATCACTGCTATTACCACAAACACCAACAAGGGTACTATCAACGTAAACGGTACTGCTACAGTTACTACTAACAATGGTCTCGTTGTGATGGGTGCTACCGGTGATGCTACAGTAACTACTAATAGTAGTGAAATTAATAATACTGCGAACGGTAAAGTTACTGCAGATGATGGTATTATTTATTACGAATTCACCGAAAATGTAGAAGGTAGATTGATCGTGAAGGCTTCTACATACAACACTATCTATTTGACTGGTATGACTTGGACTCCGACAGCAGAACAAACAATTGCTGTAGATGTTGTAATGAACAAGGCTAATATTGAAATTTGGGATAGTGCAGCAAAGATTACTATGACAGGTAAGTTGAGTGCTGTAGATGTTGATGATGTTGATGACAAGTCTTATATTAATGGTAGTGGAACTGAATTGCTGGATATTACTGGAGGTACATATGTAGAAAATAACATTGAAGAGACACCTGCAGGTATTGTGAAACATAGCTAATCCTTGGAAAATTAAAACTGTATATTGAGAAGGGCATTCGAAAAGAGAGTGCCCTCTCTTTTTATCTAAGATAGTTGAACTTATACTTGTGTAGTTTTATGAATCCCCTTCATTTCGCTCAAGATGCTATAAATAAATTAAAACCTTATTCAAATATGAGCTGAGAAAGTATTATCTTTGCGAGCGGATGAACGGAAATGAACATGGAAAAGCAAACAACCCGCATACAGACCTTCGATGTGCTAAAGGCAATTGCCATCGTGGCCGTAGTGTATACACACTGTTTGCAGTTCATGGGGATAGGTAACTATTGGCATCACCCCCTGTTTAAGTTGACTTATGCCTTCCACATGCCCCTGTTTATGCTGGTGAGCGGTTATTTTGCCAACCGTGCCCTCCATTTACCTTTCAAGGAATTAATTCGAAAAAAAAGCATCCAGTTGCTGCTGCCTTGCCTTACGGCCGGAGTGGTGGTCGTTATTGTCAACCGACTGACGGGCATGTCGCCCAAGCATGCCGGCTTGATGGAGTTTGTCTCCAACCTGTGGTATCTGAAATCACTCTTCCTTTGCTTCTGCATCGGCAAGCTGGCGGTGATAGGCAGCAAAGGAAATCACCGATTATTTATCGCTCTAGCCTTGCTAATAGGGATGCCGGTGCATCTGTATCATGTTAATTTCATGATGCCTTTCTTTGTTGCTGGGGCTGTATGGAGTAGGCATCCGGATACAATCCGCCAGCATGCAGTGAAAGTATGGATAGCTTCGGCATTGGCTTTTGGGGTGCTGTGGCCCTGGTGGGACGGATTCTATACTACGTATGCCACCCCGTTGCAACTTGTGAGAATCCACACGATGGAATGGCTGGGCTTTGATAATCTCCCGGCTTATGCCTTACGCACCGCCATCGGTTTTGCCGGATGTGGTGTAATAATCAGCAGCGTATATGTATTGGAGAAATTTGGTTTTAGGTTAGATAGGATAAGCAGGGTCGGACAATATACGTTGGAATTGTATACCCTGCATTTCCTATTCATTCATACCGGCATGTTGGCCGCTTGCAGTATTCCTTACCGTTGGGGATGGTACGAACTGGGATATTGCGGTTTGGCTACCATAATTTTGTTCGGGCTTTGCTTCTTGCTTATCCGGTGGATTCACCGTTTCAAGTGGTTGAGCCTGTTGTTCTTTGGGAAATAATTATCTTTTCCGTTCCAGTTCCTGCAAGCTTTCCAACTTCTTGGTTTCCAGGAACTCGTAGATACCGCAAAGGTGTTCCTTCACCTTCTTGTTGCCAAACTCATACACCTTTGTTACAAGACCATCTAGGAAGTCACGATCGTGACTTACCACAATCAGTGTGCCATCGAAATCCACCAACGCCTGCTTCAGGATATCCTTAGTCTTCATATCGAGGTGGTTGGTCGGTTCGTCGAGAATGAGCAAGTTGACCGGTTCCAGCAAAAGTTTAATCATCGCCAAACGAGTACGTTCTCCCCCTGAGAGTACCTTTACTTTCTTCATGGATGCTTCGGGACTTCCGAACATGAAAGCACCGAGCAAGTCACGAATCTTGTTACGAATGTCTCCCTTCGCCACATCGTCGATGGTTTGGAAGACGGTCAGGTTCTCGTCGAGCAAAGAAGCCTGATTCTGAGCGAAATAACCTATCTGTACATTATGACCAAGGGTCAATGTGCCATCGTGTTCAATTTCGTTCATGATGCACTTCACCAACGTAGATTTCCCCTCACCGTTCTTACCCACAAAGGCTACCTTATCACCCCGTTCGATGGTGAGCGAAGCATTCTTAAACACCTCGTGTGTGCCATAGGTCTTTCCCACACCCTCCATGATGACGGGATAATTGCCACTTCGGGGCGAAGGTGGGAACTTCAAGCGAAGAGCCGAGGTATCTTCCTCGTCCACTTCGATGATTTGCAACTTTTCGAGCATCTTTACCCGGCTTTGCACTTGGAGTGTCTTGCTATATGTACCTTTGAAGCGTTCGATGAAGTCCTTGGTTTCCTGAATCATCTTCTGTTGTTCCTCGTATTGCTTCTGTTGCTGTTCGCGGCGTTCCTTGCGAAGAACGAGATATTGCGAATAGTTCACCTTATAGTCATAGATGCGTCCCATAGTCACCTCGATAGTACGGGTGGTGATGCTATCCACAAACTTACGGTCGTGGCTGATGACAATAACCGCCTTGGCACTGTTAATCAAGAAATCTTCCAACCATTGGATAGACTCGATGTCGAGGTGATTAGTAGGCTCGTCAAGCAAGAGTACATCGGGATTCTGAAGCAGAAGTTTCGCCAATTCGATACGCATCCGCCAACCACCACTAAATTCACTGGTCGGCTTGCTGAAGTCCTCGCGAAGGAAGCCTAAACCGAGCAATGCCTTTTCCACATCTTCCTCGAAATGAGTGAGGTCAATGGCATAGAACTTCTCGCTCATGGTCGACACCTTTTCGATGAGAGCCATGTATTCGTCGCTCTCATAGTCGGTACGTTCGGCCAGTTCCTTGTTGATGGCTTCTATTTCGGCTTCCATCTGGTGAAGGTGAGCGAATGCTTGCGAAGCCTCTTCGAATACGGTACGACCATCTTCGGTCATCAAGTGTTGCGGAAGATAAGCCACCACACAATCTCTGGGAGCCGTCACCTTCCCACGGGTAGGCTGACGGACTCCTGCCAATATTTTTAATAAGGTAGACTTGCCCGCACCGTTCTTTCCCATCAGGGCGATGCGGTCTTTTTCATTAATCTGAAAGGATATGTCACTAAATAAGGTGGTGCCGCCAAACTCGACGGTCAGTCCATCTACTGAAATCATATCTAATTATTTCTTCTTTAATTGTTTGTCAATAACCGGTTTAACCAAGGCTTCCATAATATAGTAAGAATCTGGATAAGGGTGTACACCATCCTTGCTCAATTCGTCCTTCATACCACCGTCAGGTTTACGCATTTCCTTGTTGTAGTCTACGTAAGGAATCTTGTTAGCATCGGCATAAGCCTTGATAGCCTTGTTCAATTTTTCGATCTTGTCTACCGGATTACCAACTTCAGGTCTCCAGCCGAAACGATCGTGAGGAAGAACTGATGTCAAGATAACCTTGATACCGTTTGCACGAGCCACTTCTGCCATCGACTTGATGCAACCCAATGTGTACGAGAAGTTATATTTACCGGTGTTTTCAGCGATATCATTAGTACCCGCATTGATAACCACAACGTCAGCTTGCAAATCGATAACGTCTGCTTGGAAACGAAGCAACATCTGTGGACTAGTCTGACCACCGATACCTCTACCGAAGTAGTTGTTCGACTTGAACCAATCCGGATGTGCCTTGTACCATTGATCAGTAATGGAGTTACCGATAAACACTACGCGCTTTTCGTTCTTCTGCTTAGCAGGAAGTTGCTTGTTAACTTCTGCATAACGCTTGATGTTTGCCACATTGTAAAGGTCGTTACGGTCGTTCTGAGCCATAACCAAAGAAGGAATTGCACTGAATGCAAATGCAATAGCCAATAACTTAATCTTATTCATAATCGCTTGTTTAAATATTAATTCTTGTTTTTCGAATACTAGATTTACGCAAAGATAGTCAAATATTATAAGATGAGGGCTTTTACGAAAAGAAAAGCGTCCGAAAAAGTGAAAACTTACTTTTTCGGACGCTTTTGTTATCAAGACGCTAATATCAAGATTAGCAATTGTGCTGTCAATATACGGAGGAACATGGTGACCGGATAAACCGTAGAATATCCTACGGCAGGAGCATTGTTGCTGACCGTCTGATTGGCGTATGCCAAGGCAGGTGGGTCGGTAGTGCTACCGGCCATCAGCCCCATCAGCATACAATAGTTCATCTTGTAATAGAAACGAGCCACCAGCCCCATTATTAATAAAGGTATAATGGTAATCAGGAAACCACATCCCACGTATAGCAAGCCATCACCATCCACCACCGTCTGCACAAAGTTGGCTCCGGCCTTCACACCTACACTGGCCAAAAACAGGGCTATACCTATCTCGCGAAGCATCAGGTTGGCACTCATGGTGGTATAGGTTACTAATTTCATTTTATAGCCGAAACGACCGATGAGGATGGCTACAATCAACGGACCGCCTGCAAGCCCCAGCTTAACCGGAGTAGGAATGCCCGGGAAGGCAATAGGCAGACTACCGAACAGAATACCCAGGAAGATACCCACAAATATCGTGACGATGTTGGGATGATCCAGACGCTTCAAAGAGTTACCCATAAGATTGGCCACACGCTCTACGGCATCCTGAGGACCAACTACCATTACGCGGTCGCCCACCTGAAGAGCCAAATCGTTAGAAGCAAAAATATCCATACCCGAACGATTCACACGAGTGACGTTCACTCCGTAGATACTACTGAAATGAAGTTGCCCCAATCGCTTGCCGTTCATCTTCGATTGTGTAACCAAAATACGACGCGACACCATCGGAGTATCTTGCTTTTCCCAATCCACTTGCACCTTCGGCCCGATGAAAGCTATGATAGCTTCAGAGTCGTCTTCGGCACAAACCACATACATTTGGTCGCCTACATGAAAGACGGTATCGCGATTCGGGATGTTGACATGACCATCTTGCAAAATACGGGAAATCACGAAATCACGTCCTATGAATTCCTTCACCTGATACAAAGTCTTCCCGTTCAAGGCCTCATTGCGTACTTCGAGGTGCATCTTATAAGGAGTGAGATGTGGGTCGGCTGCCTCCTGACGGGCCAATTCCTCTTCTTCCTTTTTTAGGTTGATGCCACAAAGCAAGCGAATGGCGATAATGGCTCCGATGATACCCAAAACACCCAACGGATAGGCACAAGCATAGCCCATAGCTATCTGTGGGCCATCATAACTGAGTTGCGACAAAGCCTCGTTAGCAGCACCAAGACCCGGAGTATTAGTCACGGCTCCGCATAGAATACCTACCATCATCGGAAGTTCGATGCGTCCGTCCAGCAAGTAATACAATCCCAAGGCCACGGCAATGTTCAACGCCACGACGCCTGTTGCCACCATATTCATGGAGACACCCCCTTTCTTGAAAGAAGTGAAGAAGGAAGGACCGACCTGAAGGCCGATGCAGAAGACGAACAAGATAAGTCCGAAATCTTGTAGGAAAGTGAGAATCTGAGTGTTTCCGGTAAAGCCGAAATGTCCGCAAACAATGCCCGTGAACAACACAAACGTCACACCCAGTGATACACCAAAGAATTTAATCTTACCTAATAATACGCCCACAGCTATGACAAAAGAGTATAGCAACACGATGTGGGCAATGGAGTTTACATCTGTAAACAGACTTTGTAACCAATCCATAACTTATTCCTTAAAATTAATACCCTTTTAAAAAAACAGATGCAAAATTACACATTTCTTCTTTGACAACCTAAGAAAAAAGGCTTATTTTTGTCCCTCGACAATACGCCCATTCTTGAAATCAGACAAACGAATCATGAAAAACGAAACCCTCTCATCTCCCCGCTTGGAAGTAGTAGACGCCCTTCGTGGCTTTGCCTTGTTAGGTATCATCTTGATACACAATCTGGAACATTACAACCTCTATTGTTTCCCCGAAAGCCAACCGGCATGGCTCGATGCCTTGGACAAAGGGATTTGGGAAACCGTCTTTTTTCTCTTTTCCGGAAAAGCCTTTGCTACCTTCTCCATGCTATTTGGCTTCAGCTTTTTCATCCAGATGGATAACCAAGCCCGCCGGGGATACGATTTCCGCCTGCGTTTTGCCTGGCGGATGGTGCTTCTGCTATGTGTTTTCGCCCAATTTCATGCCTTGTTTTACAATGGGGACATCCTGGTGATGTATGCACTTTGCGGATTCATGCTGCTCCCCGTGTGCAAGCTCTCCAATCGAACGGTGACGATCATTGCCTTCTTGCTTCTATTGCAACCTTTCGAATGGTATCGCATGATTTCGGCTTTGCTGAATCCCGACTACACCACGGCCATCGGAAGTTTTTCGGGAGCTTACGGGATGAAAAGTTTTGCGGTACTCGAAACAGAAGGATGGAAAGAAGCACTTTATTCCAATATCACGGATGGTCAGTTGTTCAGTAACTTTTGGCAGATAGAGAACGGACGTCTCTTTCAGATTCCGGCCTTGTTCATGTTCGGCATGTTGCTAGGACGATGGAAGCATTTCGTCAAGAGCGAAGCCTCTGTCCGTTTTTGGAAAAAGGTACTGCTCATCGGTGGTCTTTCGTTCATTGTTGTATATACTTTCCGCACACAGATGGCTTCCTTCATCGAATCGCATACGACCGATAGTTTCCGCATAGCCTATCGGGTAGCCATCGGCTCTTATCAGAACTTCTGCTTCATGTGTGTGCTGGTGTCCTTGTTCACATTATTGTGGTTCAAGACGAAAGAGGGATTCGGTGTACAACGAATCCTTATCCCTTATGGTCGCATGAGCTTGACCAATTATATCTCGCAATCCATCCTCGGCTCCATCCTCTATTACGCATACGGATTTGGATTATGGACAAAAACCGGAGCAACCGTTTCACTCTTGATAGGCATCGGCATCTTTACCCTCCAATTGCTTTTCAGCCGATGGTGGCTGACCAAGCATCGTCAAGGCCCGTTGGAGTATCTCTGGAAAAAATGGACTTGGATAGGGAAGAAATAAGAATTTAAAGTAATCATCTTCACTTACCTAGTATCGGCATACTGATTGATAATCAATTGGATAGAGTGACGCTCCCGGTCCCTTGACGGTGAAGTTTCTCCGTTCTAGACATGCTTGTGGGAGCATGTCGATAGGCTTCATGTCTCGTGTGCCGAGGGATGCAGTTTTGTTTGCGGAGTCATGCTAGATGACCGAGGCTCGTCATGCTAGAAGACTAACGTCGGTCATGCTAGAAGACGAAGCGTCATTTTGAGTCACGTAGTGTCATCCTGAGCAATGCGAAGGATCTGTGTGCATCCACTAAATTAACTTCACTCTGATGAATCACGTTCGGCACTTTTCAGTACTGATAATCAGCAAGTATGCCGTTCGTGACAGAGTGAAAGCACTTCTTATTACACCCAAAAAAAACAAGAGGTTTAACTTCAAACGCCAAGGCGTTTTTTTAAAACGTGAAGGTGTTTTATAAAATAGCCCCAATGATATTTTACATATAGGTTTGGCCATCCGGTTTAAGTAAAAGATTTGCCGATGAGCAAAAAATAGGCCGGAAAGCGTGAGTTTTCCGGCCTACAAAGTTTACATTTTATAATGTATCAAGTGTGTATTAGTTGATTGCTTCACCGTTTACGAACAAGTTGCCTGTACCAATACTTCCTGTTTGAGCTTCAATAATCGAAGAAGTAATGTTTCCACCGACATAATTGAATTCTGCGTATGATACATTATCCTTATAACCATCAAGGTTAACCGGAAGAGCATTCAAACCAATGATATTACCACTCTTAACAGCAACATTGTATGCATTTACAATTGTTCTAGTTCCATCATAGAATTTTCCATCAACATGTTTATTGCCATTATCCAATAAGATTGCATACTCTTCACCTCTAGTTTGAACACCTACATTAGAAAGATTTACAGTAATATTGTATTTAGCACTTACTGCTTCTCTACTTGCACCTGATTCGATAGTTACATCCTGGATATTTATTACCGGTCTTGTTTCAGGGTTGGCATTATTAGAAATTCTGATACCATGATTAGCACCTGTATTTTTAATAGTTGTGTTATCACCACCGACAATCCAGAACTTCATATCAGTTGTTTTGCTGATTTCGAAAGCAGCTTGGGAACCACCATCTTTTGCAAAAGTAGAGTTCGTCAAAATAATGATGCTCTTATCTGTTGCATTATTCAAAGCTGTTTGCAAAACATCAGCACTATTTACTTCTACAACATTAGTATTCTTTTCAATAGTACCTTGTGTGCTACCATCTTGTTGGTAGTTAGTCTTGTAGAATACTTCGTGGTTTTCAGCTACCTTGATGCTACCGGTCTTTGTTTCGTAGATGTTTGTAGTAAGCATTGATTTGTTTACATTCAATGTACCGTTTACATACATGTTATCTACCAATAACAAGCCCTTATCATCATAGTTTTCAGTGTTAGCAACAGTCAATGTAGCGTCCTTAGCAACAGTTACATCCTTAACAACCTTAACACCTAAGTTAAGAGTGTTAGTACCTTCAACAGCTACGATGTTCTTAACTTTATTGTTTGTACCTGCAAGAACCTTAGACAATGAACCGCCAGCAAGTTCGATGTTGATTTCAGCCAATGAAGAAAGGAACTTAGCAGGAGTTGATGCTTCATAACGGTTGTTTTCAACCTTTTCAGAAGCAACTGCGTTCAAGTCCAAATCAGTCTTAACAATCAAAGTATTAACGTGTGCATATTCTTCCAAGGCACTTCCTTGCATCAATAAATTGATCTTAGAAATGTTTTCCTTAGTTGTGTTTTCCACAACGTATGCAATTGTACCTTCCTTGTTATCTTGAGCATAAACGAAACCATTGAACTCAACGATTACGCGACCGTCTTCATTATTCAAAGCATCAGCTCCATCTTCAGAAACAGCAGCCCATTCGTTAACATTGATGATACCCTTGTTTACGATAGAAGTAGCATTCATTACAGCAGGAGCAGCTTCAGTACCTACGATGTTCAATACTTTACCTTCAGCAACATTGATAACCAAATTCTTGCCTTTAGCAACCTTAATGTCATTTGACCATTCAACACCAGCTTCTGTACCTACAGTGATAGCCTTATCTGCAGCTGTTGCAACAGAGAAGTTTTCAACTTCTGGAGTTTGGATAGCACCTGCAAATGCAAATGATTCAGTTACGGTAAATTCAACATCGTCCTTACCTAAAGCGTTAGCTACAGCTACACATTGATTCCATTCATTTTCAGTCTTGATGTTTGAATAGTCAGGAGTAAACATGCTCTTGTTAATGTTAATGTTCAAGCTTGCATTTACACCCATGTGGTTGTGAATTGTAATCTTGTCGCTACCGTAACCAGTAGTCAAAAGAGCAATCAATTTTTCGATAGCTTCATTATTCTTAGCAGCGTCAGTACCTTCTTCAGCATCCTTTGTGTATTCTACTGTGAAATAACCAGCACCTGTAGTCAAGATAATAGTCACAGGCTTTTCTGCCAATGTTTGGTTAACCTTATAAGTTGGGAAAGTAATCAAGTTAACACCAACTTCATTGTTTGTCAAACCTGCAAATTCGCCTTCTACCAATGTAACAATGCTACTAGATGCAGACTTTGGTTGAATAGCCTTACTTTCATCAGTTGAAGTAGTACCCATCAAGTTTGCTACAGTCCATTCAGGAGAAACAACCATTTTGCCTTCTTCTTCATCATATACAGCAACCGGCAACTTTCTAGGATTCAAATTAGCATTCTTTACAAATGCATAAATAGGCTGATTAGCCTTGTCGTTTTCAAGTTTAAGTTCAACCTTGTTGATAGCCATGCCAGCCAAAGCATCCTTTTCCTTGATGTCAGCACCTACAGTAGCACGTACCGCCAATTGGTTGGTTACTTTCTGAAGTTCAAAGCTCTTGTCTGTTACAAGCTTATCGCCATCAACATCTTCTTCTGTCAAAAATACCTGCGGAGAAAGATACAAAGCACGATTGTTCTTATCTGTATTCCACAATTCTTTCTGAATGTTATTCTTGGTGTAGTCAATAGTCTTTTCACCAATCTTATTCATTCTTTCATACTGGAAATAAGCGAAGTGAAAACCTTCATAAACATTTCCATATGTAGTAAACTTACCATCTTCAGATTCCTTTTGGAACATGTTGTTGGCGTACAAAATTTGATCCCCTGTGTTTGTACCACCAATCTGAACTTCCTTAATGTCATCTTGAGCATTCAGCCAACCAAGGCCCAATTTGTCACCCAATGTCCAAGCTCCTTCTTCTGTCAATCTCGAATCTACTTGGCCACCCACATTAATCGAGAGGCCAGAACTAATAAGCTTAGCACCAACAATCTCTTGGGTAGGCTGTTGGTTTTGCGTAGCCTCCATTAATTCTTCATTTGTACATGCTGCAAAGATAGCAGGCAATGCAAATGCTGTTAATAAAACTTTTGCTTTCATTTCTTTTCTTAATATTAAGTTAGATAAAATTAAATATCTGTACCTGAACCCGGATTAGGCATAGTACTATCACTACCAATACCAGGGGAACCCGCAAATCCTTGTTCTACCATAACTTCCAAAACTTCCAATTCTGGAGCTACATAATTCATTTCCATAATTCTTAATTGTTTTTTAAGTTAGTACTATAATTGTTTAATTTATTCTCGTTGGTATACCTTATATATTATATATGCTTCGTTTCTTGTTTATACTAAATTCTAAATAAGCATCTCTCAAAATCCCCTCTACAACTACCTACAACCCCGATTTTACGACACAATAGGGCACAATTCAAGCTGCAAAGTAACATATAAATTTCCCGAATTCAAAGAAAAATCGGATTTTTTTTCGAATTTACCTAAAAAAAGTTCAAAATTGCTTGTTTCTTTGAACTTTTCCCGGTCTCTA
>SUXX01000012.1 GCA_015060735.1 Bacteroides sp.
CAGCATTCGAAGCAGGAAGCGTGCGTCTTCGTCCGATTCTGATGACATCGTTCACCTTCGTGTTGGGGGTCATGCCGTTGCTCTTTGCCACGGGTGCCGGTGCGGGAAGTCGGGTGGCATTGGGTGCGGCGGTAGTCTTCGGTATGTTGGTCAATACGGTGGTGGCTACGCTCTATATTCCGAATTGGTATGAGGTGATGCAGACTTTGGAAGAACGGTGGTTTAAACGGGGAAAATAAAAACATATGTGTCATCCTGAACGTAGTGAAGGATGACACTTTGATAGGAAACTTACGACCGCAATTCCAACACGAATCGGGTACCTTTCTTGTATTCATCGTCCAAGCGAAGGGTACCATTGAGCTTGTAAGCGATGAGGCTACAAGTCGGTAGACCAAGTCCGTCACCTTTGGTTAAGTCTTGCACTTCGGCGAAAGGCTTAAAGAGGTTGGCACGCTTTTCTTCAGGGATGCCGATGCCGGTGTCGGTCACGATGAATTGTCCAGAATGGGCACTTCTTTTCTTAAATTCCAAGGTTATCTTACCCGTTTCGGTATGTTGGGCGGCATTTGCCAAGAGGTAGAGCAATACGCTCTCTAAAGCTTCGGCATTGGTACGGACATTCACGCGAGGCACATTTAGCGTAGGCACCACGTCGGGCTTGAAAGATTCCTTAGCCTTGTTCATGATGCTTTCGCATAAAGCGTTGATGTTTAAATCTTTCATTTCGTAATGTTCCTCACGGGTACTTTCTAGTTCCATGTAAGTTTGGATATGCGACATCAATGCCTTCAATCCCTTGACATGTGGTTTTACATTTCCTGCTTCGATAGCATCGAGGGATGGAGTGATTTGTTCGCCAATGTTATTGATGAACTTGCTTTTTGAGGTGTTGTTGTCATTAGCGATGGAAAGGCTGGTCTTTAGCTTCTTGATTTGGAGAATATTTTTCATCATCAAACCTATGAAGAATAACAATGCTCCGCCCAATGCAGCCACAAGGATGCAGAGGAAGATGATGACTCCTTGCTGGGTACTGATTTTGCTTTCTTTTTCCTGAAGTGTGTTTTGTGAGGCGGTGTACTCGTCTTTCAGAGACTTCAATTCAAGAGCTGCTTTAACTCCCTTGATGGAATCTTTCCAATTTGTATATAGGCGTTCAAGGGCTTGGGTGAGCGATGCATTGTTGTTGCCTTTGGCCTGTGCCAGCATGTTTTGGAAACATTTATCTACGCCTTGTTCGTCTTGCCCTTTCGAACGGCGTTGCACTAATTCCTTGTAGCATTGCAGGCTCTTGTCGTTCATGCCAAATCTTTGATAATAACCAGCTTTGGTCATCAGTAGGTCTTCAGTGACGGCATCTTGTTTGGCTTGAGCCGACCATTCTTCCAAGCGATCTATCTGAAGCTTGCTTTGTTCAGCATTGTTCAGTCGCATGTACATGCGGAGGCGTTCCTTGCTCACCAAATAATGCAATTCGGGAGCCGGTTTTCGAGTTTTCTGTTCTTCTACGGCAATCATTCCGTCCAGGGCACGACAAGTAGCGAAGGCTTCCTTCCACTCGCGATTTTCGGTTTGTTGGATACTGGTCTTGATGCCGTCTTCCACTGATTTTTTTAAGTTCGCATTTTGAGCTTGTGCGGTCATGAGTCCGCATGCCAGAGTCAATATGAGGATAGATTTTTTCATGTTCTTGTTCGTTTTTCTTGCAAATAAAAGGAATTTATGATTATCTACCAAGAAAAAACGTATAACTTTGTTGCTTTAATAACGTATGATTATGGAAACAGGATTGACTTATACTTCGACTTTGGTCGTTTCTACCGACCATGTAGCTGCGGTGATGGGTAGTGGAGACTTGCATGTGTTTGCTACTCCGGCGATGGTGGCATTGATGGAAAATGCGGCGATGATGGCTGTAGCCAAACATTTGCCCGAAGGTTCGACCACGGTGGGTGCGATGATGAATACTTCGCATGTGAAACCTTCGCCAGTGGAGGAGTCGATAAAGGCTACGGCGGTACTCACGGGGGTGGAAGGACGCAAACTTACTTTCGAAATCAAGGCTGAGGATAGTAAGGGGATTATTGGTGAGGCTACGCATATACGCTACATCGTGGATAGGGAACTGTTTATGAGTAAGCTTTGAGTGTTCTTTCATTTTCTTTTGCTTTCCTTTCCTTTCATTTTTCTTTTGCCCGAACAAAAGAAAAACGAAACAAAAAGAAAATTCGCCGGCTCCCGTTCCGAAGCTAAAATTTTCACTCTTTCCCTAAAGAAAAAGAACTCGCTTCGCTCAAACAGCTTTTTCTTCTTCACGGGAAAGAGCAAAAATTTCTTCACGCTTCTTCACTAAATGCCGGAGTCCAATCAAGTGGATGGGGGATTAACATCGCTTCGCTCGTTTTGGGTTGGTTTGCTTTGGAGTACGTGTTCGAATAGTGAAAAGGAAAGATATATGGATTGAAAAACATCCACCTTAACGAGCGAAGCGATGTTGCGTCAAGAATGTCCGGCCTCACTTTTTGAGCGTGAAGCGTAGGTGCTTTTCGGAGCGTTAAAAACAAAAAGCTGTTTGACCATACCACTATCTAAAAATCAAAAGAGAGTTTCGATGAGCGTAGCGAATAGCAGTAGCGAGTTCTTTTTGTTTAGTGGAGAAAAGTGCCGGAGTAGCTCAAAAAGTGCAGACGGCAGTCTTTTCTTTTTTGTTACCTTTTTCTTTCTGCTGTCAGAAAGAAAAAAGTAAGTGCAATCACACTTCACCAATATACTCGAATAACTTCTTATAAAACGGATGCTTGGTAAGCGTCGAAGCATCCCCCAAGATGATGAGCTTCATCCGGGCACGGGTAATCGCCACATTCATCCGTCGCAAGTCGTTCAAGAAACCGATTTGTCCGTCCTCGTTGGCACGCACCAAGCTGATGAGGATGACGTCACGCTCCTGACCTTGGAAACCATCCACCGTATTGATGGTTATCAGTCCGCGGAAGGGCTTGAAGAAGGCATCTCGCTTGATGAGCTGACGGAGGTATTGCACTTGTGCCTTGTAGGGCGAAATGAGGCCGAAGTCGATGCGTTCTTCCAACAGGCGTTCCTTGCCTATCTTGTCGATGTATCGTTTTAATTCTTCGATGCTGAGGGCAGCCTCGGCTTTGTTGATGCGTCCGAAACTCTCGCCCACGAACTCCTCGTTGCAATCCATTCCCTCGGTGTTCACCCACACGATGGGCGTGTCGAAGTCGAGGATGCTACGGTACTTCACTTCGGGTGCCGATTTCAGTTCGCCATGATAGAACCAGTCGGACGAGAACTTCATGATTTCGTCATTCATCCGGTACTGGATTTTCAAGAGCGATACCGCCTCGGGCTTGTTCTGCACGATGTGTTGCATCAGTGTCTTGTCCAGTCCGCCACGCATGGCCTCGATGCACTTGATGGTGGGAGGGAGCTGCTGATGGTCGCCTGCCAACACCACGCGGTCGGCCTTACGGATGGCTATCCAGCAGGCGGCTTCCAGGGCCTGGGCGGCTTCGTCGATGAACAGGGTGCCGAACTTCATCCCCATTAGTACACGATGGGCGGAACTTGCCAAGGTGCAAGCAATGACCCTTGCTTCGCTGAACAATGCCTCGTTGATGCGAATTTCAAGCTCCGTAGCACGGTCTTTCAACGAATTGATTTTCTGACGGATGCTCTCTCGGTTGGCTCCCTTGCGGTTCTGTCCGTGGAGGTCGCGGATGGCTTTGCGGATGCTCCACAGCTGCGGATAGTCGGGATGGCTCTCGAAGCGTCGTTCGTAGGTGAAGGATAGCATCTTGTCGTTCACCCGGGTGGGGTTGCCAATGCGGAGGACGGGCACGCCTCTGTCTACCAACTTTTCGCTAATCCAGTCTACCGCCATATTGCTTTGGGTACACACCAGCACTTGGTTTTCACGGTGAAGTGTCTCGTAGATGGCCTCTACTAATGTGGTGGTTTTTCCGGTGCCCGGAGGGCCGTGTACGATGGCTACATCCTTGGCGTGAAGCACCTTGTTTACGGCCTCCTCCTGTGTGGGGTTGAGCCACGGGAATCGGGTCGGGGCGAAGGTGAAGGTCGAGGTCTTCTGTATGCCGTGGAAGATGTCACGCAGTTCGGCCAAGCGATTTCCTTTCGCCTTGATGACTTGCGAGAGGGCTTCGAACATCAGCCGGTAGGTGCTCTCGTCGAAGTAAAGCTGTACGCCCAGGCGGTCAGCATTTTGTATGTCCATCAGTGCCGATGCCCCCGGCAAGATGACTACCATGCGGTCCTCGTCCACATAGTTCACCGTGGCGGTGAAGTTGAAGTAATGCAACCTGTCCGATGCGTCTTGGGTGAAGAAGCACACGGGCCGTCCGAACTCGAACACGTGCTCGATGTCCTTGTCTTCGCGTCGTTCTACTTCGATGACCAGCTGGTTGAGCGAGTTGTAGTAGCTCCGTCCCAGGCTGAGGGGAAACCAACACATTCCACGCTTGATTTTCCGTCCGATTCCCATCGTCTCGGTCTGCTGGCGGAAGGTTTCCTTTTCGTATTCATACTCCATACGGAGAAGTAGTTCTTGCCTCTGTAACAAGGAGATGGGCGAGGTTGTGTGTATGGAGTGTTGGCTCATTGGGGTTTCTGTTTTGTTTTCGTTTCTGATTACAAATATACAACATTTTAATGTGAAAATCAAGAAGTTGAAAGGATTTCTTTGTGTCTTGTGGTGATAATATTTTGTGGGTAGTCGGGTAGTCAGGTAGTCAGTTTGTTTTCATTCGAAGCAAAATCTTAATATCAAATTTACTACTATATATATAATTATAATTATATATATAGTAGTAAAAATTCGTTCGTTTGTACTCAGTTGTATTTTAAACTGACTACCCGACTACCTGACTACCTTTTCGTTTTCTGTCTGTTTTGAAGCATCAGTTCGCCTTTTGTTGAACGTCTTCGCGTTTCAAAAAAAATATCTTCGCATTTTGAAAATAATTGTTCAGGAATTTGAATTTTACGTTTAAATTTTGTATTTTTGTAGTGCTCTCGTTTCTCGGTTTCTTTTCGTTTTTTTGTCTTAAGGCAAAAGAGGTGTGGCGGATATTGGTATCCTTGCACGCTGTTGGAGATTAATAAATTTATTGCAATTGTAATGTTGGACAAACGATTTTCGTCGGCTTCGTATGCCGACACCAAGCCTCACTATAACATCCTCGACGGGCTTCGTGGGGCGGCTGCACTGATGGTGGTGTGGTATCACGTGTTCGAGGGGTATGCCTTTGCCAAAGGTATGAATGGGGTGGAAGGTGGTGGACTCATCAATGTGTTCAATCATGGGTACATGGCTGTGGATTTCTTCTTCATGCTTTCGGGGTTCGTTATCAGTTATGCGTATGATGACCGTTGGGGCCGAATGTCGCTTGGTGACTTCTTTAAGCGTCGGTTGGTGCGTCTGCATCCGATGATTGTGATGGGTGCCATCATCGGATTGACTACATTCTTGCTGGGTGGAGGCATGATGTGGGACGGTACGGTGACTCCAATGTCGGGGGTGGCGTTGGCGTTCTTCCTGACTTGCTTGTTTATCCCTGCTTGGCCGGGAGCTGCTCACGAGGTGCGTGGTAATGGCGAAATGTTCCCATTGAATGGTCCTTCGTGGTCGCTGTTCTTCGAGTATGTCGGCAACATCTGCTATGCGTTGTTTATTCGTCGGTTGAGTACTAGAGCGTTGTCGTGGCTGGTGGCTGTCCTCGGGGTGGTTTACATCTGGTTCTCCGTGGGCAATGTGTCGGGTTATGAAAGTGTGGGTGTAGGTTGGACGATAGGCGATTCGGTGAATGTTTGGGGTGGATTCTTGCGTATGATGTTCCCCTTCTCGCTCGGTATGTTGTTGGCTCGTAACTTTAAGCCGGTGCGTGTTCGTGGCATCTTTTGGATAGCTATCGTCCTGCTGTTCGCCTTGTTCAGTGTACCTTTCTTCCCTAGTGTGGGTGGTATATGCATGAATAGTGTGTACGAGATGTGTTGCATTATGGTTGCTTTTCCGGTGCTGGTATGGCTCGGTGCATCGGGGGTAACAACGGACAAGGCTTCGACCGGTGTGTGCAAGTTTTTGGGCGACTTGTCTTATCCGCTCTACATCGTGCATTATCCGGTGATGTACCTCTTCTATGCTTGGCTCATCAAGAATCAACTTTATACCGTGGCTGATACCTGGCAGGTGGTACTCCTGGTGTTTGTGGTGAACATAGCCTTGGCCGTCATTGCTCTCAAGTTCTATGATGAGCCGGTTCGTAAATGGTTGGTCGGTAAGCTGAAGATTGGGGTGAAGAAATAAGGCTCTTTTCTGTTTTTATCGCATTTCGTGTCATTCTGAGCAACGCGAAGAATCTTTAGATAGAGGTATGGTCAGGATGACACGTTTTTTTAGCTTCTTTCAATCAAATCTGATATAATTTCCTTATCTTTGTAAGCATAAGCAAGAATCACTATGAAGAAACAGGCTGATTACATCAAACGCATCGAGATTCGCGGACTTTGGGGACGCAAGAATATCTCGTGGGAGCTTCAGCCCGACGTGAACATCCTAAGCGGTGTGAACGGGGGAGGCAAGAGTACCATCCTAAATAAGTCGGTAAACACCCTCGACATGTTGGAGGGAGGGTCATTGAGTAATGACGAGGTGCAAGGGGTGAAGTTCGTCTTTTCTCCCGAAGATGCCACTTATATTCATTACGATGTAATCCGTAGCTTCGATCGCCCGTTGCTTCATGGCGACCTGATGGAGAAGATGGCCGATAAAAATGTGAAGTCCGAATTGGATTGGCAACTCTACCAGTTACAACGTCGTTATCTGGATTATCAGGTGAACGTGGGCAACCGTATCATCGAGTGTCTCACCTCGGGAAATCCCGAAGAAGCAGCTCTTATATCCCGTCCGAAAACCAAGTTTCAGGATTTGGTAGATGAACTTTTCAGCGAAACGGGCAAGACCATTCTTCGTAAAAGTAACGAAATCTTGTTCGAACAAGATGGCGATACGCTCTATCCCTATCAGCTTTCGTCGGGTGAAAAACAGATGCTTGTTATTCTGCTCACCGTGTTGGTGCAAGATAATCGCACGGGGGTACTTTTCATGGACGAACCCGAAGTGTCCCTTCACGTCGAGTGGCAACAACGTCTCATCAGCTTGATACGCGAATTAAATCCCAACGTGCAGATTGTGCTTACTACCCATTCTCCGGCCATGATTATGGACGGATGGATGGATGCCGTGACCGAAGTGAGTGATATAACCGTGTAAAAGAGACACACCATGGGAAAGCGTCTGTCGGATAATCTGTCGTCCTTATACATCGGAGCAGCCAATCGCCTCAAGCCCAAGAAGGCAAGGCATCGCATCGTAGCCTATGTAGAGAGCTACGATGACGTGTCCTTTTGGCGTTCGGTATTTGCCGATTTTGAGGATGAAACATGCTATTTCGAAGTCATGCTCCCTTCCAATAAGTCGCTTTGCAAGGGCAAGAAATCCGTACTGATGAACCAACTTGGCTCTCGCCTCGGGCAGAATATGGTGGCGTGTGTGGATAGCGATTACGATTACCTGCTTCAGGGTGTAACCTCCACCTCCCGACAAATCAATAATAGTCGTTATGTTTTCCAAACCTACGCATATGCCATCGAAAATTTTCAATGCTATGCTGGAAGTCTGCACGAAGCCTGTGTGTTGGCAACGATGAACGACCATCCGCTAGTCGATTTGGAGGCTTTCATGACTCTTTATTCGCAGATAGCCTATCCGCTCTTTGTGTGGTCGGTATGGTTTTATCGCAAACGGAACTTGAGTGAATTCTCGATGACGGATTTCAACTCGTATGTCCGCCTCGACCATGTCAGTGTCCGCCATCCGGAGGAGGCCTTGATGGCCATGGATAAGCGGGTGAAGAAAAAACTTTATGATCTGGAAAAAAGATATCCCCGGGCTTTGGACGAAATCGAGGCCATGAAGGCAGAATTCACCTATTTGGGCGTCACTCCCGAAACGACCTATATGTTTATTCAGGGACATCACATCATGGAGAGCGTGACGATGAAGATTCTCATGCCCGTCTGCAATGCCCTCCGTAGAGAAAGAGAAGAAGAAATCAAACGACTGGCCGGCCATCACGTTCAGTTTCGCAACGAGTTGACCAGCTACGAGCGTCGTTTGCTCAATATTGATGTCGTGCTCCGCAAACAAACAGGTTTCAAAGATGCTCCTGTCTATAAGAAATTAGAGAAGGATATTCGAGAGTTTTTGAAGCGGATAAAGTAAAAGGTGTCTTTGCCTTACACAAACATCAAAAGCTCCTCTGCCTTATCGATTATCCCTTTCGGACAAAACCCTTCCAGCTCCGCACGAGTTCGGAATCCCCATGTCACCCCAATGCTATCCACGCCGGCGTTGATGGCTGTTTGCATGTCTACCCCCGAATCGCCTACATACAAAACATCTTCCGGAGAGACGTTTGCTTTTCGGAGAATGTCGAAAACAATGGTCGGGTCAGGCTTCACATTGACTCCCTCGCGTTGGCCTAACACTTCTACAAACTGAATTTGGGGGAAATAATGCCTGATAAGTTTTTCAGTAGCTGCCTGATATTTGTTCGATGCTACCGCCATCATCACCCCTTTGGTTTGCAGAGCCTCCAATAAGGAAACAATCCCCGGATAAGGTTGACTTAAATCCGCGTTATGTAGGTCATAATAAGGAACGAAATGCGAACGCATCCGCATGACGTTTATTTCAGTTTGTTCGCATTCGGGCAACGCACGCTCAAGCAATTTGTTGATGCCGTTACCCACAAAAGTGCGGATAGTTTCTGTTGGGTGTATGGGATAGTCCAACGATTTCAAAGCATAATTCGCGGCACCTGCCAAGTCGGCAATTGTATCAATCAAAGTACCGTCCAAATCAAAAATTATAAGTTTCTTCATGATGATTTATTTTCCTGGGAACAAAGATAATGCATTATTTTATAGTATTGCATATCCATACAAATAATAACGATTTAATATATTTTTAGTGTTTTTACTAATGAACTTATATAAAAAGTTTGTAATTTTGGAAGCAATTTTGCTTTTTGCAAAGAGTTGGTAAAAAAAGTATAATTAATAAATATTTTATGGAGAACATAGAATTTGCATTGATGCTAATGGCGGTCGGAATGACCTCTGTTTTTGTCATTCTCCTCATTGTTATCTATTTGAGCCGAGGAATGATTTGGGTGGTAAATAAGATTGCTCCCGAAGAAGCTCCTAAGAAGCAGAGTCCTGCTTCAACTCCGACGGTTGATACCGGTACAATGGATGCCATTAAGGCAGCTGTTGAAATCCTGACGGCCGGCAAGGGACAAGTAGTAAAAATTGAGAAGTTGTAATCCAAAAAGAAACACATTGAACTAAAAATGGAAAGAGAAGTAAAATTTAGTCTGGTTTTTCGCGACATGTGGCAAAGTGCCGGCAAATATGTGCCTCGCGTTGACCAGTTGGTTAAAGTAGCCCCGGCCATCATCGAAATGGGTTGTTTTGCTCGCGTAGAAACCAATGGTGGTGGTTTTGAACAAGTTAATTTATTATTCGGAGAGAATCCCAATAAAGCTGTCCGCGAATGGACAAAACCTTTTCACGAAGCCGGAATCCAAACACACATGCTCGACCGTGCTTTGAATGGTCTTCGTATGAGCCCGGTGCCGGCCGATGTACGTAAATTGTTCTATAAAGTAAAGAAGGTGCAAGGAACAGACATTACTCGTACCTTCTGTGGCTTGAACGATGTACGTAATATCATCCCCTCTATCGGATATGCTCACGAGGCAGGCATGATTTCACAATGTGCCTTGTCTATTACTTATTCACCGGTACATACCGTGGAATATTATCTCGATATGGCCAAGCAACTTATCGAAGCAGGTGCCGATGAAATCTGTATCAAGGATATGGCAGGTATCGGACGCCCGGCGTTCTTGGGTAAGATTGTAGCAGGCATTAAGAAAATCAAGAATATTCCTATCCAGTATCACTCACATGCAGGCCCGGGCTTCAACATGGCTTCTATCCTCGAAGTTTGTAAGGCCGGTTGTGACTATGTGGACGTGGGCATGGAACCGCTCTCTTGGGGTACAGGACACGCCGATGTCATCAGTGTACAGGCCATGTTGAAGGATGCAGGCTTCAAGGTGCCTGAAATCAATATGGAAGCCTACATGAAGGTACGTTCGTTGGTACAGGAATTCATGGACGACTTCTTGGGATTGTACATCAGCCCGAAGAACCGTTTGATGAACTCGTTGCTCATTGCACCGGGACTTCCTGGCGGTATGATGGGAAGTTTGATGGCCGACCTCGAAACCAACCTCGAATCCATCAACAAGTACAAGGCAAAACGTAACTTGCCGTTCATGACACAAGATGAGCTCCTCATCAAGTTGTTCGACGAAGTGGCATACGTATGGCCACGTGTAGGTTATCCTCCATTGGTAACTCCATTCAGCCAATACGTGAAGAATCTTGCCATGATGAATGTGATGGCACTCGAAAAAGGAAAGGCTCGTTGGGGTATGATTGCCGATGATATATGGGATATGATTCTAGGTAAGGCAGGTAAATTGCCGGGCGAATTGGCTCCTGAAATCATTGAAAAGGCCATCCGCGAAGGTCGTAAGTTCTATGAAGGAAACCCACAGGATAACTATCCGGATCAGCTTGAAAAATACAAGAAGATGATGCTCGAAAAGCAATGGGATAGAGGTCAGGACGATGAAGAGCTCTTCGAATATGCCATGCATCCGGCTCAGTACGAGGCTTATAAGAGTGGCAAGGCTAAGGAAGACTTCTTGGCCGATGTAAAGAAGCGTCGCGATGACTTGGCCAATGCTTCGGCTCCGGTAGATGCTGCTGAAAGCAAACCAAAGGTACTAACCGTTGATGTGAACGGCCAGGCATATCGTGTAACCGTAGCCTATGGTGCCGTAGACCCAACCGAATTGGGCGGAAGTGCACCGGCTTCATCAGCTCCGGTTCCAACAGGTGAAGGCAATGATGTCCTTTCTCCGTTGGAAGGTAAGTTCTTCTTGGTTAAGAATGCACAAGAAACTCCAAAGAAGGTGGGCGACAAGGTTGCTGAAGGGGACGTAATCTGCTACGTGGAAGCAATGAAGACATACAATGCCATCCGTGCTGAGTTTGCAGGAACCATCACCGCCATTTGTGTCAACTCGGGAGATTCTGTATCTGAAGACGATGTATTAATGAAGATTTTATAATGGAAGATATATTTGTAAAATTGTATGAGATGACGGCTATTAGCAATATCATTGCTAACCCGTCGTTCCTCATCATGTATGCCATTGCATTCGTATTGCTTTATTTGGGTATCCGTAAGCACTACGAACCGCTCTTGTTGGTACCCATTGCCTTCGGTGTATTGTTGGCTAACTTTCCAGGAGGAGAAATGGGGGTTATCCAAGCCGACTCGAACGGGATGGTTGAAGTGAATGGCGTGATGAAGAACATTTGGGAAATGTCATTGCCCGAGATTGCACACGACTTGGGGATTATGAACTTCCTTTATTATATGTTGATTAAGACCGGCTTTTTACCTCCTATCATTTTCATGGGTGTAGGTGCATTGACCGACTTCGGCCCGATGCTTCGCAATTTGCGTCTTTCAATTTTTGGTGCTGCTGCTCAGATGGGTATCTTTACCGTACTCTTGGTAGCTATTCTGATGGGATTCACTCCGCAAGAAGCCGCTTCTTTGGGCATCATTGGTGGAGCCGATGGTCCTACGGCAATCTTTACAACCATCAAGTTGGCACCGCATTTGTTGGGTCCTATCGCTATTGCAGCTTATTCCTACATGGCACTTGTACCGGTTATCATTCCTTTGGTAGTAAAATTGCTCTGCACCAAGAAGGAGTTGATGATTAACATGAAGGAGCAGGAAAAACTATACCCGTCAAAGACTGAAATCAAGAACTTGCGAGTATTGAAGATTGTATTCCCAATTGCCGTTACTACGGTAGTAGCCATCTTCGTTCCTACAGCTGTATCGTTGGTGGGTATGTTGATGTTTGGTAACTTGATTAAGGAAATTGGTAGCGATACAAGTCGTTTGTTCGATGCTGCTTCGAACAGCATCATGAATGCTGCTACGATATTCTTGGGCCTTTGTGTGGGTGCTACCATGACCGTAGATGCGTTCTTGAACTGGAATACCATCGGTATCGTGATTGGTGGCTTCCTGGCGTTTGCCTTGTCCATTGCCAGTGGTATTTTTATGGTGAAGATTTATAATCTCTTCAGTAAGAAGAAGATTAATCCATTGGTAGGTGCTACCGGTTTGAGTGCCGTGCCTATGGCCAGTCGTGTAGCTAATGACATTGCTATTAAGTATGACCCGAAGAATCACGTGTTGAACTATTGCATGTCAAGTAATATCTCAGGCGTGATTGGCTCAGCTGTAGCTGCCGGTGTATTGATTTCGTTCTTGGGATAAAGTAAATGAAGTGAGTAATAATCAAAAAAGGCCGTTGAAAAACGGCCTTTTTTGATTGCTATTTGTAAATAAGGAAGATGCAGGGAATTTTGTTAATGTCGGGCAATTTCCCTTGCCATTCTTTGACGGTTTTAGTCTTGATGAATTCGCCTTCGCATGTGATATTTGCGGCAACGCATAATTTGGTTTGGGGACGGCAATTCTTGAGGATGTCTTCCATCATCTTTAGATTACGGTAAGGGGTTTCGATAAATAATTGCGTCTGATTTTCTGAGTAAACCCGTTGTTCCAATGCTTTAATACGTTTGATTCGTTCATTCGGCTCAATGGGTAAATAACCATGGAAGGCAAAACTTTGTCCATTGAAGCCCGAGCCCATGACGGAAAGGATGATGGAGGAAGGGCCTACTAACGGAATGACTTTCAAATTTTTGCGTTGGGCAATAGCCACGACATCGGCTCCCGGATCGGCCACGGCTGGGCATCCAGCCTCGGAGATGACGCCCATTGGATGTCCTTCTATCAATGGTTTCAAATACCCGGAGATAGCTTCTGGTGATGTATGCTTATTTAAAGGGTAAAAAGTCAGTTCGTCAATGTTGATGCTTCGCTCGACCTTCTTCAGAAAACGCCGTGCCGAGCGTACATCTTCTACGATAAAATGTTTGATGCCAAGAATAATCTCTTTGTTATAAGAGGGTAACACCTGTTCAATGGGGGTTTCGCCCAGCGTGACGGGCAACAAATACAATGCTACTTCCATGCTTTGCTCTTTTAATGGTACATTCGAGAGCGACAAAGATACTCAAAAAAAATGCTCGAGTCCTAAAACCTTTCTTCTTCTTTTTTGTTAAACAAAGAAAAGAAAGGTAGAGAACATGCAAAAAACATTAAATTTATCCACATATAATAACATGAATATCATCCGTATAGCCCCTGTCTGTAACGGGAAAATCTACGTGGTTCCCCATGAGGTTTCCCTATCCGAGAACTCTTTGCTCGATATCCCCATGCAAGAGACGGTGCATTCCGCACCGTCTCCTAACGGGAAGGCTGCTCTGAAACTGAAAGAACGATACCGCTCGCATATACACACTACCGAGCAGCCACGTTTCAGTGTGAAATATCGTTTAAAATCGTCCGGTCAAGAAACACTTTATCTGTATATCCTACCTTTGCGAAGAGAGGAAGACATCCATTTCAGCCAGGGGCGTTTTATTACACCTGAAGAAATTCAAGAGGAAAACCATGCTTATGCTCCTTATTTACAGGAAGAATCTGAGCTGTTGGGTATGGCCGCCGAGTTGTGGCAAGACTTTTATGCAGATACAGACGGGATATAAGCCGAATGTAGTAGTTACCCTGGTATTTGTTCTATTACCCGAGATTTGGTATATATACCCTAAATCTCGGGATTTTATTTTGTCATTTTTTAAAAAGTATTCTTTTTATATACAACTTATTGATTTATTCCTATATTTGCAGAATAAAGATTCTGCACTATGAAACACCCCGTTCTTCCTGAACAGCCAACCAATACAAAAATCTTTAAACTTTCAGATTTTTGTACGGACAACGAAGTCTTCCACATAGGGCGTGCCAATATCTCGACACGGAAAGACTTGTCCTATCATTCGCACAATTATGCAGAGTTGTTGTGGATAGAAGAAGGGGAAGGCATACACTATATCAATGGGCACAAGATAAGCATACAGAAGAACGAAATGGTTATGATACGTCCGCAAGACAAGCATACGTTCACGTCTACTGGGAAAGGACTGGTTATTCTGAATATTGCTTTCTCCAAACAAACGCTCGACTATCTGAAAAGCCGGTATTTCATCCAATCTAATCTGTATTTTTGGACATCTAGTCAGTTACCCTTTCACATAACCATATCCGACAAATTAACCAAACGCTTCTCTGCTCGTGCCGAAGAAGCCATGAAGTACAAACGAAACAATATCCAGTTGGATAGTCTGCTTCTTTTTATATTTAGGAATTTACAAGAATATGAAGCTGAAAAGCAGGATTCCAAAACTCCTTCTTGGCTATTAGATGCTATCCGTAAGTTCAATCAAGGCAATAACTTACGGGAGGGGAATGCCGCATTCGTGGCTTTGTGCGATAGGAATGCCGACTACGTAAACCGAATCGTTCGAGACTGTTATCACCAGACATTAACAGACCTTGTTAATGATATTCGAATCAAACATGCAGCCAATCAATTGGCTATAACCAATATGCCTATCAAATCCATTGCTCATGCCTGCGGATTTTCAAGTTTGGCCGCCTTCTACAAACAATTCAATATCAGGTACAAACAACCTCCTTTGGAATATCGGAAAATGCACCAAACCATAGTTTAACCTTTCTTTTGAAATGTGTTGTAAAACATATTTTCATATAAATGTCGGATTTGAGTAATACTTCCCTTTTTTCAGGTAAACGAACACGATGCGAGAACACATATAATCCTTTATCTTTGCAACATCCAATTCATTGACAAAAAAATATTTATGAAGAACTTTTTATTTCTTTTGTTTTTCACTGGAAGTCTCTTGAGTTGTAACATGCAACCCACTCCTTCCAAATTACAATACGTAGATACTCGAGTTGGCACGGATGCCAGTCACATGCTTACCGCCGGACGTTTCGGCAAGGGAAGTGAAGAATATGGCCAAACACTACCGGCTGTATTGGAGCCTAATGGCATGAACTTCTGGACACCACAAACTCGCGATACCGAAAAAAAGTGTATTACCCCATATTATTATCAGGATTCCTTGTTCATGGGATTCCGAAATTCGCATTGGATTGTAGGAGGATGTACCCAGGACTACGGAAGCATGACCTTGATGCCAGCCACCGATATTAAAGATTGCCGTCCGATGAAACGAGGACTTTCCTTCAAGCATGACACAGAAATTGCTACACCAGCTTATTACTCCGTAATGTTGGATCAGGCAAATATGCAGGCCGAAATGACCGGTCGCTCGCGTAGTGCCATTTTTCGTTTGACTTACCCGGCCGATGGCCCTGCCTACCTCATCGTAAATCCTAATAGCGACGAGGGAGAAGGATATATCGAACTTGATACGCTAAAAAAGGAAATCAGAGGTTACAATCCTATACACCGCATTTATCAAGGTTGGGGAAAACCGGCAGGGTATAGCGGACACTTCATTATCCGATATAATGATGAGTTGAAAGGATTCGGTACTTATTGTCAAGATACCATTTTTGAAGGACAAACTCAAATAGGTAAGGCCAAAGGTATTGGTTTATACATTGCCTTTGAAAGACAGAATCCGGAGAAACCAATCATAGTGAAGGCTGCAAGTTCGTTTACTGGCCAAGAGGGTGCTCGTAAAAATTTGGATGCTGAAATTCCACATTGGGACTTTGAACAGACACGAAACGAGTTGACTGAAATTTGGGAAAAACATTTGGGACGTGTAGAAGCCACCAGTGTGAATGACACACTTTCTCGCAAACTCTATGGAGCCATTTACAGAGCTTCTTGTTTACCCCGTGTTATCAGTGATGTAGATGGACGCTATCCGGCTTTCTCAAAGGGAACTCCTATCATGCAAGCTCCTGAGGGTACCCAGCACTACGATGACTTCTCCATGTGGGATACTTATAGAGCTTTACATCCGTTGCTCACCTTGCTGACTCCGACTAAGAGTGGTGAAATGATGCAATCACTGGTAGACAAGTACAAACAAGGCGGATGGTTGCCTATCTTCCCATGTTGGAATAGCTACACCGCAGCCATGATTGGCGATCATTGTACCGCAGCTATCGGCGATGCTTATATCAAGGGAGTACACAATTTCGATATTGAAACCGCTTACGAAGGTATGCGGAAGAATGCCTTTGAAACCCCGGAGAACTATGAAGATTATGCCAATGGTATGGGACGACGTGCCTTGAAAAGCTATATGGAATATGGATATATTCCTTTGGAAGACCCAGTGAAAGAAGCTTTCCATTCACGCGAACAATCTTCACGTACATTAGAATATGCTTTCGACGACTTCGTTTTGTCGCAAATAGCAAAAGAATTGCAAAAGACAGAAGATTATAAATTATTGGCTGCCCGTAGCCGTAATTTCAAGAATGTGATCGACCCTCAAACAGGATATGCCAATGGTAGATACCAAGATGGACGTTTTTATGAAGAAAACAAGACCGACTTCTTTGCTTTCTACATCACCGAAGGAGCACCTTGTCATTACACTTGGTATGCTCCACAAGACCCATACGGATTGATGGAAGCCATGAACGGTAAAGATAATTATATTGCCAAACTGGATACATTATTTGAGCAACGCCTCTACTGGCATGGAAACGAGCCTTGTCATCAAGTAGCTTACATGTATAATTATGTAGGACAACCTTGGAAGACGCAGAAGTATACCCGTCACATCATGGATACAGAATATGGTGATATCCCAGGTGGATTAGCCGGGAACGACGATGCCGGGCAAATGTCAGCTTGGTACATCTTTAGTAGTCTTGGATTCTATCCAGTATGCCCGGGAAGTCCTTATTATATTATTGGTAGCCCGCGTATGGAAAAGGTTGTGCTAAACTTGGAAAACGGAAAGAAGTTTGCCATTGAAACAGAGCAAACCGGAACGGATAACCGCTACATCCAACAAGCAACTTTGAACGGAAAGCTTTACACAAAGAACTACCTGCATCATAACGATCTAATGCAAGGTGGAACATTGCATTTAATAATGGGTGACCAGCCGAACAAGGAATGGGGTAGTAAACCAGAAGATTGTCCACCGGCACTACTTCCCTAAATATCTTTAGCCAACAAGAAAGATGAAAGGTCGTATCACTTCGCTACAAAGGATGTCTATGCATGATGGTCCCGGCATAAGAACGGTTGTTTTTATGAAAGGATGCAACATGCGTTGCAAATGGTGTCATAACCCTGAAACATGGTTGGCTAAGTCCCAAATGCAATACATCGAAGAAAAGTGCATCCATTGCCAAACTTGCTTGATAAGTTGCTCTAAGCAGGCTATCGAAGTGGTGGACGGACGTATTTCTATTGACTATAGCCGGTGTAGTGCATGCGGAACGTGTGCTGAGAACTGCCCTACGAAAGCGTTATCTATGGTAGGTGAAACAATCAGTACAAACGAGCTTTTAGGCAGGATAGAAAAGGATATTCCTTATTTCCGTACCTCGGAAGGTGGCATAACACTTTCAGGAGGAGAGCCACTTCAACAAAAAGAGTTTGTCAAAGAATTTATGAAGCTTTGTCGGGAAAAGGAAATCCATATAGCTATCGAAACAAATCTGTCGGCTTCGTGGGAGACCATCGAAGAACTGCTCCCTTTGGTAAATCTATGGATGTGTGATCTCAAACTATACGATACAGACAAGCATCAGCATTGGACTGGAATTGGGAATGAATCCATTCTTCAAAATATCAGGAAAATGGGAGAAAGGAAGATTCCTATGATCGTTCGTACACCTGTCATTCCACGAGTGAACGATACCGAAGAAGAAATAGAAAAGATTTGCCGGTTTTTGGCTCCTTTTGCCGATTCCATTTCTTACGAACTGTTGGGCTTTCATACTTTAGGTTTTCAGAAATACGAATCATTGGGCATGCCTAACGAGTTGAAGGAAGAAGAAGGCTTGTCTAAAGAACGATTAAATGCATTAAAACAAATTCTCATTAAATACCATTTTATATCATGAACCAATTATTGGAAGACAAAATCAAAGCCCTACGTTCTAAAAAGATAGAACAAACCAAAGAAAAAATTAGGGTAGAAGGCATTCTGGATGAAGATGACTATGGACGTGTAGTTCCTCCTGCCAACTCTTGGAATATTATCCCGAACCACGAAGACGGCTCGTTCTATGGCTTTGATGCATGGACAGAAAACTTCTGTAACCTGATGGAAGTACATCCGGTCTATGTAGACACCAACGATGCTTTTGCCGGACGATGGATGTATTTTATGTCGAAGATGAAGAAGAACAAATGGAATCCTGCATACCCTTATGATGATTTGAAACCAAACATCGAAAAGTACAACATCATCTGTGGTATCGGTGAAGATGCTCACTTCGCCCCTGACTTCCAAATTGGTTTGACATTGGGATGGGATGGCTTGATTCAGAAGATAGAAAGATACAAGCAAATCAATAACACCCCGGAGCAGTTACATTTCTATGACCTGCACATTCGAGGCATTCAGGCCGTTCAAGGTTGGATACAAAGACACATCGACAAGATGGAAGAAATGCACGCATCCGAAGAAGATGAAGCTACCAGACAACATCTGAAAGAAATGATCGAAACCAACCTGTGGGTAAAGAATCATCCTCCAAGAACCTTACGCGAAGCTTGTCAATGGATTATCTGGTATCATTTGGCATCACGCACCTACAATAGAGATGGAGCAGGTGGACAGATTGATGCTTTGCTTCAACCCTACTATGAAAAAGACATGGCTGAAGGAAGAATTACTGACGAAATTGCCGTTTACTACTTGGCTTGTTTCCTCATCAACGACCCAATTTATTGGCAATTGGGAGGACCTGATAAAGATGGGAACGACCAAACTTCACGCATTTCTTTCTTGATTCTCGAAGCAGCAGACAAAATCAATACTTCTTTAAACCTAACCGTCAGAGTATACGATGGGTTGAATAAGGATTTACTTCGCAAGTCGGTGGAATATTTGATCAAGAACAAGAACGGCTGGCCACGTTTCTCTGGCGACAAGGCTTTGGTTAGTGGATTTATGAAGAACGGTTATAGTGCCGAACTAGCCCGTCAACGTATAGCTGTAGGATGTAACTGGATGTCCTTACCGGGATTGGAATATACCCTGAACGACTTGGTCAAGGTAAACATTGCCAAAGTGTTCGAAGTGGCTTATCAAGAAATGCTTCAGCAAGAGACCTATTCCACAAGCTTGTTGTGGGAAATCTTTAACAAGCACTTGGCTATTGCCGTACAAACAGCAGGCGATGGTATAAGACATCATCTGAAATACCAAAAATACAACGAGCCGGAACTCATTCTGAACTTGTTAAGCCATGGCCCGATAGAAAAAGGTTGCGACGTATCCGATGGTGGTGCCACTTACTACAACTTGTCCATCGATGGTGCCGGTCTTGCCATTGCTGCCGATTCATTTGCGGCATTGGAGCAACGTATCGAGAAGGAAAAGAAATTATCTTGGGAAACAGTAATCGATGCGGTCGCATCCAACTATACATGCGAAGGCGGAGAAATCGTTCGCCATGTCTTAAAGAACAGTGAGCACTATGGAACCGAAGGCTCAATTGGAGAAAAATGGGCCATGCAGATTCGCGATTTGTTCGTTGATCTCGTCAAGGGACAATCAGCAGGTAATTACCTGTTCATCCCCGGATTCTTCTCATGGGCCAACACCATTGAATTCGGTGAAAAGGTACAGGCTACCCCGAATGGTAGAAAAGCAGGCGAACCTATCGCACACGGAGCCAATCCGGTTCCCGGATTTGCAACAGATGGTGCCTCGCTTGCATTGGCTTCCTCCATTGCCAAAATTCAACCAGGATATGGCAATACAGCTCCGATGCAGTGGGAACTCGACCCGACCTTTGCCAAGGAAAACCATATCGAAATTATCGAAGCCATAATCAAGACTCACGTCGAATTGGGAGGAACCTTGATTAATGTAAACATCATGGACAAGGAGACCGTACTGGCCGCTCATAAGAACCCGGCAGCCTATCCCGAACTTGTGGTCAGAGTAACCGGTTTTACCGCTTATTTCTCGATGTTGTCTCCTAAATTCAGACAATTGGTAGTAGACAGACTTTTGGAAAACTAATAATACCTATCTGTAAATATGAATCTTATCGAAATATACAAGCACGAAAAAGAAGGCTACGATCCTTCTTTCATCAGCGACGGATGGCAAGTAGCTTTCCTGAATTATGCCGAAGCCGAAACCTTGGAGTGTATCGAGAAGTTAGACATACACTATCTGACCGACGAGGTTTTTGTACTCTTGAATGGCACTGCCGTATTGATTGCAGCCGACATTCAAGACAACCAAATCAGTTACGATCTAATCAACATGCAACCGGGTATTATCTACAACATCCCGAAAAACACTTGGCATAAGATAGCCATGTACGAAGGAAGCAAGGTGTGTATTGTGGAGAAAACAAACACTCACCTCGGCGATTTCGAATTCTACAATTTGTCAGAAGAGCAAAAAGCAGACCTACGTCGTGCTGTTAACCAACTAATCACAGAAAAATAATCACTTACAAATATCCCAACCTATGAAGAAATTATTCCAATCAAGTCTTTTGATTCTATCGGTACTTTGCTTCATCTCCTGTTCTGAGAAAGGAACACAGAATGCTGATGGACAGCGAGCATTTGCCGATTACGTAGACACCCGTTACGGAGCCGAAGCCTGGAAGGGTAAATCAACCCTCAGTACTCCCGAAGAGCCCAAAGGCTTTGTATATCCGGGGGTAGGGCATACCAATCCGATGATGCAACTCACTCCTCAGACGGTAAAGACCGACAGACCCTATTATTCTTCGGACCCTTTGCTTCAAGGTTTCCGCGCCAGCCACTACCCTAACGGTACCGCCATGTCCGAATATGGAGCCATTACCATCATGCCTTTGGTAGGTGAGCTGAATGCCCGTCCGCACGAACGTGCCTCCGACTATTCGCACGACAAGGAAATAGCTAAGCCTTATTATTATTCGGTGATGTTGGAAGACTACAACATCCAGACCGAATTGACAGGTGTATCGAAAGCCGGCATCTTGCGATTTACTTTCCCGGCTTCCGAGCAAGCACATATCGTAATTGACAATCCTCGTAGTGAATTCGAGAACTTCTTCCGTGTAATTCCGGAAAGAAACGAAATCGAAGGTTATATTACAAACGCCGGACGTGTGGGTAATCAAGGATACACCGGACGTGAATTTGCCAGCTACTTCGTGGCTCGTTTCGACAAGCCATTCGAAGTGTATGGTGTGACTCCCGAACCAGAATATGGTCCTAACCCTATTCTGTTTCCTGAAGGCTTGAAAGGCGAATATTTTGCTAACAATCGCTGGGAAGGTACTCCAGTGGTTACTCGAGTGGACGAAGATGTGAACTTCTATTGGGAAGGAGAACCGGCCAAGGGTGTTCCTGCCGACCGATTCTCGGTGAGATACACCGGTAAATTTAAAGCTAGAGCTACCGGCAAACACATCTTCTATGCTATTACTGATGATTATGTCCGTCTGCACATCAACGGGAAGACCGTTATCGATTCGAAGAAGACTCGCAGAGTGATGCCTGACCTCTACTCTATTCAGCTAAAAGCCGGTGATGAACTCGATGTCCAAATGGAGTATGCAGAGAACACTCGCGACGCTACCATGCACCTAGGTGTACTTGAACCCGAGACACGTACCGCTGAAAAATTGGCTAAGATGGCTCAGAAAGGCTCCGAAGCCTCAGGTGTGTACATCTCGTTCAAGACCAAGGAGAACGAACAAGTTAACATGAAGGTCGGTACCTCATTTATCCACTTCAACCAAGCACGAGCCAATCTGGATGCAGAAATCGGTTCAAAGAACTTTGATCAGATCGCTGCACTTGGCAAAGAAACTTGGAATAAGGCCATCGGTAAAATCCAAATAGAAAGTACCGAACGTAACAAGGAAATTTTCTACACCGCCATGCAACGTGTGCAACTCACACCGCGTCAGTTTACCGAAGACGGTTACCATTATAGTGCCTTCAACGGGAGAGTGATGCCGGGTATCATGTACACCGATTTCTCGCTTTGGGATACTTTCCGTGCCTTGCACCCATTGCTTATCTTCCTCGATCCAGATAAGGTGAACGACATGATTGAAGCTTTGCTCAATTCCTACGACGAAGGTGGCTGGATTCCCAAATGGCCTAGTCCGGGCTATTCTAACATCATGCACGGTACCCATGGTGACGCCGTGATTGCCGATGCATACGTCAAAGGTGTCCGTGGTTACGATCACGAAAAGGCTCTCGAAGCCATGATGAAGAACGCCACTCAACCGGGAACCGGACACTACATTGCTCGTCTGGGTATTCAGGATTTCATCAAGTTGGGATATGTTCCAACCGACAAATGGGGTGAATCTGTTATCCGTACTTTGGAGTTCTCATACGATGACTTCTGTATTGCTCAGATGGCCAAATTAATGGGCAAGGAAGACATTTATAACGATCTGATGAAGCGTTCAATGAACTACATCAACGTGCTCGATCCTGAAACCAAGTTTATCCGCGGACGCAACAGCGATGGTACTTGGCGAGACAAGAAAGACCAAGCCATTAGCTCATGGGCACGCGGTACAGAAAGAGACCGTGATACTTATTATCGTAACATCACTTATTTCGTACCTCACGATGTACAAGGTTTGGCCAACTTCATGGGAGGCAATAAACAATTGGAAGAACATTTGGACTATTTCTTTGCTAACGAGTACTACTATGTAGGCGATGAATTCTCCATGCATTCACCTTATTTGTACAACTACATCGGTGCTGCCTGGAAAACTCAAAAGCTCATCCGCGAACTGCTTACCGACAACTTCACCAACGAATTCGGCGGTTTGCCGGGTAACGAAGACTGTGGTCAGCTTTCAGCTTGGTACATCTTTGGTGCCATGGGATTCTATCCTACCTGTCCAAGTGTGCCTACTTATCAGATTGGTAGTCCGATGTTCGATAAGGTGACAATGTCTTTGCCTAATGGTAAAACATTCCAGGTAATCGCTAATAACAACAAACCTGAAAATGTATACATCCAGTCGGCTACTTTGAACGGAAAACCATACACCAAGTCATGGATTCACCACGACGACATCATGAATGGCGGTAACATTACATTCGAAATGGGCCCTAAGCCTAATAAAGAATGGGGATGCAAACCGGAAGATATCCATCCTTCCATTAGCAAACCAATCAACTAATCATTTTATATATTAAATAATTATGATACGAAATATTGCAAAAATTTTATTTGTAAGCTTATTACTATTGACTGCTACAGTCGTTAAAGCCGAAAAAATAATTACTGTTACCGACATGAATGTTGTCGGTGACGGTACTACCCTAAATACAAAAGCCATTCAAAAGGCCATCGATTTTGCCCATGCACAAAAAGGTGGTGGTTGCGTAGTTTTTCCAAAAGGAAAATACCTAACTGGTACTTTGGTCATGAAGTCAAATGTTACACTTAAGATTGAAAAGGATGCGGTCATTCTGGGTAGCACCAATCCATACGACTATTATGCACTCGAAGAAACCAAAGGTAAGGATAACTCGGCTTTGGCACTGATTGTTGCCGATAAGGTTCAAAACATCAAGATCATTGGCGAAGGCCTGATTGATGGTAACGGACGTGAGTTGGCTTTGAACATCGATAGCTTGCATCACATTGGCGAACGCGTAGACCCTAACTATACCACTCGTCTGAATCGTCCGAACGAGACCATGCGTCCCAAACTGTTCTTCATGTCGAATAGCGAAAATATCCTTGTCGAAGGGCTTCAACTCAAGAACAGTGCCTGCTGGGGGTTGTCGTTTGACCGTTGCAACAACCTTACCTTGAAATATCTTTATTTTGAAAACCGTGCTTATTGGAACAACGATGGCATCGATGTGACCGATGGCAAGCATGTACGCATCTCGCATTGTTACATAAACTCGGCCGACGATGGTATTTGCTTGAAGTCCTATCACGTAGGTGAGTATTGTGATGACATCGAGATTTCTGATTGTGAAATCATCAGTAGTGCCAGTGCCGTGAAGTTTGGTACAGCTTCATGGGGGGGCTTCAAGAACATCATCGTTCGTAATATCAAGGTGAAAGATACTTATCGTTCAGCCATCGCCATCGAATGTGTAGATGGTGGACATATCGACAATGTTTTGGTGGACAACATCCATGCCGAAAATACCGGCAATGCCATCTTCATTCGCTTGGGACATCGATATAACGAAAAGCCGGGCACATTGAAGAATGTGACTATCCGCAACCTTTATGTAGACATCCCATTCGGGCGTCCGGACGAAGGATACGACATGTATGGCCCTGCCCTTAGTTTCTTCCACAATCCTATTCCTAGTTCCATTACCGGTATCCCAGGACATTGTGTGGAAAATGTCACACTCGAGAACATCGAAGTTCTCTGTCCGGGTAAAGCAAGCAAGGGTATGGCCTATGTCCCACTGAGTCGCATTGATAAAATACCTGAAAACATCAACAAGTATCCGGAGTTCTCTATGTTTGGCGAGTTGCCGGCCTATGGTATTTTTGTGCGTCACGTCCGTGGCTTAAAAATGAAGAATGTACAATACAAATTAAAAGCACATGATTTCCGCCCACCGTATGTTTTTGACGATGTGGAAGGATTGGAACAACTTTAATCTATTTTACATAATTTAAGGGTTCCCGAAGACAAAAGGTGCAGCTTTTGAGGAGGTAGAGCGTTCCGTAAAACGCTGTACCTAAGTCTTCTTATACTTTTTAACAAAAATATTAAGACATATTTTACATAGTTTTGAGAGTGTGATAAATTAAATGAGTACGAATCTCCAATACCTATTTGCCTATGGAACAAGCCGGATAAATGATAAAATTTAAATGATGAGTCAATAAGATTCATAAATAATTGAGATTCAATGAATAGTGAATGCACACTGTTTATAAACCTATATAATCTTACAAAAAGATATGAAATTAAATTATTTTAACTTAACAAGGGGAGGGGGTAAACCTGCCATAAAGACAATCTCCTCAAGTGGAAAGATGATGGCTACATGTATGTTAGTCTCTTCTCTCTCACTTTCAGCAGCTGCATCAGTGAATCCTGCTGAATTATCTACTGAAACAACAAACGCTGTTTTACAAGCAGATAAAATTACAGTTACCGGTGCCGTATTTGATGAAAATAACGAACCTGTAATTGGTGCAAACGTAACTGAAGTTGGTACCACTAACGGTATCATTACTGATTTCGACGGTAACTTTACTTTGAATGTAGCTAAGGGTAGCTCTATTCAAATTTCATACATCGGTTATCAAACTCAAACGATCAAGGTGACAAGTAATCAAAAACTTGTTATTAACTTGGAAGTTGACAGACAATCATTGGACGAAGTAGTTGTAGTAGGTTATGGTAGTGTTAAGAAACAAAACTTGACTGGTTCTGTATCTAAGATTACAGATGAATCGATGACAGACCGCCCTATCGCTACTTTGGGTGAAGCTTTCCAAGGTCAATTAGCCGGCGTTAGCTCTGCATCCAGTGGTGGTGGTCTTCCGGGTGAAGAACTTTCTATCCGTATCCGTGGTATCAACACCATTAACGGTACCAGCAATCCACTTTACGTAATCGATGGTGTACCTCGCGACAATATGAGTGATCTTAACCCATCGGACATTGCGTCTATCCAAGTATTGAAAGATGCTTCTTCTACAGCTATCTACGGTTCCCGTGGTGCTAGCGGTGTTATCTTGATTGAAACCAAACAAGGTAAGGGTAAGCCATCTGTTACATTTGATGCATACTATGGTTTCCAGAATGCAGAAAGAACTATGGATTTGTTGGAAGCAGAAGAATACGTAGCTTTCAATATGTATCGTAGGAACTTGGCTCACTTGCGTGAAGGTGGTTCGATGAAGGATCCAATGTCTGCAAGAAAGTCAGCAAATCGCATTCCAGACTGGTGGGCTACTACTACAGAATTTACCAACTGGCAACAAGAAATGCTTCAATCAGCTCCTATCCAGAACTACCAAGCTTCTGCTTCTGCTAAGGCTGATATGGGTAGCATCTTTTTCTCTGTAGGTTACTTGGATCAAGAAGGTATCATTGTTGGTTCTGATTTCAACAAGGTAAACGCTCGTTTGAATGCTTCTTTGAACATCAGTAAGAACTTCCGCATTGGTTTGAACATGGGTGCTTCTCGTTCAGTACAAAACACCGGTGGCGGTGGTGCCAAGGAATCTCCTATTCACCATGCATTGATGGAATCACCATTGATTGGTTTGGACGAAGCAACTCGTGATCAAGGAATTCCATCTGCAGACGAAGTCGGTGAAGCATACATTAACCCTTATTTGCGTGCAAAGAATACTTTGAACCAAAACGAATACACACGTATCAATGCCTCTATCTGGGCTGAGTACGATATCATGGAAGGTTTGAAGTTCAAGACTCAGTACAGCAATACTTACGATGGCTTTAAGAACGAGTATTTCGTTCCTGGAAAGTACAACTACAACTCAGCTAAGACAGAAGGTAGCAGCAGCTCTTCTAGAACTGACAGTTGGACTCTCCAAAACACATTGACTTACGACAAGACTATCGCAGAAAAGCACGTATTCAACTTCTTATTAGGTCAAAGTGCAGAAAAGCAAAGCTATTACGACATCAGTGCCAAAGCAACAGACTGGCCATACGATAACTTGAACACATTGAATTTGGCTGCAACTCCAACTGCTGCTTCTACATCAAAAACTGCATACACTAATGCTTCTTTCTTCGGCCGTGTTAGCTATAACTTCGACGAAAAGTATTTGATTACTGCCAGCATTCGTCGTGACGGTTCTTCACGTTTCGGTCGCAACAGTAAGTGGGGTACTTTCCCTGCAGTATCTGCTGGTTGGAAGATCAATGAAGAAGCTTTCTTGAAGGATGTAGACTGGATTTCATTGTTGAAACTTCGTGCATCATGGGGTAAGGCAGGTAACGATAACATCGGTGGTAACTATCCATCAGTAGCAGCTTTGGGTACATACACTACATCATGGAACAATGCATTGGTTTCAGGTGCTGCTCCATCTAACATGCCTAACGAAGATTTGCAATGGGAAGCAACCAAGTCTTTGAACTTCGGTTTCGACTTCTCTGCATTCCAAAACCGTTTGCAAGTGAATGTTGACTACTATATCAACAACACTGACAACTTGTTGTTCTCTATGCCTATTCCTCAAACAACAGGTTTCGGTTCATACACTACTAACATCGGTAATGTACGCAATACAGGTATCGAATTGGACATCACTTCTCATAACATCAACAAGGGTGACTTCAAGTGGACTACTAACTTGAACTTGTCTCACAACAAGAACGAAGTTACTGACATGGGTGGCCAAAAAGAATTGATCGTTTCTTCATGGAGCCAACGCTATAAGACAGAAATCGGTAAGCCTCTCAGCCAATACTTGGCATACAAGAGTGACGGTTTCTTGACACCAGACTGCTTTGACGCTAACGGTAAGGCTATCGTTCCTATCTTGGCTGGTCAAGAAGAAGGTAACCCAAGATATGTAGACCAAAACGGCGACGGTAAGATTACTACTGACGACCAAGTAGTTTGCGGTAACAACTTGCCAGACGTAACATTCGGTTTCACTAACAAGTTCTCTTACAAGAACTTCGAATTGAGCGTATTGTTGCAAGGCCAATTGGGTGGCGAAGTTATGTACATCGGTGCTCGTCACAACGACATCGCTTCTAACCGTAACACTTACAAGCACTGGTTGACTAGCTACAAGCCTGATTTTGAAGCTTTGTATGGTCCTGGTGAAAACCCAATTCCAGAAGAATACATCAAGAAGCACGGTATCGACATGAGTTGGGACGGTAAGACAGGTTATGCTTACGGTCAAGCTGGTGGTGGTGTTGCTGATGACCGTCGTATCTACGATGCAACATACTTGCGTATCAAGAACATTACCCTTAGCTACACATTGCCAAAGAACCTTCTTAACAAGACTTTGTTGAGCAGTGCACGTATCTATGGTTCTGTTGACAACGTATATACATTTACAGATTATCCAGGTTTCACTCCTGAATCTAATACAAACGGTAGCGGTGCAACAAGAATGGGTGTAGACTATAGTACTTATCCATTGAGCCGTCGTTTCATCATGGGTGTTAACTTAGTATTCTAATAAAAAAAGTATTTTAAAGATATGAAAAATTATATTAAATCAATTGCACTTTCAGCTTTCTGCTTGACTTCGGTAGCGTTTACTGGTTGTGAAGATTTCTTGACAGAAGATCCACAATCACAGTATTCTGCTGACACTTTCTACAAGCAAGACTCTGACTTTGAATTTGCTATTGCAGGTGTATATGCACAGCAACAAGGTATGTTCGCTTATAGCGGTGGTGCCATCCGTCTTCCAATCACTCGTGCTGACGAATTAGTAGTTGGTGCAGGCTATTGCGACGAAAATGATACATTTACAGACAATGGTTCTGGCTCGGTAATCCCTGGATATTGGAATTCACTTTATTCAATGATCTACAGATGTAATGCCATTTTGGAAAAGATTGATGACGTAGAATTTAAGGATGCTAAAAAGAAGAGTAATATCAAGGGTGAAGCTTTGGTACTTCGTGCTTGGGCATACTACAATTTGGGTATCAACTTCGGTGGTGTTCCATTGATTGACAAGACTCTTTCTACTCCAGAAACTAAGAAAATTGCTCGTTCTACACAAACAGAAACTTTAGCCTTCGCAGCAAACGACTTCAATGCTGCTGTTGATTTGCTTCCTACTGAATGGACAGGCAATAATTTGGGTCGTGTAACTAAATATGCTGCTATGGCTGGTTTGGCACGTTTGTACATGTTCCAATCAGACTTCAGCAAGGCTGCTCCTCTTTTGAAGAGCATTATCGACTCTGGCAAATATGCAATGGCTGACAATTACGTAGATTGCTTTGACGATGCATTCGACAACACAGAAGAACGCGTATGGGAAGTTCAATTCATGACCGGTGGTTTGGGCGAAGGTAACACATTCTGTGCTTCTTGGTTGCCAGCTGGTTATGTCGGTGATTTCGGTCCTTGGCCAGGTTCATCTGCATCACAACCTGTATCAACAGACTTCGTAAATGCTTACGAAGAAGGTGACTTGCGTAAGGATGCATCAATTGTAACAAACCTTGTTGTAGGTTCTGAACCTAAAGACGACTGGTACGTTAAAAAGTTCTTGAAATATACAGCTACTCCTGTTAACCACGACGACTTTGGCTATAACATGCCAATCGTACGTTATACAGACGTTATCATGATGTATGCTGAATGTTTGAACGAAGCTGGTTACACTGCTGATGGTGAAGCATTTACTTTGATCAACAAGGTACGTGAACGTGCAGGTTTGGCTCCTTTGACAGCTGCTACAACTCCTGACCAAGCTGCATTCCGCAAGGCTATCATGCAAGAACGCCGTGTAGAATTCGCATTCGAAGGCTTGCGTTGGTGGGACCTTGTACGTTGGGATACAGCTTTGGAAGTAATGAATAACTTCTTGAAGCAAAGCGAAAACAAGAATGGTACTTACCAAATGGGTAGTAACGATCGCAAGATCTATGCAATCCCAACTACTGAAATTGACCGTTATGGTGATACTTCAGTCATGTGGCAAAACCCTGGCTATTAATTAGTCTTTTCATAACAACCTCAGAGGGGAAAACCGTAAAGGAATCTCTTCTGAGGTTTCCTTGTATACTAGAGCTAACCTTAAAAACATAGAATTATGCACAAATACCAACGAATTATCCTCCTTTTTTTTATCCAATCGTTAGCATTGATTATCCATGCAGCAGAAATTCATGAGTTACGTTGTAATAAACTAACCAATCCAATGGGAATAGATACGACTAGTCCTGTGTTTGGCTGGAAAGTAAAATCCACGATACAATCAGATGTACAAACACATTTCCAGATTTTGGCTGCTAGTTCCATTGAAAAGTTAAATGAGGATTTTGGTGATTGGTGGGATTCTGGAAAAGTAAAATCATCAGAACAGGTAGCAGTTCCTTATAATGGTAAAACCTTAAAGTCGGGTGATGTTGTATACTGGAAAGTTAAAATATGGACTCAAAGGGAGGGAGAACAAAAATGGAGTGATGCTGCTCATTTCAGCATCGGACTTCTAAACGAATCAGACTGGACTGGAAAATTTATCAGTTTCACTCCGATAGGTGTTCGAGATGTTCAGTCGCCATTATTTTGGAAACGATTCGACATCAACAAACAAAATAAGAAATACATGCTTCACGTGAATTCTTTAGGATTTCACGAAGTATACCTAAACGGAAAAAGAATAGGCGATGCAGTCCTTCAACCGGCTGTTTCGCAAACAGACAAACGATCATTGATATGCACATATGATTTAACCGAATACATTCAAACAGGAAATAATGACCTGGTTCTTTGGTTGGCTGAAGGATGGGCACGTACCGATGGTGTTAATAGATTGTGTCCAACCTCTACATTAAGAGCACAATTGCAAGAAATAAACCAAATAGGAAAAGCTACCGATATATTGTCTACAGATGAAACATGGTTTGCACGCGAAAGTGGGTACACATCCCCTGGAAGTTGGAGACCTTTTGAGTTCGATGGAGAAGTTGTTGATGCGAATGTGATGCTTGATGATTTTTCGAAATCTCACCTTGAACGAGCCATATGGGGGAAAGCTTCATTGGCTAATGTGTCCCCTCATGTAGCAAGTCCGCAAATGGTCGAGCCGGTACGCATTACAAATACCCTTCAGCCGGTATCCATCCAACGCTATGGAGATAGTAGTTGGTTGATTGATTTCGGCAAATGTTTGACAGGATTTGTAGAAATAGATTTTTCTCCTTTGCAAGCCAATCAAAAGATTTCGATTGAATATGCTGACTGTCTTGATAAAGATAATAAATTCCCTGATAACAGACGTGGAGATTTCAGAGATGTCTATCTGGCATCGGGCAAGAAGAACGAAAAATTCATCAATCGATTCAATTTTCACGGATTCAGATATATCAAACTAAGTGGTCTGAGAAGAAGTCCCAAGATAGAAAGTATAAAAGCTCATTTGATACATACCGATTATAGCGGGAATGCTAGTTTTGAGAGTTCGGATGCTGACCTCAATGCTATCCACGATATGATTCAATATACCATTCGATGCCTTACACCGGGGGGATATATGATTGATTGTCCACACATCGAACGTTTGGGCTATGGTGGTGATGGTAATGCTTCTACACCCACCCTTCAGACCATGTACAATGTTTCACCTTTAATTTATAACTGGGTTCAAGCTTGGGCTGACGTACAACGTCCAGACGGGGGGATGCCTCATACCGCACCTGCACCACCATACGGTGCTGGAGGAGGACCTTATTGGTGTGGTTTCTTTATCATTGCCTCTTGGCAAAACTACATACATTATAAGGATGATCGCTTAATGATTCGTTTCTATCCAGAAATGAAGAAGTGGATTTCGTATGTCGAAAAATTTAGTAAAGATTACTTGTTAAGGAAATGGGAAAATGACCCTCTTCGAAGAAATTATTTCTTGGGTGACTGGGCTGCTCCAGACAATGTTAAGGTTCAAGATAGTGCCTCGGTAGAAACGGTAAACAATTGCTTTGTTTCCATTTGCTATGAGACAATGAGCAAGATTGCGAATTATCATCGTCATAAAAAAGATACCCAATATTTTGCTTCTAAGGCAAGGAAGATTCGAAAAACGATTCATGAGAAACATTACGATATAACTAAAGAAAGTTATGCATCTGGTTCACAGATTGACCTTTGCTACCCAATGCTTGCTCAAGTTACTCCTGCTCATCTTACAGAAAAGGTTACCCGTACATTGAAGCAAAATACTCAGAATATCTATAATGGACATCTGACAACCGGATTGGTAGGTGTACCCATCGTAACCCAATGGGCTACCATAACCGGTGAAGCAGATTTTATGTACAGCATGTTGAAAAAACGTGATTTCCCAAGCTATCTATACATGATAGATAATGGAGCTACCACTACCTGGGAATATTGGAATGGTTATCGGAGTCGTATACATAATTGCTACAATGGTATAGGCTCCTGGTTTTATGAAGCATTGGGAGGTATCATGCCAGACGAAAAGTACCCGGGATATGAACATGTATTCATAAAGCCACAATTAGTGCAAGGGTTAACACATGTCAAGGTTTCCAAGCCAACGCCTTATGGAGACATCCGTTCGGAATGGAAGGTAGAAGGTAAAATATTTAGATTATCAGTATCTGTACCATTTGGAGCATCTGCGACTATAACTTTGCCAGAAAGCCAACGGAAACAAACGATAAAAAGTGGTGACTACACTTTTGAAACAATCATTGAATAATAAGTAAGAACCTGATCATGAAATCGGTTAAATATATCGTAGAAAACCCCAAAGATGCTCTTTGGGGACTTTCTATTACTACTGTAGGTTATGAGTGTTATGAAGTGGGCGATCCATACCCGTCGAAGGAACACAACTCCGGATATTATTTTAATCCCGAAAAAGGACGTACGCTACAAGAGTATCAGTTATGTTATATAACCGAAGGGACTGGTATATTCAAAAGTGTCTCTTGTCCTTCATGTGAAATCAGGAGTGGAATGATGTTCTTACTTTTCCCTAATGAATGGCATACCTATACTCCTTACAAAAACAGCACATGGAAACAATACTGGATAGGATTTAAAGGGATAAACATTGATGTGCGGACTGAAAATGGGTTTCTAAAAAAAGAAAGTCCGTTGTTCAATGTTGGAATTAATGACAGCATTGTCAGTGCTTTCAAGCAAGCCATCGATGCAGCCTTGAATGAAAGTCCTCACTTCCAGATACTATTGGCAGGCATCACTAACTATCTGTTAGGCTTGATGTTCTGCTTGGACCAAAACGAAAGATTAAAAGGAAGCAAAAGTCTCATTGATAAAATGAATCTGGCACGTGGATGGATGCATGAAGATTTGGAAAAACCTGTTTCCGTTCGGGATATTGCTTCTCGCTTGGGTATGAGTTATTCTTCCTTCCGAAAATACTTCAAGGATTACTCGGGTGTTTCGCCCTCACGTTACTTGTTGGATATTCGCCTGCAACATGCCAAAGCCCTACTTCGTACCACCGAATTGCCCATCAAGGAAATTGCATACAGGCTTCATTTTGAAACGTCCGATTACTTTTCGTCGCTTTTCCACAAGAAGACTGGCTTAAGTCCAAGTGAGTTCAGAAATCTATAATGATAAAAGAATTTAAGTTAGAGAACAGGTTTCACAAGTTTCACGGTATTATAAACTTCTGAATTTCAGCGTCTACAAGTGAAACTTTATGCTTTCATAGAAGTTCACCAAGTTTCACTCTAAAAATGCAGTGTGAAACCAGTAAAACTAGGTGAAAGCACCGAAGTTTCACGTTTACGCTTTCTGTATCAATATGTTGTGGATGTGTGAAACTTGTGAAGGCAGTTTTTATACCTATATGAATATGACCAACCCCAATAGAAGAAGTAAACACCAAGGCATTTTTTCTAAATCCCTTGGTGTTTCACATCATTCATCAAGAACAGATCTTAACTATACTTAAGTTTCAATTTTAGTTTCTTTGTGTTTTCCAACAAATAAACCTTGATGCCATTCTTTTCTGTTCGTAACAAAGGCAATTTTATTTTTTCGCGTTCGTCCAACCATATCTCTGCAGAAACATTTTCTGGCATGTCGATGGTAACGATACGATTGCCCTGCTTACCTTTAGAGAAGAAGTGGACGAATCCTCTTTGCGTATAAACATCGAATTCAACCAATTCTAAATCGGCTACTTGTGGTTCTATTTTAATCAAACTTCCGTCTGCCTTCAGCGGAGAGATACCAGCAACTCCCTGACTTAATGCAATCAAAGGTGCTACGGCACAATGGCTCCATTGTGATGTATTGTCTGGTTTCGCATCGAAGAACTCTTGCAACGTATTGTTTTCCCATACCGAACGCATTTGCCCCCATTGGGTTCTTAAATGTTCGATTACCTTATCCATTCTGCGATATTTAGCTAGTGCCCAAACTGGCCAAACGATGTTACAAGGGTATGAAGAGCCCAAATTAGACGGACAATTTACTAGAATATCCAAACTCTTTTCGGTTTCACCATTCGGACACAAATTGTACATCAAGGCAACAGACAACGAACGGTCGCAATAACGGTCTTCGCCTTCTTCGGCACGCCATGGCATATTGGCTACAAAGACTTTCTGTTCCTTATCCCAAAATTTGCGGATACAATTTTCTTCAAGCATCTTTCCATAAGCCAACACATCCTGTTCCAAATCTGGGCGTTCGAACAATACGCAGAGAGGAGCCAATGCATTCTTACACATCGCAGCTACATATAAATTGAGTGCCAACTCTTTGTGCTTGTTCTGCTTATAAGACAAATGATCGATATAAACCGAACAGATACCAATATCCTCTGCCGGAATCAGTTTTTCGGTAGGATGTGTCAACGTCTTCATGTATTGATAGAACTTTATCAAACGTGGAAAAACTTCGGTGAGATAATCCTTATTGCCTGTATACATGTAATAATGATAGGTATCGAAACAGAATCCTACGCTATGGTCCAAAATTGGGCCCCAAGCGGTCATCTGCACTTGTCTTTCGAACACACGTACCAATCTATCCCAGCCTGGCCAGCTATCCATGAAATAGCCTTCCAAAGAACTACCCTGGCTGAATGTATTGATGTATCTGCCCACAAGGCTATCGCTCTTCAGGAATTGATAAACGGCATGTAACTGATGGCTACCATCGCCACTATATTGTTGGCGTTCGCGAGCCATTCCGTCGACAAGCGTTTCCTGAGCACAATTGTTCAGCGTATTGATTGAAGCATTCAACACATGTTGAAGAGTATCATCCTTAACGACAATATTCGGAGTGACGCTCCATGGATACACTCTTCTTCGCATACCGATATTCGAAATCTTGACCGGACGATCGAAGTTACGAACCAACAATTGCACCCAACGATAACTTTCAAAATCGAAGGTCTCGAACGTATTGATACCTTCCTTACAAATCAATCTGGACCAAGAATGAAAATGAGAGTTGATGATAGCCGGGCCACCTTGTTCGTGAGCTTCGTGTACCAACATTTCCACGATGGTTCCTTCAGGAGCATCGATAGTAAAGAAGGGGAAACCTACTCCTTGCTCGTCGTAAGCAAAAATATAGGAAACTGTTTTATCGCCTTGCGGTTCAATGATAAAGACACTATCATTTACATTCTCTTTATACAACACTCTATCTTGAACTTCATATGCCTTGTCGTCCATCGCCATATCGAAGAAATTTTCGGCAGGCACTTTCCAATCAATAACCATGGACTCTTTCAAGGACGGATTCTTCACGAATGTTTCTTTCATCATCGGAACCGTTCTTTCACGTATTTCTACGGTTCTATTCCCATTACGGGCCTCCCAAATATAATCACGATATCCGTTAGCCATAGAAGGTCTGTTACCTGGTCCCAATATTTTTGCAGGCAACCAATCCTCGCCCATCACATAGTCTGCCTTGTCCCAACCGTATGGATACAATCGGGCATCGAAGCATTCTTGCAAAGAACGCAAGAACCATCTTTTAAATTTCCCCGGTTCCCAACTTCTAGCCAAAGAGCACTTCCAAGAAGCATCAGACACAATGTTCATGCCATCAATATCTAAGTTCACCAACAAACCCGGTTTACCAAACGGTGTTGTTCCATCGCCACTACCAAAGAAACATACCTCTACCGCAATAGTATTCGTTCCTTTCTTTAAATACTTTTTAATATCCAAAGGATCAGCTTCCTGCCATCTCGGATCGGAAGGTGCAGGTCCCCATTGAACCCGTTCGCCATTCACGAAAATCTTATAACGACTATCTGCAATAATCCAACCTTTCGCTTGCTGCGGAAGTTCGTTTAAAACAATATCCTTTCGGAAAAGCACAAACGTATTTTGCAAAGTTCTGGTAGATGGATACCAGATCCACTTGGCTGGATTCAAGTCCAATCGCTTACCGTATTCGTTACGGGAAGATGCATTCACACCTACAAACGAGCATAGCAAATAAGCAACCAAACAAATAAAGATTCTAAACTTATTTTTCATGTATCAATTGTTTTTTCTATTACTTATGCAATAACTTAGCATACCTTTACAATAGGTATATTCAACAAACTAGCCACCTTTTCAAGTTTATGTGCCACGTGTCCTCTACCGATGGCACAATGGTGAGAAGGACCCGCCTTACTCCATGCATTGATGAAAGCACGAGCACCACATGAAAAACGATAACGGCTATTTGTATTACCAATATTCAGTACAGGACCTTCAACCGCTTCGGCCTCAGCAACTAATAAGAACACTCCATCACGGCCTTCACACACTGAAAGTAAAGTTACATCACCCGACTTAACAGTCATTTGGATAGATAGTCCCTTACCCGGTTTACCATGATAAACCGGAAGCGGTACCAATTGTACTGCATCATCCGACATTGCAAAATGTGCAGGACCGTCGTGTCCCCAAAGCACAACGTCGTCGTTAAAATCAGCAGTATACAGTTCTGAGAAACTTCCACCGGCTCCCAAAAGCGACATAATTTTCATCGCTTGCACATTCTTCACTTCACATTCACCAGCTACCGGTACACCTTTACCTGTCAAAAGTGTATTACCTACAATTACCGATGTAATCAAGTTTTCATAAGTACTACCATTTCTTCCTTCATAGTAGTATGCCATCGAACCCAAATCATGCGATTCAACCAAACGGTCTAAAGCAACCGAAGTACGTGCCGCTCTATCTAATTCGTATTCTTCACAGTCTTCTGAGACATGGAACGTTTCTTCGAATTCTTTTCTCTTCTTAGCCAAATCCTCGGCGGTTACATTGTCATAGAAATGCGACAATTCACACATTTCTAGTTGTTCGATATGTGTACCAAAGGTTATCGATTGCAAAGTCGTATCGGTATAAACATCCAACATACCATCGTAGTAATGTCCTAAAATACCCATACGATTTTCACGCATTCCTTTCTTTACGCGAGCAGCATCAATCCAAGCCTCAATTTCATTCCAAACAATACTATCGTCCAAATAACCTGTAACGATATCATACATAACATCAGTACGATTCAAAACGGCAGCAAATTCGGGTGCAGAACATGCCTGGCAGTGTGCCAACCATTCGCCTGTCATTTCTTTTCTACTAGGCAAACTATTGAAATACTTGTAATCGATAGCAGCAACAGGTTGTACATTTAGAAAAATGACAGGAACCTTACACTGTTGGGCTAAAGGGAGTATCAACGATGACAATGCGTAAGTTGATATGTAGACAAATAAAATTTCGATATGCTTATTCGTCATTTCATTTGCCGCATTTTGAACTTTTTGCGGTGAGTCAAGCAAACCTCCATCAATCACATTAACCGAATACATCTCCATTCTTTGGCGAATCGTTTGTTGATATCCTAACAAACGGCTTTGTAAGTCTTCGAATTGTGCCCAATATGTATTTAGTCCAACACCAATGAGACCTACATTTAAATTAATACGTTTATCCATCGCTTAATATACATCTATATAATAGGCAAAGATAGAGTTTCATAAAGTGTTCGGAATGTGATATTTGATATATGAACCTTGTTTTTTGATTACTGAATGAAATAAACGTAGCGAAGAATCTTTGGATACACAAACGGTGCTGTTAAGATTCTTCGCTACACTCTGAATGACATTCTTTTCTACAGAATTACTTCAAGTGTTCAATGAAGAAATTCGTAACGCGAGTCAATAAATGGTTGGTGGTGTTTCCACCTCGGATACCATGGTTACGGTTGGTGTAAATATGCATGTCGAATTGCTTGTTGGCTTGTACCAAAGCTTCACTATATTCAGAGGCATTGCGGAGGTGTACATTGTCGTCTGCTGTACCGTGAATCAAAAGTAAATTTCCACTTAACTTGTGGGCACGGGTAATGGCTGATGAAGCTTGGTATCCTTCCATGTTTTCCTTGGGAGTACGCATGAATCGTTCGGTGTATACGGTGTCATAATAACGCCAATCCGAAGGTGCGGCAACGGCTACACCTGCTTTGAAAACGGGCGTACCTTCGCTCATTGACATCAAGGTGTTGTATCCACCGTAGCTCCATCCCCAAATACCGATGTTGTTGGCATCTACATATGGTAGTGTGCCCAAATAAAGAGCTGCTTCTACTTGGTCGCGAGCTTCTTTCACACCGAGATTTAGGTAAGTGCACTTTTCGAAGGCAGCTCCACGTCCACCTGTGCCACGTCCGTCTACGCTGACAGAGATGAATCCATGGTCAGCCATGTAAGCTTCGAACATTCCACCATCGCCACGTGAACCGATGTTCCATCGGTCGGTGACTTGTTGCGAGCCTGGCCCACTATATTGGTGCATGATAACCGGATATTTTTTGTTCGGGTCGAAGTTGGCAGGCTTCATTATCCATCCGTTCAATTCTACTCCGTCACTGGTCTTGAAGGTAAAGAATTCCTTGCTAGGCATGTTTAGAGATGCAATGCGTTGAACTAGCTTTTGGTTGTTTACCAATGTGGTCAATTGCTTGCCGGTGTTATCGTTGATGGTGATGACCGGTGGGGTACTCAAATTAGAGAATGTATTGATGTAATACTTCATGCTCTTACTGAAGATGGCACGGTTTGTTCCTTCCTTGGCTGAGAGCTTGGTTTTACGTCCCTTGGCATCAATTTTGTAAACAGCAGTGCGAAGCGGGCTTCCTTCATTGCTGGTATAATAATAGGTGTTGGCTTTTTCATCCCAACCCAAAAAGTCTTTTACCTCAAAGTTCCCTTTGGTGATTTGCTTGATTAGATTGCCTCCTGCTGAGTATAGATAAAGGTGATTGAAACCGTCCTTTTCGCTCATCATGACGAAGTTGTTTGGGTAAAATTTAATGTTGCCATAAGCTTCTTCTTTGATGTATTGTTCGGCTTCGTCGCGTACCACGAGTTTGCATAAAGTGCTTCGTGGATTGGCGAAATACAAATCAAAACGATTTTGGTGACGGTTGAGGGTCATGATGGCCAATGTGTTTTCATCATTGGTGAATTGGATACGAGGAATGTAACCGTCTACATCCAGTGGAAGATCCATCTTGCGTGTCACCTTCGACTTGATGTCGAAAGTATGAACACTTACCTGTGAGTTGTCAACACCCGGAATCGGGTATTTATAATTGTATGCACCGGGGTATACGGCATATTCATTTAAAGCAGGATTCATTCCTTGGTAGAGTGGGAAAGAATACATAGGAACTTTGCTTTCATCAAAGCGGATGTAAGCAATCATCTTACTGTCGGCACTGAAGTCGAAAGCACGATTGAAACCAAATTCCTCTTCATATACCCAGTCAGGAATACCGTTTAATATTTCGTTGTATTTCCCGTCTTCGGTGATTTGCGATTCGCTATTGCCAAACAGAAGTTTGACCAGATAGATGTTGTTGTTTCGGACAAAGGCTATTTGTGTACCATCCGGCGAGAACAAAGGAACTTGTTGAGGCCCACCATCAGACAATGTTTCAAGGGTGTTGTTGCGTACATTGAAGATGTAATATACGGCGGTAAACGAACGACGATAAATGGGCTTGGTCTCTGTTTGAATCAAAATGCGGCTTTCGTCCGGTGACATGATATAGTCATCAAAAGACCTCAGCGTGCAATCGCGGGCGGTTGAAACGTCAAAGATGGTAGCCACTTCCTGTCCGGTCTTGAAAGAATACTTGACAATTTTCTTTCTGTCCCGGCTAATTTGGGTGTAATGTTCACCATCTAACATCGGCTTGATGCCGGAAATACCTTCTGTGCGGTAGGCTCCGTTTGCTACTTCTTGTAAAGTTACCTGTTGGGCGTTGCCGAATAATACGGACAAGCATAAGTACAATAATATGCTTAACTTTTTCATGTGATAATGTTTCTTTATATTTAACTGTTGGCAAAGATAGGAGTTTTGTTTGGATTTTGCTTATCTTTGTGGGACTATAATCTTCATTCTTTCTTCTTTTGTCATTCGGACGACCGAAGGGAATGCGAATCTTGGAAGTATAAAGTGGATGTTACTGAGATTCTTCGCTTCGCTCTACATGGCAAGTGGAGAAGCTATTTAAAACAGAATAATGAATAACGAGTCTCGATACAACGATCTTTCGGCTTACTTCTCCGCACACTTTCCTTATAAGGTGCAGAAGATTTCTTTGAATGCCGGCTTTACTTGTCCCAATCGGGATGGGACGGTTGGCTTTGGCGGATGCACGTATTGCAATAATCAGACTTTCAACCCGGCTTATTGTAAGACCGAAAAGAGTGTGGCCGAACAATTAGAGGAAGGCAAGCAATTCTTTGCTCGCAAATATCCTAATATGAAGTTTTTGGCTTACTTCCAAGCCTATACCAATACGTATGCCGGATTGGAAGAACTGAAACGGAAGTACGAGGAAGCTTTAGCTGTTCCCGATGTGGTGGGATTGGTTATTGGAACTCGTCCCGATTGTATGCCGGATGCTTTGCTTGATTATTTGGAAGAACTGAATCGACATACCTTCCTCATTGTGGAATATGGTATTGAAAGTACGGATAATGCAATCTTGAAGCGAATCAACCGAGGACATACCTTTGAAGCGGCCGTAGAAGCGGTGAAAAGAACTTCTGCTCGCGGAATTAGGGTGGGAGCACATATCATCCTCGGTCTGCCGGGTGAGTCGCGTGAAAAACTCGTAGAACAAGCGGGGATATTGTCTGAATTGCCTCTGACGACGTTGAAACTTCATCAGTTGCAATTAATCAAAGGCACACGCATGGCGGCTGAATATGAAACGCAACCGAATGATTTCCATCTTTACAAGGCTGATGAATACATTGATTTAGTGATTGATTATGTAGAACATCTTCGCCCGGATATTGTATTGGAACGTTTTGTGTCTCAATCACCCAAAGAGTTATTGATAGCTCCCGACTGGGGTTTGAAGAATCATGAATTTACAGACAAGGTGAAGAAGCGGATGCGAGAACGGGATGCTTGGCAGGGAAAACAATATAAGCATAAAGAGGAGCAATAATGCTCCTCCTTATGCTTATTATGCTTGATGTACAGTGAGTTGTGGGAATGGGAATGAAATGCCACGTTCGTTGAAGGTTGCATATACATTCTTGTTCATATCAAAGTTCACATCCCAATAATCAGAAGCTTTTACCCATACACGGACGGTAATGTTTACACTGCTTTCTGCCAAGTTGCCCACTTCGACAAATGGAGCCGGTTCTTTCAGAATTCGTGTGTCTTTGTTGATGATTTCCATTAAGATGGTTTGTGCTTGTTTGAAGTCGGTGCCGTATTCAACGCCGAACGAGAAGTCTACACGGCGGATGTCTTTGCGGCTATAGTTGGTTACAACTGCACCGCTCATAGCACCATTCGGGGCAAAAACAACTCGGTTATCCGGAGTTGTGAGCACGGTATGGAAAATCTGGATATCGGTAACAGTACCCGATGCACCGGTTGAAGCTTCGATGTAATCGCCGACTTTATATGGACGGAATACAAGGATGATGACGCCACCGGCAAAGTTGGATAGATTACCCGAGAGAGCCATACCTACGGCTACACCGGCAGAGGCTAGAAGGGCTGCGAAACTGGTTAGCTCAATGCCTAATTGTCCGATGACTGCCAAGAACAACAAAACTAAAAGCGTAATGTTAATGATGCTTTTCAAGAAACTTTGGATGCTTGGCTCTACTTTACGCTTGTTGAGCATCTTGGCAAATAACTTGTTGGCCCAATTAACGATGAATTTACCAATAATGTAGATGATGATGGCACCAAGGATTCTTCCTCCTAAATCAATGCTTCCGTCAATCAGCTTGTTGATAACTTCGTTGATCTGTTCGTTTGTAATAGCTAAAAACATAATACCTAATTTAAATGGTTAATAATATAGTTTTTGTTTGTTTATTTATTCTTCCAGCCAACCTTTCCCTTGTCGCATAATTTCAACTTCGCCTTCCGTGCAATTCACAATGGTTGATGGTTCAGTTCCTCCGATGCCTCCGTCGATGATGATGTCTGCCTCGTTTCCAAACTTTTCGGCTATCAGTTCGGGAGTGGTGATGTATTCAATGTCTTCACCTTCTTCTAGTGGTAGAGTCGTGGTGAGAATCGGGGCATCGAGTAGTTGACAGATTTCACGGATTACGGCGTGGGCGGGTACTCGGATTCCTACTTCTTTGCGGTTTTTGAATATCTTTGGAAGTCGGCTTCCGGTATTTAATATAAAGGTAAATGCTCCCGGTAGGTTACGCTTCATTAGTTTGAAGGTGTTGTTATCTACTTTGGCATATTCGCTGATGTTGCTTAAATCGTAGCAGATAATCGAGAGATTGTGCTTACGAGGGTCTATGCCTTTGAAACGGCAAATACGTTCCACGGCTCTTTCTTTTAGGGCGTGACACCCGATGGCGTACATCGTATCAGTGGGATAGATGATGATGCCGCCTTCTTCCAATACTTCGACAATGCGTGCGAGGTCTTTGGGATTGTTGTTCTTTTCGTATAATTTAATAAGCATAATTCTAATAGTTTTGTCATTCAGAGGAATGTAGTGACGAAGAATCTCGAAAGCATAAACGTGGGTGTAAACGAGAACCTTCGCTACGCTCTGGATGACAATTAAATATTATTCTTTTTTCTTCTCTCTCAATCGTTCGGCTAAGGCCCAGTGGATGGTTGCATCTTCTTCTTTGCCGGCCTTCATCAATGCGTCGCCAAAAAGCTCGTGAGCTTTGGGATGCTCTGGTTTCAAGGAAATGGCTCGGTCAAGGTCTCCCAATGCTCCTTCTATATTGTTCAACGCGAGGCGAATTTTGCCCCGGTTGTAGATGGCCTTGAAGGAACCCGAACTGAGGCGTACGGCCTCGTTCAGGCAGACTTCTGCTTCATAGTAATCACCTTCGTGATATAATGTAATGCCCTTTCGTACCCAAGCGTCAAGGTATTTGGGATAAAACGCGATGGCCTTTTCATAATTCGCGATGGCGGAGCGGGCATCATGTGCTTGCGTAATGCAATCGTTGCCCATTTGATAATATTCTTTGGCGTATTTCTCCATCATTTTTTGTTGCTCATGCATCTTGTTCTTCAGTTGGAGGTTCTCATCTTTCAGTTGGTTGATGATGCCCAACTTCCGTCGAATGAATCGTTTGACGATGGGGCGTTCGATGT
>SUXX01000013.1 GCA_015060735.1 Bacteroides sp.
TTCCGAAGATTCCTAACAAACCATGAAGAAAAAACAAAGGCGAAGCCTTGCTATTCTCACGAACGGCAAGGCTCCATTACTAATGTTTTATATAAATAATCTATCAAGGGATGATAGACTATGCGTTAATTCTGAATGTCAATTTTATCAGTCGGATCACCAGCATCAATCAAAGAAGCCAAATCGGCAGCTGTGATGGCTTGACCCTTATAAGTACACTTCTTCAGAATGATGGTTGGCTGATAAGTCTTTTCATTGGTCTTACCTTCGTTCACAATGAACTTGGCATCAATCACAAAACCATCGTTGAATTCACATTCCTCGAAAGTAGTATTAATGTAAGGTCTGGCCATGCCATTCCAGTGGTCAGCAATTTCCTCGGCCTTGCTAAAGTATGTACCTACACCGAAAGTACACTTAGTAAAGCTTGCCGAAGCAAAACCACCGTCCCAGCTGGACCATCCTTTGAATGTACTGTTTGATACAGTAAGTTTCAATCCTGTTGTGCTTGTCTTTGTTCCTGTATTCAGCGGATAAGCTACCCCACTGACACTTACATTATCAATCACAACATCCGATGTAGGCTTCACGATGTAGATACCACGGATAACCTTGGCATCAGAGTTTCTCGTATTATAGCCTTCGATAGACAGATTCTTGATGGTACCACCGGCCGGTTGGAGAGCAAACTGTGCATTGCTCTTCTTCATTTCCAGCGAATAGTTACCACCATCCAAATTCTGACCTGCTGCAAGCACTACGGTCTTATCTGTAGCAACATCCGAGTACAAGGTCAAGGCTCCAGTGCCTGCAAAGACTTCGCTACTCGGTACAACCTTATAATAAGTACCTTCACCAGCCTTCTCTTCCTTCGTTACAGCATAGCCTTCTGCCACAAAGCTCACTTTCGGATCTTCTGACAGATTGTCGGCCGGGTTGAACTCGAAGAAGCGACCACCGTACACCTTGATTTCTGAACCGCCGGCACCATTGCCATAAAGGTTCAATGCAGAATGTTTTTCTTGGGTTCCAGGAACACCGGCCTTCTTTTCACAAGCAATGAAAGTACCGTTGTAGATGTTAATCTTGGCACCATTCTTGGCATAAATCAAGTCGCTGCCTTCACCTGCATTCTCATAAATACCATCATAGATGTTCACCTTGGCATCTGCTCCGATGGCAAATACACCCATACTGTATTTACATGCTTGCGATTTCACCCAACCATGACCCTTGATGTTGAGTGTACCGGCCTTCACATAGAACGGATAACTGTCTGTAGTGCCTGCAGAGATTGTTCCATTGGATTCTGCAAATTTCGGTGCTGTAATGGTATGACCGTTCAGGTTAATGCTCACGAGCTTGTCCTTATCATCCAAAATCATAGGCTCGGTCAGTACGACATCCCTATCCAACGTAACTTCACCGCCATTGGCAAATGCGTATGCCAATTCCTTTTCAGTGTAATAGTTATAGTCATCTTTGAAGTTCGGATCAATAATGATATTGAATACAGTCTGTTCGGTCAAGATATTACCGATGATGTTGGTACGGTAATTACGTTGCACCGGCACATGAGGCACGGTAATTTCCACCGGAACCGATCCTGCTGTCGACGATTCAAAACGAGCTACCACTTCGATGTTCTGGCTACTTTCTGTTGATGCCAGGAAATAGTTCATCGACAGATAACCTTCGTAGTTCTTGCCGGTAGCATCATTCTTTTCTTTCACATTCTTCAAAACTTCACCGATAGTTGAATTGCCCGGCACATTAGCCAAATCGAAATCAATATCAGTTGTACTGGTAGTAATCGGTTTCTCTTCGTAAGCATTAAATACGTTATACACGCCTTTGATGCTCACCTTCGACATCAATTTGTTGCAACCGAAACCGGCAGCTTCGGCAATTGCATGGTCCTCGTCAGTAGAAGCGATGTTCAGTTGGGCGAATGGACGTGTCAAGACAATGTTTTCAGACATGCCACCTTTCTTCACCACCAAGCCCTTTCTTACGGCCGTAAAGGCATCGCGGCTCTCGTCGTTGGCATATTTTTTATCTTCGTCATAGTTCACCTTGATGGCCTTCAAGTCTTTGGTATCATAAAAACCGGTACCCTTCTTTTCAGCCCAGAACACGAAATCATAGGTCTGTCCTTCAATCAGGCGGAAAGTCACGTTACAAGTCAAATCATCATTGATGGTGTTGGTCGACTTACGAAGAGTTGCAATCTCCGTACCTGCCGAATAGACGGCAGCGATGACATTATCCACTACCTGTCCTCTACCATAAGTATCATCAGTAGCATTGTTACCAATGGTGCGCGATGGCACTACACCATCCATAGCCAACTTGAAGCTCACTTCCACGCCATTGTTACCCGAAGGAATCAGCTCGTCCTCGTTGGAACACGAAGTGGTTGCCACCAACAAGGCGGCCATCATCCATAAGGCGTAAAAATATTTCTTCATCTCTTTCTTTTTTATTATAATTAATTAAAAGGAGGTCCCACATAGTCCTCTTCAAAATCCGGATCTATAATGATTGTGAATGTCACATTGCCAAACACGATGGTAGGATCATCAGGGTCATCCGGGTCGGGATCATCCGGGTCGTCCGGCTCTTTACCGCAGGCAAAAAGGATGTTCGTACGGTAGTTCCGCTGAAGCGGGACATTGGGCAGCGAAACATCTACCATCTTGACGGTAGGATTGCCATACAGTCCGAGCCACGAGTCGAAAATCAGCTTGTCGGCATGAGCCAACAGGTAATTCATCGAGAAGTAGCGATAGGCCTGAGGAATGCTGTCCACCATCACCCACAGTGTGTCGCCCGTCAGCTTGTCGGGAGTTAGGGTCACTTCAAACTCAATGTCCTTTGGTTCCGTAGCCTCTCCGGTGAACGGATGGAACACCGTCGGTACCTTCTTCAGATGCACCGTAGAATAGTCGATGTGCAGGTTGTCTCCCAGCACGGCATTCTCATATACGCAATCCTGCGCTCCCACGTTGAGCTGTGCGAACGGACGTTTCAGCACCACATGCCCAAACGATTCCCCTCCCACCATAGAACCGGTGGCATAGAAAGCGTCCCGGTGCTCATCGTTGGCAGGAGCGTCCTCGTAATTCATGCGAATGGCAGACAAGTCGTCCGTTCCGTATGGAGCGTCCGGGCTTTGCGCCCAGAACACATACTCATACTTCAACCCAGCGATGACTTCTAAGGTCAACTGATAGGTCAATCCATCGGCAAACGCATCGGCTATGGTTTCCTTCCTTACTATCTGGTTGCCCCGGCGCAGTTCGTAGAACAGTGCCTTGGCGGTGGTACCATCGCCAATGGCACGTGTGTCCACGCCGTCGTTCAGGCTGAGGGTGAAAGTCACCCTCGCCACCTGAGCGTCGTCCGAAGCCTGCTCACTCTCCGAACATGCTGTTGCAAAGAGCAAGGCTGCTACGGCAATTAGTGAGTATAGATAGTTTTTCATTCTTTTCTTTATTAAAGTTTCCTAGCATACTCCCGTAGAAGTATGCCAGGAAAACAATATGATTATATCAATTAGAGCAAACGACCAATTACCGATTCATTGATATTTGCACCAGTACCTGTACCATTGTTAGTAACAGTTACATTGGAAGCCGAACAACCTGTAACATTGGCTGTTTTAGCAGCACCAACAACCTGTCCAGCATCACGACCTGCAGAAACAGAACTATTCTTAGCTGTACAATTTGATAATTTAGGTTCTGAATTTCCATTACCAATAAGAGCTCCAGCCTTATCGCCATTAGCTTCACTATTTGCAACAGTACAACTTACTTCTGCATTTTCAACATGACAATTATCAACTTTTACATTACCTTCCATATATCCTACCAATGCACCACAGTTGTGATGACCAACAATCTTAGCAACATTAATAGTCACGTTCATTACCTTAATTGTTTTATCATCACCACTTCCATTGCCTTCAAGCCAACCAAACAAAGCAGAAGAATAATGATTACCTGTTTCAGCTTCTGAATCTACAGAAAGGTTAGAGATAATCTTATTTTGTCCATCAAAAATCCCTTTAAATTCTGTTGCACCAGTTTGGCCAATCGGTTGCCAATCACGATTTTGCAAATCAATATTTGCAACGAGCTTCACAGTCTCGCCACTGAAATCTTTATTATTTACATTTACTTCATTAGCAAACCAGAACATACCATTGGCATTAGAGATGCTGTATACCTTACCTGACAAAGATACACCATCAGCGATTTGACCTTCAATCTTCTTCTTGCCACCAACAACTCTTACCAAATCAGCATATGCAGCTGCATCTTCGTCTACCCATACAGCATATTCGGTATCAGCTGCAACGCTTTCAATGTTCACATTATTCAAAGTGATATCAGCACCAGCCTTTGACATAACAAGAATAGCTGCTTTACTTCCCGTTGTTTCAAATCTAGTATCAGTAACAGAAAGCTTACCTAATGTTGGATTAGAATCATATTGTTGATCTATCTTTATACCTCTATTACCTTTAACTACACAATTACTCAATGTTGCGTTAGTTCCAGGAGTCATCCAAATTGAGTAGAATGTATTAGATGTATCAGCAGAAGAATCTATAGTAGTATTCTTAATCTCCGCATTCGTACAGATTGTAATAGGATGTTCAATTACGCAGTCCTCAATATTCACATCAGTATAGAATTCCATGTTATAAGTATTCCATGTAGTAGCAGTCCAGTTTGATTTTTCCAATGTCAAGTTCTTGAAGTTCATTACCGCATTTGGATTAATCGTACGATAAGTCACATAAGAACCATTGTAAGAAGCGCTAGCACAAGTGATATTCAACTTGGCTTTTGTATCTCCTTCAATACCAGAGATGCTTATTGTTTCTGTTGATGCACCTCCAAGACCTGTTGTCAAATTCCAATCAATATAATCTGTAACCACAGCACTAATAGTCTTTGCATCCATCGTCATTGCTGTATTAAGAACTTCCGGTATATCAGCATAAGCATAAACCTTACCATCTTCGTTGATGATACTTCTATCTGCTTTCTTGTCGTTCCAAAGAGAATTGCCACTTACACTACCCTTACCAAAGCCTGTCACAGTTGCATTATTTATTGTAATGACATGCATATCAGTGTTCTTCAACAAAGTACCATCAATTTCAATCGCGGCCTTTCCTTCTACAGGTTGGCTGGCCTTGAAAGTACAGTCAATGAAAGTTGCATTAGTTCCACATGCTCCTTCATTATATACAAGAACACTCTTACCGGCACTATTGAATGTACAGTTTTCAAAAATAACTTCATTAGAACAATATGTCCAAACGTTATATAATTCAGCATCAGTCTGATTGAATGTACAATTTACAAAATGCGCCTTTCCATATAAGAATATCTGATTATCAATAGTACAATCAGTATAATATTCTTCAGCGATATGCTGGAGACCTTGATAATTTGCAGATGTTCCCTTAATTGTAATATTCTTAAATTTCAGAGTGCTACCACCCATATTAGGGGTTCCGCTTCTATCAACAACTGCATCTTCACCAACACCAACGATAGTCAGTTCCTTACCAGAAACACCTGTCAACGCAACTTCACCAGCTACGGCAATTTCTGTTGCACCATTTTTGATAGCTTCTTGGAATTCAGCTTGACTAGTAACCACTGCAGATTCTGAATCTGTATTACCAACAACTGTAGTTTCAGTAGATGTATTACCATTTGTGGTCAAATCAGCTTCTGAACTATTACCCAAATAAGAACCTACAATGGCACCAGCATTAGTCGGCTTAGAAGAATTATAATCCTTTTCACTGTCTGTTCTATCCACTGTGACTACAACACCTGTAACAGTATTACCCTTAACAGCCTTTGCATCGGCAGCACCGGCAATACCACCCAAGTCGCGATAACCAGTGATAGTTACATTAATAGCAGTATTATCTGAAAGTTCATTTCCATTATCTACAAAGAAATTACCTGCAATACCACCAACCTTATCACCATTATCATACTCACCAGTCAAGTTATCCGGAGTAGCGGTCAGCTTCACATTTTCTACCTTACAATTTTTGATGCTACCATATACAAAACCAGCAATACCAGCAACACATCTGTTACCTTCTACAACCGCATTCTTCACTGTTACGTTTTCAATTGTACCAGTATTGAAGATGATACCAGCCACAACAGCAATACCACCACCATTTTCAGCTACGACATGTTTCACGTTTGCACCATCAACTGTAAAATCCTTGATAGTGCCACCATTCAATTTACCGAAAAGACCTGCAGGCAATTGATCGCCTTCCGTCAAAGATCTTGACGCAGTTTGTGCTACAATATTCAATTCATAAATAGTAAAGTCCTTACCCTCAAATGTACCCTGGAATGCCTTACCATCATCTGTTCCAGCATTCACATTTCCGCCATCACCAAGACCTATCGGAGTCCAAGGCTGATTATTCAAATAGATATGGTCAGTCAAACGAACGATAGCACCCTTGAATGTATTGGCACCACTATTTACTTGTTCTGCTACCCATGCCAATTGCTTAGCATTAGCAATTTGGTATACATCTACACCGTTTTCCTGAATCGGAGTAACAGCTTCTGTAGATTCACCATCCCACAATTCGCGGATGATTTCTTCCTTTTCAAAGTTCTGATCAATGATGATAGTGAATTCACCGTTAGTAGTCAATACATTACCAATGATGTTTGTTCTATAGTTACGATATACCGGAAGTTGTGCAACGTTGATAGTATTGATAGAACCTTTTGCGTTAGCAAATTCCACATCTACTTCGTACAATTCTGACTCACCTCTTTCTGCAGCCAACAAATAGTTCATAGACAAGTGTGCAAATTCTTCATCAATAGAATAACTCTTGTCACCATTCACGTCAGCACGCAAAATGTCATAGTCATTTTGGGTAGATGCATCTGCCTTCGGCAAGAAAGCCATCTTAAATTCTGCATCAGCAGTATGGTCATCTTCACCAACCTTACCAGTCAAAAGATTCAAAGAAGTAGGAATCTTCTTTACAACCAAACGACTTTGTGTGATAGGCTGCTCACCCAACAGGATTTTAGCTGCGGCGAAATCAGCCTTGGTTGTACCCACATTCAACTGAGCAAACGGACGCTTCAAGACAATGGTCTTTGTAAAATGTGATTCTACCTTATAACCCAATTCCTTCGCAAAGAAAGCATCACGTGTTTCATCATTGGCATCACCGTTATAGTTTACAGTGATATTTTGCAAGTCATCCATGTTGATGTTGTAATGCTTATTACCCTTTACTTGTGCCCAAAATACAAAATCGTATGTTTGGCCCTTAACCAAACGCATCTTTACAGTAGCTGTTCTATTTTCAACATCCGCTTCACCTACATTCACAACATAGAAATTCCCTGAAGCATCGTCCACATTCTTAATAATAGGAACTACATTTCCATTTTGATAAATACCATAGTACAATTGGTCCACTAAATCGGCTTCACCCAATCCACGTGACTGCACTGCGCCACTCAATTCCACTGTGAAACTTGCGTCCACATAATCATTGCTGTTATTCGCAATCGGTTCTTCTTCCTGCGAACAGCCTGTTGCCAGCAACATGGTCGCCATGGCAAACATTGATAATAGATTCTTTTTCATATAAGACACTAATTAAAATTTTATTCTTTCATCTTTTTCAAAAACGCTTAGGCGTTTGGAGTAAAACGTCTAGGCGTTTTGGTTGAAATGTCTAGGCGTTTTTCGTGACTAGTCTCATCCACTTGCGAAAGTAGTCTCGTAGGTTCACGAGAGTAGTCTCGTTGCCTCGTGAAAGTAGTCACGTTTTTTTGCGCCTCTACAAATACTTTGCATTTTTTGCCTTCACGCTTTCACAAGCTTCATACTCATTGATATTCAGTGCGTTGCGGTGAAGGATATGTATTTTTCTGCTTTCACCTAGTTTCACCATTTAGTGATGTTTCTCTCCGTTTGGTGAAAAGAGTGTGAAAGGAGGTTTCACCTGCCTTCACCGTAACGCTCTGTGTATCAGAGAGTGTGAAGGGTGAAGGCAGAATTGCATTATTTTATTTTTTGTAGCTAGAGAGGCAGTTATGCCTTCCCTAGCTTAGAATGTTAGACATCATTATTTGACTGTTGCATTAGCAGTATTGCTTGTAACAAGTGTTGCAATATTTTCCGCTGTAATGGCAACACCATCCAACTTACAATTTTCAAAAGTACATGCAGCTACACAATCCATTTTGAAACCAGACTCAAAATTACAACCTATAAATTCAGTTGGAGCATAAGGACGGCAGAATGAATATCCATTGCCTTCACCGAAGTTACATCCAGTGAATTTTGCAGTACCAATAGTAGCAGCATAACTTGTCCAACCATTGAATGTTGAGTTGTATGCCTCGAAGTTTTGATTCAGACCTTGGTCGCAAGAAATAGTGTATGTAGTACCATCGATTATTACATTTTTAAGAACAACCGTTTTACTATAAGTACTATTATGGTTAATAAAGATACCACGGAAAGAACCTGTAACTTTAATATTCTCAATAAGACCACCGGTAGTATTAATACCAGAATCCCATGTACCTCCTGCGCCCTTGATGTCAAGAGTATAACCACCACCATCAATTGATTGACCATTCTTCACATTGATACCAGTTGTACCGTATGCATTGCTCATGTTAGCAGGATCAATCTTAATGTCTGTTGTAAGCAATACACTATGACCTGCTTCCAACGCTGCTACTAGGGCTTCTGAATTTGACACTAAACAATTGTCGTTATTATCGAAATCCTTCAACAAAAGATTACCGTTAGCATCATAATTAACTACATCATCGAAACCATACTCAATGATACGATTAGGATCATTGGCAATAAACGTATTCTTGCAGTCCGGATTATAAATGTTAATATCCAAAGTCTTACCTTTAATACCCTTTCCACCATTATCCTTGTCTGAATAGATGTGTACCCAGAATGCACGGCTTGTACCTTCGAGTGTAGAATTAGTGATGTCTACATCGTTCATACCTGCTCCATTGTTGAACACACGTACAGGGATGTAAGAAGACTTGATAGTAGAATTATTGACATTGAGAGTAATACCCTTACCCTTACCATCAGCATTCACAAGGTCGATAGCATAAGCCATATCCGAACCACCCAAGTTTTCGATAGTAGCATTATCTACATTCAAAGTTCCATTGAAGCCAACATAGAATACCTCAGTACATGCATTCCATCCGTAATTATCTCCATTGTGTCTGAGTGTAATTGTTCCATCCTTTACTGTCAAATCACCACGAACATCTATCAATACCACATTGTCAGCAGATGTAAGTTTGCCATCTTCATTCTTATCAGAAATTGTATTGATTGCTTTGATAGTCTTACCGTTCAAATTCAAAGTACCTTGCCCCTTGAACAAATATGATTCATCTTCGATTTCAATATTCTTGTTCAAAGTGATAACTTCTTCTTCGCTATTCATATAGACCATTGGAGCGATTGAAGAGAATTGACCGCCAGTGATTGTGATAGTTTCAGCTGCAAGTTCATCGTCACCATAGCTGTAAACATCTCCCCAAAGACCATTGAATGTACCACCGGTAATATTTACAGTTTCGATGGTATTCTTGTTTTTACCACCAGTCAAAGCAACATCACCATTGAATGTACCACCGCTGATATTGATTTTTACATTTTTCATGTCATTACCATAACCATAAGAATAGATGGCAAGTTTATTGCCACTATCAGCTGTACCATCGATAGCTGTACCAGTGAGTGTACCACCTGTAACAGTCAAGTTCATTTCAGGAGCATCATTTGCATTGCTTCCAGGAGCTTGCATCCAGATCGCACGGAGACCTTCTATTTCACCATCATTTACAGTTACGCTAGATGCGCCAAACTGACGGAGAGCAATGTTATGGTCGTTCTTAATAATACCATCTTTGATGATTACAGAACCACGATTGGCAGTCTGAATAACATAAAGAGCATGCGGGAATTTACCTACATGGTCCTTTGCATCAATTTCAATTGTACCACCCTCAATTGTCAATTCGCCTGAATTAACGATGGTATAGTTACCTTTTCCATAGTTAGAATCTGCTTCACCTGCATAAGTGAATATCATCTTACCTTTCTTTTCTTCAGAAGAGTCCTTGATTACCAATTCATGATTGTTGGTAATCATGGCTTCTCCTTGTTCATCAGATGTATAAGAAAGAGTATAGCCATTCAAATCAATTGTATAATCTCCAGGAACGACAAATGGTTTTTCAATTTCAGTATCCTTTGTCAGCTTCCATTCATTTGCTTTCGCATCCGCTGATGGAGTCTCGATGATACCTTCACCAATAGTTCCAAGAGTACCACCAGGTTCTACTGCTACAACGGTTGTTTCATTATTTCCTTCCTCTTTTATAATATTATTAACTTCACCTCCGTTCATGATAGTTACATTACCCGTTCTCACAATCACAGTACCAATGGATGAGCCCTCAGCCACTTCAAGAGTAGTTGAACTTGAACTAATAGTGAGAGTAGTGATGTTACCTATTACTTTAACGTGAGAGTTAGGAATAATAATTTCTGCTTCATCAATATTAGTATTCAAATCAGTTGCAACAACTACTGTATCAGCAAATTCTGTACCGGTTACTTTAAAGCCTTTGTTGAGATCCAACAAGTTCAAAGTTATGCCAGTAGCGTTAACAGGGAATTCTGTTGTATTTTCAGGTATTACAATGTTAATTCCGCCTGTTTTTGTATAATCTTTAAGTCCTTTGACATTCAAAATCACCTCTTTTTCAACCTTAAGCAATTCCTTCAAGGCATTATTCAATTGAGCAACTTCTGTTATATCAAGGTCTTTTACCAATGCAATATCATCGGATTCTACATTATGATCTTCTACACCAAAGTCAGTATCAAGTGTAATCGAGAAGTTTTCATCCTGAGTCAAGATACTACCGGTTACATTGGTACGATAGTTGCGTTGCAATGGCAAGTTAGGAATAGTACGCACACTTACAGCATTACCTGCTACCTCTGCATTACTTTCGTGTGCACGGTAGAAAGTAAGTTCAGAATTGAACAAGTCTGATTCTGTATTTACCAATGCGTATGCCATGGCCAAATAGTAGTAGTTATCAGTACCAACTGTAAGCAACTCATTCTTAGGTTCGGTAATAGCATCATATTTTTTCAAGATAGGAGCTACGTCATATACAACTTCTGCCGGGTCGCTAGCTATACCTGTTCTGGCATCGAACTTAGTATAAACACCAGTCAATTTGATTTTTGAATGAGTAGCATTAGCACCCAATTTTCTTGCGTTTGCTATATCATCACTTTCGCCAGCCACATTCAATTGGGCAAGAATACGCTTCAGCTCCACTTTGTTAGTAGTTTGTGCATTGGCTCTATGAGTGATAACAGTCGAGAAAGCATCGTATGTTTCCTGATTGGCCAAAAGAGAAGTCTTGAATTCAAGGTTTCTCAAGTCACCAGTGGTAGGAACTTCGAATGCAGAAGCATCCTTGTCATGAGCGAAGAATGCAATTTCAAAATCCAATTGATTCACCAATGGAATAGTTACAGAGAATGTACCATCAGTTTTTCTTTCTGCAGAACCTTCCATCAAAAGGTCCGACTTGTTTACCTCATAAACGGCATAATGCAATTCGTCTACATAATAGCCCTTACCGATAGTCACTCCTTCAGCTATTGCACGTGAGCCTGTACCGGCATCTTCCAGTGCAACAGTGAAAGTCACATTTTGCTTGTTGCTTTCCATGATGTTTTCTTCATCGGAGCAACCGGTTGCAAACAGCATTGTAGCCATTGCAAGCATGGATAAAAAGTGTTTCTTCATATTGTTTTAGTTTTAAATTAATTGTTCTTTTTGGTTTAGCTAGGGAGACAATGGTTTGTCTGCCCTAGCTTAGAATACCCTATTTATTACTTTATTGGGGTTTCTGTCAGATAATCATTGATGATGACTTTATGAACAGTATATTCTACAAAGTAATCATCATTTTCCACAGGAGCACCTCCTCCCCAATAGTTGCCTGAAAGGTCGATATCTGTATAGTATACACTTGCGCAAACATCGTTACCCAAAGTGCGTCCTTCAGCTGTAATTGTATTATCAACAAAGGCATTACCTGTAATCTTTGCTTCATAACCAATCATCAAACCTCCGGTGGCTCGTTGGGTAGTTGCGTGAATTGTTGTCACTTCATTTTCTTCAAATAAATTATTGGTAATAACATGATTCTTGGTAAATCCCATATATACAGTGGCTGCATTTCCTGTTGATTTCACAGTGTTGTAAATAAATTTATTATTATCGATAGTAGCACCTGCACCACATACATAATACAATACAGCTGTATTATTACAATTATTTCTCTCAAATACACAATTATCTACCACTTGAGGTTGGTCACTTTCATCTGCATCGTAATTAAGTGTAACTACCATATTACATGTGTTGTTCTTGAAAGTACAGTTTGTGATAGTACTCTTACCTAAAAGACGGAATAAACCTTGTGCTTGAGTATGTACACCATTCTTTGCAGTAACATTGTCTGCTTCAAACTCTGCATTAACAGTACGGATAACTGCTCCGTCCTTTATGCCATCAAACACTACGTTTTTGATAGAAGCCTTGCCACCGGTAATGTCAAACAAAGCATAGGTGTTTGTGCATTCATCTGCCATACTGATGGTGTAACCATTGCCGTCGAGAGTAAAATCAACATTAGATATGGCGATAGTATTGTCCATAACGACATCACTAAACAATTTAATGTTTTTATTACTTCCTTCAATAGCTTCATTTATTGTCTTATACCATGTATCATCATCTTTTACTTGATAAGAATCATCCGTAAATGCAGTATCGAAAATATTATTGTCGAGAATTGCAATAATTTGATCAGCTGTTACAGTTAAGTTCAATTGCCACAAGAATGCGCCATCACCTACAACAGTATTATTGCTGATATCCATTACTGTTTCGGAATAATCACCAGAAGCACTGAACTGTATTGCACCACGTCTGCCAACTTCACTGAAGGTATTTCCTTCAACTTTCAAATTGGAAGGAGCGGCATTGAACCAGAAGCCACCATTGCAATTATCGAAGCTATTTTCATTAATTGAAACTTCACTTGCATTGATATCTTTAATAGCATATGCCATCAAGTTCTTGAATGTACATCCTTCCACAACAAGCGTAGAAGCATTGATAGGACTTACAGCTACCATATCGAATGTACAATTTGTCAATGTTACAGAACCAGTGTTCATGAACTGCAATTCACCATTGATGTTTTCTGCAGTTGTGGTAGCACCACTTGTATTCCATGCATCAGTTACAGTTACAGCTGCCGGAACGAATTCGAAGTTTACATTACTGATGGATACGTCCGTCAATTCGCTGAAGCGTTGGTATTGTGCATAATATACCTCTGGATTAGCATAATCCTGCAAACGATCTGGAACTTTACAACCATTAGAATTATCAGTTTGGCCAGAAACAGGTACGATTTTCACCAAAGCACCTTGACCATCATAAATACCATTTGCCCCAATTACCGCATTTACAAATTCACCAAATAAAAGATAATCACCTTTCACCACATTGTAAGTACCATCTTCATTTTCTTCGAAGCTATACTTTTCAGCCAAGAGTGCTTCATTAGTAGCATTCTTTGCAGCTTCTGTAAATGTACCACCAGTGATAAGATTTCCAGTCAGTTTTGAGACATCATTGCAACCAATCTTAGTTGTGAATGTACCTCCTGTTACGTTGAAATCCACAGAGTGATGAACTCCTTCCGTAACATTACCAATAAATACAGAAGAGCCATCAGCTCCCTTTGGCGCAAAAGTACCACCATTAATAGTAAGATTTGCTGTATCATCTACAGACTGTATCCATACTTGACCTTCGAAGACACCGTCATTAATAGTCATTGCACCCTTCCAAAGACGAACAGAACGATAAGTCGGAGTACTGATGGTACCACCATTAATTGTTGTTTCACCTGAATATTGGAATATCGCACAATACATGTGAACAACATTATCTGAAGTATTCTGTTCTCCAAGATGTTCAATAGTACCATTTTCTACTACAAGTGTATCATTATTTGTAATAGTATAAGAACCCCAACCAAATGATGAATCACCAGCACTTGTGTCCTTAAACGAAATCTTACCAGTACCCTTTGTATCCTTGATAATAAGAGTACCATTGTTTTCAATCATTGAATAAGATTTAGTACATGATTTCTCTTGACTGATGGTATGACCATTCAAGTCAATAGTCATAGTTTTATCGGTTGCAATAGAAATAGGACCCATTAATTCTACATTTTCGGTAAGTATCCATTCTTCACCGATATTTTCAAGAGTCGTTTCTACCTTAATGTTATCCAATGTTGGAACATTAGTAAGTGTACCGCCCGGTTCTACAGAAACTGTAATATCCAAGGTGCCATCTGTAGTAATACTACCAACAGTACCATCATTCTTGATTTCTACATTACCCTTCTTCACTGTCAAGTTAGTAATAACTGTACCAGCAGCAACCTCAAGAGTACCTGGGCCTGTAGAAGAAATTACCTGAGTGTGAGTACCCTTCTTCAATGTAACGTGAGCATTAGGTACATCAATATCAGTAGTTACCACAGTCGTAGTTTCAGGGATAGAAACAAGCACCGGCTTATCATAAACTGAACCAGACACTTCAAGGTTAGAAACCGAGATATTAAGATCCAACAAATTGAGAGTAATGCTTGAAACTGTTGCATCATTAGGGATATTGATAGCTACATCTGTGAATGTAGAAAGACCCTTCACATTCAGAATCAATTCCTTGGTGTTTGGTTTAGCCAAATTCGCCAAAGCGGTATTCAATTCAGGCAGATTCTTTACAGTAATATCACTTGCTTCTACATGATGAATATTATCAAAGTCTGTATCAAGTGTAATCGAGAAGTTTTCATTTTGAGTCAAGATATTACCAGTGACATTGGTACGATAGTTGCGTTGCAATGGCAAGTTAGGAATAACTCGCTTGCTTACCATATCACCCGCTGTAGTCGGTTCATCTTCATCCGCACGATAAAACTCAAATTCAGAATCGAACAGGCCAGATTCATCATTGACCAAGACATACGCCATAGCCAAATAGTTGAATTGTTCTGTTCCAACAATAAGTTGCTCGTTTGTGCCGTCCGCTTGCTTCAAAATCGCTTCCGTCTCGAACGTAACATTTTCACTACCACTAGCAATACCAGAACGGGCATCGAATGAAGTGGGAACACCCTTCAATACAACCTTTGAATGTGTTACTGTAGCATTCAGATTGGCAGCATTCTGCAAATCTATGTCGGTTGTAGCCACATTCAGCTGTGCCAACGGACGCTTCAGCGTAACCGGTGTAGTTGTATTCGAAGTGGTTTGAAATTCCTTTCTCGCATGAAAGAATGCATCGTATGCTTCTTGGTTCGCTTTCAGTGAACCCTTCATTTGGATATTCCGCAAATCTCCATCTGACGGAACGTCAAAAGCAGAACCGTTTGTGCAATGAGCGAAGAATACGATATCAAACTTCAAGCCATTGACCAATGGAATGATAACGGATGCAGCTCCATTACTTACTGTCTCATCGCCATATGTCAATAGCTGGTCTTTACCGCTTTCGTAAACGGCATAATACACCACGTCTACATTCGAGCCATCAGCCAAAGCACGGGAACCTGTTCCTGCGTCTTCCATCTCCACCTGAAAGGTGACATTCTGCTTATCGCCACCTTCGTAGGTCAGTTCCTCTTCGGAACAGCTTGTTGAAACAAATAGGCACATGGCCATTGCCAACAATGAATAAAAACTTTTTCTCATAATATGTAATTTAAATTATTATTCTGTATCAGTATCGCCAGTAGTTGTTCAGGGCTGTGGGTCTTCAACCGTTACATCATATTCACTGGCACCCATCAACAATTCACCATAAATGTTGGTAATATAGTTGACTGTCAGTGGAACATTCTTTACTTCCACCGTATTGATGGATGTTTCCCCTGATTTTATATGAATGGTACATTTGGCTTTCTTATCTTCCACCGGCCAAACGTAACAAAAAGTCAAGCGATTATATGACTCATTATTCAGGGTTTCTTGCATATCTAAAATAGACGCATCACCAAATTGATAGGTTCCTTCGCCTTCCGTAGATGTTATTTCACCCGTCCATGCATTATATTCCGTTGCGATGGATTCCATCGATACGGTTACATTTGCCTCTATGGATGAATCATCCTGTATGCTATATTTTGTTTTAGCTTCCGCCAAATCCGTACTCTTGGTGGAGAAATTCAACAAGGCAAAAGGACGTTTCAAAGCTACATGCTTGATACTCAAAGACGCACCGACCGTCACATCGTCACTCTGTCCTGTGAATGCATCCAGTTCTATTTGATTGCATTTGAATGTAGTAGGAATAATGATTTTAGTCAAGTCGTCAGAAGCCTGATATGCCGGAACTCCATCTGTATTGTTCATTGCCCAAAAGACCACTTTATAAGTCTTGTCCTTAACCAACATGGGAGTATAAAAGAACTCACCGTTCCCTATCTTGTCCGCAGTTCCGTTCATCATATATTCATAGCGGTATCCTCCATTTTCATCTTTAATTCTTTCATAAACCGCACATAAAAGTGTGTTTACAGAATCTCCGGATTCGAAAAGGTCGACTGTAGCCCTTGATTCTATGTCTTGAAGGGAAGTCATGAATGTCACAGGCATCTCCGTTTCGGGAGTGTCATTTTCAGCACAAGATGCAAAAGTGAAAAGCATCATTATACTTATTAAGTATGGATGTATAAATAGCCTCATCTATCTATTCCTCATATTATTTAAGGTATCACAATATTATGCTCTCCATCAAAGTCCGGATTGATGCTCACCCCACCATCGGAGTCCGCCATCAGGAACTTGCCTCGAAGAACGGTATGCTGGTCACGCTTCAGAGGGACATTCACATTGGTCACCTTGGCCAACTGCTTGCCCTGCTTGTTGAATACGCCCAAGTTCACAATTACACTGGATTCGTCACTGTTCACAAATACATAGTCGAATCCCATGGAGGCTTCCGTCTCGCTGAAAGGTGACAATTTGGAACTGAACTGTACCCCGGTGGACGAGTCGATGGCTTTGTCGGTCAGGGCATTGAAGGTGTTCGGCATGAAACCGCCATAGGAAATCACAATCCGATAGTCTTCCAAGTGGATGTCGGATGCATCGAAGTCCTGATTACCATCGGCACTGTTCTGCTTCAACTCGCGCACTTCCTTATCGATAAAGTCCTGCAAGTCGGTACACACAAATTCGAACTTACCCATCGGGCGCTGCATGTCCAGCACAATGGTGTCAGGTATCAGTTCCATGACACCTGTTTCCAACAGAATATCTTCCGCCCCACGGAAAGCATCCCGACAATCGGTATTACCGGTGTGCTGACCTTGCAGCATGATTTCATGGAAACCGGAGGTATCGTAGAAAGTATCGGAGACACCGCTTTTCACATAGTCCGTCCAGGCAGTCAAACGATAGATACCTGCCGGAAGTTCCAGGAAGAAACGGTTGTCCAGTTCTTGTCCCCATTCACGGGTAAAAACAAATTCACGGGTAGCGGTACGAGCATAATTACCTAGTTCGTCCACCGGATAAGCTCGGATGGAATAACGGATATGATAACCAGACTCATCGGCTGCGGCACGGGAAAAAGCCACATTCAGGGTATCCCACTCGGTTTCATGTTCCAAAACGACATATAGAGGAACAAGCGGAGCATCTTCCGGCCACTCATGTACATTGCAAGACGGAAGTAAAGCCAGCATCCATCCGCACACGGCAATCCATATAAGAGACAATTTTCTTATCATCGCTTGCCTCCTTTCTTATTGAGGTCAAACCGGTAAGCGATAGTCACGGCTACATTGTCCAAACCAAAGAATGTTTTCTTGTAATCGCCTTCCAAACGTCCGTTTGGTTCATTGTAAAAGCGGTCGTAGTGCGAAGCATACACACCAGCACCGAGGGTAAATTCCAGCTTCCAGCGTCGGTTCTTGCTGAGAGGCATCCGGTAGCCACCGCTGATACCCCCACCCCAGGACGGGGTTTCGCGGCCATGGTCCTGATAGCGCCAGTCGCCGCCCAAGGCATAATTGTAGAAGGCTGCACCGAAGTGGGCGCCCGCAAACCAACCTTCGTTATTTTCGTCCATCCAATAGCGAACCTCCGGTTGCACATTGAATGTACGGAACTTCAAGGTGGACTTGAAATAGTCCCATGCAGAGTAATAAATCGGCAAGGTGAACGACCAGTGCTTGGCCAGATCCACTTCCACGGCGACATTGGCTATTGCCATCGCCAGACCGATTGCATTCGTCTTCACATGTAGCTCGCGGGCCCATTCTTCGGCCTTAGGAACTTCAACGGGCTCCGGGTCCGGTTCAGGAACCACTACTACAGGAGTCGGCTCAGGTTCCGGCTCGGGTTCGGGTTCCGGTTCCGGGATGATTTCCGGAGATTTTTCTTGCTTATAGGTTACGACTATCACACACGCATTACGCATCTGGCTGAAGAACCGGCGGTTGATGGCGGTCCAAACACGGCCACCGTCTATTTCTTTCAATCGGGGAATGCGGTGGTCGATTTGCGCACCGGTGTGATAACCCACCAATTTTTCTTCGTCATCCAAAATATCCAACACCTCCTGTTTGTGCTCCAGGTCCGACTGGGCAATCTGGCCTCTCAGATAGTGCCAGGGGATGTAATCGTCGTTGCGGGAAATGAGGGTATCCGGAATCTCTACTTCCCGACGGACCACCTTTTCCAGAGCTTCCAGACGGGCACGGGAAAGGCGATGGTTGATTTGATAACTGCCATCCGGCGAGGCGGCACCACTAAAGGATACTTCGGTAATTCGGACGGTGCTGTCCTGACGGAGGCTTCTCAGGAAGGAAATCATTTCCTCCATACGGGCACCGTTGTCGCTGAAGGAAGTATCAATCGTTTTGCTATTTACGCGGAAATCAACGCAAATTTCAGTGAAATTCTCCTGAGCGAAACCGGTGGTGACGCATAACAGCAAGAGAACCAATGATATAACATTTCTTTTCATTCTCATAATCTTGGAATATTTTTACATTCTCTAAAGAAGAGAGTGTAACTCCAGGATTAACGCTGAATATGAAAGAATTACAATTTCAGAATGTTTAGATTTGCTCCCTATTTGCTAAACAAATGACAGAAAATCCCCCAATTCCTCAAAACATTAAAATGAAATTTAACGAATAAAAGTTTGCTTATTTTAGAAATAAAAACGAAATTTGCAAAGAATAAACTTCTCTTCTTTAGAGAAGTTTATTCTTTGCAAAACAAAATCAAAAAACTTCAACCAAGATGTCAACCATGCAATAACAAACACAAAAAAAGGAGCTACATTGCTGTAACTCCTTTTTTTCATCTGTCGGGATACCAGGATTCGAACCTGGGACCCCCTGCTCCCAAAGCAGGTGCGCTAACCGGACTGCGCTACATCCCGAAGAATTTATTTATCATTTGAGCCTCTTGTCGGATTCGAACCAACGACCCCGAGATTACAAATCACGTGCTCTGGCCAACTGAGCTAAAGAGGCGGGTGGGAAGCTTACTATATCGCGCCGCTACGACCTGCTACCTTTGCTGCGGTCAAGCCCTGGAGGATTCACAAGGAGCTGGCCGTATAGGACTTCCCATTTCGTTTTTGCGAGTGCAAAGGTAGATATATTTTTTGAATCTGCAATACCCTAAGGTACATTTTTTCGTTTTTAGCATAAAAAATACATTTTTTCACCCTCTTTTATACCTACGATTGCCATAAAAGACGTACATTTGCATCCGCAAACAATATATGATGACCGAAAAGAAAAGAAACTTCCAAGAAGACGCCATGCGATACGGCACCATCATGGGAATATTCTGGACATTGAAATTCGTCCTATTCCCTATGGGAATGACCATGCCACTACTGCTGATGGCCTTTTTCCTGTTGACCTTAATTGTACCGGTAGCAGGATTTTTCCTTGTGCGCCAATATCGGGACAAAGAATGTCAGGGAATACTCAGTTTTTCACGTGCATTCCTTTTTACTTCTTTCATGTACCTGTTTGCAGCCTTGTTTGCAACCATTGTCCATTATATCTACTTCCGATTCATGGACAATGGACTGATAGTAAACACTTATCAAGACATGCTCAATCAAATGAGTACAGTGGCCACCGATGATCTCAAGCCGTCTCTTGAACAGTTCCAACAAGCGTTGGACATCATTGCGACGCTTTCTCCACTCGAAATCTCGATACAGTTAATCACTCAAAATATATTTTATTGCACCCTCATAGCCCTTCCAACGGCTATATTGGTCATGCGTAACCCTAAAAAACATTAAGCTATGGATATTTCTGTTGTTATACCTTTATATAATGAGGAAGAATCTTTACCGGAATTGTATGCATGGATTCAACGAGTAATGAACGCCAACCACTTCAGCTACGAAGTGATTTTCGTGAACGATGGAAGCACCGATCGGTCTTGGCAAGTCATCGAAGAGCTAGCAGCCCAATCGGATAACGTGAAAGGCATCAAGTTCCGTAGAAACCACGGCAAGTCACCGGCTTTGTTCTGCGGTTTCGAAAAAGCACAGGGGGATGTAGTCATCACCATGGATGCCGACTTACAGGACAGCCCCGATGAAATACCGGAACTCTACCGCATGATTACAGTTGACGGTTACGACTTGGTTTCGGGTTACAAGAAAAAACGCTACGACCCGCTTTCAAAGACGATTCCTACCAAGCTGTTCAATGCAACCGCACGTGCCGTATCGGGTATCAAGAACCTACATGACTTCAACTGCGGCTTGAAAGCTTATCGTAAAGAAGTCATCAAGAACATTGAAGTATATGGTGAAATGCACCGCTACATACCCTATCTAGCCAAGAATGCAGGATTCTGCAAAATTGGTGAGAAAGTGGTTCAACACCAGGCGCGCAAATACGGGGTAACAAAATTCGGTCTGAACAGATTCGTCAATGGATATCTGGACTTGATTTCATTGTGGTTCCTTTCCAAGTTCGGCATACAACCCATGCATATCTTCGGACTTTTGGGCTCGCTGATGTTCATTCTGGGATTCATTGCCGTAATAACAGTGGGTGCCCTCAAACTTTATGCCATCTATACCGGAGCACCCTACATCCTCATCACCGATTCTCCTTATTTCTATCTGGCACTGACAACCATGATATTGGGTACACAGTTGTTTCTAGCCGGATTTCTGGGTGAAATGATTGCCCGCAATGCTCCGGAACGAAATAAATATCAGATTGAGAAAGAGTTATAAGACCCAAACAATATGAAAAAAACCAGAAACATATTCATCTTGCTCACTACCCTCTTCACCCTATTGACAACCGGATGTGGAGGGGAACCGGAATGTCCGCTCAACACCATCTCGGTAGCGCGGTTCAACTTTCTGGACAGCAAGACACATGCCTCTGTAACACTGACCAATAGTCCTATGGTGACCGGCATAGCCATCATCGACGGAGAAACAGACATCGATACCGTGTTCAATCAAGCACAAAGCTACATGAGTGTACCTTTGAGTTACACCAACCAGACGACATATGTCATACACTACACGGATATCATGCGCGATACCATCGAGGTGACACATAAGAATATTCCATACGTGAATGACGTGGAATGTAGTCCCATGATGTTCTTCGAAGTAGAAGATGTGAAATATACCACCTATGCCCTGGATTCCATCAAACTTGTAAACCCACAAATAACCAATGAAGAAAGAATCAATTTCAACATATATTATCGCGCTTCTGACGCTGAGTAGCCTTTGGTTCCCCATGCAAGCAAACGCACAGGAAGACAAAGAGCAAGCAGAAGAAAAAACGACCGAAACACCTTTTTATCAAGGAACAATGGTCGGCGTAGATGTATTCGGATTCATCAACAAGGTTCTAAGCAGTGATATTACCACTACCGAAGCCAGCATCGAGGTGAACCTGAAAAACAGATTTTTCCCGGTTGTCGAAATAGGGTATGGAAGCATAGACACCATGGACGAAGAAACAAGTATCCACTTCAAGACATCAGCTCCCTTTTTCCGAGCGGGGCTGAACTACAATGTGTTCTACCAAAAGCCACATTTACCCGGATACCTGACAGTGGGATTACGCTACGGATTCTCGTCTTTCTCGTACGACATACAAGCTCCCGATTTGGTGGACCCCAATTGGGGACATATTTCCGTGCCTTTTTCTTATGAAGGCCTGAAAACCAAAGCCGGATGGCTGGAACTGGTATTGGGACTAAAAACCAACGTTTACAAAGATTTCTATATGGGATTCACGATAAGATACCGTTCACGCCTCAGCATGACCAAACATGAAAACTCCGAACCTTATTACATTCCGGGATATGGAAAAGGAAAGCCAAACAATTTTGGCATCACATACAATCTGATATACAAACTTCCTTTCTAATCTTCCGAAATGAGCACACTTGAAATCTGGCTATTGGCCATCAGTCTGGCAATGGATTGTTTTTCGGTATCCATCACCAGTGGAATGATTCTCCGACGCATCTGTTGGCGCACTTTCCTGACCATGGCCTTCTTCTTCGGCCTCTTTCAGGCATTGATGCCACTCATCGGATGGTTCAGTGCCAGCCGTTTCTATCACTTGATTGAAAGTTACGATCATTGGATTGCGTTCGGGTTGCTCTTCATCCTGGGAGTCAGGATGATGAAAGAAAGTTTCAAAGACGAGGAACACCCACACTTCGACCCTACCCGCATGAAGAACATCCTAACACTAGCGGTTGCCACCAGCATCGACGCATTGGCGGTGGGCATCTCCTTCGCCTGCATAGGCTTTGATACTTTCACCATCTTCTGGCCTATCCTCATTATCGGTATCGTGTCATTCGCATTCTCTATAGGCGGTTGCCTCATCGGAGTATACTTCGGCAAGCGAGTAAACCTGAGAGCCGAGCTTTGGGCAGGTATTATATTAATAGGTATAGGCGTGAAAATATTGTTTGAACATTTATCATAAGAAAAGCATGAACAAGAAAAAACTGATTTGGCAAATCCCTTTCCTATTTCTACTGATTGTAGGAACTATTGTCATTTTGAAGAAACAACCTCCTTTCCGCACCAACGAAGGAATGATATTCGGTACCATCTACAAGATTACCTACCAACACAACGATGATTTACATTCCGACATCAAGGAAGCAATGATGCGAGTAGACCAATCGCTTTCGCCATACAATCCCAACTCCATCATCACCCGCATCAACCACAACGTGGATACCTTGTTGAACGAGGACTTCATGCATGTGTTCAACCTTGCCCAACAGATTTCTGCCGAAACGGAAGGTGCATTCGACATCACCGTGGCTCCTCTGGTCAATGCATGGGGATTCGGCTTTAAGCACTCCATCGACATCGAGCCGAACGTGATTGATAGCATCAGCCAGTTCGTAGGTTACCGGAAAATCAAAATAGAAAACGGAAAGGTAGTCAAGGAAGACGAACGCATCATGCTGGATTGTAGTGCCATCGCCAAAGGATATGGAGTGGACATGGTAGCCCGCCTACTCGACCAGAAAGGTGTCAAGAACTACATGGTAGACATCGGTGGCGAAGTGGTGGTGAAAGGCAAGAACTCGCGAATGAAGACTTGGCGCATCGGCATCAACAAACCGATCGAGGATTCCTTGTCGGTGAATCAGGAACTACAAACCATTCTGGAAGTGAGCGAAGTGGGAATGGCTACCTCGGGTAACTACCGCAAGTTCTATTACAAAGATGGTAAACGATATGCCCACACCATCGATCCTCGTCTAGGAATGCCTGTTCAGCATAGCATCCTTTCAGCCACTGTCATCGCCCAGGATTGCACCACCGCCGATGCCTATGCCACCGCTTTCATGGTGATGGGATTGGACAAGGCCAAAGCTTTCTGCGAAAAGCATCCGGAACTGAACGCCTACTTCATTTGTGACGGAGAAGGTGACAATTACGAGATTTTCTACACTCCAGACATGGAGAAATTCATGGTGAAGAGATAAATAAAAGGTGGTGTGTCAAAATGAAAAGCCACTATGACAGGCAAATTTCATTTTGACACAACCTCTTTGTTTTCTAACAAACTCCTTGGAATTGGTCAATCAAATTGGTGATATTGGCCGTAAACAGACGGGCCGCAATGGCCAACAAAATAATCCCGAAAAACTTACGGATAAGATAGATACCCCCTTTTCCCAACAAATGCTCCACCTTGTCTGTAGTCTTCAGCACGATATATACCCATACCATATTCAGAATCAAGGCAATGATGATGTTTAGGGCGGCATATTCCGCACGCAACGAAAGTAAAGTGGTAAACGAACCTGCACCTGCCAACAACGGAAAAACCAATGGTACCAATGTAGCTTCTTTTATGGGACCTTGATTCTTGAAAATCTCAATATCCAGAATCATTTCCAATGCCAAGAGAAAAAGCACGATGGAGCCAGCTACCGCAAACGAAGCAATATCCACCTGAAACAGTTTTAAGACCATTTCTCCAGCATAGAAAAAACCAATCAACAAAGCGAACGAAATGAGGGTAGCCTGCATGGCATTTACGTCGCGTCCACTCTGCTTCAAATTCAAGATAATGGGAATAGAACCAATAATATCTATCACAGCAAACAATACGATAAACGCACTTGTTAATTCCTGAAAATTAAATGTATCCAACATAATCTTTTCTTTAATTTACTTCGAATGCAAATATATCACTTTTATATACAATTTCCAAACGCTTCCGGAAATGAATTTTGCATAAAAAATAATAAATCAACTTCACTCCATACCTAAATATTCACAGATTTCATTACCTTTGTCTGTTAAATGCTAACTTAATGAATATTAAACAGCAATGAAAACAACAATGTATGACAATCTTTTGCTTCTACCTCTTTTTCAGGGGCTAAGCAAGAACGATCTGACAACCATCATAGAAAGAGTAAAATTCCATTTCCTTCAATACAAAGAAGGAGAAACCTTTGTACGGCAAGGAGAAACCTGCCGCCAGCTTTGCTTTCTACTGAATGGCCAAATAACCGTACAAACCAAAGATACGGAACATGCCTATTCATTGTCTGAAGTGATTGATGCTCCCTACATCATCGAGCCACAATCCCTTTTCGGTATGCAAACAAACTATACCGCAACCTATAGCGCCCGAACCCCTATCCATATCCTAACCATTGACAAGTCTTTCATCTTCAGCGTTCTGAACAACTATGAGATATTCCGCCTAAACTTCATGAATATTCTCAGCAATCGGAACCAGCTAGCCTACCAAAGACTTTGGAACACGCATATCGGTTCATTGAACGAGAAATTCATCAACTTCATCTTGCTGAGAAGCCAAAGACTGGAAGGTGAAAAGACACTACAAATCACCATGGAGGACTTGGCCAACCTGATTAACGAAACACGTATCAATCTCTCCCGTCTTCTTAACGACTTGCAGAGCAGAGAATTGGTACAACTCAAAAGGAAAGCAATATACATTCCTCAATTCGAGAAACTGACAGAATATTTGACTGAATCCCTTTAAAAAGAATCACATAATGGCTATATATTCTAATCCATTCCTGACAGACAACCCCATTATGCACGGAGCAATCCCGTTTCATCAAATACAAACGGAACACTTCGAGCCTGCCATTCTGAAAGGTATGGAAATACAAAATAAAGAAATCGATGCAATTGTCAACCATCCGTCTGTACCCGACTTTACCAATACCATCGTTGCTTTGGAAAAATCGGGCGCCATACTCCATCAAGTAAGTACCGTATTTGGAAATCTGCTAAGTGCTGAAACCAGCGATGAGATGCAAGCTGTCGCCGAAAGAGTAATGCCCTTACTATCCGAACATAGTAACAACATCACTTTGAACGAGAAACTTTTTGCTCGTATCAAGACCGTTTATGAACAAACCGACCCTAATACACTCAACCAGGAAGAACGGATGTTACTCCAAACCACCTACGATGGATTTATCCGTAGCGGTGCCAACCTGAACCCCGAACAAAAAGAACGCTTCCGACAGATCTCGTCAGAACTGAGTGTACTGACTCTACGCTTTTCGCAGAATAATCTCAAAGAGACTAACCATTACGAACTGGAGCTTCAGGAAGACCAATTGGAAGGACTACCCGAAAGTTCCGTACAGACATACGCACAGATAGCTCAGGAAAAAGGGAAGAAAGGATATATAGTAACCTTACAAGCACCCTGCTTCGTGCCATTCATGAAATATAGCAAACAACGCGAACTCCGCCGGCAATTGTACATGGCCTATAATACCCAATGCACTCACGATAATGAATACAACAACCTGAAAATTGTCAAGCAATTGGTCAATCTCCGTTTGGAACGAGCCAAGCTATTGGGATTCAACACTGTAGCCGACTATGTACTGACCCGACGCATGGCCGAAAACAGTAAGAATGTCTACCAACTATTAAACCAACTTTTGGATGCCTACACTCCGACCGCACTCAAAGAAGTGGAAGAAGTAGAAGCCTTGGCCAAAGAACTAGAAGGAAAAGATTTCCAACTCATGCCATGGGATTGGGCCTATTATTCCGAAAAGCTGAAAGAAAAGAAATTTAACTTGAACGAAGAAGCACTCCGACCTTATTTTGAGTTGAATAAGGTTATCGCAGGAGTATTTGGACTCGCTACCCGCCTATATGGTATCACATTCCAAGAGAACAAAGATATCCCAGTTTATCATCCGGACGTAAATGTTTACGAGGTGTTTGATAAAGACGGTAGTTTTCTGGCGTTACTTTACACGGATTTCCATCCTCGGGCTAGCAAACGTTCCGGTGCCTGGATGACCAGCTATAAAGAACAATGGAAAGATGAGAAGGGAAACAGTAGACCGCACGTATCGATTACAATGAACTTCACCAAGCCTTCAACCGACCGCCCCGCTCTACTGACATTCTCGGAAGTCAATACATTCCTGCATGAGTTTGGTCATGCCCTACATGGTATGTTTGCCAACACCACTTACCAAAGTCTGAGCGGTACAAATGTTTTTTGGGATTTTGTGGAACTCCCATCACAAATTATGGAAAATTTCGCTATCGAAAAAGAGTTCTTGAACACCTTTGCCCAACACTACGAAACAGGCGAGAACATTCCGGAAGAAATGATTCAACGTCTGGTAGATGCCTCCAACTTCAACATAGCTTACGCCTGCCTACGCCAACTGAGCTTTGGTTTGCTGGACATGGCATGGTATACCCGAACAGAACCTTTTGAAGGAGACGTGAGAAGCTACGAAAAGCAGGCATGGGCCAAAACACAAATACTACCAGTCTGTGAGGAAACTTGCATGACAGTGCAATTTTCACACATCATGGCAGGTGGATATGCAGCAGGATACTACAGTTACAAATGGGCAGAAGCATTAGATGCAGATGCATTTTCGCTTTTCAAGGAAAAAGGTATCTTTAACCCAGAAACCGCAAACTCTTTCCGAGAAAATGTGTTGTCTAAAGGAGGCACAGAGCATCCGATGATCCTGTACAAGCGATTCCGGGGAAAGGAACCCAATATCGATGCTTTGCTGAGAAGAAATGGAATTATGAACTAACAATAAACGGTTATGAAACTGAAACATGTATTTTACTTACTCTTGATATTTCCACTCTTATGTAATTGCAATAATGAGGACGACATTGATGAGATTTTTGTCAGTGGAACGTGGAATGTCGTGAATTATTTTGGTAAAGCCAATTGGGAAAAGCAAAACGGAGAACCGGTTTACAAGCTGAATGTCCAAGAAGACGAACAAGCTCTCAAAGTGATATCGACTTTCTCGCTGACTTTCAGTGAAAACGGAACTTTTACCGGCACCATGCAAAATTCCAGTTTCAATGGAAAATGGCAAGCCAACGGAAAGGACAGGACAATCCGCCTGAGCTTCAACGGAACGCCCAACACTTCCACTAAATTCAACAAAGAATTTATTGGTTACCTGAAAGATGCAGCCTTCTACCAAGGAGACAGTAATGTACTCATGCTAGCTCCCCAAGAAAAGAAAACTTATATTCAACTTAGACACAAATAAAAGAATATGGATACTATCAATGAAAAACAACTGACACTTGACAAACGCTATATCCGTATGGCAGGCATTTGGGCAGAAAATTCCTATTGTACCCGCCGTAAAGTAGGTGCCTTAATTGTAAAGAACCAAATGATTATATCTGATGGATACAATGGCACACCATCCGGTTTTGAAAATATCTGTGAAGACACTCACGGAGTAACCAAACCTTATGTACTTCATGCGGAAGCCAATGCCATAACCAAGATTGCCCGATCCAACAACAGCAGCGATGGAGCTACCTTATATGTCACAGCTTCACCTTGCATCGAATGTGCTAAACTGATTATTCAGGCTGGCATCAAACGAGTTGTGTATTCTGAAAAATACCGTTTGGAAGACGGTTTGGAGTTGCTTCAAAAAGCAAATATCGAAGTTGTATACATTAATTCCAAGGAATAATATCTGAAACATCATGAATCCGAATAACAAATCACGCTATATCCCTATCCTGATTGCTATTAGTATAATTGCCGGTATCTTTATCGGAACATTCTACGCTAGTCAATTCTCGAACAATAAAAAAGAATTTGGAGGTAACCAATTATCATCCAATAAACTGAACGGTTTATTACAGATCATTGACGATCAATATGTAGACACCGTAAAAATCAGCGAAGTAATAGAAGATGCCATGCCCAAGATTCTTAGCGAACTGGATCCCCACTCCTCTTATATCCCAGCCAAGGACCTACAAACTGTAAATGATGACTTGAAAGGAAGTTTCAGTGGAATCGGTATCCAATTCACTATCCAACAAGATACCATTCACATCAGTAATGTCATTCCCGGTGGTCCTTCAGAAAAAGTAGGTATCATGGCAGGAGACCGTATCGTGAAAATCGATGATTCTTTGTTTGTAGGAAAGATTGTAACCAACAACGAATCGATGAAACGTTTGAAAGGGCCCAAAGGTAGTGAAGTGAAACTGGGAATTTCCCGACAAGGGGAAAAAGAGTTGTTGTATTTCACCATCATCCGAGGAGACATTCCCAACAAATCCATTAAGGCAGCCTACATGATCAATGAAAAATATGGTTACATCAACATCGAAAAGTTTGGTGAAACAACCTATCCTGAAATGTTGATAGCCCTTGCACAGCTACACCAACAAAATTGTGAAGGAGTTATCATTGACTTGCGTGGCAATACCGGTGGCTATATGGGAGCCGCCATCCAAATGGTAAATGAATTTCTTCCTAAAGGCAAACTGATAGTATATACCGAAGGGCGTAAATACCTCCGCGAAAATTATCCTTCCAATGGAACCGGAAGTAGCCAACAACTCCCACTCATCGTCCTACTGGATGAAGGTTCGGCCTCGGCTAGTGAGATTTTTGCCGGAGCCATTCAGGACAATGACCGAGGAACCATCATAGGTAGACGCTCATTCGGCAAAGGATTGGTACAACAACCGATTGAGTTCAATGATGGTTCAGCCATCCGCCTGACCATTGCCCGTTATTATACCCCATCGGGACGTTGTATCCAGAAACCTTATAAAAAAGGGAATGATGAACAATACGAAATGGATATCTTGACCCGTTATGAACATGGCGAATTTTTCTCACAAGACAGCATCAAACAAGATGAAAGTCATATTTTCTACACTTCATTGGGACGTCCTGTATATGGAGGAGGCGGAATTATGCCCGACATTTTCGTACCACAAGACACGACAGGCATAACTTCCTATTTCAGTATGGCTATCAATCGAAGATTGACCATTCAGTTTGCATTTCAGTATACAGACCAAAATCGTCAAAAGCTACTGCAATACAACAATGCTGACGACTTGCTGAAATATCTGAAAACACAAAATATCCTGGAAAAATTTGCCCGATTTGCAGAAAGTAAGGGATTGAAACGACGCAATATCCTGATGTACAAGTCAAAGGAACTTTTCGACCGGAATTTGTACGGGAACATCATTTATAACATGCTGAACATGGAAGAATACCTGAAGTTCCTGAACCAATCGGACAAAACAGTACAAAAAGCATTAGAAGTATTGGAAAAGAAGGAGTCGTTCCCCAAAGCTCCGGAACAAAAATTGGAAACATCCCATGAAAGAACAGAAGAAACTATTGCGAAAGCAAATCAGAGAGGAAAAGAAACATCAGACAACCAACGAACTGATGATACGTTCTTCTGCTTTGCTTGAAAAGATAGAAAAGCATCCGCACTTCATCGCCTCGCGAACCATCCTGTGTTATCACTCGCTAAGCGATGAAGTACAGACGCATGCCTTTTTGGAGAAATGGCATACGAACAAGAAAATCCTGTTACCCGTCGTAGTAGAAGACATTTTAGAGCTTCGCCATTACACGGGAAAGGATTGTCTGAAAGTGGGAGCTTTCGGCATCGAAGAGCCAACTGGCAGGAATTTCACAGATTTCGATGAAATAGAATTAGGGATTATTCCCGGTATGTCCTTCGATCGACAGGGGAACCGTTTAGGAAGAGGCAAGGGATATTACGACAAGTTACTCCCCTTGCTCCATACATATAATATAGGTATATGTTACCACTTCCAAGCCCGGGAGGAAATCCCGTGCGAACCGTTCGACCAACGCATGGATGAGGTATGGACGGAAGAAGGCCGATGGTATTAAGATAGTCATCTAAAAATGATATTCACAATCACCTGCGCTCCTACCTGCTGATTGAGATTACGGATTAACAAATCTCGCCCCATCATTAATTCCTGACGGAGAACAGACGAAGTGAGATGTACATACAGCACCTGATTCTTGATATACAGATTGCTAGTATAGCGGGTGATGGCAGGACCTACTACATCTTTCCAAGCCTGCACCAACCGATATTCATTCAAGGGGGATTCTAACCCGTTCTGACGGAAGAATTTCCTAATCATATCCCCTATTTGCTCTGCATCATTCCTCCTCATGTGTCCTGTTCTTTCCGTTCGTAAATAGTTCCGTTCTCTACACTGAACACTTTGTATTCCCCTTCTATCTTTTTCATGATTTTGTCCAGATGATCGCGATTTGTATCGGTCATAAAAATTTGTCCGAACTTATCGCCCGACACCAACTTCACAATCTGTTCCACTCTCGATGCATCCAGCTTATCGAAAATATCATCCAGCAATAATAAAGGTGTCGTATTGCTACCAGTCCGACGCAGGAAATCGAACTGCGCCAATTTCAAGGCTATCAAATACGTTTTGTTCTGCCCTTGCGAGCCCTCACGCTTGACAGGATAATCTTCCAATTGCATCACCAAATCATCCTTATGTATCCCTCTCAAGGAATACCCCATGATGAAATCTTTCGGACGACTCTCTCTCAGTAATTGTAATAGGCTGCCCCGACTACAATGCGATTCATAACTTAGATTTACCATCTCCTTACCTTGCGAGATATGCGCATAGAAGGACTGGAAAATCGGAATGAACTCTTCGATGAAGGCACACCGCTTCCGATAGACTGCCTCACCAGAAACTGCCATCATTTCTTCCCAAATGTCGAGAAGTTCATTATCGGGAGAAGTTTCATTTTTCAATAAGGTATTACGTTGTTGCAATGCCTTATTATAATGAATCAATGCTTCCAAGTATTCCTTGTCATATTGTGAAATGACCACGTCCATAAAACGTCGGCGTTCCTCGCTCCCTCCCAAAATAAGTTCGGCATCCGAAGGAGAAATCATGACTAGCGGAATAAAACCTATATGATCCGAAAGACGAGAATATTCCTTTTTGTTTCGCTTGAACTGTTTCTTCTGACGTCGCTTCATGCCGCAATACACCTCTTCCGTATCTCCTTGCTCCGTTTCATAAAATCCCTGAATCACAAAAAAATCCTGCTGGTGCATCATGTTTTGAGAGTCAACAGGATTAGTTGCGCTTTTACAGAACGACAGATAGTACACCGCATCTAAAAGATTCGTCTTCCCCATCCCGTTCTGTCCGATAAAGCAATTCATCTTAGGAGAGAAGTCTAGTTCCACTTGCTCCAGATTCTTATAATTCAATATCAAGATCCGCTTTAAAATCATAGTCATTTCTTTTTTTAGGAACACAAAAATAGGGATAAAAAAGGGAATAAATAAAAAAATATGCCCGTAAATTTCATAAATACACATAAATAGACTATTTTTGCTGCCCGAAAACTATCTCGATAAAAAATAATAAAAAGTTAAGATAAAAATGGCAGAAAAAAAACAAACTCAAGATCCATTGGACTTGGAAGAAGCTATGAGCTCTTCTGAAGCGTTCATCATCAAGTACAAAAACAAGTTTTTGGCAGGTATCGCTGCTATCGTTATCGTAGTAGGCGGTGTATTGGGTTATCAACACTTCATTTCAGAACCGAATGAAAAGAAGGCTAGCGAAGCATTGTTCAGAGGCGAACAATATTTCATGGCAGACAACTATGAATTGGCATTGAACGGCGACAGCTTAGGCTATGCAGGCTTCTTGAATGTAGCCAATGAATTCGGTGGTACAGATGCTGGAAAATTGGCCAATGCATACGCAGGCATCTGCTATGCTCAGTTGGGACAATACGAGAACGCTGTAAAGTATCTCGACAAGTTCAGTGCAAATGACCAATTGGTTAGCCCTGCATTGATGGCAACTATGGGTAACTGCTACGCTCAGATGGGCCAGCTTGAAAAAGCAGCTGCTACTTTGGTAAAAGCAGCCGACAAGGCCAGTAGCCACGCATTGAGCCCAATCTATTTGATTCAAGCAGGTCAGATTTATGAAAAGTTGGGTAAGAACAGTGAAGCAGTAAATGCTTACCAGACCATCAAAGAAAAGTACTTCAATTCTTATCAGTCTATGGATATCGACAAGTACATTGAACGTGCTTCTGTTAAGTAAGAAAGAAATAATTTTTGAACTATTTTAAAGTGTCATCCTGAGCATCGCGAAGGATCTGTTTACACCTACATGATGCATACAGATTCTTCACTCCGTTCAGAATGACACTTTTTTTAATACCTTAAATATTATGGCAACAGCTTTTCACAATCTCAGCGATTACGATTTCAATTCCGTCCCCAATGCAGACAACATGCGTTTTGGCATCGTAGTGTCTGAATGGAATTACAACATTACCGGTGCCCTATTGGCCGGTGCCGTAAAAACACTTAAGACACATGGCGCCAAAGACGAAAACATTTTGATTCAGCATGTACCGGGTAGCTTCGAACTCACTTTCGGTTCAGCACAGATGATTCAGAGCGGAAAGGTAGATGGCGTGATTGCCATCGGTTGCGTAGTTCGTGGTGACACTCCACACTTCGACTATGTATGTGCCGGTACTACCCAAGGCATTGCTCATCTGAATGCCACCACAGACATTCCTGTCATTTATGGTTTGATTACCACCAACAACATGCAGCAGGCCGAAGATCGTGCCGGTGGATGTTTGGGAAACAAGGGTGACGAATGTGCCGTGACTGCCATCAAGATGATTGATTTCAAGCGTCAGTTGAAGAAATAAACGAACATTTCAACAAAGGAACGAAGCTTTTTGAAAAAAAATCCCCAAAACATTTGCGGATTCAAAAAAAAGCAGTACCTTTGCATCGCAATTGAGAAACAAACCTACAAAGGCAAGTGAATCAAAAGCGAATGGGCAAATACCAGAGTGGCCAAATGGGGCAGACTGTAAATCTGCTGGCTTACGCCTTCGGTGGTTCGAATCCATCTTTGCCCACTAAAATTGCGGAAGTAGCTCAGTTGATAGAGCATTAGCCTTCCAAGCTGAGGGTCGCGGGTTTGAGCCCCGTCTTCCGCTCTTAGAAATCAGATAGTTCTTTTGAGCTATCTGATTTTTTAAAACAAACATGTTGGGCAAATACCAGAGTGGCCAAATGGGGCAGACTGTAAATCTGCTGGCTTACGCCTTCGGTGGTTCGAATCCATCTTTGCCCACAGATAATCAGATAGTTATCGAAAGAAGCTGTCTGATTTTTTGTTTTTATATAGGTTTGTTTAATGATCAGTTCAATAGTTCTATCCGGTGATTTAGACTGCTTGAACTAAAGGCCACCTATCATGATTGCTACCACTCCCTTGCTTTAAAATATACGGTTGGATTTGACCATGACATCAACTAAAAGTCAACCGTGGAGTCAACCAAGAAGTCAACCGTAGTATTATGAAAGCATCAATTAACGTAGTTTGCTACAAGTGGAAAGTTTTAGCCAATGGTGAATGTCCTCTAATGCTTAGAGTAGCTAAAGACAAAAAGCGCACCATGAAAAGTTTAGGAATATCCGTTAATCCTAAACATTGGGATTTCGTGAAGAACAAACCAAAATCATCATGTCCTAACAAAGAATACATCCAAAAGATTATTCTTGCCAAAGAAGCAGAAATACAAGATAGGATGATGGAGTTTACTTCTGAACAAAAGGCATATACCACCACTACATTAGCTAATGCCAACAGCAATAAATTTGAGTTGAAAACCGTTGCTACATTCTACAAAGAACTTATTGAGGAATTTGCAACAGACAACAAATGTGGAAATCGCCTCATCTACAAAAGCTCCTACAACTCCCTCATGAAATTCACCAAAGGTAAGTTGGATATTCCATTTTGTGCCATCGATGTTGATTGGTTGAAGAAGTACGAAAAGTGGATGCGCTCCAAGAACAACCGTGAAACTACCATAAGTTTGCAATTCCGTACTCTCCGCAGTGCATACAACAAAGCAATTCAAGCCAAGTGCGCCCGTAAGTCAGATTATCCTTTCGATGATTACAAGATTAACAAGTTTGATACAAGCACTCAGAAACGTGCCATTGCCAAAACAGAAGTCTTGAAATTCACACAGGAAGTTCCCGATTTAGGTAAGCGGCAGTACGTTCAACTAAGTAAAGACATATTCGTGTTCAGCTATCTTTGTGGTGGCATAAACTTCACGGACATAGCTAATCTAACTAATGCTAATATAATAGATGGTAGATTACAATACATTCGACAGAAGACACATAAGAAAATAAAGATTGGCATACCAGATGAAGCCATGAAGATTATAGAGAAATACGCACCAGAAAGCAAAGGCTACCTCTTCCCTATTCTTGATAAGAAGATACACAAAACACCCTTACAGAAACAGAACCGCATACACAAAATTTTGGCAAAGGTGAATAAAAATTTGAAATTATTGGCTGCTCAACTTGGTGTTGAAGCTAATATAACCACCTATGTAGCTCGCCACTCGTTCGCAAGTGTTCTTAAAAAGTCTGGAGTTAGCATAGCTCTTATTTGTGAAGCATTAGGACACTCCGATTTGGCTACTACTCAAATATACCTTGATAATTTCGATAATGAACAAATGGATGAAGCGATGAAGAATTTGCTTTAACCTCAAATAATCTCACTTGTAGCTAATGCACGTGAGATTTTCTTTTTAATTTTGTACCAACCAAATAACATGATGCTATGGAAATAAGAGAACTACCCGATTTTAAAGACATATGGATGATAGAATTCAAAAAGAACAACATTGATTTGTTTGAATATGTGATTGAAGTAGCAAATCGATTTGTTCCTTTTTTCGATGGGTTTGAATTTTCAGAATCACAAGCCCCGAACACCTTTTATCATAGATATATAGAAAGTAGCTTGGATTTGAGAGAAAGGTATGAACGTAAATGTTCAATGGGATATAATTATAGTTGGGAGGAATATGAGAAGAACAACAAAGACATAGAACATTTTGACAAATCATTCCTAGACAAATATCTCGACAAGCAACTTCAAAACACAATAGCTGCATATGGCTTGGATATAAGTAAACTTTGGTATTTGATAGTATTTGTTAATGATTACGTAAGGGCATCGCGGGTGGATTTTAAAGATAACAGACAGCTTTTGTTTCAAGAATTGAACGAATTGGGTTCCTGTTTGACAGACGCAACAAAAATCACATTGGAAAAAGAAGGTACAAAGTGTTTTTCATGTGACAATACCGAAGTTCTAAAAATACTCGACTTGGCATATGAGCATTTTATTGTTGATTATAACAGAATCATAAATAATGGCGAAGCCAATTATCGGGAGCAATTAAAAGAGTTAGGTTTAGAGGACGAAATAGGTAGACGTAGTCTTAAAATTGAAGAGGTGAAAATAGAGATATCCTATCAGCAATACAAGTTTGCCGAAATGTTGCTTTATTTTTTAAAAGACAAAAAGGGAATAACTCCACCACACATAAAAGAAAAGGTATTCAAGGAAAGACACTTTTTCGTTTCCATGCTACTATATGTCGTAGGTCTCTATAAAGAGAACGAAGATGAAGCAAAGGCAAAATGGTATGAACCGACCCTTATATATAACAATGAGATTAAAGACAATCGCAATCTTTCAAATCTTGTTCGACAATATAAGAATCGTAAACTTCCACCTCTATCTACCAAGATTTATATGACGTAAAAAGCAATAAATAAAATACTAAATGCGTACTGGAAAGGTCAAGCTTTCTGGTACGCATTTTTTTTGCGTACTGAGTTGAACACACCTCCAGTACGCATATAACTATTTGATAATTAATTGATTATATATTGCAAAGTCAAAAAAAGCATATACCTTTGCAGAGTCAAAAGGAAACAAAGAAGCAAGTTGCGCATAGCTTTAGTAGTTACCGAATGACAAAATTAAAGAATTATCAAACAATTAAAATTTAACGAATATGTCAACAAAGCAGAACAACCCAGAAGAAAGAAACGAATTAACTAACAACAATTTTGAAGGTATGAATAAGATTGATTTTTCTAAGGTTTATGGTGAAGAAACAGTAGCCAAGACCGCAGCAGTTAACCAACAAGAAGTAACTCGTTTGTTCAAAGCATTTATTACAATACCATCATCGGTAGAAGTCAAGTTCCAACACATTAAAGGTTATCTTTACATGACCACACAAATGACCTTTGATAACAACTACAAATACACCTATAAATATGAGACTTACGCAGACTTTAAGTTGGTGGAAAAGATGCTTTGTTCAATGGCTAATCCGAAAATGGTTGGTTGTCTAAATGGATATAAGGTAGAAGAACACCCACTTGAAGCATCAGAATCAGACCCACGAATTGAACTGTTCCGTCAGTTTATGCTGTCCAAGTTCAAATGCCGTTTTGACAGGGACTTTACACCAAGCCCAGATGAAAGCTATGTGTGTGCAACATTCCAAGTTGGCTTCCGTAAGGAGTTTAAGTTCTGTTTGAAGCGAACAGAAGAAATCGAAGCTATCATCAATGAAGCAATGAAAGCAGCCTAATCACGAACCAAAGAGGGAGAGCAATCTCCCTCTATTTAATCTCAACCAATATGCAAGCAATAACATTTCCACCAGCCTACGATAACGAAGCCGCACATCGACAAGTCAAATTGCTAATGAAGCAGGGCAAGCAACTGAATATCCGTGTCGAAGATGAAGCATGGATAAGCAGTCAAGGAATAACAGGAATTAGATACCAACTCAACGAAAGTAGTTGGCAATGGATTCTGAACTACCTGCAAACAGGCGACTATGAAGACTTCGGTGTGTTTCCGTCTAACATTCCAAGATTCAGCTTTGAGGATGAACAGGAAAGCAAGGTCAAGGAATTGGTGGAGCAGAAATGTAACATTGCTTGCATACCTTTTCTTAGAGAAACACAGGCTTTCGTAAAGCTAAGAGGATTATTCAAATTCGGCAAGCTGTTTTTCAGCATTAGAAGAAGCGATGATTTTATGGATTACTTAAACGAAAAAGGATTATGATTACATTAAAAGAAGGACAATACTTATCAGACGTAATGGACAAGATACCATCCAACTGCATCTTATCAAAGAGAATACCAGGCTGTGGTGCTACTACATTGGAGCTTGACACAAACAGAAGCTCCATTCTCGTAGTACCTAACGTTCCTGTAATCGTAAGCAAGTGCAACAAGTACGATAACTTGTTAGGTGTTTATGAGGGTGTGAATCAAAGTCAGATTATCGAATACCTAAGAGAAAATCGCATCCGTAAGATTATGACTACTCCAGAAAGCTTTAGTAAAGTGAAATCAGCTTGTGAGAAATGCAATATCAACATCTATTCCGATTTCTTCTTGCTTGAAGACGAGTGTCACCAGCTTATTAAAGACGTTGACTACAGAACAAACATCGTAATGCCAATGAATGACTTTTTTCGATTTAATTGCAAGGCTCTGGTGTCCGCTACTCCAATCGGATTCAGTGACCCACGATTTGAAGAGAACCATTTTGAGATTATAGAAGTTACTGCCGATTACGATTATCGACAGGATATAACCGTTACCCATACCTATAATATTGCTAAAGCAGTTGGTGAATATCTGGAAAGCCACAATGAAACCGTCTGTTTTTTCCTTAATTCAATAATTGAAATCTACTCTCTAATCAAGCATTTCAATTTGGATGCAGCCGTTTATTGTGCCCCAAAAAGTCGCAATAAGCTGAAATCAGAATATGGTTTTACTAATGCCTATACAGAATGGAGTGCAGAAACCATGAAGAAATACAACTTCTTCACAGGTCGTTTCTACACGGCATTTGACTTGGAGCTACCATATAAACCAGATTTAGTAATGATTACTGACCCATTCAATGCCGAATACACCATGCTTGACATTGATACAGACTGCATACAGATATGTGGTCGTTTCCGTAATGGCATAAATTCGGCTACTCATATTTATAGAGTGAATCCCGAAATTATAGCTAAGAGCAGGGAACAAGTAGAATGGGAAATCTCTGCCCATGAGTTCGCATACACCACAATCCAAACCTTATATAATAGTGCAGATAACAAAGAAAGTCGCTTCGCTTTTGGTGCAGTTCTGGAAACTTTACCATTCCGCAAGTTCCAATATCCCGATTTTACTAAGAATTGGTTTGCGATAGATAATGAGATTAACGAAGTGTTGGTACAGAGCCAATACCAATCAGACATACTAATAACTGAATGGTACAACGAATGCCACTTTTTCAATCCTACATTCACTAAATGCAGCTATAATGAGAATGATGAGAAACTAAAGATTATTAAGAAATGCCGTTCAGTTAAGGATAAACGCAGGAAAATGGTGCAGATTCTTTCGGAAATTGAAGAACCATTCTCGGAATATGCTTTAGACTATATAAATGATATGCGTAAGATTGACCCTTTTATTGTTGATGCTTACGAAGTCTTAGGTAAAGATAGAATAGAGGAACTGAAATACAACCAGAAGAAAATGAACGAGGAAATGATACTTTGCCAACGCAAGGGAAACAAGGTCGTGTTGCTAATTAAGAATACATTCAAGATTGGCAATAAATATACCAATGAGAAAATCACGGAAGAACTGACCAGAATCTTTGACTTGATGCACATACACCCAGAAAAGACCATAAAAGGAAGCATGATTAAAGATTATTTCCAAGTGGTCGAATGGAGAGATAAAAACAACAGAGGCTATATGTTGATTTCGGAACTTATATAGTTAATGGTGACAAAATCCGAAAAAATTGTCTTTACTATACCCATTACAGAAATTTCGTAAAATGTCACCCAAACATTAACTAAACGATAAAATCGCTTCATAATCTTCATAACTAATGATTCTATTTTTTTAACTTGGAACTTTTTCGAAATATGAATACAATAGTCCATAAGAGAAAAGACCTCTCCGAAAAATATTAAGAAAATCAATTTCTAATGTCCGAAAAAGTGGTGTTCAAATAAGCAGGTGCGAGGTGTTCATTTTAGCAGGTCTACTTACTAATACCTATATACTAATACCTATTACTTCAATCTTTTTCGGGAAGATACTCAAACAGACTTTCAGATTATTACTAATTAATAACTCAACTATTTAATCCGATGATTATACACCTACCAACGGGAAAGACATTTATTACTCAAAAGGATGCCAAACTCTACTTTGGTAATCACTATTATAGAAGATTAGTCAAGAAAGGAGATATTTATTTCACTAACTATAATTCCAAGGTTGCTAATGACCAAGTACATCAAAATAACTGAAAATATGGTTGGCAAGTTAAAGCCGAAAGAAGCATACCTATTCTATTGTCTGGCTCTGAAAGCCAATTTAAAGACATACGAATCATACATCAAACAGAAAACACTAGCTAAAGAATACGGAATTAAAGATGTTGACCAAATCAGAGAATGGCTATACAATTTCCAATCTAAAGGATTAGTTAGAATTGTCAAAACTAACATCAAAGGACAATTCGGAAAATTCCAAAGATGCAGATACTTTCTTAATACGGAACATTATGTTCTGATTTCCGAACTTCTGAAAGATGAGCCGATAAGTAGACAACTGAAAGGATTCTTGATATTACTGAAATGTCTATGTCTGAACGGAACCAATACTACAAAATACAGCCAGAACAAATTAGCAGAAGAATTGGGCATAGGTAAAAGCACTATATCTAATTACATGAAACAAGCAGAAGAAAAAGGATATATTACTAAAGATGAGAAAGGAATCCATTTAATCAGAGAGGATATTTTCTATTTAGTTAATGCACCAAAACCAGATTTCCGAAAAAAGAAAATCAAGTCCGAGAAGCCCAAAGAGATACTAACTATTATATTAGACTGATATAGAGCCGTAGGTAAACTTTTACTTGCGGCTCTTACTATTTAGTAGGTTCACAAATCCTAGACCTTAAAAAGTCCAATCCAAAAAACTGAAAAAATCGGAGTAGATTTGAGATATTATATAATATACTCTACAATATACTCAATATAGCTAATACCATTAAAAAGACTAACTAATGAAAGAAAATGCCATATTCAAGTTTAGCTAAAATTCAAGAAAACGAGAAATAGGATTCCTCTATTTAATCCCCCCTCCCTATTTGAGTTTCCGAGGTCAAAATTTATAAGAGTTAGTCACATGAGAGTTCACCTAGCAGAAATCCCCTCCCTGCTAGGCTTTTGGAAAAAGCATGCTTTTTAAAAGAAGTAGTCAAATGTAAATTACCTGTATTATTACAAGTAATAAAAGAGTAATAACCATTAAATAATTTACATTATGAACGAAATTATTACAATGCCAACAGGTTTGGCAAAAAGATTCAATTTATCAGAGTATGCAGAAGAAGCAACAATCGTTGAGGACATCGTAAGAACTCCGAGCCATCTTCACTTTATCGAGGCAAACACCCAAGAAGTAACCATCAATCATTTAATGAACGACTGCATTACTCCTGTGTTTTCAAAGGACAACGAACTGACCATCAATCATGCCCAATTCATTGGTACAATCCAAGACGCAGCCAATGACTTTTTCAGAGGTGAAACGGTAGATGATGCAGCTATCCGAGTTAGTCATGTTGTGAAAGGTAGAATTCCGGAAGCAGTTCACAAGCCTGCCAATCAGTTGTTGGAATCAGACAAGACTATCTACTATGAAAGAGCAGCCTTTTCTATAGATGTTCCGAGCATTTGGCAAGACGTGAACGGAAACCGTTTGAATCTTTCTATCGTGGGTGTTCGTGCTTATAACTTGCAAAACTTATATAGCAAGAAAGTTCCGGAGTTGTTCAAACTCGCTATTGGTTTCAAGAACCAAGTTTGCTGTAACATGTGCATCTTCACAGACGGTTACAGAGAGGATTTGAGAGTAAGCAGTACCATTGAACTTTACAAGGCAGCTTTGGAATTGTTCAACAACTTCAATACTGCCAAGCAGCTTCACTTGATGCAGCAACTTGGAAACACAAGCATGACGGAACACCAATTCTGCCAAATTTTGGGTAAGATGCGACTTTATCAATGCTTACCAACAGGAGTACAGAAGCATTTACCAAGAATGTTGCTTACTGATACACAGATAAATTCTGTGGCTAAAGCATACATCAATGATTCAAACTTTGGTGGTGAGAGTGGAGAATTGAATATGTGGAGATTCTACAATTTGCTTACAGGAGCAAACAAGAGTAGCTACATAGATAGCTTCTTGGATAGAAGTTTGAACGCATCTGAAATTGCAATGGGCATAAATTCTGCCTTGCATGGTGCTGAACAATATAAATGGTTCATTGAATAAATGGGCTAATATTGATTGGAGGGAAAAAGGGCATCCGTTGTGGGTGTCCTTTCTTTGTTTATTAACTAATTAACTATAAAACAGATGAATACTGATTATAAAGTAGCAGAAGTTGGACTAACATATAGAAACAGAGTTCCAAAGAAAGATAGAAAACAGATTCTTGATTCATACACAGCCTACAAAGTCCTAAAAGATAACTATTCAGACGAAACGATAGATTATAGAGAAACATTCAAGGTTCTCTATATGAATCAAGGTTGTCAAGTTCTTGGATGCTCTACTATTTCAGAGGGTGGAATAACTAATACATTGGCAGATGTGAGAATGATTCTTCAAGGTGCTTTATTAACTAATGCAACAGCAATGGTTTTGGCACACAATCATCCAAGTGGCAGCACAAGACCAAGCAGACAAGATGATGAATTAACCCGTAAAATAACGGAAGCTGCAAGACTTCTTGATATAAAAGTCGCAGACCATATCATTTTGACAAGTGAGGATTTTTACAGCTATAATGACGAAGGTAGAATCTAATACATTATTTATATGGATATTAACTACATTGTTTTACTTGATTGCTCCGTAGGCGAAATAATCAAGATTAGATTGAGTGAAGAAGAGAAGATAGAATCTGAAAAATACGAGGATTTCAGCGAGTTCATAGAAACATTGGAAGATAAGTACGGATTCAATCTGGGCTATTGTTCTTGGATGAGTTGTGAGGTTTTGAGTGAACGCAGTTACTAATCAATAGAGGACATTTCGGTGTCCTCTCATTAAATAACTCTACATAAACTTTGAGGTCTCAAAATTTAGACCTATATTTGTAATCAATAAAAGAAACAACTATGCCTACGATATTAGTAATATTCGGATTGCGTTTCTATTTCTATGCCGATGAACATTTACCAATTCATGTACATTTGGAAAATGGCGATGGTTTAGCTAAGATAGAATTAGAGCCAGAAATTAAATTGGTAGAAAACAAAGGCATAAAGCCCAAAGACATCAAAAGGGCAATGTCGATTGTTGAACAATATAAGGAAGAATTTATAGAAAAGTGGAAAGAATTTCACGGTGAATAACTTAAAACAAAAGATTATGGCTAAGATTGAAAAACTTTGGTTTGATTCAGAAAGAATCTGGATTACAACAGACGAAGGACAGACACTTAGTCGTCCTTTGGAAGCCTTTCCTACCTTGAAAGATGCAA
>SUXX01000077.1 GCA_015060735.1 Bacteroides sp.
GATTCGTCTGAATGAGAACAAAAAATTACTTCAACCCCAAATCCTTCATTAAAGTTTCTACCGCTACCTTCAACTGGGTATCTTCACCCTTCACAACAGTAGCAGGATCATTCAATACAAGTACATCTGGTTCCAGTTGGTCATTTTCCAGATAGCCTCCATCGGCCTTGCGATAGCCCACGACCGGAATACCGAAAGTCAACGATGGGTCCTGCATGTTTTCCCACGATACGGTAGTCATGGTTCCCGGTACTGGAGCACCGACCACTTTACCCATTTCCTTGAACTTGTACACCCAAGGAGTGCCGTGTGCATTACTGTAATTGGCTTCGCAAGTCACCATGATGCTAGCCTTGTTCCAACGACGGCTCGGCATGTCGCATGCTTCTTGACCACGCACTACCTGAGTGAGGTACTTCTTACCGCTGAACAAGATTTCCACATCTTCGTGCAGACGGCCACCGCCATTGAAACGGGTATCAATCACGATGCCGTCGCAATGATTGTACTTGCCGAGAATGTCCGAATAGACACCACGGAAGCTTGGGTCACCCATCGACTGGATGTGTACATAACCCAAACGACCGTTCGACCAACGTTCCACATCGGCTGCACGCTGCTTCACCCAACGCTTATAGAGCAAGGTATTGAAAGCACCTGTACCAATAGGCAAGACCACTTCTTCCCAACGTTCCTTGGTCTGTGGATGATAAAGCGAAACGAGGGTCTTCTTGCGTGACTTGTCGTTCAGCAGAAGGTTGTAATCGGTATCGGCTTTGATTTCCACACCATCAATTTTTTCGATGATGACACCGGCAGCCATCTTGCTACGCGAGTGGTCAAACGGACTTCCTTCCACCACTTCGTCCACCTTCAGACCCTTGCCATCGTAGCTCATGTCATACAACAAGCCCAGGCTAGCCGTAGCATAACCGCTGGGAGCCGGACGATAACGTCCACCGGTATGTGAAACATTGAGTTCACCCAACCATTCGCTCAGCAGTTCTGCGTAGTCGTAGTTGTTGTTGATATGCGGCAAGAACTTGCGATAGGCCGCCGTCATGGCATCCCAATCTACACCGTGCATGTTCAGGTTGTAGAAGCGCTTCTTCTGTTGCTGATATACATGATTGAACATAGCTTCGCGTTCAGCTACCAAATCCATTTCAAGATTGGCTGTATAAGTAATCGGAGTAAGCTTGCCCGATGCTGCATCCATCTTCTGCATCCGTCCACCAAGGAGGAAGATATTCTTTCCGTCCTTGCTCATCTCGAACGACGCATAGCCTACACCCTTATTAGCCAGCTTCACGTCCTTCTTTCGGAGGTCAAGTTTCCAGAGGTCCATACCACCTTCAAAGGAAGCAGTATAGTAAAGGGTTTCGCCCTTCTTGTCGATGATGGCGCTACCAAGGCTAGAAGAGTTAGGAGTAAGGCGAACGATGCGGTCCTGAATACCACCGAGTTCCATCACAATATCCTTGACAGCATCCTTCTTTTCGTCCTTCTTGACGTCTTTCTTATCATCGTCTTTCTTGGCATCCTTCTTCAGCTTTTCCTGTTCTTTTTCCACTTCCTTCAAGAGTTCATAGTCTTCCTTGCTCAAGCGATATTTGTCATAAGCATCCTGATTGACGAAGCAGAGGAACACGTCTTCCATCGAACCCCAAGATGCATGGTTACGCATACCGTAGCGTTCGCTAGTGAAGAGGATGGCATTGCCGTCCATGGTCCAAGCCGGCGAACCGCTGGAGTAGCCGCTATTGGTCAGGTTGGTGATTTCGCCACCTTGAGCCGACACAATACCTATATCATAATAAGGATCGTGCTTGTTGCCTGTAAAGCAAAGGGTGAACCACTTACTGTCCGGGCTCCATTGATATTCGAAACCGCCTCCAGTGCTTGGCCAATAACTACCGTCCGTAATCTGACGCACCTTCTTGGTGTCGAGGTTCATCACCATCAGCTTGCGGCGGTCTTGGATAAAAGCCAACTCTTTGCCGTCTGGTGAGAACGATGGATAGCTGCGTTCAATCTTGTCCGACGGAAGAAGGATTTCTTCCTTGATAAGTGTAGCGTTCGGGAAGTTCGGGTCATCCTCACGTTCTATCTTGGCAAGTACCAATTCCCAATTACCGTTACGTTCAGTGCTATAAGCCAAGGTACGGTTGTCCGGTGCAAACGACAAACCTTGCTCAGCTGCCGGAGTGTGGGTAATCTGCTTGGTAGTGGCATAATCGGTAGAGGTCACAAACACTTCACCACGATAAATGAAAGCAATCTGTTTGCCGTCCGGTGATACAGTAGCCGAGCGTGCACCTGCTACCTTCAAGTCAGCCACTTGTTCGCTATCGTCGCGAGTGATGTCGATAGCTACCTTCTTAGCTTTTCCATTGGCTTCTTGTGTATAGATATCACCATCGTAAGCATAACAAAGCAAGCCGTTATTGGCTACAGAAAGGAAACGTACCGGATGAGTCTTGAACGAAGTGACGGACTGAATATTCTTCGGATTGTCCACATCCAATGTATATACGTTCATGCTTCCGCCATTGCGTTCGCTCAAGAAATAGACTGTCTTGCCATTGGGAGCCAAGGACGGGTCACGATCCTCACCGCCGATGTTTGTCAAGTTAGTATGCTTGCCGCTCTTGGCATCGTATAACCAGATGTCACGAGTAACGGAAGAGGTGTGGTGCTTACGCCATTCGTCTTCCAATCCCTTCCGATCCTGATAAAGGAACGACTGGCCATCCTTGATATAGCATACCGCCTCGGCAGGAGTAGCAAGAATCTGTTGCGAACGTCCACCTTCCACAGACACTTTATAAAGCTCCGTCATAACACCGCTTGGGAACAAGGCACTCTGAGCAGGGTCTTGGATGGAAGCCGAGAACACCACACATTTGCCGTCTGGAGTAAAGGCAGAAGGAAGTTCGGAGGCCGAATGTTTGGTAAGCTTCTTGGCTGCTCCGCCTTGAGCCGACATGACGTAGATATCGAAATTGCCGTCACGATCGCTGGCAAAAGCTATTCGGTGACCATCCGGTGACCAAACAGGATTACATTCGTACGATGCTTGGGTAGTGAGTTGCTTGGCCGTACCACCTTGAGTGGAAACAGTATAAATATCCCCTTTATAACAGAAAGCAATAGCTGTTCCATCCGGAGAAACTTGTACATCACGTAACCAAAGCGGGGTAATGGCTTGTGCAGAGATGGCGACAAGTCCCCCAATCAAACTAAGAATTCGTTTCTTCATAAGCTCTAAATTAAGATTTATATTGACAAAGATAGGTAAAAACGCACAAAATCAAAAAAAACTCGACAAAATATTTGGTAGAAATGAATAAAACCTCTACCTTTGCATCGCTTTTCAAGGAAAGCACCAATGATTGGACTATGGTGTAATGGTAGCACAACAGGTTTTGGTTCTGTTTGTCCAGGTTCGAATCCTGGTAGTCCAACCAACGAAGAAATCCCACAAATTTTGTGGGATTTCTTATATATATACCTTATTATAACTAGTCCTTTTTATATTGGTTAAATAATCATAACAGCCGAACATTTTCACGATTTTATAAAACAATTATTGAATCTTATTTCGCATCTTTGCAGAAAGAAAAAAAATTAGATTTTTTCATAGTTAAGGTTTAGGTTAAAAATAGGGGGAAGACAACTGTGAAGTTCTCTTCCTTTTTTTATGCTCTTTTGTTGCATTTATTAGGAAATTAATTTATAACTTTGTCCTATATCTTCTTGTTATATTTGGAACAAATGGAAGAATTTATACAAATAATCATATTTGTAGGCGCTATGGTCATTGCCGTAATAGGGCAAAATGCCAAAAACAAAAAAAAGCCTATGACCGCTTCCCCTCAGGAAGTGCTGGAAGACATGTTTCCTGAAATGGAAATTCAAGGAGAAGAAATGATGGTGCCTCCAGCGCCACAACCAACTCCTGCCAACAAAAAAACAACGAAAAAAACATCACCCACCTTGGTGAAAACCTCTGCTAATCCTCCAAAAGAACCTCCCCAACAGGAAAAGAAGATTAGCCTCAACAGCCGTGAAAAGGCCAGAAGGGCATTCATCTATTCAGAAATATTCAACCGTAAGTATTAACAAAAATATATTATCATTATGGCATTTAACATTATTTCAGCAGCCGAAGCTGCCACCTATATCAAACATGGTTACAATGTGGGCCTCAGTGGTTTTACCCCAGCAGGTTCTCCGAAAGCCGTTACTCCCGAAATAGCAAAGATAGCCGAAGCCGAACATGCCGCAGGCCGTCCGTTCCAAATCGGTCTTTTCACCGGTGCATCTACCGGAGATTCGGCCGATGGCGCCCTTATCCGTGCCAAGGCTCTTCGCTATCGTGCTCCCTATACTACCAATGCCGATTTCCGCAAAGCGGTAAACAATGGCGAAGTGGCTTACAACGATATCCACCTCTCGCAGATGGCACAGGAAATCCGTTATGGCTATTATGGTAAAATCAATGTGGCCATCATCGAGGCTTGTCATGTGACTCCTGACGGTAGAATCTACCTGACCGCCGGTGGAGGTATCTCTCCGACCATTGCCCGATTGGCCGACCACATCATCATCGAACTGAATGCCGCCCACCGTGGCACAGACTGCATCGGCTTGCATGACGTATACGAACCGATTGACCCTCCTTACCGTCGCGAAATCCCGGTATATCATCCGAGTGACCGCATTGGCTTGCCGTACTTGCAGGTAGACCCGAAGAAGATTGTAGGCATCGTGGAAGTGAACATCCCGGACGAAGCACGTGGCTTTACCGCTCCTGACCCGATTACCGACAAGATTGGCCAGAACGTAGCCGAATTCTTGCTCTCGGATATGCGTCGTGGCATCATCCCCAACACTTTCCTTCCGCTACAAAGTGGCGTGGGCAACATTGCCAATGCCGTACTCGGTGCCTTGGGAAGTAATCCGGATGTGCCCAATTTCGAAATGTACACCGAAGTATTGCAGGAAGCGGTAGTGGACTTGATTCGTGCCGGTCGTGTGAAGTTTGGTAGCACCTGCTCGCTCAGCGTGACCGATGAATGCCTGCAAGGCATCTACGATGACTTTGAATTCTTCAAGAACAAGCTCATCATCCGTCCGTCGGAAATCTCCAACCACCCGGCCGTAGTGCGCCGATTGGGTATCATCTCCATGAATACCGCCATCGAAGCCGACATTTATGGTAACGTAAACTCTACCCACATCACCGGTACCAAGATGATGAACGGTGTAGGAGGTTCGGGCGACTTTACCCGTAATGCCTTCATCTCCATCTTCTCTTGTCCGTCCGTAGCCAAGGAAGGCAAAATCAGTGCCATCGTACCGATGGTGTCGCACCACGACCAGACAGAGCATGATGTGAACATTCTCATCACCGAACAGGGTATTGCCGACCTCCGTGGAAAGAGCCCGGCACAACGTGCCAAGGAAATCATCGAAAACTGTGCTCACCCGGATTACAAGGAACTCTTGTGGGATTATCTGAAGATAGCACAGAAGGGACATACTTCACACCGCATCAATGCTGCACTGGCTATGCATGACACCCTCCTCAAGAAGGGCGATATGCGATTGGTTAACTGGAGTAACTATATGTAATTTATTTTTATTCAAACCCCCTCTTGAGAAACCTCTCAAGAGGGGAGATTTATTACCATCCCCATGAAAAACATCTCTTTTTTATTATTCGCCGCTTTATTCCTTTTCACCGGTTGCAACAACCAGCCTGCCTATAAGAACACCAACCTATCCCCCGAAAAGCGAGCCGAAGCATTACTGAAGGAACTGACTCTGGAAGAAAAAGTTTCCTTGATGATGGACACATCGCAACCCGTAGAAAGACTGGGTATCAAGAAATACAACTGGTGGAACGAAGCCCTTCACGGCATCG
>SUXX01000078.1 GCA_015060735.1 Bacteroides sp.
TGGCATGCTATTCACACATGGTCAACGCTCCGATGTACTTGCCCAATTATCCTTTCGGCCACATCGTAGAGTTCCAGTTGGAAGAGCACCTTGCCCAGTTCCCCACCAAGCAAGCCTTTGCCGACGAAATTATGCGCATCTACAAGTTGGGCAAACTCACTCCCAACCAATGGATGCAACAAGCCGTTGGTGCCAAGGTCAGCACTACTCCCATCCTGAATGCGGTGGAAGCCATTTTAAAGAAGTGATACTTTGAATGTCTAATAGCAATATCCCCGGCTTGTGAAGTCGGGGATATTTTGTTTTTGGTTAATAATAATTGGTTATTTGTAAGTACGAGTCCGTCATGTTTTTAGTTCAGGTAGAGAGTAATGTTTTTTATGTGAGATATAGTCAGAAAGGTAAATCGTAACCATCCTCTTCTTCTTTCAACAGGAAGGAAGCGTTTTCCTTATCGAGCAAAGCAATGTCCTTTACTTTCTTTCGGTAGGATGCAAAAGTACGCAAGTCCTCTATTTCATGTTTGCGGTTACGACTGATATTCAAGAATTCTTCTTCTTTGTCAATACCGAGGAAGCGGCGCTCCAATAAATTTGCCGCAATACCGGTTGTGCTACTTCCTGTAAATGGGTCGAGAATCCATGCCCCTTTTTGAGTAGAAGCCAAGATAATGCGCGAAAGTACGGCAAGTGGCTTTTGGGTAGGATGTTTTCCACACTTTTTCTCCCATGGAGCAATGGCCGGCAATCGCCATACATCGGTCATCTGTTTGTTCTCATTTACTTGTTTCATCAAGTCATAATTGTAGTAATGCGCTACTTTCTTACTTTTTCTTGCCCAAATGATGAACTCGGTTGAATAAGTGAAATAGCGACACGAGATGTTGGGCGGTGGATTGGTTTTCGCCCATGTTATGACGTTCAGAATCTTGAATCCCAATTCAGTAAGTATATTGGCTACGGAGAATATATTGTGGTAAGTTCCGCTAATCCAAATGGTTCCATTGTCTTTCAACTTGTTTCGACAAAGCGAAATCCATTCTCTGTTGAAAGAGTCAATGTGTTCGGGTGTTCCACCCTTATCCCAATCTCCTTTATCTACACACACCACCTTACCACTTTGCAAACTGATACCTCCGTTGGAAAGAAAATAGGGAGGGTCCGCAAATATCATATCAAACTTGAAATCGAATTGCTTCAAGAGTTCCGTACAATCGCCGTGAAGGAGGGTGAAAGCACGGTCGGGGGATTTGAAATAGAATGAATTTGATGCATGAAAATGTACATCTTTAAAGTCGGAATAATCAAGAACAATGTCTTCTTTAGTATACCGACGACGAACCATTTCTTCTGCCATAAGAGCGGAAGTGGCTTCTATCCTTTCAATGCGTGAAAGTACTTCGGTTATGGTTACTTGATATTCCATTTGCGACTTAATTGCCGCAAAAGTAGATCAAAAAAAAAGTATAAATAGGAATAGATCAATCTTTAATATTTGTGATCAAAAAAGATCATTTTGAGCTGTTTAGCGTAGATTGTTTATAGCTAAATACCTACTTTCCTATAGTTACCTCGTGATGTGAATTCCAAAAAACCTTTGTCGCGTAAGAATTGAAGTTGTTGACGAATCTTGGCTTCTATATTATGATTTGTCGGGTGTTTTATCTTCAATTCTTCTGCAAAGTTGTACATCTGTTTCAGAGTAAAAGTTGAATCAAGTCGTTCCACACAACTTAGTACATCAAATAACCATCCTCTGCTTTCAAAGCTTTGGGTTTGTAAAGAATAAACTCGATTGTATTCTTTGCAGACATCCTTTGAATCAATGACTTCTTTATTTTTGATTATGGGAATCTTAGCAAATTCTGGTATTTGTTTCAATAGGATGTTGCATCCTTCCCATCCTGCTCTTTGTGCATTATCGGCCAATGGTTTACGTTTCTCAATGACATCGGGTACGAAGAAACATTTAGGTACAATAATCAGATTGTTTACTTCATAGTTATCGTAGTGCATAAAAAAGAAACTGGGGTTGTCGAGCGATGTAATCCGATTAATCATTGTTCTATATACTCCATCGTTTACTTTGGTTATGTATCTGTCGGAATACTCTTTCTTGCTTTTCAGTTCATATTGTGACTGACAATGTTCACAAACATAATCTTTTACCGGAGCATTAGGCTCTGCTTTTCTGATGGACATTTCTCCACATATGGGACAATACATATTTCGAGCTAACCAGTCTTCGGTGAGTATCCTTGCTATTTGTGCAGCATTTTTATATCCGTTTATCAACGATGTATCGAAGCGTAAATCCATATTTGTAGTTTTATCCTCAGTTTCACAAATGTAGCGATTATTTTAATCGGTACAAACAATAGAAGAAAAGATTTATACAAGCATTTATCAACTTCTTATTAGTATCACTTTCACTAACTCATCCTTTTCATTGCATAAACTTTGTTTCCACAAACGAATACATGTCAAGTTTATCAGTTTATTAAATGATAAGAAAATAATGATTTGGCAAGAAATAAATGCGTCTTTACAGATTGTGATTAATGTGTTGGCCAACGCAATGAATATATGATTTTGTTGGTTTGTGTTACGTATCTGACGAGTGAATTCGGAAAGCATAACAAGGAATAGGATGTAAATAGTGCTATGTGCAGCTGTATATAGATCTGTTTACAACGTAATATAGTGCTATGTAAATATTGAAACGTAGCATAGAAAGTTCTTGAAAGGACGATAGGAAATATTTAAAACTTCCTATCGTCCGTTTTGATATTTCCATAGCATCGTTTCGCTTGTCGTAAGGCATTGAGTTATCCTTCGTAAAGCGGCGTTTTATCACTCGTGGTGTGCCGTTCCGTGACTCGTAGTATGGCATACTATGATTCGTAAAGTGCCGCTTTATGAAAAGCCGGTAATAGTGGGCGGATTTTGCTTGAAACTTTGAGTGAAAACTGCTTCTACAATGAAATTGGTCAGAACTTAACAAGTTCGCAAAATATGAATCAGATGAATCAGGATGCGCTAACCTTCTGATTCACAACATCAAATCCTGACTCTTTTGCCTGATTTTTTGGTTTTGAAAGAATCAGCCTTCCAACAGACGATGTTGCTTCCCCTAAAGGTCATAAAACAACGAAATATCCACTATAAACCAATGTTTTACGATGCATAAACCTATGCTTTACAATGTAAATACCGGCACTTTTCCTGACTTTTCTAAAACCTAAAAATCAGCCAAAAGTGTCAGGGATTAGCTCTGTAAATCAACGCATTAAGCTATCCTGACACTTTTGACAGATATTTTTGGCACCTATTGGTCAGAACCAATGATAGAGAGTCCCTGTTTTTACTCTTCTACCGGTCCTTCTTTACCGTTCACCCATTTGATGACGCGGCAGGGATTGCCCACCGCTACACAATCGGAAGGGATGTCGCGGGTCACTACGCTTCCGGCGCCGATGACGGTGCGGTCGCCAATGGTCACTCCGGGACAGATGGTGGCATGGCCGCCTATCCAGCAGCGCTCGCCAATGCGTACGGTGCGACAGGTTTCCCATTGGTCGCGCTCGTCAGCATCGGTGGGATGACCGGCGGTGAAGATATGGACACCGGGGGCTATCAGGGTCTTGCGGCCGATGTACACGCCTCCCCCGTCGAGGATGGTGCAACCGAAGTTGATAAATACGCCTTCGCCGGCAAAGATGAGGTTTCCGTAGTCGCAATAGAAGGGTGGCTCTACATAGACATTGGGAGCTGAGTGGGGCAACAGCTCGCGGGTGATATCCGCCATGGTGGGCTCATGGTATTCGGTGATGTTCAGTCGACGCAGGAGTTTCTTCACTTCGTCACGCCAGGCATACATTTCGGGGGTATGGGCGTTGTAAGGCTCTCCGTTGGTCATCCGGCGCAATTCGTTCTGAAGAGCGGGATTCTGTTCAAGTTCTTCTTTTCGGGTCATCCTTTTGAGTTATGAGTTGTGATTTATGATTTATGGGTTATTTCCCTTACGGCACTGAGGTAGTTCTTCAGCGAGCCGCTCTTCATGAGTTTCTTGTAGAGCTTGCGTCCTATTTCCTCCTCGGCATACTCCCAGAAGGTGCGTAGCTTGTTCAGCAGTTGGGCGTCGCTGTTCATCAGGGGTTGCCAATGCTCCATAAGGGCTTGATGGAGGTCTGTCATCAATTTGCGTCGTTTCTCGGGGCTCCACTCCTGCCCTGTGGCATATTCGATGGCCAACGAAGGGCGTGCAAGGAGTCCACGACCGATCATGACTCCGGCCAGACGAGGATAAGCTTCCTCCAACGAACGGATATCGGCCAGGGTGTGTATGTCACCATTATAGACAAGCGGATGCCGGCAGGCTTCGTAGAAAGCCCGGAAGGATTCCATGTCGACCTCCCCCTTGTACTGTTGGGTACCGATGCGCGGATGGAGGGTGATGTGCGTAAGTGGAAGGGCATTGAGCACTTCGAGCACAGGCCGCCATTCGTCCTTGTCTTCCCAACCGAGGCGCATCTTGACGGAGAACTGGATTTGGGGGCGTTCCGCGATGGCTTGGGCAATGGAACGGATGATGTCAGTTTGAGCCAGAAGGCCTGCCCCACGTCCATGCTTGGCTTGCATGGGGAACGGGCAGCCCATGTTAAGGTCAATGCGCGTGTAGCCTCGTTGGGCCACTTCGGAGGTGAGGTATTCGAACTCCTTGAGTGACTTCATAATGATTTGGGGAACGACGGGCACTCCCTCGTTGTATTCGGGACGGATGTCGCGCACCTCCTTACTACGGAGGCCCCCTCCTTCCATGCGGATGAAGGGGGTGTAATAGTGTTCTACTCCTCCCACCAGTCGGTGGTGGATGCGCCGGTAGGCGTCGTCGGTATGGCCCTGCAAAGGGGCGAAATGGATGGGGAGCATAGGCTTTATTTCTTTTTCTTGAAGAGGTCGAGTGCTTTGTTCAGTACCTTGCCGGCCACTTCCTGCTTGGTGGGCTTGGTCTTGGCCGAGTCGGTGGCGGTGGTGTCCTTCTGGATGCCAAGGAGTTTGCTACCGAGGTCTTCGACGGCCTGTTTGGCGGCTTGCTTGGCCAGGCCTTCCATGTCGATGCCAACCTTAGGCGAGGTGAACGAGCCACCGATGGTCATGTCGACGGTGCCCAGCTTCGAGAGTTTGCCTACTGATTGGGGAATGGTAATCTTGCCCACATAGTCGATGGTTTGGTCGAGGCCGGTACTTCCGCTCAGGTTCATGGCATAGTCGCCCAGCTTGAGGTCGAAAGGCTTGGTGTTCACACGTCCGTCCTTGATGGTGAAGTCGATGGTGAGGTTCTTGACGTTGATGTCCTTGAGGCCGGGCTTCTTGACGATGTCGGCCACCTGGTCGATGACCTTCACACCACTGAGATTGAGGTTGCTGGTAGAGAGCTTGCCGCTGCCCTGCATGGTGGGGATGACGGGGCTCATCTGTTCGTCGAGTTGGGTGTCGATGTTCATCTGTCCCGAGAAGCTGCCCTTCAGTCCTTCGAAGATAGGTGCCAGTTGCTTCACCATGTCGAGCTCGCGATAGGCGTCGGCAAAGCTGATGTCCTTCATGGCGAATCCGGCGTTGAGGCTGGCAGGTGCCTTGTCGGGGGTGGCATAGGCTCCATTCACGGTCACGCTACCTCCCATGGTGTTGAGTGCCAGGTTCTTCATGTTCACCTGTTGGTTCTTGACGATGAGCTGGCCTTTGAGGTTAGCGAACTTCATTCCGTCAAACAACACTTCCTTCATGTTGGCCTGCATCTGGAAATCGATGTTGTCGGGGATGCGGATGATGCCCATGGAGGTCGTGTCGGTAGTGGCCACGGCGGTGG
>SUXX01000014.1 GCA_015060735.1 Bacteroides sp.
AAGCGTTTTGCTTATGTATCAGATTCTTCGCATTGCTCAGAATGACAGATAAAAACTTTAAGATTATGAAATCAGTAATGATAACTTTCGACCAGGCCTTCTACGAACGTATCATCAAGACGCTCGACCGCTTGAATTGCCGTGGATTCAGCTATTTCCAGCAGGTTCAGGGTCGTGGTAGCAAAACGGGCGAACCTCACTACGGTAGCCATGCTTGGCCTAGTATGTGTTCGGCCATCATCACCATCGTTGATGATAACCGTGTAGATCCGTTGCTCGAAGCTCTCCATGCCATGGACAAGGAAACCGAAATGCTTGGTCTCCGTGCCTTTGTTTGGAACATAGAAAAGACTATTTGATAAGACTTTCGTTATATTGTTATTCAGGATGAATCCTCTCTGTAGTGTCATTCTGAACGAAGTGAAGAATCTGGATACGTAAAATGAATGTATTCAGATTCTTCGCTTTTACTCAGATTGATACTTTTATCGTATAATCAAAACAATGATATTATTTATTCAAAGCATTGTGGGTGTTTGTCCAAAACATATTGAATGAACATCCATAATACTTTGAATGATTGTTCAAAGTGTTGTGGACAGGATTTTTGTGCGGTTTAAAATGTTTTTTTATGCTTATCTTGGAGAAATACCGGATGTTATCGGAACGTCTATCCTCTGCTATCCGCTCCCCACATCATTTTGTCTCTCAATGTATGGAAAAAAATGTGGTTGGTGCGTTTGACTACTTGGATTTGGTAATCGGCCTTGCGGATGGTGAGGCGACTTCCTTCGCGGCATGTTTCGCTTCGTCCATCGATAGCTACCAGGAAGTTGTGGCTACGGCTCTCTACATCGAGGGTGATTTCCCAATCATCGTTGATAACGATGGGGCGGACGTTGAGACTATGTGGAGCTACCGGTGTAATGGCTATGGTGTTGCTGGTAGGCACAATGACGGGACCGCCAACGCTCAATGAATAGGCGGTAGAGCCGGTAGGAGTGGCGATGACAAGTCCGTCGGCTTGATAGGTTGTCAGGTAAGCTCCGTTGATAGAGGTGTGGATGGTAATCATGGATGAACTATCGCGTTTCAGAATAGCGATTTCGTTCAGTCCGAAAGGATTGCCTTTCAAGGGCTGCCCGTTGCTGGTGGCTTGAAGGATACTCCGGCTTTCCACTCTGTAGTTTCCCTTATAAATATCTGCAAAGGTTTCTTCCATTTCTTCCGGCGAGACATCGGCCAGAAAGCCGAGGCGTCCGGTATTGATGCCTAGAATGGGAATGTTTTTGTTGCCTACATAGCTGGCGGCTTTCAGAAAAGTACCGTCGCCTCCCATGCTGAGCACCATGTCTGCTTCGAACTGATTATCATCGAAGATGCCGGCTACCTGAATGTCCAGTTTTTGTTCCTTGGTGAGAAATTGATAGAAATCACGGTAAACATAAACTTCTGCTTTTCGTTTCTCTAATATGGAGAGTAAGCGAAGGATATGAGCCGATTTCTTGACTTGATAGGTGTTTCCGAACAACGCAAATCGCATGGGAACTGTATTCATTAGCTTATTTTATATCTTTTGTTTAACAAAAAGGGTGACGTTTTAAGAAAACGTGTTAACTTTGCATATCGTATTGCAAAGATAATAATATATTGGTAAAGATGACAAAGTTAAGTGTAAATATAAACAAAATAGCTACGCTTCGTAATGCACGAGGAGGTAATAATCCCGATGTGTTGAAGGTGGCTCTGGATTGTGAAAGGTTTGGTGCCGAAGGTATTACGGTGCATCCACGTCCGGACGAACGTCACATCCGTCGGAGTGATGTATATGCTTTGCGTCCGGCTATTTCGACTGAATTCAATATCGAAGGTTATCCTAGCCAGGAATTCATTGATTTGGTGTTGAAGGTAAAGCCACATCAGGTCACTTTGGTGCCGGATGCTCCTGACCAGCTTACTTCTAATGCCGGATGGGATACCAAGACTCATTTCTCTTTCTTGTCCGATTTGATGGAAACATTCAGTAATGCCGGTATCCGTACATCCATCTTTGTAGGGACGGATAAGGAACTGATAGAGTATGCGGCCAAGACGGGAGCGGACAGGGTGGAATTGTATACAGAACCTTATGCGACGCTTTATCCTGAAAATCCGGAAGAAGCCATTGCACCATTCGTGGAAGCAGCCAAGTTGGTTCGTAGCTTGGGTATGGGCTTAAATGCCGGTCATGATTTAAGCTTGGAAAACTTGAAATACATGCACGACAATATTCCTTGGCTGGACGAGGTTTCTATCGGTCATGCCTTGATTTGCGATGCCTTGTATTTGGGATTGGAAAAAACAATTGAAGAATATAAAAAATGTCTCCGATAATGATGAATGTCTTTTTGCAGGCCACTACGCTGGCTGATACTTTGTCCGGTGGAAATCCGGTACTTACTCCATTGACAAGCGGTGAGCCGCAGATGAACCTTTGGGATATGGCTTTGAAAGGTGGTTGGATAATGGCCGTATTGGCCTTGCTTTCCATCGTGTGTTTCTATATATTCTTTGAACGCTTGACGGTTATTCGCAAAGCAGGTAAGGATGATCCTTTGTTCATGGAGCGTATCCGCGACTATATCCGTACCGGCGAGGTGAAGTCGGCCATCAACTATTGTCGTATCACGAATACCCCCTCGGCTCGAATGATTGAAAAGGGAATAACCCGCATGGGACGTCCGGTTGCCGATGTGCAAGCTGCAATTGAAAATACGGGTAATATCGAAGTAGCCAAGTTGGAAAACGGATTGCCAATTGTGGCAACGATTTCGGGAGGTGCACCGATGATTGGTTTCTTGGGAACCGTTACCGGGATGGTGCAAGCCTTTTGGGAAATGGCCAATGCTGGAAATAACATTGATATTACTCTCTTGTCGGGAGGTATCTATGAAGCTATGATTACTACCGTTGGTGGTTTGGTCGTAGGTATTGCGGCTATGTTTGCCTATAACTATCTAGTGACTCGTGTGGATAAGGTAGTCAGTCAGATGGAAGCCCGCACGATGGCTTTTATGGACTTGTTGAACGAACCCGAACAAAAGTAAAGGCTTATGGCATTGAAAAGAAGACATAAAATATCACCCAACTTCAGTATGGCGTCCATGACGGACATCATATTCCTGTTGCTGATATTTTTCATGATAACCTCTACCATGGTATCGCCCAATGCCATCAAGGTGTTGCTTCCTCAAGGCAAGCAACAAACTTCGGCCAAGCCATTGACTCGGGTTATCATTGATAAACATTTGAATTATTACACCGCATTCGGAAACGAAGACGAAATGCCTATCGCTTTGGATGAACTCCCGGCTTTTCTGCAAGAATGTGCCGAAAAAGAACCCGAGATGTATGTGGCACTTTATGCGGATGAGGCCGTTCCGTATCGGGAAATTGTGAACGTGCTGAACATAGCAAACGAAAATCACTTCAAGATGGTGTTGGCAACACGCCCGCCGGAAAGGAAATGATAACTGAAAGGAATGAAAAAGAATAAAATAACAGGATTGATCGGAACCTTGGCATTGCATGCCATTCTTTTGCTTCTGCTTTTTCTGGTAGCTATCCGTACGCCGATGGCTCAGGAGGAAGGAGGAGTTCCTGTCATGTTGGGTGAAGTACCGATGGCACAAGGCAATGCAGACCCTTATACCTTGACGGATGTGGATATTTGGGACGAACCGGAAATTCCTACAGAAGTAGCTGAACCTGAACCTATCCCGGAAGTAGAAACGAAGACGGAAATAATCACTCAGGAGGAGGAACCGACGGTAGCTGTTCCTGAAAAGAAAGAAAAGCCAAAGCCAACTCCTAAAGAGGTGAAGGCGAAAAAAGAATCCGTGAAGGCGAAAGAACAACCGGTAAAGCCCAAAGAAAAAACGGAAGCCGAAAAGCGTGCTGAAGCCGAACGACTGGCAGCTGAAAAGAAAAAGGCCGAAGAAAAAGCTGCGGCAGAAGCAGCAGCTAAGCGGGTAGCCGGTGCCTTTGGAAAAGGATCGCAGATAGGAAGCAAAGGTACAGGAACCACCGGTGAAGGGATACAAGGAAGTCCGACCGGCAATGCCGCTGAAGGCAAGTCGACTGGAGTGGGCGGATATGGTACTTTCGATTTGAACGGACGTTCGCTGGGGCCGGGTGGATTACCCAGACCTATATATAATGTACAGGATGAAGGCCGTGTCGTGGTAACTATTACGGTAAATCCGGCCGGACAGGTCATCGGTACAAGCATCAATAAACGGACAAACACCATGAATGCCGCTCTTCGGAAAGCAGCGGAAGATGCGGCACGGAAGGCTCGCTTCAATACAGTGGATGGAGTGAATAACCAAACAGGTACGATTACTTATTACTTTAAATTGAAATAACTTATGAAAACCATTTTTGTATTTTTGGCAACAGGCTTTGAAGAAATTGAAGCATTGACCCCGGTAGATGTATTGAGACGTGCGGGATTGAACGTGCAGACGGTTTCTGTCATGGACGAACAAACAGTAACAGGAGCACACGGTGTACCTGTAGTAGCAGATAAAATGTTTGCGGAAATTGCTTCTGAAGATGCAGAAATGATACTGCTTCCGGGAGGTCTTCCGGGTGCAACCAATTTGGATGAACACATCGGATTGGAAGAAATGATTCTGCAATTTGCTTCGGCAGGAAAACCTCTTGCTGCAATATGTGCAGCCCCTTTGGTCTTGGGTAACCGAAATCTGTTGGAAGGAAAGAAGGCCACTTGCTATCCGGGCTTTGAAACATACTTGAAAGGAGCAGAATATACCGCCAACTTGGTGGAAGTAGATGGAAACATCATTACCGGAAAAGGCCCGGGTGCCGCTATGGAATTTGCATTTGCCATTGTCGAAAAGTATTGCGGTGCAGCCAAGGTGCAAGAACTGAAACAAGGCATGATGATTGAAGTCTGAACATGAAGAAGTATATCATCATTGTTGCAGGAGGAAAAGGATTACGGATGGGCGGAGACATCCCTAAACAGTTTCTGCCCGTCTGTGGGAAGCCTGTGCTGATGCGTACTATCGAGGCTTTTCATCGGTATGATTCGGATATTCATGTGGTTTTGGTCCTTCCGGTCAGCCAACAGGCTTATTGGAAGGATTTGTGTAATACATATGACTTTGATTTGCCCCATCAAATAGCAGATGGTGGCGAAACTCGTTTCCATTCGGTGAAGAATGGTTTGGCATTGATCGAAGGCGAAGGCCTTGTCGGGGTACACGATGGGGTACGTCCTTTTGTTTCGCAAGAAGTGATAAGCCGTTGTTATGCTGAAGCGTCCTTGAAAAAAGCGGTGATCCCCGTGATTGGAGTGGTAGAGACGGTGCGTCGTTTGACAAACGAGGATAGCGAGACGGTGCCTCGTGACCAATATAAATTAGTGCAGACTCCACAAGTCTTTAAAGTTTCGTTGTTGAAAAAAGCATATTGTCAGGATTTTACAGAGATGTTTACTGACGATGCTTCCGTGGTGGAAGCCTTGGGAGAGAAAGTGCATTTGGTCGAAGGAAACAGAGAAAACATCAAGATTACTACTCCTTTTGACTTGAAATTGGCAGAAGTGCTGATAGAAGATGTTCGACCTAAAAACTCGTGACATAAAGTTTTTACAAGGAGTCGGTCTGCAACGGGCGACTCTGTTGGGCAAGGAACTGGAGATTTTTTCTTTGCAGGATTTGTTGTATTATTTCCCCTATAAGTATGTTGATAGAAGCCGCCTGTATTACATCCATGAGATAGACGGAAATATGCCTTATATTCAGTTGAAGGGTGAAATCTTGAGCTTTGAAACGATTGGAGAGGGACGAAACCGTCGTTTGGTGGCTCACTTCTCCGATGGGACGGGCGTTGTCGATTTGGTATGGTTTCAAGGAATCAAGTATCTGACTGGTCGTTATAAGGTACATGAAGAATATATCGTTTTTGGCAAGCCAACAGTTTTTAATGGTCGGGTAAATGTAGCTCATCCGGATATTGAACCGGCCGGGAATCTTACCCTTTCATTGATGGGGTTGCAACCTTATTATAATACAACGGAAAAAATGAAGCGTGCCGGATTGAATTCGCACGCCATGGAAAAACTGGTAAAGAATGCGTTTGCTCTTTTGAGAGAGCCTGTCCGGGAAACTTTGAGTCCGGGGATTGTAGAAAAACATCATTTAATGGCCTTGGATGATGCTTTGCGTCAGATTCATTTCCCTCAAAATCCGGAGTTGTTGAGAAAGGCTCAATATCGCTTGAAGTTCGAGGAGTTGTTTTATGTGCAGTTGAATATTTTACGATATGCCAAAGACCGACAACAGAAATACCGAGGACTATATTTCGAACGGGTCGGAGAAATATTCAATACGTTTTATACGCAGAACTTACCTTTTCAATTGACCAATGCTCAAAAACGTGTTATCAAGGAAATCCGGAAAGATGTGGGTAGTGGCCGACAAATGAATCGTTTGTTGCAGGGGGATGTAGGCAGTGGAAAGACATTGGTGGCATTGATGTCCATGCTGATAGCGTTGGATAATGGCTTTCAGGCTTGTTTGATGGCTCCTACCGAAATCCTGGCCACTCAGCATTATGAAACAATTTCCCAATTGCTCTTTGGCATGAATGTAAGCGTGGAATTGTTAACAGGTTCTGTGAAAGGGAAGAAGCGTGAACATATATTGAGAACACTATTAACCGGCGAAACCCGGATTTTGATTGGTACTCATGCGGTGCTGGAAGATACGGTTGGTTTTTCATCGTTGGGAATGGTGGTGATTGATGAGCAGCATCGGTTTGGTGTGGCACAACGTGCTAAGTTATGGAACAAGAATATTACTCCTCCTCATGTGTTAGTGATGACGGCTACTCCGATTCCTCGTACATTGGCCATGACGCTTTATGGCGATTTGGATGTTTCGGTGATTGATGAACTCCCCCCGGGTAGAAAGCCTGTTCAAACAATTCATCAGTTTGATAACAGACGTGCCGGCTTGTATGCCGGTATTCGTAAACAAATAGCAGAAGGACGGCAAGTTTATATCGTCTATCCGCTTATCAAAGAAAGCGAGAAAATAGATATCAAGAATTTGGAAGAAGGGTATGCACATGTTTGTGAAGAATTTCCGGATTGTCGAGTAAGTAAGGTACATGGGAAAATGAAACCGTCCGAAAAGGACGAAGAAATGCAACGCTTTGTGAATGGAGAAACACAGATTATGGTTGCAACAACGGTTATCGAGGTTGGTGTAAATGTGCCGAATGCATCGGTGATGGTGATAGAGAATGCCGAGCGTTTTGGCTTGTCTCAGTTGCATCAGCTACGTGGGCGTGTGGGACGTGGGGCCGAACAGTCTTATTGCATTTTGGTTACTTCCTATAAATTATCGGAAGATACACGCAGACGGTTGGAAATAATGGTACAAACCAATGATGGATTTGAAATAGCCGAGGCTGATTTGAAACTTCGAGGACCGGGTGACTTGGAAGGTACGCAGCAAAGTGGAATTGCCTTCGATTTAAAAATTGCAGACCTTGCAAGGGATGGACAATTGTTGCAATATGTTCGCAACGTGGCTGCTGAATTACTGGAACATGATCCTTCCTGCTCGTCAACTGAAAATGAAATAGTCTGGAGGCAATTATATGCATTGAGAAAAACTCATGTAAATTGGGCTGCTATTTCATAAAAAGGGAACAAAGTGTTAAATAATGAATATATGTTGTGAAACATATTTTTATATAAATTCTCCGTTCTGTGGCTTGTGGCTTGTATTTTGCAATCGTTCTTATCCTCTCTCGATTGAAAAATAGTTAAAGAAATGACTTTTTTCTCGGATAAAAATATTACCTTTGAACGATTTTTGGAAGAGCGTACTTCGTAACCTTATTAAGAAGCAATATTATGTTAGAAAAAACACTTGTAATTTTGAAGCCTTGCACCATTCAAAGAGCTTTGATTGGTGAAGTTATAAACCGATTTGAACGCAAGGGATTACGTCTTGCCGGTATGAAAATGGTTCAGTTGACTGATGAGGTGCTCAGTGAGCATTATGCTCATTTGAGTGAGAAGCCTTTCTTCCAACGTGTGAAAGATGCAATGATGGTATGTCCTGTGATTGTATGCTGCTTTGAAGGCGTAGGTGCAATCGAGGCTGTACGTATGATTACTGGTCCTACAACAGGTCGTAAGGCTCCTGCAGGTACCATTCGCGGAGATTATAGTATGAGTTTCCAGGAAAATATTGTTCACGCATCGGATTCTCCTGAAACAGCAGAAGCTGAATTGAAGAGATTCTTTAAGCCGGAAGAAATTTTTGAATACAAGCAGTCTACTTTTGACAACTTGTATGCTAACGACGAATTTTGATTGAAGAAGATAGATACCAATGATTTTGAAGTGTATTAAAATAATTGTAGTTGCTGCATTTACTTTGGTGAGTTTGAACGTGTCGGGGCAAGACTTGCTAGCCAGACAGGCTCCAATCGATCGAAAGTTGAAAGCGATTGATTCCGTTGCTTTGATTCGTCAGATTCATAAGGAAATGGCTGCATATCCAGCATATAGCCTTTATCCGGATTGGAATAATGAACGTGTACATGCATACGGTAAGACGGTTAATATACCGGATAGTTTCCGTATTGATATGACAGGGTTCTGTATGCCAACTACCAATACAAAAATTACTTCAAAGTTCGGTCCGCGTCGTCGTCGTATGCACAATGGCTTGGATGTGAAGGTGTATATCGGTGATACCATTCGTGCAGCATTCAGTGGAAAGGTCCGTATGGTAAAATATGAACGTCGCGGTTATGGTCAATACGTGGTGATTCGTCATGATAATGGATTGGAAACTGTTTACGGTCATTTGTCGAAGCAGTTGGTTAAGGAAGATCAATACGTGGAGGCTGGCGATGTGATTGGGTTGGGTGGTAATACCGGTCGTTCTACCGGATCACATTTGCATTTTGAAACTCGGTTCCTGGGACAAGCTATTAATCCGGCTTTGCTCTTTGACTTTGAAAAGCAGGATATTGTTGCAGATTCATATTTATTCCAGAAAGGGCGGAATCGATATCGTAACGGTAGAACTACTACAGTTGCTTCCAATGGCGATATTCAATATTATAAAGTCCGCAAGGGTGACAATCTGTCGCGTATTGCCAAACGTACTGGAACCTCGATTGATGCTTTGTGTAAGTTGAATAGAATTAGCCGAAGAACTACGCTTCGAATCGGACAAGTATTGAGATGTTCTTAAGAATGCAATAAAACATCAACAAAAAGGCGGAAAGGTATTCTTTTCCGCCTTTTTTATTGACTACATAAGCAGAAAATTTGTAACTTTGTTGCCTATTCATGGATAAAGATGAAAGATACAAAACAACAATTTGAACACGTTATCGCGATTTGTCGCGATTTGTTTGCCAAGAAACTGCACGATTATGGTGCAGCATGGCGTATCATGCGTCCATCTTCGGTTACGGATCAGATATTCATTAAAGCTAATCGAATTCGTAGCATTGAGATTAAGGGTGTAACGATGGTAGACGAAGGTATTCGTCCGGAATTTATTGGTATCGTGAATTATGGTATCATCGGTCTGATTCAGTTGGAATTAGGCTATGCTGAAAAAGATGACATGACGGAACAGCAGGCTTTGGCTTTGTATGATAGATATGCTAATCAGGCATTGGAGTTGATGTTGGCGAAAAATCATGATTACGATGAAGCTTGGAGAAGTATGCGGATAAGTTCTTATACCGACCTTATTTTGATGAAGATATATCGAACCAAACAGATTGAAGGTCATGATGGTGCCACATTGGTATCAGAAGGTATTGATGCCAATTATATGGATATGATAAATTATTCGGTTTTTGGTCTGATTAAGTTAGAGTTTGGAGAATGATTTGCGACATAAGGTGATTGGGGCCAGTGCAACGACATGCCGTTTTATCTTGGCTGTAGTCTTTATATTTTCCGGTTTTGTGAAGGCTATCGACCCGTTAGGTACTCAATACAAAATTCAGGATTATTTGGATGCCTTTGGATGGGGGAATGTGTTTCCCGACTTTTTCTCTCTGATGACTTCCATTGCGATAGGCTGGATTGAGTTTTGTTTAGGAGTGTATTTGTTTTTTGGTATCAGAAGGCGAATTGCACCTAGAGCTGTTGTGATTATCATGTCGGTGATGACACCGCTGACCTTTTGGTTGGCTATTGATAATCCGATTTCGGATTGTGGTTGTTTTGGTGATGCGATAGTGTTGAGTAATTGGGGAACCTTTTGGAAGAATGTGTTCCTTTTGGGAATGGCTATCTTTCTGTTGAAACATCGTAAGCAGATATTTCCGCTTGTGACGGTGCGTTTAGATTGGTTGATTGCCTTATATTCTTCTCTATACATTTTTTGCATGATTGTTTATTGTCTTCATCATCTGCCTGTTTTCGATTTCAGGCCTTATCATATAGGTGCCAATATTGGGGAGAATATGCAGATTCCAGAAGGGGAGAAGCCTACTGAATATGAAACGCTTTTTGTGCTTGAGAAGGATGGAGTTAAAAAAGAATTTTCGTTGGAGAATTATCCGGATAGCACCTGGACTTTTGTTGATTCGAAGACAATTGTAAAGGAAGAAGGATATGAACCACCCATACAGGATTTTGTGATGCTGAGTAGGGAAGATGGGGAAGATATTACGGAACAAGTGTTGTCGGATGATAATTATACATTCTTATTGATTTCCCATCAGATGAATTGGGCTGATGAAGACTATATGGATGTTATTAATGATGTATATGATTACTGTTTTGTGTATGGTTACCCGTTCTATTGTTTAACCTCTTCGTCTGATGAGGATATTCAAAAATGGATGGAGAATACAGGTGCTGAATACTCGTTCTGTATGATGGACAACATCACTTTGAAAACAATGATACGGTCGAATCCGGGATTGATGTTGCTGAAGAAAGGAGTCGTGGTGAACAAATGGGGGAACGGAAATTTGCCTAACGAAGACGTGTTGCAGGGACCGTTAGAAGAATTGTCGATAGGCAAGGTGAACCGTCGTTCATTTGTACTTCAGACAGTGATTGTGATTTTATGGTTTGTACTTCCTTTGTGCTTGATTTGTTATATGGACCTTTATTGGGAAAGGCGTCGGAAGCGGGAGGAAACAATGGAGAAAATATAATTTAAATAAATATTATTAACCTTTTAACAACAAACAAAATGAGAAAGAACATTGTTGCAGGAAACTGGAAAATGAACAAGAACCTTCAAGAAGGTATTGCTCTTGCAAAAGAATTGAATGAAGCTTTGACAGCTGATAAGCCTAATTGTGACGTAGTAATCTGTACTCCGTTTATTCATTTGGCTTCTGTAACTCCTATCGTTGATGCTGCTATTATTGGTGTTGGTGCTGAAAACTGTGCAGACAAGGTTTCAGGTGCTTATACAGGTGAAGTCTCAGCTGAAATGGTTGCTTCTACAGGTGCTCAATATGTTATCTTGGGTCACTCAGAACGTCGTTCTTACTATGGTGAAACCGTAGAAATCTTGGAAGAAAAGGTGAAGTTGGCTTTGGCTAACAACTTGACTCCGATTTTCTGTATTGGTGAAGTGTTGGAAGAACGTCAGGCTGAAAAGCAAAATGAAGTGGTAGCTGCTCAGTTGGCTTCTGTATTTACTTTGTCTGCAGAAGATTTTGGTAAGATTATCTTGGCTTACGAACCGGTTTGGGCTATCGGTACAGGTTTGACCGCTACTCCAGAACAAGCACAGGATATTCACGCTTATATCCGTTCTTTGATTGCTGAAAAGTATGGTCAGGAAGTGGCTGAAAATTGTTCTATCCTTTATGGTGGTAGCTGCAAGCCTTCTAATGCAAAGGAATTGTTTGCTAATCCGGATGTAGACGGTGGTTTGATTGGTGGTGCTGCTTTGAAGGTTGCAGACTTCAAGGGCATTATCGATGCATTTAAATAATAATTAGGTATATGAATAAGGCATAGCTCTCAAATGGGCTATGCCTTGTTAAAGGATTGAATATGAGGAATATTTTTATTTGCTTGTTTTTGCTTTGTGGAGTATCTGTTTTTGCTCAACGTGGTATTGTAAATGAACTGAAGAAGACGGTTCCTGGGCAAGGAGTCGTTACCATTCAGCAGGATGAAAAAATTGCTGCTCTATTGGGTGATGTTTATGTAAAGACAGATAATGATGAAGAACCCAAAGTGTTGAAAGCCAGAGGTTATCGTGTGCAAGTGTATGCGGGTAATAACTCCCGTGTAGCTCGTAAAGAAGCCAATGATATTGCGGATAAAATTAAGATGGAATTTCCGGAAATGCCCGTATATGCCTTTTTCCAACCTCCTCGTTGGTTGTGTAGGGTAGGAGATTATCGAAGCATTGAAGAAGCAGATGCAGTAATGCGTCGTTTGAAGGCAACCGGTGATTTTAAAGAAGTTTCAATTGTTCGTGAACAAATAAACATTCCTCTAGATTGATTATGGAAGATTTGTTACATCCGGAGTGGTCTGCCGAAAAGATTGGTAAGTTGAAAGGCCATTATGAGGCGATTCTGTCGCTATTGGGTGAAGATGTGAATAGGGAAGGGTTATTGAAAACACCGGAACGCGTCGCGAAGGCTATGCTGACGTTGACTCGTGGATATGATCAAGATCCTCATGCGATATTATTGGGGGCCAAGTTCAAGGAGGAGTATAGTCAGATGGTGATTGTGAAGGATATTGATTTCTTTTCTTTGTGTGAACATCATATGCTACCATTCTATGGTAAAGTGCATGTGGCATATATTCCTAATGGCTATATAACGGGGCTTAGTAAGATAGCTCGTGTGGTGGATGTGTTTTCTCATCGTTTGCAGGTACAAGAACGTATGACTCTTCAGATTAAAGAGTGTATTCAGAAGACTTTGAACCCGCTAGGTGTCATGGTGGTGGTAGAGGCCAAACACATGTGTATGCAGATGAGGGGAGTCGAAAAACAGAATTCGGTAACTACGACATCTGATTTTACCGGGGCTTTTAATCAAGCAAAGACTCGTGAAGAATTTATGAATTTGATACAGCATAACTGATTTTTGCTCAGTTATGCTTTTAATATGACGCGGTCTCCTGCTCTTTTAGCCATTTCTTTCAGTGTTTCCGTTAGTTTTTTGTAATGCTCCATGATTTTCAGTGCCTGTTGTGGGTCGCTGGCAATTTCTGGCAAACTAAGTGTTTGGATAGTTTGTTTCATGTCTTCCTCTAGAATAGCCAGTTTGAAGTCTATTAATAGGTGAGGAATTAGTTCGTGCAGTCGTTCTTCGTCTTTGGTTATTGCTTTCTCATTGCTTTTGCTCAAACGGTAACGGTCACTAATCATATCAGCGGCCATTCGACTGATGTTGGGGTTGGGGTGGGCCAGAAAATAGCGTTCTGTACTGAAGTTTGGTTCATGCAAATGTATTTTTGCTTCGTCTAATAGTTGGCGATGCAGTGGGTTCTGAAACTGAAGTGAGTCTTGTCTCAAATCCATGACTATGTATTCTGTAACAGTCAGTTCTATTTCTTGTCCGTTTTCGTCTTCTATGCAGCATACCGTTTTTTCTCCATACCGAATCAATGCTTTGACCAATTGCAATTCTTTGGCATAGAAAGTCATCTTTTCCCATCCGCTGGTTGGTAGATAGCTTTCAATCGTGTTCTCTACAGGAGTTTCTTCCGGTGGGAATGGGGGTGGGGGGATTAATTCATCATCTGGGATATTACCCTGAGTAGTAGAAGATGATGCTGAGTTAATTCTTTCCGAGGCTTCTTTCTCCTTCAGTCGCTTTTCCAAATATTCATCTTTGCGTTGGCGTACAATCTTCTTGATTTCATTTTGAATGATTTGTTCGTCTATCTGAAGAATGCCTGCACATTCCTTTAGACAAGCATAGCGGATGATTTCATTCGGAATAAGCCCAATACTTCTAGCCATGTCGGCTATTAGCCCGGCTCGCTTAATAGGGTCGTTCTGGGTGTCTTTTAGCAAAAGATTTGTCTTGAATCGGATAAAGTTTTCTTCTTTCTCGTTGATATATTGTTGAAATTCGGCTGCATTATGTTTTCTGGAAAAACTATCAGGGTCGTCTCCGTCAGGAAGTAAGACAACCTTTACGTTCATACCTTCGGATAACAGCATGTCTATCCCTCGGATGCTGGCTTTGATACCGGCTTCGTCACCGTCATATAATAAGGTAATGTTTGAGGTGAAGCGGTGAAGCAGGCGTATTTGTTCTTCCGACAACGCGGTGCCCGAGTTGGCGACCACATTAGCTAGTCCACATTGGTGCATGGCTATCACGTCTGTATAGCCTTCTACCATGTAAACGCAGTCGGCTTTTACGATGGCACTTTTTGCTTGATAAATACCGTATAATTCTTTCCTTTTACTAAAAATTTCTGATTCGGGTGAGTTAATGTATTTTTGACTGACTCCTTTGGTGCGGCTATCCAGAACTCGTCCACCAAATCCTAAGATTTTTCCACTGATGTTAAACCAAGGGAAGATGACACGTCCCCAAAAACGGTCACGTATGCTTCCATCTTCTTTTTCGTAACATAAACCGGTTTTTACAAGGAATTCTTTTTTATAACCTTTTCGGGTAGCCTCTTTGGCGAGTCCATCGTTGGCTGATGTACTGTATCCTAACTGGAATTTCTTGACAATGTCGTCACGAATACCTCGTTGGCGGAAATATTGCATGCCGATTGACTTCCCGTCAATATGGTTGTAGAGGATGTTTTGAAAATAGTCGCGTGCAAATTCGTTGACAACGAACAAACTTTCCCGGACAGTTTGTGCTTCCTTCTCTTCGCTGGTTAGTTCTCTTTCCTTGATTTCGATGTGGTATTTTTGAGCCAGCCAGCGTAATGCTTCCGGGTATGACATTTGTTCATGTTCCATGATGAAATGTACGACGTTTCCTCCTTTACCACAAGCAAAGCATTTGCACAAACCTTTTGCTGGTGAAACATAGAAAGAAGGGGTTTTGTCATTATGGAAGGGACATAAGCCCACAAAGTTGACTCCTCGTTTCCGAAGGGTAACAAATTCAGATACCACATCCACAATTTGTGCAGCATCCAATATTCGATCTATAGTGGGTTGGTCTATCATTGCGGATGCGAAGATAATAAAAAAAGAGAAGATGTCTATAAAACATCTTCTCTTTTTGAGCCTCTTGTCGGATTCGAACCAACGACCCCGAGATTACAAATCACGTGCTCTGGCCAACTGAGCTAAAGAGGCAATGGAGCGGAAAACGAGGCTCGAACTCGCGACCCTAACCTTGGCAAGGTTATGCTCTACCAACTGAGCTATTTCCGCAAATTAGTAGTCCGTGGGGGAATCGAACCCCCCTTGCAAGAATGAAAATCTTGAGTACTAACCGATATACGAACGGACCATCCTTCATTGTATCGCCTAGACGATACTTGTTCAATATTGGCGGTATGGACGGGACTCGAACCCGCGACCCCCTGCGTGACAGGCAGGTATTCTAACCAGCTGAACTACCACACCAATTTAAAAGAACTTACTTCCTTTTTGAAAGCGAGTGCAAAGATAGGATATTTGTTTGAATCTGCCAAATAAAACGCGGTTTTTTTATAAAAGAGAGGGAGAGAAATATATTCTCTCCCTCTCTTTTTTTTATTTTAAAAGCAATATTATTCGCCCTTAATGGCAGCTACACCCGGAAGAACCTTACCTTCGATGGCTTCCAACAAAGCACCACCACCAGTAGAAATGTATGATACTTGGTCAGCCATACCGAACTTGTTGATACAAGCTACAGAGTCGCCACCGCCAATCAATGAGAATGCACCATCAGCAGTTGCCTTAGCGATAGCTTCGGCGATAGCACGAGAACCAGCTGTGAAGTTATCGAATTCGAATACGCCTGCAGGGCCATTCCAAAGGATAGTCTTGGCACCTTCGATAGCTGCAGCAAATGCCTTCTGAGTTTCAGGACCTGCATCCAAGCCTTCCCAACCTTCAGGAATTGCATTAGCTGGGCAGATTTGAGTGTTACAGTCGTTCTTGAAATCATCACCGGCTTTACAGTCAGTACCTAATACCAAGTTTACGCCTTTAGCCTTAGCTTGTTCGATGATGTTGAGAGCCAAATCCAACTTGTCCATTTCAACGATTGAGTTACCGATTTCGCCACCTTGAGCCTTAGCGAAAGTATAAGTCATACCACCACAAAGAATCAAGTTATCTACCTTGTCCATCAAATTTTCGATGATACCAATCTTAGTAGAAACTTTAGAACCGCCCATGATTGCAGTAAACGGACGCTTGATATCCTTCAAGATGTTGTCAACAGCCTGAACTTCTTTTTCCATCAAGTAACCGAGCATCTTGTTGTCAGCGTCGAAATAGTCAGCAACTACGGCTGTAGAAGCGTGACGACGGTGAGCTGTACCGAATGCATCGTTGATGTAGCAATCAGCATAAGAAGCCAAAGTTTTAGCGAATTCCTTTTGAGATTCCTTCATAGCCTTCTTTGCATCGTTGTATGCAGGATCTTCCTTGTCGATGCCTACCGGCTTGCCTTCTTCTTCAGGATAGAAACGGAGGTTTTCGAGCAACAACACTTCGCCTGCCTTCAAAGCAGCAGCAGCTTCAGCAGCCTTTGCACAATCTGGAGCAAACTGAACTGGAGCACCCAACTTTTCAGATACAGCGTCTACAATCTGGCTCAAAGAGAACTTTGCGTTCACTTTACCTTTGGGCTTACCCATGTGTGACATAATAATCAAAGCACCACCTTCAGCCAATACTTTCTTCAAAGTAGGGAGGGCACCGCGGATACGAGTGTCGTCAGTAATCTTGCCTTCTTCGTTCAAAGGTACATTGAAGTCTACGCGAACGATTGCCTTTTTACCGGCAAAGTTGTAATTGTCAATAGTCATCATAATTTTGTTATTTTTTATAGTGTTAAAGTTAAATTCTTGTCACAATATGCAAAACTACGAAATTTTTCATTAAAACAGTTCTACTTACTTATAAAAATAAAAAAGAATTTCTTGATGGTCGAATATTGAAATGAGAAAACAGGAATTGTGATGTAAAGTTTTTAGTAATCTTTATTGGCTGATTTGAGGATATGCATTATATTTGACCCGTTAAAATTAATTTTATGAAAAGAAAAACATTTGCCACAGCTTTATGCTGTGTTTGTAGCTTGTTTGCAGGATGCGAACAGGTTGATGATTTGAACGCATCGGGGGAAGATTTAAGAATGTCATTGGTGGCTGGAATAGGACTGTCTGCCAGTCGTTATGCAGGTAATTCTCCTAATGAGATAGTTTTTGCAGCCAATGATGTTATCGGTTTGAAGGTCAATGAGGAGGACTTTGTTCAATGGAAGTTTGATGGAGCCAAATGGAGAACAGTAGGGAATGCTGTTTATTGGGAAGATAAGACAAGCTCTCATTCTTTTTATGCTTTCTATCCTTATGCAGCTAATGCTTCATTGGGAAATGTACCGATGCCTTATTTGGATGGTCAAGATGGAAGCATGGCCAAATTGGGGAAACATGATTTTCTAGTGGCATCCAAAATACAGTCTTATGGTGACGATGGGACGGTTTCTTTTACTGATGGGAATACTTTTACTCATGTATCATCATTAATTAGTTTAACAATAAAAGGAGGTGGTGACTTGAATAACGCTAGTTTAAGTAAAATATCTTTTAGGGGAACAAATCTTATTACGTCTTCGACTTATTCGTTTGAAGATAAAAAGATTAAGTTAGTAAATGAAAATCAAGATGAATTAAGTATGGCACTGACAAACTGTGTTATGAGCTCCGGTGATAAAACATTTTATTTCATTCTGAATTCGGGAACAGTTTACTTGTCGGCAGTTACTTTATCCATTCATTATACGGTGGATAATGTTAAATATAAAGCGGAAAAAATAGGAATTCAAAAGGATGTGAATGATAAGTTTGAGAGTGGAAAACGATATGACTATATCGTTACTATCGTTGACAATTCGTTGAAAATGACCGGAAACGAAATAAAGGATTGGGAAGCTGGAAATTCTTTAGGCAATATAACGATTAACGGTGAAAAAGAGGAAACACAATCATGAAGAAGAAAATCTTTTATTTATTGACTATTAGTCTGTTGGTACTCAGTTGCCAACAGTTGCCTGATGATGATGTTTTGATGGACGAGGAGATGGAAGAATCCCTAAAGGTGGAAGTTCGTTCGGCTGAAGGAGCCAAAATCATTTATCCGCTTCAGCTGTATGCTTTCGGAGAGGATGGGCAGCTGGTTGCTTCTCAGACAGTCAAGAAGGTTGAAGATGAAATGTCGTTGCCTATGGCTGGAGGAGATTATCAGGTGGTAGCTGTTTCTGGATTGTCAGATGCTTATCAGATGCCTGAAAAACTAGCTTTGGATGAGGAAATTGTTTATTTAGGTTCTGAAGCGGCAGATACCCCGTTAATGATGGGAAGAGCGGATGTAAATATTGGTCGAAGTGCAGATGAAACAGTGGAGTTAACTCTTTCTCACGTTGTAGCGGCTTTAAATGTTACTTTGAAGAATGTGCCGAAAGGGGTGTCTGAGGTGCAATTGACACTTTCGCCCTTATATTCTTCCATTTCAATGGATGGAACGTATGGTGGAAAACCGCAAAAGGTGAAAGTTGATTGTATTCAAACTTCCACCGGAGTATGGATTGGTGAAACTTCCTATGTTTTTCCAGGATGTGGGAAGGAGACGGTCTTCTCTATTGAATTTAAGTCAGAAAACGGGACAGAGGTGACTTATGGTTATACTTATAAGGGAATTCCTGAAGCCAACAAGCCATTTAATGTGACAGGTAGTTATTCTGATGGTGTAATTATAGGCGGAGATTTCGATGTAAACGATTGGGAAGGAGGCATTGAGGTGGAATTTGAATTCGGTGCAAGCGTAACTCCGGATGAGGAAGAGGAGAATGAAACCGATGGGCCGACAACAGATTTGACCGGTGTACCCGAAGTGGGTACTATTTGGAACGATATGATCGTAGCTGATATAAATGAAGCAGAAGATGGGGGAGTGGACTTGTTATTGATGTCACTGGATGAATGGGAAATTATCACTTCGCAAGCCGATGAGGTGACGGAAGGATATACCGTAAATGGTCTTTCGGGTTGGCGTTTTCCCAATCATGATGAAGCGGCATTACTTCGGGCTAGATTCAGTGGTAGTAAACGTTTGGAACTGAATGATTTGATTGCGACCTACGATGCTCGATTGTATGGCCTAGCCGGTGGAGAGAAAGAGCGTTATCTGTGTTTGAAGGAAGATGTGTTTTATTCGTTCCAGTTCATTAGTGGAACTCGAACAACCAAGGCCGGTGAAAAGCGATCTTATTATGCTCGTCTAGTCAAAACTTACCGCTATGAGGATTGAAAAAGAAACTTCCTGTTGGAGCATGTCCAGCAGGAAGTTTCTTTAATTTATCTAATTATTCTCTCTTTTCTCCAATTAGAATGTGATATCCAATGAAGCACCTACTACGTCATTCTTGCGAGTGTAGTTGCGAGTAACCTTGCTGGCAGCGTTTGTAACTTCATGTTCGCCATAGAATGAGTGCATGTAACCTACGTTCAGCTTCATCTTTTCAGAGAACTTGTATGCACCACCGACGCAAAGAGCTGTAGAGCTGATGTTGAAATTGATGTCAGACATGTCTGTGTCATCGAAGCCATACTGAGTACGTTGTCCACCGAGGCTCAACAATACTTTGTCGTTTACATCCCATTCAATACCCAAGTTTGCTTCCCAAGTATTGTCGCCGTTCTTGATTGGAGTACCTTGAGCTTTCTTGTCCCAATAGTAGTGGAAACCACCCATTGCACGGACAGCATCAGTGATTTGGTATTGAGCACCCAAAGTTAAGATAGCTGGAATGTCTGAGCGAACCTTTGCACCATCCTTGTAAGCAGCCATCATAGCATCAACGTTTGCACTGTTGTTTGCGTCATTTTCTAGATTAATCTTAGTGCGGAATTCGTACTTGGCAGCCAAGTTCAACTTGCCCAAGTTCCAATCCAAACCAATAATCGGAGTGATACCGAAACCGCTTTGTGAACAGTCAAGGGTCAAATCTGTTGATGTTGCTACACCTGGCATGGTTACGTTTGTGCCAGCAACAGGATGAACAAATGTTACATCGCCAGAAATGCCTGTAATGGCACCTTCGTATGCACAATTAGCCAAAACGCCACGGAGACCACCGAATACAGAGAAGTTGTCTGCTAATCTGTAAGTTCCACCTACTTGGAAACCGTAGAAGTACTGCTTGCCGATAAGGCTTTGATTCATGGCATATTTTGAAACCATTGCACCAGCAGGCAATTGGCTGTTAGCTGCTACCCCTTGTGCGAGAGCTCCATAAACCAATTCTTCAAACATAGGTAAGCCGTTTTCGAACTCGCACTTACCACCACCGCCACCAACAGCGAACTGAGCAGAAACCGACCACTTGTCGTTGATTACATAAGCTGCTTGGATAGAAGGAATTACTGGAGCTTTGGCCACACCTTCGAAGTATTTGTCTGTTGCTCCGCCGTTCAATTGGAACATTTGGCCGGTTGCATCGATTTGACGCTTTTGCCAAGCTGCTTGCCAGCTGATAGACAAATGAAAACCTTGCGGCATGAAGGCAATACCTGCTGGGTTGCTGTATACACCGTCAATAGCGATAACAGCATCGCGTGCCGGGTTACGAAGGAAAGCTGCATTCTGATTAGTGTTGGTTAAAATACCACCTGCGAAAGTTGAATTTGAAACCATTAGTGCCGTTGCACCGATTAAAAATAATTTCTTCATTTCTTCTAATTAATTTGAATTTGCGGGTGCAAAGATAGATTAAAATTACACATAAACCAAATAAATGTGCATTATTTTATAGAATCATCCAAATAACCAACCGTTTCAAGAGAAACTTTTAAATAAATTAGGTTGCTGTGTGTATGGAATGATGTCTTGTGGATTCTTTATATTTGCTTGCTGTTTGATATCGTTATTTCCCATCTTTGTTGTACCTTTGTACCTCATTTGATATTTTGCATTTATGTACTATTCAAACAAAGAAATCTGGAATGTCAGCTATCCCATTTTGTTGGCATTGTTAGCTCAAAATATAATAAATGTGACCGATACAGCTTTTTTAGGGCATGTAGGCGAAGTGGAATTAGGGGCATCCGCAATGGGTGGGCTGCTTTATATCTGTATTTTTACGGTGGCATTTGGCTTTAGTGCAGGTTCGCAAATCATGATTGCCCGACGAAACGGGGAAGGGCGATACCGGGATGTAGGGCCTGTGATGATGCAAGGATGCCTGTTCTTGTTGGCTATGGCAGCTGTGGTCTTTGGCTTATGTCGATGGTCGATGCCTATTATCGTACGGATGCTGATTTCATCCGATAATATTTATGATGCTACGTGTGAATTTCTGCATTGGCGAATGTTCGGTTTCTTTTTCTCTTTCGTGAACGTGATGTTCCGTGCTCTTTATGTAGGAATTACCCGAACGAAGGTGTTGACCATCAATGCGGTAGTGATGGCGATGGTGAATGTATTCCTCGATTATGCTTTGATATTCGGACAATTTGGTTTTCCGGAAATGGGCCTGAAAGGAGCAGCGGTAGCTTCGGTTATAGCAGAGGCGGCTTCTACGATGTTTTGTTTAATTTATACCTGGTTCTGTATCGACTTGAAGAAGTATGGCATGAATCGTTGGCCGCAACCGGATATTGTTTTGTTGGGTCGTATTCTTAGCATTTCTTGTTTTACGATGGTGCAATATTTCATTTCCATGGCTACTTGGTTTGTGTTCTTTATGGCGGTTGAACGCTTGGGTGAGCGGGAACTGGCCATCGCCAACATTGTACGAAGCATCTACATCGTATTATTGATACCAGTGCAAGCCCTCTCCACGGCTGCCAACACGTTAGTGAGTAACCTGATTGGTGCCGGAGGTATCGGCGGAGTGATGAATTTGATGAAGAAGATAGCCAAGGTGTCGTTGGCCATTGTAGCGGTTTGTGTTGTGTTGATGGTGATTTTCCCAAAATTGTTCCTTTCGATATATACGAATGAAGCGACTTTGCTGGCGGAATCCGTATCCTCGCTATATATTATCGGGGTAGCGATGTTGGTAGCAGCCGTAGCTAATATTTACTTCAATGGTATTTCCGGTACGGGGAATACTCAGGCTGCACTTTGGTTGGAAACAGCAACCTTGGTTGTGTATGGAGTTTATATATTTGTCGTAGGTTGGTGGGTACAGGCACCGGTAGCTGTTTGTTTCACTACCGAGATACTTTATTATTCGTTATTGCTTGTAGCAAGCCTTATTTACTTGAAAAAAGCAAAATGGCAGAATAAAAAGGTATGATTTACAGATGTTTTTTGTAATTTTGCACTCCAAATTGTTTAGAATAAAATAATAACACATAAAATATATGTTCGATAATTTAAGTGAAAGACTGGAACGGTCTTTTAAAATTCTGAAAGGTGAAGGTAAGATCACCGAAATTAATGTCGCGGAAACATTGAAAGATGTACGTAAGGCGTTGTTGGATGCCGACGTAAATTATAAGGTAGCGAAGAACTTTACAGATACCGTAAAGGAAAAGGCTTTGGGACAGAACGTATTGACTGCCGTGAAGCCGAGCCAGTTGATGGTGAAGATTGTACATGATGAATTGACCCAATTGATGGGCGGTGAAACAGCCGAACTGAAGTTGGAAGGACGTCCGGCTATTATCTTGATGTCGGGTCTTCAGGGTTCGGGTAAGACTACCTTCTCTGGAAAGTTGGCTCGTATGCTCAAGACCAAGAAGAACCGCAAGCCGTTGTTGGTGGCTTGTGACGTATATCGTCCGGCGGCCATTGAACAGCTGAGAGTACTTGGCGAACAAATCAATGTGCCTGTATACAGTGAATTGGAAAGCAAGAATCCGGTACAGATAGCCTTGAATGCCATTCACGAAGCCAAGGCAAAGGGATATGACTTGGTGATTGTCGATACAGCCGGTCGTTTGGCTGTCGACGAGCAGATGATGAATGAAATTGAAGCTATTAAGAAAGCCATAAACCCGGATGAAACACTTTTTGTGGTTGACTCCATGACTGGTCAGGATGCAGTAAATACTGCCCGCGAATTTAATGAACGTCTCGACTTTGATGGTGTTGTATTAACTAAGCTCGATGGTGATACTCGTGGTGGTGCTGCCCTTTCTATCCGTACGGTGGTGAACAAACCTATCAAGTTTGTAGGTACTGGCGAAAAGTTGGAAGCTATCGATCAGTTCCACCCATCGCGTATGGCCGACCGTATCTTGGGGATGGGCGATATTGTTTCGTTGGTAGAACGTGCCCAAGAGCAATATGATGAAGAAGAAGCCAAGCGACTTCAGAAGAAGATTCAGAAGAATCAGTTCGACTTCAACGACTTCATGTCCCAGATTCAGCAAATCAAGAAGATGGGTAACTTAAAGGAACTCGCCTCGATGATTCCGGGGGTAGGCAAGGCTATTAAGGATATTGATATTGACGATAATGCCTTCAAGAGCATCGAAGCCATCATCAATTCCATGACACCGGAAGAACGTAAGCGTCCGGAAATCTTGAACGGAAGCCGTCGTCAGCGTATTGCTAAGGGTAGCGGAACGAATATTCAAGAAGTGAACCGTCTTTTGAAGCAGTTCGATCAAACTCGTAAGATGATGAAGATGGTGACAGGTAGCAAGATGGGCAAAATGATGATGCCGGGAATGCCGAAAATGAAACGATAACTTTATACCTTATTTATATATGCAACTGATAGACGGAAAAGCAATCTCGGAACAAGTGAAGCAAGAAATTGCTGCAGAAGTAGCCGAAATCGTAGCCAATGGTGGCAAACGCCCTCATTTGGCCGCTATCCTCGTGGGACACGATGGAGGTAGCGAAACTTACGTAGCCGCCAAAGTAAAGGCTTGTGAAGTTTGTGGTTTCAAATCGACATTGATTCGATATGAAGCTGATGTAACTGAAGAAGAATTGTTGGCTAAGGTGCAAGAGTTGAATGAAGATGCCGATGTAGACGGTTTCATTGTGCAACTCCCGCTGCCGAAGCACATTTCGGAACAGAAAGTTATCGAAACCATTGATTATCGCAAGGATGTGGACGGTTTCCATCCCATCAATGTAGGTCGAATGAGTATCGGTCTTCCTTGTTATGTGTCTGCTACCCCTAATGGTATCCTTGAACTGCTAAAGCGTTATAACATCGAGACGCAAGGAAAAAAATGTGTCGTGTTGGGTCGTAGTAATATCGTGGGTAAGCCAATGGCTACTCTCATGATGCAAAAGGCTTATCCGGGCGATGCTACCGTAACGGTTTGCCATAGTCGAAGCCGTGACTTGGTGAAGGAATGTCAGGAAGCTGATATTATTATTGCAGCTTTGGGACACCCCAATTTTGTAAAGGCTGAAATGGTAAAAGAAGGTGCAGTCATTATCGATGTGGGTACTACCCGTGTGCCGGATGCTACTAAGAAGTCTGGTTTCAAACTCACCGGTGATGTGAAGTTCGACGAGGTAGCCCCTAAGTGTTCTTACATTACTCCGGTTCCCGGTGGAGTAGGCCCAATGACCATTGTATCATTGATGAAGAATACATTGTTAGCCGGTAAAAAGGCGATTTATCAATAAAAGGAAACTTTAAAGATAAAAAAGTTGCTTGAAAGTTTGCAGGTTCAAGAAAAAGTCGTACCTTTGCATCGCTTTCGGAAAGGAAAGCACAAGCAACTAACATGGTGACTATAGTTCAGTCGGTTAGAGCGTCAGATTGTGGTTCTGAATGTCGTGGGTTCGAATCCCACTAGTCACCCAAAGAAATCCTTGATAATCAAACGATTATTGAGGATTTTCTTTTTTATATGACTTTCTTGTTTTAGCGGAATCTTGACAAAAACACCCCGAAAACGGCTGATTTTTATCCTTTGTTTCCTATTTGTTTCCTATTTGTTTCAGCAAAAAAACATATTTAACATGTTGACAATCAGAAGTGATATTGATGTTGTGGCATTAATGCCTGATTTTGTGGAACCTGTTTCTTGTATATCTGGGTGTATCTGGTGAAAGGTGGTTTTTTGCTGAAAAACAAGTGCTTTATTAAGGATTTTTTCTATCTTTGGCAAAATTATAGGGCACATTGATGTTTTGTAAAACTTATTAAATGTTAGGATGAAAAGGATTTTTGGTTTGATTGTTTGTTTTTTGGTGCTTGGTTGGGGACTTGTGGAGGCAACAGAATCGCAGTTACAGCGTGAAAAGTCAAAAAAAGTATATTATAATGCATTCTCACACAATGATTATGAGCATGAGCGGCCTTTGTTCGATGCATTGGATTTGGGATTTAACTGTGTAGAAGCTGATTTGTGGTTGATTGATGGAGAACTTTATGTGTCTCATGATAAGCCGGAAGTCAGCCCGGAGATTACTTTTGAGAAGTTATATTTGCTTCCTTTGGCCGAAAGGATTGCTGCAAACAACGGGAAGGTGCATCGGAAAGGGAAGAAGCCATTTTTTTTGATGATTGATTGCAAATCAAATGGTGAAGAGATGTTGCCTGTTTTGAAGAAGAAATTGGAACCTTATCGTTATCTGTTTTGCTCATTGGAAAGTGGAAAATATAAAGAAGGAGCCGTACTTTTGTTCTTGTCCGGCGACAATCCTCGGCAAACAATTCTTTCGTCGGAGGATGGATACATTTTCCTGGATGGACGTATCAAGGATTTGGGCAAGAACATCGATTCAAGACTGATGCCGGTTATCAGCGATAGCTATCCTAGCTACATGACATGGAAAGGCGAAGGAGAAATTCCCGAAGCCGAATTGGAAAAGATGCGAGGATACATTCACCAGGCACATAAAGAAGGTAAGCTTTTCCGCTGGTATAGTGCTCCGGATACCCCGCAATTCAAGCGTTTCTTTCTCGAAGAAGGAGTGGACTTGGTTGGTGCGGACGATTTGCAGAGCATGCATAAAGTGTTGCAAGAATAATGTAAAAAAGAATATATGAAGAAAATTAACTTATTACCTTTGTTTCTAATCCTTTTGTCGGCATGTAGCATGTCACAAAAGTCGCCAATCGATTATGTCGATCCTTTCATCGGTACCGGATTTCATGGACATACTTATCCTGGTGCAACTGTTCCTCAAGGTGCGGTTCAGTTGAGTCCTGATACTCGTCGAGGAGGTTGGGATGGCTGTTCGGGCTATCATTATAGCGATTCTACCATTTTAGGTTTTTCGCATACTCACTTGAGTGGTACCGGTTGTGCCGATTTGGCGGATGTACTTCTTCGTCCGACTTCCCAGTCTGTAACTTTGGGAGGAGAAGGCGATATCTATCAACCGGCATCGTTCTCGCATCAGAAAGAACAGGCTCGCCCAGGGTATTATTCAGTAGAACTGCTTGATGAACAAATCAAAGCCGAGTTGACTGCTACTACCTATGCCGGTATGCATCGATATACCTTTAAAGGTGGAAAGGAAGCATCCATTATTTTGGATTTGGCTCACTCCATAGCCGATTGGGAACAAATCTATAACACGTCGGTTGAGCAGACAGGTGCTGCTGAAATCACCGGTATGCGTCATACTTTGACTTGGGTAGACAATCAATACGTTTATTTTGTGGCTCAATTCTCCAAGCCTATTCAGAAGGTTCTTTATGTAAAAGATAATAAGGAAGTTGCTGTGGATGGTAAATTGGAAGGTTCGGATGTGCAGGCTGTCCTTTCTTTTGGAAACGAAGAAGAGATTATCGTGAAAGTAGGTTTGTCGATTGTCAGTGCAGAGAATGCTCGCGAGAATTTGGCTCACGATATGCCTGATTTCAACTTTGATGCTATCAGTCAGCAAGCTCATGCTACTTGGAATGAAGTGCTTTCTAAAGTACAAGTGAAGGGTGGTACAGAAGACCAGTTGAAGAATTTCTATACAGCATGGTATCATGCATTGGTGGTACCGAATACCGTGAGTGATGTGAACGGACAATACCGTCGTCACGATATGTCCATAGGAACGTTGGGACAAGGCAAGAAGATGTATTCTACTTTCTCCATTTGGGATACTTTCCGTGGCTGGCATCCATTGATGACTTTGACCAATACTGACTTTGTGAATGACATGGTTCAGTCCTTTTTGAATATGTACGAAGCTACGGGAGAACTGCCTATCTGGCCACTTTCTGCCGGCGAAACGTGGTGCATGATTGGTTACCATTCGGTTTCGGTCATTGCGGATGCTTATTTGAAAGGTATTCGTGGCTTTGATGCGGAAAAGGCGTTGGAAGCCATGATTGCTTCTTCTGAAATCAACAAGAAGAATGCTGCAGAGTACATCCAGTACGGATATATTCCTTCCAACCGTCGTGAATCCGTATCTTGCTTGTTGGAGTATGCTTACGACGACTGGGCTATCGCACAAATGGCTAAGGCCATGGGTAAGATGGATGTTTACGAAACATACATTACCCGTTCACAAAATTATCATCATGTATTTGATGGTGTAACCCGTTTCTTCCGTGCAAAGCGAATGGACGGAAACTGGGAGGAAAACTTTGTACCCGAAGCTGTTGGTCGTGAATTTACCGAAGCAACTGCTTGGCAATATCGTTTCTTTGTACCACACGATGTGAATGGTATGGTTAACTTGTTTGGTGGAACCGAAGACTTTACCCAAGCATTGGATGATTTGTTCTCAACCACCAAAGGGGTAGAAGGCCATCAGTCGGACATTACCGGTTTGATTGGTCAATATGCCCATGGAAACGAACCGAGCCACCACATGGCTTACTTATATAATTATATCGGTCAGCCTTGGAAAACTCAGGCATGGACACGCCGCTTGTTGGATGAAATGTATCAGCCTACACCGGAAGGTATCAGTGGTAATGAAGACTGCGGTCAGATGTCAGCATGGTATATCTTGAGTGCTTTGGGCTTTTATCCGGTTTGTCCGGGTAGTAATGAATTTGTCTTGACTACTCCGCAATTTGATCAGGTTGATTTGAAGTTGGCGAATGGAAAGACATTGACCATTACGGCGAACAATCCGAAGAAGAATGTCTATATTGATCAAGTAACCTTGAATGGTCAGGCCATCGATAAGAACTTCATCACTTATGAACAGTTGATGGAAGGCGGTACGTTGGCATATACCCTGGTCGACCAACCGAATACGGATCGTGGTACATCGGTTGAGGCCTTCCCTTATTCGTATACAGCAGGCAAAGTCGTTTCTATCCCTTCCATCTCAAAGGACTTGAATTTGTTTATGGATGAAATCACGTTCAGTATCGTCTCAGCTACCGAAGGTTGCCGCATTTATTATACATTGGATGGAACAGAACCAACCGAAAAGTCGATGTTGTATGAAAAGCCAATCACATTGACAGAAAGTAAGACCATCAAGGCTAAGGCTTTCAAGGAAGGATATGAACCGAGCCATACCTATACTGCCCAAGCTACCAAGACCAAACTTCGTCCGGCTCGTTCGGCACAAGGTGTACAGAACGGAGTGAACTACGAACATGTATTGGGTAAGTTCAGCAAGGTAGCCGAGTTTGTTCAAGCCAAGGTTGTAGATAAGGGCATCTTGCCGGAACCTTCTTTGGAAAAGGCCCAGCAGGAAGACCGTTATGGATTCACCTTTACGGGAGTGATTCAAGTACCGGAAGATGGTGTCTATACATTCAGCGTAAAATCGGATGATGGTAGTATGCTGTATATCGACGATGAAATGGTAGTGGACAATGACGGTTCTCATGCGGCAGTAGCAGCCATGGGTAAAATACCTTTGAAAAAAGGATTCCATTCTTTCCGCTTGCTCTATTTGGAGGACTATGAAGGACAGGAGTTGAGTTGGGCTTGGAAGTTACCTTCTAAGGAGCAATTGGAACCCATTCCTGCATCAGTGTTGTATGTTAAATAATGAAAGATATGAAAAAAACATTGTTGAAATTAGGAGTAGCTTGTTTGTTGCTTGGAGTAACAAGCATGGTTAATGCACAAGAAAAGGCTGCCAAACTTCACACATACGTGATGGAGCATCCTTATGAAGTGCAACAGATTCTTCCTCCCAAAGGAAAAAAAGTAAAGAATGTCATTCTGATGATTGGCGACGGCATGAGTTTGATGCATGTATATTCGGCATGGACTGCCAATCGCGGTAAACTCTTTTTGGACAATGCACAGGCAATCGGTCTTTCAAAGACTTATTGTGCCGATAAATTGATTACCGACTCGGGTGCTGGTGGTACAGCCATGGCAATCGGTCAGAAAACCAAATATCACAGTGTAGGGGTGGATGTGAATGGCAATCCGCAACCTTCTTTAATCACCTTGGCTAAGCAAAAAGGCATGTCAGCCGGTGTTGCGGTAACTTGCCGTTTGTGGGATGCAACCCCTGCCGACTTTTGTTGCCACGATGTAGACCGTGATAATGAATATGGGATTATTGCCGACTATGTGGAGTGTGATGCCGATTATGTGGTAGGAGGTGGTGCCGAGAAGTTTGTAAACCGCCCGGACGGACGCGACATCTTCAAGGAACTGGAAGCAAAAGGTTATCAGGTAGCCCGTAGCTGGGAAGAATGTCAAGCCTTGGAAGGTGGACGAATCTTTGCGGTAACCGAACCGAGAGATACACCGCTTCCGGCAGAAAGAGGGGATCGTTTGGCCGCATCTGCATTGAAAGGGATGGACATCATGGATAAGAACAAGAAAGGGTTTTTCATGATGATTGAAGGTTCTCAATTGGACGACTATGGTCATTTCAATGATTTGGACCTCTTGATGCAAGAAACACACGACTTCGACCGTACCGTAGGTAAGGTGTTCGAATGGGCTGCTAAAGATGGAGAAACATTGGTGATAGTTACTGCCGACCATGAAACCGGTGGTTTGACTTTGGTGGATGGTGACTTGAGCAAAGGTGAAATTCAATGCCGCTTCTCTACAACCAGTCACTCGGGTGTGATGGTTCCGGTATATGCCTTTGGCCCGGGAGCCGAAAACTTCACAGGAATGTATGAAAACTCGGATATATTTCATAAGATTGTTAAACTATTAAAACTTAATAAATAATGAAAAACACAGTATTTGTATGTTTGGTGGCTCTGATGAGCCTGTTGGCTGTCACTGCTCGGGCACAGAGCTGCGGTAATGACAGTATTTATAAGATTCCTTATAAGAATACGTATGTAAAGTCTACATTGGCTGCTGATAATGAATTCCGCACCATGCGTCCTAATTATATGGAAATCCCTACTTTCGAACAAGCTAAAAAGATTCTTCCGGTACCCATCTGGGCAGGTCACGACAAGGAAGTAGAAATGTATTGGAAAGCATGGGAAATCGGTGTGGGTAATATCCGTAATCCGCAACCGGGTTCTGGTTTTGTAAGCCCTTATATTGATACTGCTTATAATGGCAACATTTTTATGTGGGACTCGGCTTTCATCTTGATGTTTGCCCGTTATGGCGAACGTTTCTTCCCATTCCAGAAGACTTTGGATAACTTCTATGCAAAGCAACATCCAGACGGCTTTATCTGTCGCGAAATCATGGCGAACGGTGCCGACTGTTTCGAACGTTACGACCCAACCAGCACTGGCCCGAACTTGTTGCCATGGTGCGAAATGGTCTACTATCATCAGTTTGGAGATACCGAACGTTTACACAAGATTTTCCCGGCACTTTGTGGCTACTATGAATGGCTGAGATTGAACCGTACTTGGCGTAACGGTACTTACTGGACTAGTGGTTGGGGTACAGGTATGGACAATATGCCACGTGTAAAGAGCGAATATAATCCTATTTACAGCCACGGTCACATGATTTGGTTGGATACTAACTTGCAGCAGATTTTCACAGCCGGTTTGTTGTTGGAACTCGGTTTCTATACAGAACGTTGGCAAGAAATTGAAACCTTGGAAGATGAAGCCAAGATGTTGAAGAAGTATGTCCGTGAAAATTTGTGGGATGAAAAGACTGGTTTCCTCTATGACCAATATGCAGATGGCTCTTTGTGTACAACCAAGGGTATCGGTGCATTCTGGGCATTGCATGCCGATGTCTTGACAGACGACCAATTGAAGCGTTTGGTAGCCGAATTGGATAATCCGGAAACTTTCAAGAGACCTTTCCGTGTGCCATCATTGGCTGCTAACCATCCTCGTTACAAAGAAAATGGCCGCTATTGGCAAGGTGGTATTTGGCCGGGTACCAACTACATGATTATGCGTGGTTTGATGGATAAGGGATTCCGCAAGCAAGCTCGCGAAATCGCTTTGAGCCATTACGACCAAATTTTCCAGGTATACAAGAAGACCGGTACTTTCTATGAATACTATGCTCCGGAAGCTGCTGAACCGGGATTTATGGCTCGCGATAACTTTATCGGTTGGACAGGTTTGGCTCCAATTGCTGAATTTATTGAGTTCATCATTGGTATCCGTGGTGATTATCCTACCAAGACCATTGTATGGGATGTGAACTTGACAGAAGCAAACGGTATTGAACGTTATCCTTTCGGTCCGGAAGGCAATATCAGTTTGAAGGCGGCTGCCCGTCGCTCGGCTACAGAAAAGCCACGTATTGAAGTAGATTCAAATATTCCGTTCAAGTTGGTTGTACGTTACGGGGATAAGGAAGAAACTTATCAAGTAAATGCTGGTAAATCCAATTATTAATAAGGAATGCCATGAAAAATTACGTAATAGCTTGTGATTTAGGTGGTACCAATACCGTGTTTGGCGTAGTTGATAAGGAAGGGAATGTATTGCATCAAACTTCTTTTAAAACCCAGACTTATCCGAATCTTTCGGATTTTGTCAGCCGTTGTGGAGAAGCCATCCGTTTCTTGCTAGAAAAGATTGGAGGGACAGAGACGGTGAAAGCCATTGGCATCGGAGCACCGGATGTGAATTATTGGGATCGTACTATTGAGAATGCAACGAACTTGCCTTGGAAGGGTGTTGTTCCATTGGCTGAATTATTGGAACAGGAAATTTCACTTCCTGTTCGTATTACTAATGATGCCAAGGCAGCCGCTTTGGGAGAAATGCTATATGGTGCTGCAAGGGGAATGAATGATTTCATTATGCTTACTTTGGGTACAGGTGTAGGCAGTGGTATCGTTGTAAATGGCAAATTGGTTTATGGCCGTAAAAGTTTTGCCGGCGAATTGGGACATGTATCTATACGCCCGGAGAGTGGACGTCCTTGTCCTTGTGGTCGTAAAGGATGTTTGGAAACATACTGCTCGGCTACAGGAGTTGCTCAAACAGCTCGTGACTTATTGGCATCGTATACAGATAGTCCATTGCATGAGATGAATCCGGCTGATATTACTTCTAAGGATGTATATGATGCAGCTATGCAAGGCGATGCTTTGTCCTGTGAAGTTTTCCGTTTGACAGGAGAGTGGCTAGGTGAAGCTTGTGCTGATTTTGCAACTTTCTCTGACCCTGAAGCATTTATTTTCTTCGGAGGGTTGACAAAGGCTGCCAACTGTTTTATGCCTCATCTGATAGAGACTTATCAAAAAACAGTGTTTGATAATTATAAGGGTACTGCCAAATTCTTAATTTCTCAGTTGGAAGATGGTAATGCAGCTTTATTGGGTGCTGCCGCGTTGGCTTGGTTGGATGAAATTGAATAAAAATTTAAATAAAAAAAATGATGGATAAGAAATTATGGATAACAGCAGCTTTGGCACTGAGTATGTCATCCGCTGATGTTGTAGCCTCTACTTTGGAAGAAGGCAATTTGATCGCAGTATGCGATAATGTGGGTAAGTTTGTCAGTCAACGTCCTAAACAGTCAGAACGTTTGTTTAAGTCTGATGCAGTTGAAAAGAAAATTCAGGAAATCAAGAAGATGTTGACCAATCCTTATTTGGCTTGGATGTTCGAAAATTGTTTCCCTAATACCTTGGATACTACCGTTCACTACCGCAAGTTGGATGGTGAAGATGATACTTTCGTTTACACTGGTGATATTCACGCCATGTGGTTGCGTGACTCGGGTGCACAGGTTTGGCCTTACGTTCAGTTGGCCAACGAAGACCCTGAATTGAAAAAGATGCTTCGCGGGGTTATCTTGCGTCAATTTAAGTGCATCAATATCGACCCGTATGCAAATGCGTTCAACGATGGCCCGGTAGGTGGACATTGGCAATCGGATATGACCGATATGAAGCCGGAATTGCATGAACGTAAATACGAAATCGACTCTTTGTGTTATCCTATCCGTTTGGCTTACCATTATTGGCAAGTAACCGGTGATAATTCTATCTTTACTTCAGGCATTTGGGTGCAAGCGGTAGAAAACGTTTTGAAGACTTTCAAGGAACAACAACGTAAAGATGGTCCTGGTCCGTACAGATTCCAACGTGTGACTGAAACAGCTACTGATACGGTAGAAAATAGCGGTAAGGGTCATCCTGCTAATCCGGTTGGCTTGATTGTATCAGTGTTCCGTCCGTCTGATGATGCAACAACTTTCCCATTCTTGGTTCCTTCAAACTTCTTTGCGGTTACTTCTTTGCGTAAGGCTGCTGAGATTTTGACAACAGTCAATAAGAATGAGGTATTGGCGAAGGAATGTAAGGATTTGGCTGATGAAGTAGAAGAAGCATTGCGTAAATATGCTACTTACAATCATCCGAAGTATGGTACAATCTATGCTTTCGAAGTGGATGGTTACGGCAATCACATGTTGATGGACGATGCCAATGTACCTAGCTTGTTAGGTTTGGCTTATTTGGGTGATGTGGAATTGAACGATCCGATTTATCAGAACACCCGTCGTTTCGTTTGGAGCGAAGATAATCCCTATTTCTTTAAAGGTAAGGCCGGAGAGGGTATTGGAGGTCCGCACTGTGGCTACGACATGGTATGGCCAATGAGTATCATGATGAAGGCATTTACCAGCCAATGTGATGAAGAAATTGCTGAATGTATCACCATGTTGATGAAGACAGATGCTGGTACAGGTTTTATGCACGAATCCTTCCATAAGGACGATGCTAAGAAGTTCACTCGCGAATGGTTTGCATGGCAAAACACCTTATTTGGTGAACTGATTATCAAGTTGGTGAATGACGGAAAATTGGATTTGCTGAATAGCTTGAAATAAAATGGTGAAAATAAAAAAGGAGGAATTTGATTTCCTCCTTTTTTTGTTTTTATATCTAAATTATTGTAAGTTTGCATATCGTAAAAATAATAATACCATGAAACGCATGCTTCTTTCATTTTGGGCTGTTTCTCTAGCCTTGGCTATGGCATATGCCTCTCCTCAACAGAAACTTCTTACTCGTTATGTAGACCCATTTATTGGCACAGATTATGTTGGACATACGTATCCGGCTGCCACTTTACCTTTTGGTATGGTGCAAGTCGGCCCAGACAACTTTCCTAAATGGACGTGGGATTATTGTGCCGGTTATAACTTTGATTCAGATTTTCTCCGGGGATTTTCACATACCCATCTCAGCGGTACAGGATGTGCCGACATGGGAGATGTACTGTTCATGCCGGTTACTGGTGAAGTACCTTTCGTTCACGAATCGGAAGAAAAAAGCTACGGTTCGCACTATTCGCACAAAACTGAGGCTGCTTGGCCGGGGTATTACGGAGTGCATCTGACCGATTATAATATCAAAGTGGATTTGGCAGCTACTCGGCGGGCAGCATATCATCGTTATCAATACCCTCGCCACGAACAATCGGGTATTCTTATCGATTTAGAACATGGCATCAACGATCAGGTTATCGAAAGTTTTGTCCGTGTTGTGGATTCTCAAACCGTGGTAGGCTTCCGTCGCTCCAAGGGTTTTGTCAAAGATCATCAATATTATTTCTATGCACGTTTTTCGAAACCGTTCGAACAGGTTACTACTTATGTAGACGGTAAAACCGGAATATCAAGCGATGTAAAAGGGAAGGCTGTAAAGATGTTGCTTCGCTTTGCTACTGAAATGGGAGAAAATGTGGACATCAAGGTCGGACTTTCTACAATCAGTACGGAGGGAGCCAAGCATAATGTGGAAACCGAAATTCCGGTGTGGGGGATTCAGAAGGTAATTCGTGAAGCAGAAGAAACATGGCATAGCTATTTGAGCCGTATTGAGATGGAAGAACTCACAGAAGGACAGAAAGTATCGTTTTATACTTCATTATATCATTCACTTATCATGCCGAATCTGGTGACAGACATAGATGGTCAGTATGTAGGTTGGGATCATAAGCCCCATCATTGTGAGGAAGGTGAACTTTTTACCAACTTCTCACTGTGGGATACCTATCGTGCACAACACCCGTTCCTCAATCTGATGTATCCGGAAATGAATAGTGCGATGATTCGCTCCATGCTTGAAAAATATCGCCAGACAGGTTTATTGGTTACCAATGAATATGGTTTGTGTGAAACCTGGTGTATGATTGGAAACCATGCAGTGAATCCGATAGTGGATGCCTATCTGAAAGGTGACCGTTCTTTCGATGCCGAATTGGCTTATGAGGCAGTGAAAAAATCGATGACTCATGATCATAATAAAGCCGATTGGACTAAATACAATCAATATGGTTATTTCCCATACGACGATAGTTATATCGAAAGCGTATCGCGTACGTTGGAATCATGTTACGATGATTATTGCGTAGCCATGATGGCTAAAGCTATGGGAAAGATGGCTGATTATAGGTTCTTCTTAAAACGTGCTGAAAATTACCGTAACTTGTTTGATAAAGAAACTGGATTCATGCGTGCCCGCGATACTCAAGGACAATGGTATGAACCATTCAACCCGGCTGCCCTTATCACTCCAACGCCTAACAAACGTCGTGATTATACGGAAGGTAATGCTTGGCAATGGACTTGGCATGTGCAACACAATCCGGAAGGTTTGATTAAATTGTTCGGAAATAAGCAGGCCTTTGTTGCTAAGCTGGATTCTTTATTCCAACAAGACCCCAGCAAAATTCCGGGTGCTGAAGAAATTCCAGATGTAACAGGGCTTATCGGACTTTATTCACACGGAAACGAACCAAGCCACCATGTCGCTTATCTTTATCCTTACGCGGATCGTCGCGACCGTACGGCCGAGATTGTTCGTCGTGTATTCGATGAGTTTTATCTCGCCTCACGTGATGGTCTCTGTGGTAATGATGATTGTGGACAAATGTCAGCCTGGTATATGTTCTCCGGAATGGGGTTCTATCCTGTAGATCCGGTTTCTGGCCAATACGTGTTCGGTGCTCCTCAGTTTAAGTTTATGAAGTTATCGCTTCCGAACGGCAAATCATTGGAGATAAAGGCTAACAATATCAGTAAAGAAAATCTGTACGTGAAATCTATCCGTTTTAATGGTAAATTATTAAAGGGACGTACTATCAGTTACGAAACCATTATGCAAGGCGGTGTACTGGAATATGACATGACACACGAACTGATAAAGAAATAAAGAATCATGAAAAATCTGATAGGAATTGATATAGGCGGCACCAAGTGTGCTGTCACATATGGTCGTTGTGAGGGTAGTTCTGTCGAATTGGTAGATAAACTTCGGTTTGATACGACTCATGTGCAAGAAACACTTGGAAACCTTTTGGACACAACAGCCCAATTGATGAAACGTCACGGTTTGACGCCTGAAAATGTGAGTGCTATCGGTATCAGTTGTGGTGGTCCATTAGATAGCAAACGTGGGATAATACTTTCACCACCTAATCTGCCGGGTTGGGATTCTATTGAGATTGTGAAATTATTTCAGGATCGTTTCTGTATACCTGCTGCTATACAGAACGATGCCAATGCTTGTGCATTAGCTGAATGGACTTTTGGTGCCGGAGTAGGTACGCAAAACATGATATTTTTGACTTTCGGTACGGGACTGGGAGCGGGGTTGATATTAAATGGTAAACTATATGCCGGTACTAATGATAACGCCGGTGAAGTAGGGCATGTGCGATTAAGTGATTACGGCCCAGTTGGCTATGGAAAAAGCGGCTCCTTCGAAGGATTTTGTAGTGGAGGAGGTATTCGTCAGCTTGCCATTAGCAAAGCCAAGGAACAATTGCAAATGGGGTTGACAGTGAGTTGGTGTCCCAATGGAGATGTAGAAAGCATAGATGCTCGAATCGTAGCTGAGGCTGCCCGTGCAGGTGATGAATTGGCTCTTGCTGTTTATCGTGACTCTGCTTTGCAACTCGGCCGAGGATTGGCTTTCCTTGTGGACATTCTTAATCCCGAAAAGATTGTCATCGGTAGCATTTATACTCGTTGCGAAGATCTCATGGCACCTTATGTTGCAGAAGTATTGGAACGCGAGGCTCTGCCTTTAGCTAACGCTGTCTGTCAGGTTGTTCCGGCAGTTTTAGGAGAAACAATTGGAGATTATGCAGCTTTGTCTGTGGCGGCAGCTCATTCATGATTAATGATTCATCTAATGAAAGAACAAATCATAGCGAATAGTCTTGCGGAAGCCCGCGATACATTAGAAAGATTCTTAGCCCATCCTCATACGATAAACAGTATCGGTGAAATGGTAAATGTCATGTCGGCAGCTTTAAAACAGGGAGGTAAAATTTTAAGTTGTGGTAATGGTGGTTCTTTATGCGATGCTATGCACTTTGCAGAAGAATTGACCGGACGATTTCGTAAGAATCGACGTCCATTACCTGCTATGGCCATCAATGATCCTGCTTACCTGACTTGTACAAGCAACGATTTTTCTTATGAAGAAACTTTTTCCCGTTGGGTAGAGGCTTTTGGGTGTCCGGGGGACGTTCTGTTGGGAATTAGCACTAGCGGAAACTCTGAAAATGTATTACGGGCAGTCCGTATGGCACATGAAAAAGGATTGAAAGTTATAGCTTTGACTTGCGAAAGTGATAATCCTCTTTGTCGGGAAGCCGATGTATCTGTCTGTGCTCCTTGTTCTCGCTATTCAGATCGTATACAGGAAATCCATATCAAGGTTATTCACATAGCTATTGAGGCGTTGGAGACAGAAATGGGTTTTGAATGATTAGACAATTTTCTCGCAAACAACTATTTCTGTTCCCCGATATACTACCACAATCTTGTGTAGGGTAGTGGTGCCGATATGGCGTCGAACCACTTTGCTTGCGGTATAGCGATTAGCTTGGGCAAATGCTGTATTGTAGAGGTCGTATTTTCCATATGTGTTATCTGAATCCAATGAGAAACTGGAGATATAAAGGAGAAACAAAAAAATCCCTGCTCCAAGTGGAGCAGGGATTTTTATCATAAATAAACTTTGTTCAAAGCGGATGATTAATAACCCGGGTTCTGAGTTAAGTTCGGGTTGCGTTGGATTTCATTTAATGAAAGCGGCCACAACAAGTCTGAATCCTTAAATGTTCCACCTGAACCATTCTGTGCACCTACCAAGTTTACATATGTAACTTTACCCTTTTCGGTAGCATCAACTACAGGGAATTTACCTGTACGAACGCAGTCATCCCAAATCTTGAATTCTAATGGGAATTCACGAAGACGTTCGGTCCAAACTGCTTCAATGAAAGCTTCCTTAGAAAGTCCTTGCAATTCTGTTGCGATTTGAGCTTCAGTCTTACCTTCCATGTTTGCACGAGCCTGAACTTTAGCCAAATAACCGGCTGCTTCAGCAGTTACACCTTCTGTCTGTGCAATAGCTTCTGCACCGTACAGCAAAGCTTCTGCATAACGCCATACATCACGGTCCTTTGCACCACGGCCTGAAGAAAGTACAGCTTGTTCATCATACCAATACCAGCAACCTGCCCACAAGTATTCACCTGTTGTGGCATCCTTATCTGCACTCCAAGTTAAGCCAGATTCAGGGTGAGTGTATTCCCAGTGGAAGAACTGATTAGGTTGGATACGCATATCATTAGCTTCATAGATATTCAAGAACTGGTTTGAAGGAGTAAATACACGTTCAAAAATAGAATATGTACCGAAAAGACCTGTAGCCTTAGTATCAAATGCATAAGTCGGCCACCAACCACCATTAGAGATAGTCGTGTTAAATTCATATGCATAAATAGTTTCAGCCAAACCATCTTCCTTACGAAGGGTATTGTAAGCTGTTTCGTAACGAGTTGCATCGAAGTTATTTACATCGAATGCTGCATTGTGAGGAGTCAAGCCATGAGCAGAAGAATTGATGACAGCCTTTACTGCAGAAGCTGCATTTGAATAATCACCTTGATACATGTACACTTCAGCCAACAACATTGAAGCAGCAGCACTAGGAACTCTCATGCCATTCTCAGCTTGTGTACCAGCTGGCAATCCTGGGATAGCATCCTTCAAATCGCTTACGATAGCAGCCAAAACTGTTGCTTTCGGAGAACGTTCCAATTGCATTTCACTTGCGTCTACACCATATACATCAGTATAGAATGGGATATCGCCCCACATCTTAACCATTGCAAAGTAGTTCCATGCACGGAAGAATTTTGCTTCAGCAATCATTTGTGACTTAGTAGCATCGCTGTCAAAGTCCACTTCTGGAGCTGACTTAAGAACCATATTAGCAGAGTTGATGGCACGATAACAAGCATCCCACAAATCATCCATAGATTTTGAAATAATCTGTTCGTTACCTTGTCTGGTCAACTTACGAGCATATTCACAAATAGACTCCTGACCTTCGTAAATGTTCTGGAAATAACCTGTCAACATGCTGTTAACAGTTGAAATATTACCCATATATGCAGAACCTGCACCTGTCAATTTATTAGGAGCACCGGTACGATACAAATAGTTCACAGCCTGCTCTATCTGAATTTGATCTTGGTAGAAGAGATTGGATGTCATTGTTGATTTTGGTTCTTCATCCAAGAATGAGTCACATGCACTGAAGCCGATAAGGCATGCACATGCCATCATTGAGGTTAATATCTTTTTCATTGTTTAATTCTTGTTTAATTTATTAGTAAATCATTAGAATGATACATTAACACCGAATGTAAATGTTCTAGCTCTTGGATAAGAGAAGAATGCCAAGTTCTGACCGAATTGGTTAGTACCTTGTGAAGTTGCTTCAGGGTCGAAACCTTCGAACTCATCCGAGCAAATCAAGAACAAGTTGTTAGCAGAAGCATACAAACGCAAAGCAGACAAGCCAAGAGGTTCAATCACCTTAGAGTCGAATGTATAACCCAACTGAAGCATGTTCATACGGAGGTAAGAACCATCAACTACCCATGCAGAGTCGTTCATTGAATCCTGACCAGACTTAGGAGCAATGAAGATTGCCTGTTGCATAGTTGTTGGATTGGTACCGTCATAAGCATCATAAAGAATGTTGTCCAAACCGTTTGTCATACCGAAACGGTCGTATGTAGAGTGATAGAACTGTTGAGTAGTTTCAACACCCAATACAAACTGCATATCTACTGTCAAGTCGAAATTCTTGTAACGGAAGTTGTTGATCCAGCTACCTGTCCAGTCTGGAGTACCTTTACCCAAAATAGACTTGTTAGCTTCACGCTTAGCACGACCAATCTTCTTTTGTTCACACAAACCATTCTGATAATCTTCTACAGTCCATACGCCCAAACGCTTGTAGCCATAGAATGCACCCATTGATTCACCTACACGCAAGATCGCATTAGCACCTGATACGAAACCAATTTGTTCGATATCTGCATTGGTGTCACCCAACGCCAAGATTTCGTTCTTATTGTAGTTAGCACTCAATGTAGAGCTCCAGCTGAAATCTTCAGTATCGAATGGACGACCTGAAATCATGATGTCGAAACCTTGGTTACGTACAGAACCGATATTCTTATAAATAGAAGTAAAACCTGTTGAGTGAGGAACCGGACAGTCGAGCAACAAGTCGGTAGTCTTCTTGTTATAGTAAGATACATCGAATGTCAAACGGTTTTGCCACAAGCCCAATTCAACACCGAAGTCGATTGTTGCAGTCTTTTCCCACTTCAAATCTTGGTTAGCCAACGAACTCATGTAAGCATAAGGATTACGTGCATCGTCCAGCAACAATGTACCTGAACCAATACGACCCAATGAACGGTATACACCGATTTCAGAGTTACCGGTCAAACCGTAAGAACCATGAACTTTCAAGTTACTGATAGTTTGGTTGTCAATCAACCAAGATTCACGAGAAACATTCCATGCCAAACCTACTGAAGGGAAGAACGCATACTTGTTACTTTCACCGAACTTAGAAGAACCATCATAACGACCGGTAGCGGTTACAGAGTAACGATCTTTGTAGTTATACATCAAACGCAAGAAGTATGAGTTCATTGCCCAACGAGTCCATTCCGATTCCGGAGATGAAGGATTGGTACCTGCACCCATGTTGTTGTCTTCAAAGAAGTCATCTGAGAAACCTTCTGTATACGAACGGTTACGTTGGTAAACGCGTTCCTGCCAAGATAGACCAAGCATTGCGTTCAAACGATGGTCATCGTTGAAAGTCTTGTTGTAAGTCAAGTAGGTTTCTTCTTGCCAATAAGTTGTACCGTAATGAGTATAATCAGCCCAACCATTAGGCATAGAGATATTATTCAATGTGATTGAAGAATAACCTCTGTATTCACGGTTAGAGTGGTCGATACCAAACTGAGTCTTCAAATCCAAACCTTCCATCAAATGGAATGTCAAAGCTGCATTACCGAAAATCTTTGTGTTGTAATTTCTACGCTTTTGCAAATCCAAAATCATAACAGGGTTAGACATACCTTCCAAACCAGAGAAGCTTGGAGTTGCAGCTGTAGTATATTTGCCATCATACTTCACCGGTAACCAAGGTACCATTTCAATTAATGTACGACGAGCATCCTGTCCACCACCAGTTTCAGGACTATAACGTCCCCAAGTGTGATTCACCATCAAGTTTACAGAAGTCGACAACCACTTAGTTGGCTTAGCATCGTATGCAATCTTGCCGCTGATACGCTTGCTGTAAGTGTTGTTAACAACACCTTGTTGGTCAGTATAGTTCAAGAATGCACCCATAGATGAGTTACCGCTAGCCTGCTGGATATTCAACTGATGGTTGTGAGAAACAGCTGTACGGGTAGCTTCATCTTGCCAATTAGTGTCATAGATCGGGTTACCGTTAGAATCGAAGAAGCGTCTGTCGCTGAAATAGTCGTTTGCCCAGTCTGTTGAATAACCAGCATCGTACCATTTGTTAGCATTTTCAATACCAATTTTGTAAGCTTCCACCCATTCCTGAGCGTTCATGGTATCCATCTTACGAGCCATAGAAGCAACGCTTACAGAACCTTGATAAGAGATTTGAGTACCGTCGCCACCCTTCTTACCACGCTTGGTAGTTACCATGATAACACCGTTAGCACCACGAGCACCGTAGATAGCAGTTGCAGAAGCATCCTTCAATACTTCCATTGATTCGATGTCGTTCGGGTTTACCAAGTAGAAGTCTTCCATTACCACACCGTCCACTACATACAATGGGTCTGAAGAAGCATTGATGGTAGACTGACCACGGATAATAACGCGGCTAGCTTGTGCACCCGGCTGAGAAGAGTTAGAGAAGATGTTTACACCGGCAGCCTTACCACGCAATGCATCCAATGCACTAAATTCCTGACCTTTGATCAAGTCTTCACCTTTGGCTACAGAGATAGAACCGGTAACGTCTGACTTACGCATCACACCGTAACCTACTACTACCAATTCGTCCAAAGCCTGAGTGTCTTCGGTCAAAGTGATGTTCAAGGCTTGACCGTTCCATGCTACTT